>PLBY01000060.1:0-105890 GCA_003134655.1 Acidobacteriaceae bacterium
ATCCTCTCTCATAGGATGAGCGAAATCGCCTGTTTTCGTCAGTTATCTCGGTATCCCACGTATACTCTTTGCCATGGCTGCGGTTTGGCTGTTGACTTTGCGACAGTCCGCGATGTCGATCATGTGGGTGACTTTGGTCCTTTGCTGTTTGGGCGTACTCGTCGCGGTTGTAGGTGGCCTTCTATTTAGGCGTTCCCCATTCTGGTGGGCGACTGTGGCATTGGCGACTTTTGCACTCATGCTTTCTGTAGCAATCGCGTTATTCGACCAATTGGGATTTGGGCACATGCCTTAATTCATGATCCACTGTTGCAACATCGCCATAGCACTCATCGTGCCGCCGCAGGGGTTTTGAGTGAAAGCCTGTTTACGTCAATGTGACTTTCTCAAGGAGAGCAATAAACCGCGTCCTTGGCTTCTGCGTAGGAACTCTGCGGAAGCAAGTTTTGGCCATTCTCCAAGTGAACGACCGGGGCGTTCATCCTATTGTCGGGCGACCGGGTCCATACGCGTCCAGTCTGTTGTGTGTTAAAGATCAACTCCCTTTGAGGGAGTGGCGTATGGCCTACGCATGGGAGGTACACATCCTCCAACGAATTAGTTCCGTTTTCATTCGTAAGTTTGCAACGATCAACATTCTCGTGTTGGTCGAACCAACATTCCAACCAATAACCCCTTTTGTGCAACGTGAACGGGACATTGTTTGGTAAGACGTAAAGAGCGTTCGACGAGACAGTACGCGGTCGTCGAGGTTTATGTCCTGTCCACCAGAGCACGAACGCAGCGAGGATGATAACGGTTCCTAGTGCGACGCGCCTGAATCTCCTAGGGGTAAAACGCAGCAACAGAGCGACGACCATTCCCAGCGCAATGGCCCCAAGCACAAACCCCGTTGTTATAGGAATGCTAACGAGGCCCAGTACTAGAAAACCGACAGCGACAAGTAATCCGGCAAACTCCGAGTCCAGCCGCATCACCTGCCAAGGGCCGGGATGTCGTTTGGCATCGTGGTCTTCCATGGGCTAATTGTCCCACCAGTTCATGCCGAAAGCCATCTGGGGAAGGTCAACTGACGTTAAATCTCCATTACAGTGCGCCGGGCTAAACCGGCATGAAGTAGAGGATGGAAGAGCCTTACGAGAAAGGAGTAGCGATCCACTCGGCCTCGAGTCTTGCGCTGCTACCGCGAGGGACACAGCGAAGCGTAGACAGAGGATAGGCGGGGTGGGTATTCAGCTCCGAAAAGATGCAATCCGGACGCCGACGCCCTTGTAATGCGCGGAAGGCAACATGAACCGGCGCGATAGCGCGAGCTCTGGTTCAGTCCGGCGTAGTCGAAGACCCCAGACACGCCTAGAAACTTCATGCACGAGAACCGGGAGACCTCGCAGACGCCTGCGCCAAAGTGAGTCGCAGGACGGCGGGAGAAGGCTTAGGCCACACGGCCCGCACGTACGTCTGCGAGGAGTCGGACAGCGGCATAGTACCGATGAATCATTCGAACAAAGACGGAAAGCACGTCGGCGGAGAGTGAGGAGGGAAGGCTGCTGATCAAGGAGAACACTCTCCCACTCGACACGTACCCGACATAGAGCGGGACAATGCGTGTCCCACGCGTGGGCGAGTGTGCGGACAAGCTGCACGCTTGGCCGTTATTCATCTGCGATAAGAGCCGCATGCGCTAATAAGCGCTCGTGCGGATCCGCGCGGGGGGCGATCAGCAATGGTCGTCCCTACCGCGACCTCGTTGACCCGCTCGTGAGTGAATCTGGGACTCCCAGTGGACTTCGCCGCGAGCGCAGCCCCTACGAGCCTACGATGGCCTTGTAAATGTGGTTGGGAACCCAAATCCCACCATTTCAGGCTTTCCCAAGCCCTTGCCTACCCGGTGGTCAAAAAGGGGTTTCTCCGCAGCAGCCGCAAGTGGATGATTTGATTGGTCGGGAAATTCAAGTTTGGGGTGGTCACGCGGGTATACCTTGTTGACCACCGATGGCTGTGCCACAATCCCTGCTTCCATCGATTGCTGCCGTCGCTGGAAACACGCTGCTTCACGTCGCTCAAACTGCGTTCTGACGTTGTACCAGAATTTACAGTTTTCGGCTGGAGTCCAAGAGTCTGTCCGAGTTTTGACTGAGCCAACCGGAGACACCCCGACATTCGCGTGGCGCGTTTTGCGCATCGATTCTCCGCGCATCTCGACAAGCCGACTTATGGCTAGTGGGCCCAACGAGAACCCTTCGGTGGCTCTGGGCTTGGGCCCCACATGGTTGAAACTCATGTGATGTTTCAAAACTCCAACACCGTCGATCTACAGCGCCACTGTTGCGCAGCATGATTTGTCGTGGTATTAAGTGTGTTTTGGTCCGAATTGCATCGGCGTTGATCCTCTTCCGGTATGTTTGTTCGCGTGTTGGGAGTGGACTCAAAAAACGCCGATCGGAAAGACTAATAGTCGGCTGTCACGGCAAGTTTGATGCAGGCGGAGAAACATCCGATGTCCGCACTCTGGAAGACAGTAAGGGTTTTTATCTCGAGCACTTTTCGAGACATGCACGCTGAACGCGATCACTTGGTCAAGGTCGTTTTTCCACGTCTTCGCGAATGGTGCGAACTGCGTCACCTACATCTAGTCGACATCGACTTGCGATGGGGCGTAACTCGGGAAGAGGCTGAGAACGGTAAGGCGATCGAAATTTGCTTGAAGGAAATCGATGAAAGTCGCCCTTTTTTCCTCTGTTTGCTTGGTGAACGCTACGGCTGGGTACCCTCCCCGCTTCCATCAGAAGAGCAGTATCGATTCACTTCATTGGCGAGGCAAGGCCTTTCACTCACACATCTCGAAATCCTGCATGCGGCATTCACCCCCGTTCCCAGAATCGACGGCGCGCATTCCAACCGTTGTCCTCACGCGTTCTTTTACTTCAGAGATTCGAGCTGCATTCCCGCCGAAGGGCTTAGTGGTTACTCCGCCGAGGAGATTCGGGAACATCGCTCCGTGTTTTTTGAAAGCCGTCCCGAGTTGGCGCAACGTCTCGCAGCGTTAAAAGAGCAAATCATGGCTCAGTATCCGGATCAAGTATTCTGGTACTCCGGACAATGGGATGGCGAAGCAGAAAATGTTGAAGATGCTACCATGCGCGGCCGCCTTACTCATCTGGACCTGTTTGGCCAACGCGTTGAGCAGGACTTGGTGCGGGCAATCGAAGCGCAATTTGCTGATCATCTGAGCTCCTTACACCAAGCGGTAGATCCTATCGAGGAGGAACGTGCATATCATGAAGCCTTCGTGGAAAACCGTACGCGCATCCACGTTCCACGGATGGTGGTGGAGCGTGAGCTAGACGACTATGCCAGCGGAACCGAGACAAGTCCTTTGGTGGTTACCGGCCAATCTGGCTCTGGCAAGAGCGCGATTTTGGCCCATTGGTCTAAGGCTAGAATCATGCGCCGAGACGGCGAATTGCTGATCACCAGATTCATAGGAGCGAGCCCCTCCTCAACCAATCTAGCGACTTTGTTGGCCGGTATATGTGCAGAGCTTGAAGTGCGGCTCAGTCTGATCGAGGAGACCGAGCAAGTCGAGGGAAACCCGACGATTAAGCCCATCGGCCGGATGACCGTTCCGGAGGATCCCATCGAGGTGTTAAGGAAGTGGCCGCGTTTTCTTGAGGCCGCCTCGAAACGCGGTCATGTCGTCATCCTCCTTGATGCTCTCAACCAATTAGATAAGACTGCCGACCCTCTAAGAGCTCAGTGGCTGCCGGACACTCTACCGCCCAACATTCGTCTCATCGTGAGTGTGCTAGACCAGAGCCGACTGCCGCCGAGGACCAACAGCAGTGGCTGGGCAGACGTCCTTCGGAAACGCGGCTTCAGAACTGTCAACGTTCCTGACCTCGATTCGGCCGTGCGCGAGCAGATGATTCGAGATATCCCAAGTGTGTTTTGCAAGACCTTGGATGCTGACCAGATCAAGTTGCTGTTGCAGAATCCAGCGACCAAGAACCCCCTTTTCTTGACGGTTGCCCTCGAGGAACTTCGCGTGTTTGGTGATTTCGCTGGCGTCGAGCGTCGAATCAAAGCACTACCAGAGACCCGCGTCCCTTCTCTCGACATCTTAGCGGAACCTGATATCGAAGAAGCGATAAACGAGCTTTTCGGGCAGGTGCTGGGTCGGCTTGAACGCGACGTCGGTCATGAATTGCAGATCACCGACCGGCAAAGTAATTCACAGTCTGGACTCGTGCAGGTGCTCTTTGGGTTTCTGGCCTGTGCTCGCGACGGTCTGTCCGAGGGCGAGCTCAGCGATCTCATTGCGTCCCGCTTTCCGCGCCACTCAGAGGCTGCACGAAACGGTGCATTGCAGGTGGCTCTTCGACAGATCCGGAATTACCTCATGCGGAAAGCACACCCGCAGGAGACACTAATTGATTTCTATCACCAAAGCTTCTGGAAGGCGGCTTGGCTGCGTTATGCGGCACCGAACCAGTGGGCACTTCGCTACGAGATGGCGACCTACTTTCGCGGAAAAGGCTATTGGCTGGACTCATTACCAACGCAGCAACAAAAGCTCACGACCTGTCCGCCTCAGACGAGGAAAGCGCGGCTTCGGACTGTCACCGAGTTGCCGTGGCAGACGATTCGATTAGTCGAGGCGTCGCGGACTGCTGGTTCTGACCATAAGGCGATGTCATACGCTGCTGTCGAAGAACTGTTTACTAACCTGAATTTCTTGGAAGCAAAGGTCGAGGCCAGGAAGGTTTTCGAGCTAGCTACTGATTTCTCCGATGCTATTCATGAGCTTCCACAGGAACGGCCGGTACGCCGAATAATGGAGCTTCTAGAGGAAGGTATCAGACGCGACATCCAATTTATCAGCCGCCACGAGACGACGCTGTTCCAATGTCTCTGGAATTCGGAGCGGTGGTACGACAGCGATGACAGAACAAAGCACTACGCTGTCAGCAACGATGCGTCACGAGGAACAATACTTGGTCAGAAGGTTAGTGAGCTGCTCCAAAAATGGCGCACCGAAAAGGAGACTTCCATTCCTGGGTTTCTATGGGTCAGATCGTTGCGCCCACTGCCGTCACCTCTGGGGATTTCGCAACGTGTCGTGCTGGCCGGGCACGGCACAAGCGCTTGGTGTGCCGCCTTCTCGCCAGACGGGTCGCTTCTCGCCAGCGGAATGCACGATGGAACTGTTCGTGTGTGGAACCCAATGACTGGCGAGGAAATCAATCGAATCAACGCCGGGTTCACTGGACACTCACCGTCTGTGACCCGAATTGCTTTCTCGCCAGATGGCCGGCTGTTGGCCGGTGTCAGCGGTATGGCTGGCCCAGGCATTGACCGCGCAATCCGCGTGTGGGAGGTGGTTACGAGCCGCGAACTGTTGTGCCTTCGTGGACACACGGATGTGGTGACGACGTTAGAGTTCTCGCCAACAGGTGTGACGTTGGCGTCCGGGTCATGGGACAAAACGGTACGAATCTGGAAACTGTCAGAAGGTCGAGAACTCGCGCAAATGTCACCGAGTGATGGGGCTGTAAAACGGGTGGCTTTTTCTCATGATGCGAAGCGTTTGGCTGTCCTCGGCAACTGCTGCCTCACGCTTTTCGATGTTGAGCGCGGGGAGAAGACTTGGTCACGCAAATCGGATACCCCGGCATGGACTTATGTTGCGCCGTTCCTTGACGTGGCCTATTCACGGAACGATGAGCAGGTTGTGACCATCGAGAGCGGTGTTCCGATCCTCACTCGCGATACGCACCAACCAAATGCAATCGTAGTGCGTAATGTACAAAACGGAGAGATCAAGTACCTTTGGCCCATTGACGAGTTTCCACCAAACACAGATTGTGCGGCGGTAATCTCTTCTGACGGTCTCTTGGCTGCATGTTTGGCACGTGATAAGAGAACGGTTAGTCTGTACTCGATCATGAGCGGATCGAGGCGCAACACGCTGCCAAAGCACGATGCCCAGCTCCACTCGATGGCCTTCAGTCCAGATGGGAAAACGATCGCAGTCGCAACCTGGCAAGACATAGACATCTTGTCTGTCGATGGTGACTTCGTTCTTCCACAAATCGAGGAGGGTCATACTGAGGCGGTGATGGCCTTATCGGCGTCACCTGGTGGCAAGCTCGTTGGAAGTGCCAGTCCATGCCACATAGCGACATGGGATATGGCTTCAGGCTTGTGCGTGCGCAAGACCTACTCGGAGTTGTTCACCGGTCGTGATCTCGCGTTTTCGCCGGACTCAACCCAGCTCGCTACGACGGCTTCGTACGGTGTTTGGATCGAGGATACGTCCAGTGGCCAAGGACGTCTTCGAATTGCTGAGACCAGTAACTCGTCCAGCATCGCGATTTCAGGCGACCGTCGCTTGGTTGCCGCTGGTCGGCCCTTTGGTGAAATAGTAGTTTGGCGTACGGAAGACGGTAAGGTTCTTCACCGGTTAACCGGACATTCCGAACGCGTCACGGCATTGTCCATGTCAAAGAACCGTCGCCTGCTGGCCAGTGCGTCTCGCGATAAGAATGTCAGAGTGTGGGATCTGGAGGACGGTCACCAAGTGCTAGCTATCCCCGGCGACAACGCGGCACTGGCATACGACGGGAAGTATCTGGTCGCCAGTCGATCGGCAGATGGCGTAGTTGCAACTACGCTGCTGAACCTTCGCACAGGCCAACGCCAGTTCGAGTGGATCGACAAAGGATTCACCCAAGATCGATTACTCATTATCTCACCAGCTCAAGGCCACATTGCTTCCGTGTCCGGTGGCGACGTACGCATTCGCAATATTGCTCACGTTGAGCACTTAACCATCCTTCATCACGGACAGCAAATCGAGGCAGTGGCCTTTTCCCGTACTGGATCACTGTTCGTGACCGCGTCTATGAGCCTTGTCAAGGTGTGGGACGTGTCTCGGGGCAAAGAACTCGAATCGCGCGAGTGGCTTCCAAACTCGTATATCCGTGCGATTGCGTTTTCTGACGACGAGGAGAAAATTGTCTCGGCTGGGACGTCCGGGATCGACGTCTGGCAATGGCGGTGTCGACGAGATCCGAGCCGGATCGATTCGCGGTACGACCCGATGTGGATACGGTTCGATAACAAACGGTTGTACACCTACGATCAAGGCAATACTTTCAGAACATGGGACGTGGCGACAGGAGGAGAGGTTAGCAAGATGGTAGATCCCGACGCTGATGTTAGATTCCTTGCGATTACAAAGGATGGGAAACACATCATCGGAGGAATGACAGACTCCACCGTTCGGGTTTGGGACGCCGCTTCGGGACAAGAACAATGTCGCTCACAACGGGTCGCGTTCAAAGACAACTGGAACATAGGCTTAAGAGGTATCGCTGTGTCTCCAGGCGGCGAGAAGATCCTCGCGTCTGTTGGTGAGACCGTGCAACTCTGGGATAGTCGTTCCGGGAGAAACGTGTTCGTATTTCGAGGTTATACTGGCTTCTCACCTTCCGATGTCATGTGTTCAGACGACGGCGAGGTGATTCAAGTACAGTCTATCTCTGATGCAACGGTTCATTTCTGGAGAATCGACCCGGCGCAGTACGTTGGGTCTTTCTGGCGACCGCGGGGGATCCGGGCTGTTGTTGGCAACATACTCTGCAGGGATCGGCATGGAGGCGCGGAAACGGAAATCTGGGACAGCGAGGTGGGTGGGCCGCGAGGCTGGATTCCAATTGCTTGCGAGAGAGTCTCACGGCCGGCAAAGAGCCGACTATTCGCGGCGACCGAAGACGGCGGCAGTCACGTCTACATTTTCTCGTTGGAAGGCACCTGGTGACATTCACGCAAAACCTCGAGGAAGTGATTCTCGGCAAGGCGCCACGGGCGAACAGAAGCGGAGTCTGGGATCGGCATCTCAGAAGTACTTTACAACAATTAGCGTTCCAAGAACTGAACCGACCGCTTAGCGACGCACGAAAGCGACTCCATCTCTACCATCGTTAACGATCGCGGAATATGCTCCGCCTGCAGTTTAGAGGCCCGGCGGAGCGAACCGTGCGATGCAAATGACCTTGCACTATCAGCTTGCACTATCAGAAAGGGAAGAAGGGAAGAAAGGGAAGAAAAGGTGGCAAGTGCTTCCTTGGTGGACGCGACGTCGAACTCCTGAGCCGAACTCTCCTACCGGAATCTGATCACAGCTCCAGCGCATCCGCGACTTCCATCTCATCGAGCGACCGATGAGGAGTCCACTCTGCCGCAGGCCGAATCGAACACCGACGGTCCAGAATCGGATTGTTATTCAACCTGCTGGGGATGCCTTTGACCTTCGCTTCGCAAGTCCCTTAAACTCGCAAGTTCCTCTCGCTGCGGGGTGAAAGTTCACTCGAGCACAACCGATGCCGACCACGACACGGACATTCCGGGTATTTGTCAGTTCCACGTTCGAGGACTTGAAGGAAGAACGCGACGCGTTGCAGCGCGAGGTCTTTCCTGCTCTTGCCAAGCTCTGTCAAGAGCACGGCGCGCGCTTTCAGGCTATCGACTTGCGCTGGGGAGTGCGAGAGGAAGCGAGCCTCGACCAGAAGACCATGGAGATTTGCCTGGCCGAGATCGAGCGCTGCCAGCGGACCAAAGTCAAACCCAATTTCATTGTTCTTCTCGGTGACCGCTACGGATGGCGACCTGCGCCCGCACGAATCGAGGCCGTAGAGTTCGAGCGTGTGCGGAGTGCCATATCGGATAAGGAAGCGCTTGGGTTGGTGGACGTCTGGTACCAGCGGGATGACAACGCGGTTCCGCCCGAGTACTTGCTGAGGCCACGGACTGGCGAATTCGTGGAGGCCGGGCGTTGGCATCCAGTGGAGCAGCGGCTTTGGGATGTCCTGCAAACAGCAGCTCGCGCAGCCGGACTGGCACCGGCTGATCTCTTCAAGTACGAGGCCTCGGCGACGCACCAGGAGATCCTCAAAGGCCTGGGCGAGTCTCTTGAGGACCGCCAACATGTTTTTGCATTCTTCCGAGGGGGAATCGAGCGCGGAGACGGGGATGTACGGGAACTCAAGCGGTACTTGAAAGCTCAGCTTGGCGACAATGTGTTCTCGTTTGATGACCGGGACCTGGACGAGTTGTGCAAGCGAGTGAGGGAAAGCATCGAGAAGGTCGTTATCAGTGAAGCGCAGCGGTTCGAGTCGAGGCCGGCGTTAGACCTGGAGATTGAGGCGCATGATGCATTTGCCAAGGAACGGTCGCGACATTTTGTAGGGCGCAAGCGCATCTTGGATGCAATCAATGAGTACCTGAAAGGCAAAGAGCGGCGACCGCTGGTGATTCAGGGTGCATCCGGGTCCGGCAAGTCGGCGGTCCTGGCGCAGGCGTCGGGAGTTGCTGGGCTTAATGGAGCGGTGCGGCGTTTCATTGGTGCGACGCCGGAGTCATCCAGCGAGATCACTCTGCTCCGCAGCTTGTGCCTGGAGATTGCTCGGCGTTATGGCCAACCAGAAGAGGCTCCTGCGACATTCAACGAGTTGGCGGCTGCCTTTGCCGACCGCTTGAAACTGGCCACGCGGGAACAGCCTCTCATTTTGTTCATCGATGCACTGGACCAGTTGGGTACAGACCATCCTGCAACACCGATGCGCTGGCTGCCACGGGAGCTACCCCCGAACTGCAAGGTGATCGTTTCGACGACTGAACTTCCGGCGGCGATTGATCAAGCTTGTGTGCAGCAGGTGGAAACGTTTCCAGTCGAGGAAGCTGATGAGGCACTCGGATTGTGGCTTGAAAAAGCAAACAGAACGCTTCAACCCGAGCAGCGCGAAAAACTACTCGTTAGCTTTCGTAGATCTCCGCTGCCCTTGTATCTCAAGTTAGCTTTCGAGGAAGCGCGCCGCTGGCGGTGGTTCGATCCACCAGAAAGGTGTGTTCTAGGTGAGCGACTGGCGGGAATCGTGGACCAGTTTCTCGCTCGACTCGCCGAAGAATCGAATCATGGACCCACGCTGGTAAATCATGCCCTCGGTTATCTGACAGCGGCGCGATACGGGCTGACGGAAGATGAGATCCTCGTGGTCCTCTCGAAAGACGAGGAAGTGTGGCACGATTTCAAGGAGCGGGCGAAGCACGAACCTGCCGAAAAACGGCTGCCGGTGATTGTATGGTCGCGGCTGTATCTGGATATGGAACCGTACCTAACAGAACGTTCCGTCCCCGGGGGCACTGTGATTGCTTTTTATCACCGCCAGATGGCTGAGCGCGCTTCTACGCGGTACCTAGCAGAAGGGCTAGGTCAGAGCCGCCACACAACACTTGCCAGCTACTATGCCGCTCAGCCGGCTTGGCTCGATTCAGAGTCGACGGTGCCAAATGGTCGAAAGGTAGCGGAAGAGCCCTTTCAGCAACTCTGTGCGGGCTTACTGGAGACTATGAAAGATCTTCTAACCGATCTGCAGTTCGTAGCCGCCAAGTTTGCGGCAGGATTGAAATATGACCTCTTGGCCGACTATCAAACCATGTTGGCGTCTTCAAAATTCCCCTCTGAGAAGCGTACTCCGGTTGTCGAGTTTCTACGGTTTGTCCGGTCGCAGGCTCACATTCTCACGAGGTATCCCAATATGGTCGTTCAGCGCGCATTATTCGAACCAGAAGCGTCATGGCCGACCAAGCAAGCACGAAAGGAATTGTCGGTGCCGACCCACAAACGTATGTGGGTGGAGTGGTTGAACAAACCGGAGTATCACGCGCCATGTGTGTTGACTATTCCTTCTTTTTGTAGAACAGTCGAAACAGAACATTGGCTGGGTCGCTTGAGTTTTTCGCCAGACGGCAACTTACTGCTGTGGGGAGCTCAAGATGGTTCGCTTAGGGTTTGGCAAGTTGATACCGGCTTCGAACGAGTCGTTTGTCAACGTCATCCGGTACTAGTCCGCTCCTGCGTGTTCTGGCCAACGGGAGCGTCTATCTTATCGTCCTGGGACGATGGCGCAGTAGTGCTTCAGAGCCTCGAGGGGGGGCAACCGTTGTGGTCGTTCACTCTCGAAGAACCGGCTAAGAAAGGACTTTGTGCTGTCTCCCCTGACAGACGAAAGATAGCATTGACACGCGGGAACGTAGCGTCAATTTGGGACACCGTTTCTCTGAAGAAGCTAGTGGATCTCCCCACACACTTTGGAGAAGTCAGTGCTTGTGAATTCTCTCCTGATGCAAAAGTAGTTCTGCTTTGTGGGGGAGAATTTGGCAAGGGGTGTTGGATGCAGTTAGCGGATTCGGACTCTGGAAAGCGTTTAGGCTCCCTGGCTTTCAGGAATTTGTATATCTGCGATGCTCGTTTTTCGGCGGACGGGAAAAAAGTGGCGCTCTCTTGTGGTGTGGGCTATGGCGGGGACTCGGGAAATCTCTTCATAGTTAACGTTGCTTCTGCTCTCAACCCTGGGGTCGTCGGAGCATTGGCGCATAGTGAGACGGAGTTCTCAGAGATGGGTGAAGTCACTGCCGGTGCATTCACAAAGGATGGCTCGATGGTCGTTTGCTCATGCCGAAACAAGCTACTTATTTGCGATGGAATCAACGTATCGCGACTGGCCGAGTTTCAAGGATACGAAAGGTTGGTGGACTGCGCTATTTCACCGGATGCAAACTATCTTGCATCGGGTTCACTTGACGGTGAGATAAGAGTATGGAGCCTTCAGGTTGGCTTGAAACAGAAAGAACAAATGTTCCATACAGACGCAGTAACATCTTGCGACTTTTCGCCCAATTCCGACTTCCTTATCACGGGTTCGGACGACGGTTCTCTGAAGATCTGGGACGCTCACACGTTCGACGAAAGGAGCACTATTGAAGGTGATACCCCGAACCCAGTTTGGTGCGAAGGATCGTCGGATGGAGGTCTACCTGCTGGTTGGATTAGGTCAGATTCACCTCCTGCTGTCTTGGCTTGCGCCGTCTCACCAGACGGGACCCGCATTGCCGCCGGATATGCGACTGGTTTTTCCGCACGCGGTTCTCTTAGAGTAATTGATCTCGAACACCCAGAACACCGTGTGCTTCTTCTTGAACACACGGGAGATGTTAACAGCTGCGCGTTTTCCCCAGATAGTCGGCTGGTCGCATCCGCGTCCGATGATAAGAGCATCAAAGTGTGCGACACAATTATTGGCAGGAAGTTAACATTGTGCGGCCACACTGACGAGGTGAACACCTGTGCGTTTTCTCCGGATGGATGTCTCATAGCATCGGGCGGCAAAGACCGGACGGTTCGGCTGTGGCAGGTTCGTCGGAGAAAAGAATTGGCCGTGTTCAAAGGGCACCAAGGCGAGGTGAAGATTTGCAGATTCTCTCCGAGCGGGAAGTTACTCCTCTCCTCATCGGAAGATCACACGCTGCGACTGTGGGACCTAGACCGAAAAGAGCTTCTGATGATCTTGAAGGGACATGAGGGTTCCGTTACTGGATGTGATTTCTCGCCTAATGACGGGATGTGGATCGCGTCAGTCGGCGGAGACGACACGGTACGCATATGGGAGGGAAATACCGGAAAGGAAAAACTGTCCGTTTGGATGGAAGGCGCAACGACCATCAAGTGGCGACCAGACGGCGACGCTATCGTCATAGGAGACAAACTGGGAAAGCTTTACTTCCTATCGCTTCGCCGTTCTGTCGCTGAGAACGTTGCCGGTGCGATACCGATCGGGCACCAGAGAGCCGGGGACGGAAGCAATCTGAGCTACAAATCCGAGCGGTCATCTCCATGGCAGGTAGGAAGTCCGGTACGAGAACGTAAAGTCCCGTTAGAACACCAACGGCAGGGAGTTGACGCCGAGCTTACAGATACGTGGGACAATTGTGCCGGCGAATATTCTATCCCCGGCCGAAGCGTTGACACTCCACTCGTCAACGCACAGCTGGTTGATGAAGGCGAGCGGCAGATGAAGCTTAATCTTGAGTACCAGGCTAAAGTTGACGAATACATACGGGCACTAGCAGAGTGGAGGGAACTTCCATTCCTGCAACGCTTGAGAACTCCTAGACCCAAGAAGCCGGTGATGCCCGTTGGTCCTCTCGGGCATTCTCCGTAGTTTGAAAACTGGTACTGCGCTTGCTCTACACCTCTACACCTTACGTGTTAGGTCCAAGTCAACCGCGTGCGGAAAGAGTCTGTGAAGAGAGAGGCATCGTGAAGGATGAGTGCTTGGCGAGAGATGATTGCCGAGTGTCTCCGGCTGTTGCCCGACAAAAGCGACAAAGTCGTCGGAGAAGAGGGTGGAGCACCAGCGCCATTGTGGCCGGAGGCGGCTTTTCGCATCGACGTTCAATCAAACGAATGAGTTGCGGCGTCGGGAGTATTCCCGTTGTAGTGCCGTGCGCGGTACATGCGGTTTCGCCCCAAACTTCTCCGCATTGGGTGCCTCCACATGCGCACGAGCAGTCAGTTGCTGTCGTGATGCCCTGCCGGGGGCGGAATGATCTGTATGTCTTCTGTCTTCTGCCGGCCCTCTGACGCAAGCCTCGTCCTATGTCGCTGACGGCGGACGGGCGCTTTGCGGTCTCGGCTTCCAGGGACAATACGCTGAAGGTGTGGGATCTGGAGGGCGGGAATCTGCTCGCGACCTTTACCTGGGAGGGCGCAGTACCGTGCTGTGCTTTTCATGATGGAGAGATGGAGACCGGATAAACGCAGGCGATTTGGGCGGGCGCGTTTGCTTCTTCCAGTTCGAGCACCGCGAACCCGACCGTTGAGTCCCGCTCCGAGTTCGCGCGTTCCCGGCCACCGTCGGTCATCTAGAATAGTGCTCAGGTCACCGATCACGCTAGCAGCCCGTGGTGTAAGTCTGGATTCGTAGGCGGAAAGTTCTGGGGCATCCACAGGGTTTGTTCGTAGAATCGGCGCATGGCGATGGGCACGCGCAAGCAGCGGGAGAAGCAAGAGGATTTGTGGATTGCGCACACGGAGTTGGCATCCGCTCCGGGGCATCCGTTTTATCAGCGTTTGAACGAGTTGCTGGAGGCCGAGGGCTTCGACGGGTTTGTCGAGGGCCGGTGCGTGAAGTTTTATGCTGCCCAGTACGGGCGTCCGTCGCTGACGCCGGGGATTTACTTTCGGTCGCTGCTGATCGGGTATTTCGAGGGCATCGGGGCGGAGCGCGGGATCGCCTGGCGGCTGGCGGACTCGCTGGCGCTGCGGCGTTTCGTGGGCATTGCGCTGGACGAGTACACGCCGGACCACTCGACGATCTCGCGCACGCGGCGACTGATCGATCTGGACACCCATCGCGAAGTATTCGCCTGGGTGCTGGGGGTGCTGGCCGATCGCGGGTTGCTGAAAGGTCAGCGGATCGCGATTGATGCGACGACGCTGGAAGCGAATGCGGCGATGCGCTCGATTGTGCGGCGGGACACGGGGGCCAGTTACGAAGAGTTTCTGCGCGGGCTGGCGAAGGCCTCGGGGATCGAGACGCCGACGCGCGAAGACTTGGCGCGGCTGGATCGCAAACGCAAGAAGCGCACGTCCAATAAGCATTGGAAGAGTCCGGCGGACGCGGATGCGCGCACTGCGAAGATGAAAGACAAGCGGACGCATCTGGCGCACAAGGCNNGATCTGGACACGGGCGCGGTGGTGGCGGTCACGCTGCAAGGGGCGGATCAGGGCGACACGGCCACGCTGGATGAAACGTTGTGCGAGGCCGGATTGGCAGTGGCGGAGCAGGTCGGACGCGAAGCGGAGTTGCGGCCCAACGAAGCGCCGCAGGTGAACGTGGCCGGCATCGAAGAGACGGTGACCGACAAGGGCTATCACAGCGGCGCGGTGGTGAAGCGGATGAAGGCGTACGGCGTGCGCAGTTACATTCCGGAGAAGAAACAGAAGGGGCGGCGGAACTGGGCGGGCAAGCCGGAGGAGCAACAAGCGGTGTATGCGAACCGGCGGCGGGTGCGGGGCGAGTACGGCAAGAGCTTACTGCGGCGGCGCGGCGAGTTCGTCGAGCGCAGCTTCGCGCACTGCTACGAGACGGGCGGGATGCGGCGTTGCCATCTGCGCGGACACGAAAACATTCTGAAGCGGCAACTGATCCATGTGGGCGGGTTCAACCTGAGCCTGATCCTGCGCAAGCTGCTGGGTGCGGGCACGCCGCGCGAGCTGAAAAACCGTGCTGGGCAGTTGTTTTCCCGACTTTTGCGCTTTCTGCTGGGCCTGTGGGAGGCCGTTTCGCGGATACCGCTGCGCTCTCCCGCCACTGGCCCGCAGAGGGTACCATCGTCCCCTTGCTGCACGCCTGATCACCGCTCACGATTTTTCAGTTCCACCACGGGCTGCTAGGGACTTTATCTGATCGAAGGGTGCCGCCAGCCGTGCAAACGAGGGCCAACAAGCCGGAAGCTGAGTTTCAGCTGCAGTAGCAAGGCAACATCACGCAAGGAGATCTACAGAATATGCCAGCCCCCAGCGCAAACAAAGTCGTCGTTGTCACCGGGGACATCATGATTGATTGGAACCTTGCCCGGAGTCGCGGGCCGGAAGCCAAGGGCCCTGCATGGCTTCAGGACGTGTGCTCGCACGTTTCCTGGCAGCCGGGAGGTGCTCCGCTGCTGGCCAACATAATCGAGGCGATCGTTCCCGAAGGCTATTCGGTGCGGCAGCCAGCCGTTCCTTCCAAGAGGCGAGATCCACAACCGACGGCTGTTTCTCCCGAAGATCCCAACTATCACCATTCGCATGCCTCATGGATGCTCTGTCCGTACACGACTGACAAAGACGATAAGAAGGCCCCCCAGTCTTGGCGCATCCATGAATTTCTGGGCATTAATTGCTGCGGTCCGAGAGTTGCGCCAAAGGACTGGGAGCGGGTGCAAAACGATGATCCCGACGCAAGCCTGGTCGTTCTTGATGACGCTGCTCTTGGCTTCAATAGTGAAGAGGCACTCTGGCCGATCGCTCTCACTGCAGAGGGCAAGACTCCATGGGTTCTGCTGAAAATGGCTCGGATAGGCCAAGGCACTCTCCGGAAAAAGCTGATCGAGAAACACGCCGACCGCTTGGTCGTTGTCATTGGAGTGAATGATTTACGTCATCGAAATGCGCAAATCAGCCGGGAACTTTCCTGGGAGCGTACAGCACAAGACCTCGCATGGGAGATCAGCTACAACCCGGTTCTCAGTGAACTATCGCGATGCGCCAAAGTGATCGTTCCTTTCTATGGCGACGGAGCTTTCTTGTATACGAAGGCAAATGAAGGAGGAGCCCCCAGTTGCCGGCTGCTCTTTGACCGCAACGGAATCGAGGGAGTTTGGGAACGCAGTCGCCCTGGACGCATGATGGGACTTACCTCAACCCTAACCGCAGCAGTGGCCCGCGAAATCCTGCTTTGCCCGGACAAGCCTGATCTTGAGCATGGGGTGCAAGTCGGCCTTCATGCCGCCCGGGTGCTCCACAGCGAGGGCTATGGAGAACGCGGCGCCTCTGCCCAGGAGGTCAAACTCGTTCTCCCGATCGAGAAAGTCTCCGGGGCTATCAAGAACGGTATCGAGAAACCACAGTTCTCATCCGCGAACATCAGAATACCCGGCTTGATTTACAAGGACGCCGTTACACCCGGAGAAAGTCGACTTTGGACCATCCTTGACGAGGTCTACCCCGGCAAGGCCGACGAGAAAGCGCGGGAGGTGCTTGAAAAGGGCCTTGAAAAGGCTCTTGAGGATGTTCCGATTGGCAGGTTCAGCAAGCTCATCACGGTGGATCGACAGGAAATCGAGGGTCTGCGTACGATTGGCGCTCTCATCAGCGAGTATGCCGATCAGACGCGCCCCAAGCGACCGCTGTCGGTAGCGGTCTTTGGTCCCCCCGGTGCCGGGAAATCGTTCGGCATCAAGCAACTCGCTAATTCGATTCGGCCCGACGAGATCAAAGTACTCGAGTTCAACATGTCGCAGTTCCAGTCGACTGCGGAGCTTGTTTCAGCCTTTCACCAGGTGCGTGACGCCGGACTGAATCAGAAGCTGCCACTGGTCTTCTGGGATGAGTTCGACTCGCCGATGGGCGATACCACGTTCGGATGGCTGCGTCACTTTCTTGCACCAATGCAGGACGGAGTCTTCCAGGATGGTGGCATGGATCATCCCGTTGGCCGTGCCATCTTTGTTTTCGCCGGCGGCACCAGTAGCCGCTACCAGGACTTTGGCCAGCCGAAAAACGAAGATGAGAAGAAACGATTTGAAACGCTGAAGGTTCCGGATTTTATCAGCCGGTTGAAGGGCTTCCTGAACGTGCTCGGCCCCAACCCGCACATCTCCACGGCCCATGACCCTTTCTATGTGCTACGCCGCGCCATCCTGTTTCGCTCGATGTTGAGCGACTACGAAGGGATCATGAAGAACAAGGATCCCCAGATCGACGACGGACTTGTCAACGCCTTTCTTTACACTCGTATGTATTGGCACGGAGCACGTTCGATGGAATCGATCATCGCGTGCAGCCGACTGAGCGGTAGGAACAAGTTTGAACGCTCCGCCCTTCCGCCCGAGGATCAACTTGAGCTTCATGTTGACGCGAGAGATTTTGTGGCAAAGATCCACAAACTAGAACTCAGCGGCGAACTGCTGGAGAAGCTCGCGATCGCCGCTCATCAGCATTTTTGCAGAGGCTTGGAAGCTGCACGATGGACGTACGGGAAGGTTGAAAACAAGAAAACCAAGAAGCACCGCAACCTGAAACCGTATGGTGAACTCACGGAGGAGCTCCGCGAACAGAATCGGGGACAAGTGAGGGATATCCCGACCAAGCTGGCTGCGGTCGGCTATGATATGGTTCCCGGTCGAACCGGTTCACATGAGGTGAGAAAATTTCCAGATGAGGTCGTCGAGGAACTCGCCATCATGGAGCACGCCCGGTGGATGCGTCAAAAGATCGCAGCGGGTTGGCGATACGGCAAGGTTAAGAAAGTCAAAGATGATGTAAGGAAATTACATTCCTGCATGGTCCCGTGGTCCGAAGAAGATCGCCCAAACTACAAGGAGTACAAAGACCTGATTGGCCCGAGTCCAAAGGTCCTCTCGCCCGAGGAAAAGAAGAAGGATCTCGACGCCATTCGCAGCATTCCAGAGATCCTTGCACTTGCAGGGTACATGGTTGTTGGACCTGAGGACAAGGGAGCGTAGGCGACCGCTGCACCGCCGGTGAAAGGCGGTTTGATGCCCCGCCGCGAGAAGACGGGCCTACGTAAAACCGAGTGGGTCCGAACTGGGAATCCAGCGTGCCGGGGTGAAATGACCGATCTGCTGTGCTATAAAGCAGGCGACTGCCAATGGCTGGGAGCAGCTGAATATGCATACGGATACCGGACTAACCGGTGAGGTGCGCTCTAGTTGGGTATGGTGGGCAACTGGGCTGGTCGCGATTGTAGCCTTTGGTTGCGGATTCGTCGGCATGTGGGAATACGAGCAGGCAGTTCGTCCTGGTGGCAGTGTGGATCCGTGGTCGGTTACATATCATACCCTTCAGTTGTTCATTCTCCACGCGCCACATCTGGACGGCCCGATTCCATGGTCGCTTCATGTCGGACGCCTGCTCGGGGCCATACCGGTTTGCGTAGCAGCACTAATTGGCTTCTTCAAGGTTTTCCCGGACGAATTGAATCTGCTGCGACTGAGATTGCCTTGGGCTCGAGGTCATGTGGTTATTTGCGGGCTGGGTGAGGTAGGAGTGCAGCTTGCCATTCAAGGACGCCGGCGCAAGAAGCGTATGGTCGCAATCGAAAGTCAGTGCCCGCAAGCAACGCGACAGTTAATGCGCCAGCATGGTGTGCTTGTCCTCGATGGGGACGCCACGGAGGAAAGTCAGCTCGAAGGCGCCCGGATTCAACGAGCCGAGTTTGTAGTGGCTTCGTGCCATGACGATCAGACAAACATTGCGCTTGCGGCCGCGATCGGCAAATTGGCGGAATCGGCGAGAGGCCGTCATAACGCCCTCATCTGTCGAACGTTGATTGAAAATCCGGATACACGACGGCTTTTGTCGAGCGCTTCATTTTCCAGTGACGATTCGCGATATAGGGTGAATTTCACCGACCTCGATCAACATGCGGTCGCCGCGCGCCAAGCCCTCCGGATGTACCCCTTGGACTTCCAGCCGATCCGCCAGCATGACGACAACTTGGTCCGGCTCATAGTGGTGGGATTCGGGATGGCTGGTCAGAGCCTTGCCTTGCACGCCGCTCAAATTGGGCATTTCGCAAACGAGGTCGGAAAAGGGAGACGGCTTCTGCTCAGTATTGCTGATCCGACCGACAGCCTCCTGAATGAGTTCAAGACCCGTTATCCAAATCTGGAACGTGTCTGCGACGTCGAATTGATTGTGTTACCCCTCTCAGCATCTGATCAAGTCAACAAACTGGCAGAACTCTGTCCGGATGGAGAGCCCGCGGGCAGCCTGGTTACTTACGCATTCTGCTGTGATGATGAACTTGGTGACGAAAGAAATTTCAGGTTGGGCACTGAGCTCCATGAGAAGGTCAGGTGCCGCGCGGCTCAAATCCTGATTCGCCAGACTTCACGAAAGGGATTTTCCGCGGTTCTGTCGGGCGGTCGAATATATCCATTCGGCATGATTGAAGACGTGTTCGGCTGGGATGTCCTGCTCCATGAAAGCGAAGACAAGCTCGCACGTGCTCTGCATAAAGTCTACAAGCTCAAGAACCCCTCGGAGCCGCATCCGGAATGGGACGAACTCGGTGAAGGATACAGGGATTCAAACCGCCAGGCGGCAGATCACACTTCGATCAAGCTTCGTGCGCTTGGCTACCACGCAGAACAGTTGACAAAGGAGAAACCGCGCATCGTGTCTTTTGCAGATTCCGAGATTGAACTGTTGGCTCAAATGGAACACATTCGTTGGTGTGCCGAGCGATACTTGGCGGGTTGGATGTACGGAGAACAAACAGATCGTCAGCGGAAGATAAATAGAAACCTTGTAGCTTGGGACAAACTGCTCCCCACAGAGCAAAAGAAGGACCCAGAACAGATCAACACAATTTCGGAAGCCCTATACAGCATCGGGCTGGGTATCTATCGATAGGATTAGGGAAAACATCATGGAGTACAAAACATGCTCACGTTCCGCACGCGAACCGAGCAGGTGCGCATCGTCAAATGCTACCATCCAAATATGACAGCGTTATGAGTTACCATCCCTCACCAATCGACACCTCTGCAGTCTCGCTGCCGCCGGAGTTGGCCGAGCTTACCGAGCGCCTCGCTGCGAACTCACACGACCTGTGGGCGGCACAGCGGCTGGCGGAAGGCTGGTCCTATGGCCCGTATCGGGACGACAAGAACAAACAACATCCGTGCCTTGTACCTTACGACCGATTACCGGAAGAGGAAAAGGAATACGACCGTATCACCGCTCTGGGTACTTTGAAAGCAATTCTGAGCCTTGGATACAGAATCGCTCCGCCGGGGCGCTGACAGAAACTCGATCTCGATCTTTGCGTACAAAATGATTGGCTCAAAGAGTTGGAAACAGACATGTGATGGCCACCGGCAGTCAATTTCCAGGAACCCCCACCACGCCATCCACCGTCTTCTTGATGATTCGCTTCCGCGCATCTAAAGAGTACGAGGTGATCGCCAGCGTTCTGTCAGAGATCTTAGACCAATACTCCCTTACTCTGGTCCGAGCGGATTACAAGCAGCAGCATGACGAGCTTTGGAGCTACGTCCGGCACTGGATGGATACCTCGCAGTATGGGATCGCGGTTTTCGAACACATTGCAGAGCCGACGCTGGGCCCGAATGTCAGCCTTGAACTCGGGTACATGCTCGCGAAGGGAAAGCGTTGTCTCCTGCTGAAGGAGAAAAGTGTTCCCTCGCTTCAGGCCGATCTTGTTGGACACATCTGTCGCGAATTCGACCGCGATCAGATTTCAAAGAGCCTTACTATTGAGGTCCGGAATTGGCTTCGTGATTTGGGAATTGCGAAGAGAAAAGATGAGAAGGTGCTCGCATTCGCGAGCTATGGTGGAACTTGCCGCGACCCGATGGCCAAGGCCATCGCACTGAAACTCATCAAAGAGAGACCACCAGATTATCGCCTAAGAGTGGAGGCAGGTGCGCTCTTTCAACCCAGTGCCGCGACCGCCGCCTATGCCGCTCGGGAAGCTATCAGAGAGATGTTCGGTGAAGAACTGCTTGCTGACTATCAAGTCAAGCGGATGACGGCAGACAGAATCGATGAAGCGGACTTGATCCTAGTGATGGCGGCTTCGCTGCTTCAGAAGAAACTACTTCCGGAAGAGAAGACATTCGTCCTCAGACCCTTTTTGGGTCTGCAGGGTGAGGTCGAAGACCCGTTCCCAGATGGGACAGACGTCGAAACCCTCAAGAGATACCGGGCCTGTGTCGGCGAATTGCGTGACATTCTGAGCGCAAATTGGGACCGATTGGTAGCTTTCCTTCGACCCGTGGCTTCGACAAATGACGATAATCCGCGATGAGATAACTCAATGCCGACCGCAACACGCACATTCCGGGTTTTTGTCAGCTCCACCTTCGAGGACTTGAAGGCCGAGCGCGACGCGCTGCAGCGCGACGTGTTTCCGAAGCTGCGCCAACTCTGTGAAGAGAGCGGCGCACGCTTCCAGGCCATTGACCTGCGCTGGGGTGTGCGCGACGAAGCTGCGCTCGACCAGAAGACCATGGAGATCTGCCTGCGCGAGATCGATCGTTGCCAGCGGACTGGGGTCAAGCCGAACTTCATCGTTCTGCTCGGAGACCGTTACGGTTGGCGACCCTTGCCAGCACGGATCGAGGCGCAAGAATTCGAGAGGGTGCGCGATCGTGTTACGGATGCCCTCGACCAGCAACTGCTAGGCGCGTGGTACCAGCGGGAAAATAACGTAGTTCCTCCGGAATACTCGCTGAAGGCGCGCAGCGGAGAATGGACGGAATCTGAAAGTTGGCAGGAGTTAGAAGAGCGCCTGCACCGGATTCTTCGCGAGGCGGCACAGGCGGCCGAATTATCCGCCCAAGCGATGGTGAAATATGAAGCCTCCGCCACCCACCAAGAAATCTTGAAGGGGCTCGGGGCGACATCCGAGGACCGCCGGCACGTGTTCGCGTTCTGCCGCAAGGTGCCGGACCATGACTGCGACTCCGATCTCCTCAATCTCAAGCACTTCCTCGGTGACCAGCTTCCTGAGGACAACATCCTGCCCTACGACTCTGGAGATTTGGCGCGGCTCTGCCAAGATGTCGAGCAGAAACTGCGGGCGGTGATTGAGAACGAAGCAGCCAGTTTCGAGTCGCGTTCGCCACTTGCACTGGAAATCGAGGCACACGACAGCTTCGCACGCGAACGGGCTCTGGTGTTCGGCCGGCAGCAGGTTTTGAATTCCATCAGGGAGTACATCAGCTCGGACAGCGACCGTCCACTCGTACTGCGTGGCGCATCGGGTTCGGGCAAGTCCGCAGTAATGGCTCAGGCTTCAGAGCAGGCATTGGTGGCTCTCCCCTCCGCCGTTGTGATCCGTCGCTTCATCGGAGCTTCACCTGAATCGTCGAGTGGACTCACGTTGCTCCGCGGTTTTTTGGAACAGATCGGAGCGGCATATGGCGCCACCGGAGAACTGCCCGCGGACTTTAACGGAATGGTGCGTGTCTATCGTGAGCGTCTTGCCTTGGCTACTGCAGAACGCCCCCTGGTGGTCTTCATCGATGCCTTGGACCAACTAGGGGAGGATGATCCCGCACACTCGCTCACATGGCTGGTCGGATCGCTTTCACCCTATTGCCGCGTCGTACTCTCAACTACCGATGTTGCCCCGGCGCTCAGCAAGTGCCGGCTGCTTGAACTTGAAGTCCTGCCTCCAACGGATGCTGCCGCAGCGCTTGACCATTGGCTCAGTACAGCCCGCCAGCAACTCCAGCCAGCACAGCGGGAGAAGCTTCTGGCGGCATTCAACCGCTGTGGACTTCCGCTGTATCTAAGATTGGCCTTCGAAGAGGCACGAGGCTGGGCATCGTACCTGCCATTGGAGAGCTGTCTGCTCGGCGACGGCGTGGAAGGCATAATCGACACGATGCTCGACCGCCTTTCGCTAGGGGCGAATCATGGCTTACTTTTGGTTAGCCGCAGTCTCGGCTATCTGGCAACGTCCCGATATGGACTGACCGAGGACGAAATCCTGGACGTGCTCTCGGCGGACGATGAGGTATGGCAAGACTTCGAACAGCGCGCTCATCACACGCCATCCGAGCGTCGGTTGCCTGTCATCTTCTGGTCGCGTCTCTACCTCGATCTGGAACCCTATCTAACGGAGCGCATCGTTCCAGGTGGCACAGTGATCAGTTTCTACCACCGGCAACTAGCAGAACGGGCAACCGAACGATTTCTTGCCGACGCAAACGGCCAAGCGCGTCACAAAACGCTCGCGCGGTACTTTGCGAAGCAGCACTTGTGGTTTGATAGCGCACAAACTCAGCCGAATGGCCGTAAGGCGGTGGAGTTGGTCCATCAGCAAGCTCGCGGCGAGTTGGTCGATGATGCCGCAGCGCTGCTTACAGGCCTTCCCTGGATCATCTTGAAGTGTCAACTGGGGCTTGTCTTCGATCTCCAGCAGGACTATCGAGATATCCTTGCCGTCCTTCCGGAAGCGCAAGAGCAGTTCCGTGAGGAGCGCGGGCGGCAGGCGGGACTTCATCGCTGGACAAAGGAGATCACCCACTATGCGCGCCAGTGGAGCGAACGCCGCGATAGGCTGGCGAGAGGTGAGGCGATCACAGAGTTGGCGCTGCCATTCCCGGAACCTCCTGGTCTTTGCCGTATGTGGACAGAGGAGGAGATCGAAGCTGAGCGTCGCCGGGTCACAGAGGACCCAACCCGACTAGATCGGATGCAGGCGTTCGCCAGCTTCGTAATGCAGGAATGTTATGCGCTAATAGAGTTTGGTATGAGGCCGAAATTTGTGGAGCAGCACGCATTCAACTACGCACCACGTGGTACAGTGCATGATTCCGCTGTACGCGGCCTCTCTACTTTGGGGGCGCCGGTGCTGACAAGACATTGGAAGTCTACGGACCGCTACAATCCGATGCCGGCACTCCTGTCTAGGATGGAAGGACACACAGACCTCGTTAATAGTGTGAGCGTAACGCCAGATGGCGCATGCGCGGTATCCGCCAGTGGTGACGGAACCGTGCGAGTGTGGAATCTGCAGACAGGAGCCTGCCTTCGGGTGCTGGAGGTTGACAATCAGCTCGAGAGCGCGACTGTGACACCGGACGGCCGGTGCGCGGTCACGGCGGCGAGCTCATTTTATTCGCGCCAAGTGGTTACGTGGGACCTGGAAACCGGCGCTTGCCTGCGGGAGTCAGAAAAGAGCCGGCCTGCCGACTGTGTCAGCGTGACGCCGGATAGGCGGCGGGCGGTCTCGGTCGGTCACAACGACCGAGACCTCCGATTGTGGGACTTAGACACGGGTCACTGCTTAGGAGTGCTGCAAGGGCACACTGATGAGGTGAAGAGCGTATGCATAACTCCGAATTTTCGGCGTGCAGTTTCTGGGGGTTGGGACAAGACGTTGCGCGTCTGGGAACTTGAAACGGGTGCGTGCCTGCACATCCTGGAAGGGCACTCAGATATGGTGTTAAGCGTGAGCATCACCCCCGATGGTCGACGCGCGGTCTCTGGGAGTGCTGACCATACGCTCCGAGTGTGGGATCTCGAGAGTGGTGCGTGCGTGCGTGTACTTGAAGGACACTCGGAGGATGTCCGGAGTGTGAGCCTAACACCCGATGGCCGACGCGCGGTTTCGGGCAGTGATGACCGTTCAGTGCGTGTTTGGGATCTGGAAGCGGGAGCGTGTCTGCGGAGACTGGAAGGGCACTCAGAACGAGTTTGGAGTGTGGCGGTAACTGCGGACGGTCGGCGTGCGATATCAGCTGGCGGGCACGACAGAACCGTTCGGGTGTGGGATTTGGAAAGGGGAGCATGCTTGCCGGTACCTGAGGGTCACACGACTGGCATCGGCATCGTGAGCACAATTCAGGGAGGCTGGCTTGCACTCTCGGTTGATTGGGAAGGTTCGATGCGAGTATGGGATTTGCGGACCGGAGCACGCGGGCGCTTGCTGCCGGTCCGTATAATGCCGCTTGAATTTAGCGTAACGTCCGATGGAAAGCGCGCGACGGAAGCTGAGATCACTGGAGAAGTGAAGGTTTGGGACCTGGAAACTGGGGCATGCCTCCGCGTTCTGAAAGCGCACCCGTTCGGTCATACAGTTGCCACTATTACGCCGGACGGTCGACACGCGGTTTCCGCCGGTAAAGACTACACAGTGCGAGTGTGGGACCTGAAGACGGGCGCGTGCCTACATGAGCTCGAGGGCCCTGAAGATACTATCTGGTCTGTGAGCCTAACACAGGACTGTCGGCGGGTGGTGTCGGGGAGTTCTGAGTTGCGCATCTGGCATCTGAACACCGGGGCCTGCCTGCGGGTTCGCGAACCACATACTGGTGGCATAGGAACCGTGAGCATAACGTCGGACGGAACGCGAGCGGTGTCGGAGAGCCACTGGGACACGAAATTGCGCGTGTGGGACTTAGAGACAGGAGTATGCCTGCGCGTAGTCGACGGAGACAGACCAGACGCTTTCTCCAGTGTGGTCCTGACACCAGATAATCGGTTTGCGGTCGCGGCTGGTAGAAATGACTATGCGGTGCGGGTGTGGGACTTGGAGACTGGTGTGTGTGCTGCTGTTCTTCGCCTGCCAGCGTCCGGCACGGTCGCGCTATCCCGTGCATTTGCCCGCGTAGTAGTCGGTACCTGGGCTGGCGAAGTGCTCCAGTTCGATCCACGAGGGATGACGTGGGCCGCCGACACTGAATCCAAGAACCATCCTGACCTTGCCGGTGGCGAATCTGTCCTGGCGACCGTGGCGGAAGAGCGCGGAGCGGGCGATGTGCAGCGTTGGTGGCGCCAGACCTCCGACCGGATACGCTACATAAAGACGCGCCTTAGCTCGCTTATACGCCGCTCAACAACATGAAGTAGGAGCTGGAAGGGCGATTTTCAAGCCTCTGTTCGCGCGCAGGGTATACTGCGCTATACCCGGCTTGGTGTGGAGTTCGGAACGACAGAAAGGTCGGTACCCTAATAGCCCACGCTACAAAGCCAACCCTGTAGTGGACCCCTTTCGGGTGCGAGCCGATGCGCGCCAATACGGGCTTTTTCGCTACTTCGACAAAGTGCTTCCGTGCGGGCTAGGTTGTGGGTAAGTGAAGTGTGATTGCTTGGATCCTGCTGATGAGTGTGCGTTAACTCTTAATCAGTAGCTGACCGGCACCGCCAAGCACCACCCCAGCCTGGTCAAAAAGGCTGCAGCAGCCTACGAAACAGGGGGAGCGGACAGACATGTCGGAACAGATCCACTGAGGTCGAGAAACCGCTGTTTAGCGAGGTACAAACCTAGCGTCCCAGAACAATCAACCAATCAACCGGCTCTCAGAAGAAGAGACGATTCTGAATCGGGGCGAGTTCCACGGGTGCGGAGCATCCTTCGTCGTCGTTCGCGACGTGATTGACCCGAGTGCCTACGGGATAGCACCGCAACAGCCGGGCATCATAGGGCTTCAACAGTTCCGAGATCGCCGCGACATCCTGCATTCCGGGGTCGAGCCAAAGGTCGTAGCTGTCTGGATCGAGGATGACTGGCATTCGGTCGTGGACAGGCGAGGTCACCGCGTTTGGGGTCGTGGTCAAAATCGAGCAGGTCTTGACCCAGTTGCCACTCGGGTCTTTCCAGCGATCCCACAATCCTGCGAATGCGAACAACTCCCCTTCACTGACTTCGAAGCAATACGGCTGTTTGGCCTTCCCCGTCCGCATCCACTCGTAGAACCCGTCGGCGGGGATCAGGCAGCGGCGAGATTTCAACGCATCGCGGAACGCGGGCTTTGTAGCTGCCGTTTCCGACCTTGCGTTAATCATCTTGGCGGCGACAGACGAGTCTTTCGCCCATGACGGAATGAGACCCCATCGGATTAGCAACAGTTCACGGACGGGCTCCTTGGGGTGCTGGCGGATGACTGGGATGGGCTGCGTGGGGGCAATGTTGTAGCGGGGAGCCCAGTCTTCTTCGCTTGAAACGGCGTCGAAGTATTCCTCAACGATCTGCTTTCGCCGCGACAGCCGGTAGCGTCCGCACATTGGGAGATTATGGCAGATCGGATAGAGTCACGATTATGGGGGTGTGGTCAGACGGCTTTTCCTGCGCTCTCGGCCCTTTATCGATCTCGCAGCCTTCGAGTCGATTTGCCAGCGTTGGGGATAGTAAGAAGTGATCGATTCGTATGCCTCGGTTGTTTTGGAACGCCTGCCGAAAGTAATCCCAAAATGTGAAATGTCCTATTTCGCCCACGTGCAACGACCGGAAAGCATCCGTATAGCCAATACCCAACATCGCACGATAGCGGGCTCGGGGCTCCGGCTGAAACAAAGCATCGTGCTCCCACGAAGACGGCTTGTGACAGTCGATGTCCTCAGGAATCACGTTGAAGTCGCCACCTATTAGCGTTGGCACATCGTCCTGCTTCCATCTAATCATTTGCTGAGTCAGTCGATCCATCCAAGCTAACTTGTACGCAAACTTGTCGCTCCCTACCGGATTGCCATTGGGAAGATAAATATTGACGATGCGGATGCCATTGATAAGTGTCTCCAAGAACCGAGCATGGCTATCGGAATCATCCCCGACGAGAGCCTTAGCAATCGTCTTCATCGGATGTCGGGACAGAATCGCAACCCCGTTATAGGCCTTCTGCGTCACCGCTACACTCTCATAGCCGAGCGACTTGAAGGCTTCGGACGGGAACTCCGTCCCCTTCAATTCTTGCAGCAACAACACATCCGGTTCGCGAACTTTCAGCCATGCCGTGACATGGGTCAGCCGAGAGCGAACAGAATTCAAATTCCAGCTAGCGACCTTAAACATCAATCCACATTCTAGCGTCGGAGTCCGAGGGCGGTCATTGGCTGGGAAGCTTTGTGGTTTATCTTGTCACAAAGCAAGGGATTTCAAGCTAGTTGCCGCTTCAGGTTGACCGCTCCGCGCCTTCTCTTAGATGATTGTGACGCATGGACGTTGAACGCACCATTGACGAGATTGAGCAGCTACAGGAAATGTTCGAAGCGCCGGATATTAGGCCACTCAGCGCAAGCGACATCTCTGCTGCCAATCGGCGGCACGATGAAATGCTCGCACATAGCCCATGGTTTCAGCTTTGGCAACGGTATGGCGTCTGCTGCCGAACCGAGCCCCCAGTGCTTCGACTGGGCGAATCGGAGCGCTAACCTCCCCGCGAATGGACGTGAAAATTGGCGAAGAAGAAAGCTGCCGGTGCTGCCAGTGTCTCTCCGAAACTCACGGAGGGTGAACAAGACCTCCTGTCGCACATCCAAGACGGATACCAGCTTGAAACTAACTCGCTCGGCGGCGACCCTATTCTGCGCCGATTGAAAGACAACGAAGTAATCCGCCCCCTCTCTGCCAATCGCAATACCATCAAGGCGCTGGAAGGGCGCGGACTCGTCAGCCCCGGCAAAGGTCGAGACCCG
Source organism: Acidobacteriaceae bacterium (assembly GCA_003134655.1). GTDB lineage: Bacteria > Acidobacteriota > Terriglobia > Terriglobales > Acidobacteriaceae > Sulfotelmatobacter. The sequence continues at coordinate 28,587 of PLBY01000060.1, forward strand.
TTTACTATCGTGTGGCGTCTGAAAAAGAAAATCGATTAAGACCGCTGCTCTTCCGGCAACTTCAAACGTTAGGAACCGTCTCTCAAGCTTTTCGCCCAACTCAGCAAACAGCTAAGTTAGGATTGGTTGCAACGGCTGGTGGGCACACCGAGGAGGACGGGCTGAGGTCGTGGACTGTTGAGGTCCACAGCGCCTGTTTCAAAACCTTTACCTGACTGACCAGCACATTCTCGAATTTCCCGCCCAATCGAATCATCCACTTGCGACTGACGCGCAAGAACCCTTTTTGATCCCTGGGCTAAGAACTGATTTCCGTTTGCAGTTGTCTAGCGGGGCGGACAAGGTCCCTTGCCAAGGCGATGGTCAAGAAGGGTCTTCCTTAGCAGCCGCAAGCGAGCGATTCTACTGTCTCGAATTTTCGGATCGAGATAGATCGTCGGGTATACCTTGCTGACTGGGGGTGGCTGTACCAGAATCTTCGGTTTGACCGTTTGACCCGACATTGAAAACACACTGACTAATGCTCCAAGAACTTGCGGTCCGAGACTGTACCGAAATCTACAGATTCTGAGCCACCCTTTATGCAGGTGTAGAATTGCCTTTCTTTAGCGGAGGATGCCGTGCCGCAGACAGGTGGAATACCAACAATGAGCACGGAAGCGAGTGCCAAGACCATTGTTGTCAGCGGGGACTTCACGCTGGATTGGAATCTCGCGCGCAGCCGAGCGCTGGAGGCGCAAAGGGGTGTTTGGGAGCCGGAGGTTTGTTCCCGGCTGGAGTGGCAGCGTGGCGGGGCCGCGCTGCTTGCTGATTTGGTCGAAAGTGTTGCGGCGCAAGTCCGCGACCGTGCTGTTTTCGAAATCCGCCAAGCCGATACGCCGCGGCGCACCGGCAAGGCCGAAGATATTCAGATCGGGCCCGAGGACCCGCGATTCCATCATTCTTATGCCTCCTGGATGCCTTTTCCATTTGCCGCCAAAGCCCCCGATAAGGAAAAGCCGGCGTGGCGTGTTGCTGAATTCCTGGGTATTAACCGATGCTCCGATAGAGAGGCAGATACAAAGTGGGCGCGGGTGGTGAATGATGACTCTCGGGCGCAGATCGTTGTGCTCGATGACGCAGACCTGGGTTTCCGCTCGAAACGCGACCTTTGGCCCGCAGCCCTGACAGAGTTCGGCAGCCACCCCTGGGTGCTGGTGAAGATGAGTCGTCCGGTTGCACGAGGAGAACTCTGGGATCATCTTCGCGCGCACCACGCCGAGAAACTCATTGCCGTCATGATGGTGAATGACCTACGCCTCACGGAAGTGCAGGTAAGTCACGAGCTTTCCTGGGAGCGAACGGCCCAGGACTTGGTTTGGGAGGTCATCTACAACCGCGCTCTGCGTAGCCTGGCGCCGTGCGCCCACGTGGTAATTTCTTTCAACGCGGCGGGCGCATTCCTATACTCACGAGACAGCGAAGGCGAACTGCCATGCCGGTTACTGTTCGATCCCGAAGTGGTCGAGGGCATGTGGGAGCAGGGTTACCCAGGGCGGATGGTGGGCTATAGTTCCTGCCTCACTGCTGGTATCGCGAAGGAAGTGATGCTTGCTCCGGAGAAGCCCAATATTCGACAGGGAATCCGGGCAGGACTTTGGGCGCTCCGCTGCCTGCATCGCGAAGGCTATGGTGAGCGGGGCGTCTCGGCAAGCGAGGTCAACCTCGAGTTTCCCGTCGGTAACGTCGTCAACGCACTGACCAAGAGCGACAGCCCGTTCCAGGAAACGGTCGTGCCGATGCGCACCGGCAACAAGTATTGGACGATCCTCGGGGATCGATGCCCTGGCAATCTCGAAGAGGTTGCGCGCAACGTGGTTTTGCAAGGGCCGGAAAACGTACTTAAGGAGTCCCACTCGGACGGTTCGGAGCCCTCCTGACGGTGGACAGGCAAGAGATCGAGAGCTTGCGCAGCATTCGCTCCCTAGTCAGCGAATATGTGGCTCAGCCACACCCCAAGCGACCCTTGTCGATCGCCGTGTTTGGTCCCCCAGGATCGGGGAAGTCGTTTGGAATTACACAGCTTGCCCTAGCGCTCCGGCCGGGTGAGATCGAACCCAAAGAATTCAACCTGTCCCAACTCCGGTCTACCGACGAGTTACTGTATGCTTTCCACGAGGTACGCGACATCGGCCTTGGCGGAAAGATTCCTCTGGTGTTTTGGGACGAGTTCGACGGCGATTACCAAGGCACTTACGGCTGGTTGCGGTACTTTCTCGCGCCGATGCAGGATGGCAAGTTCCAACACGGGAACCTCACCCATCCGATCGGCAGGGCGATCTTCGTATTTGCGGGGGGAACCAGCGAGACGCTGGATAACTTCGGCAAGAACGTAAGCGAGGACGAAGCACGCGCGGCCAAAGTCCCGGATTTTGTCAGCCGCCTCAAAGGCTATCTCAATGTACTTGGCCCCAACCCGCTCGCGGGAGGAAACGATCCTTATTATTTACTGCGGCGTGCCATCCTACTGCGCTCGATGCTCTCGCGGGATGCGAAACACCTGCTGCGTAACGGCGAGTTGCAGATCGATTCCGGGGTGCTACGGGCCCTGTTACTGACATGGAAATACAAGCACGGAGCGCGGTCGATGGAGTCCGTCATCGCCATGAGCCAACTCGAAGGAAAAACTCGGTTTGAGCGTTCCAGTCTGCCGACCAAGGCGCAACTGGATTTACACGTGGACGGACAGGACTTCCGGGCGCTGGTTCAACAGTTCCAAGTTGACGACGAGGTTCTGGAGAAGCTGGCAAGGGCTGTTCACAAGATCTATTGCGAGGAGCAAAAGGGTCTCGGCTGGAAATACGGACCTAGAAAGAACGAAGACACTAAGGAAACCCCATCCCTCGTGGAGTTCGACCAGCTTCCGGAGGAAGAGAAGGAGCAGAACCGCGGACAGGCACGCGATATCCCGGTTAAATTGGTTCTTGCTGGATGCTACATGGTCTCGGAAGTTGAAGGTGAGAAGGCTTTCGAGTTTCCACCCGATGTGCTGGAGGAGTTGGCGTCTAGAGAGCACACGCGCTGGATGCGTCAGAAGGCAAGGGACAAATGGCGCCATGCTCCCGAGACCGACAAAGCGAAGAAGCTGCACAAGTGCTTGCTGCCCTGGCGCAAGTGGGACCTAGCCCCGTATGCGGACTTTGTAGAGTGTCTCGGAGACCGGGAGCTTCCCGAAGATGAAAAGGAGAAAGATCGAACCGCAGTTCGCAAGATTGCCGCAATTCTGAAGGACACCGGTTACACAATCGTTGGGGTGCGAAGTGAAGCCGGACGGGTCCGGGCCGCTATGCAGAAGTGAACTTGCCGCGATTAGTGTTACCGGGCATCGCTAGCTTGCAGACATAGTGGTCGTTGAGGCCGTGGGTTAGCGCCACCCAGCGCATCGCGGCCGGCGGCAGGGCCTCGTTGTGCTGCTGGTGGACGTTATGCTTGTTCGGCGACAGGTGAGAAACCTATGCCTGACGGAATTAGTGCAATCCCTTCCGTTGTTGAGCGTCACGAGATCCGTGTGTTCATCTCCTCGACCTTCCGCGACATGCAGGAGGAGCGTGAGGAACTGGTGAAGCAAATCTTCCCGCAATTGCGCCGCCTGTGCGAGAGCCGCGGTGTCACCTGGGGGGAGGTGGACCTGCGCTGGGGCGTCCCAGACGAAGCCAAGGCCGAAGGGAAGGTCTTGCCTCTGTGCCTAGCGGAGATCGAGCACTGCCGGCCTTATTTCATCGGTCTACTGGGCGAGCGCTACGGCTGGGTGCCAGAGGAGATTCCGCAAGAACTTCTTGACGCGCAGCCTTGGCTCAACGAGCACCGCAAGCAATCCGTGACGGCTCTCGAAATCCTCCACGGCGTGTTGCGGAATCCGCAGATGGCGGAGCACGCGTTCTTCTACTTTCGCGACCCGGCCTATGCCGCCGCGCACACGGGTTTCACAGAAGAGGACGCCGACCGGCGCGAGCGACTGGCGGAACTGAAGGACGCGATCCGAAAGAGCGGCTTCCCGGTCAAGGAAAACTTCGCCACGCCGAAGCAGTTGGGCGAGTGGGTGCTGCGCGACATCACCGCCGTCATCGAGAGCCTCTATCCGGAGAAGAGCGTTCCCGACCTGCTGGACCGCGACGCGGCCGATCATGAAGCGTATGCGACCAGCCGCCGATCGGTCTACATCGGCCGCAAGGAGAACATCGAGCGGCTTGACGCCCATGCTGCGGGCGACGGGCCACCGCTCGTGGTGCTGGGAGAATCGGGCGGAGGCAAATCGGCGCTGCTGGCCAACTGGACTTACCGCTGGAGCGAAGAACACCCCGAAACGCCGGTTCTGGTGCACTTCATCGGTGCTGCGCCCGACAGCGTGAACTGGATGGCAATGCTGCGGCGGTTGCTGGGCGAGTTCCGCCGCAAATTCGGTATTCAGATTGAGATTCCGGACCAACCCGACGCCCTGCGCATGGCTTTCGCCAATGCACTGCACATGGTCGCGGCGCACAGGCACGTGGTGCTGGTGCTCGACGCTCTGAACCAGATTGAGGACCGAGACGGCGCGCCGGACTTGGTCTGGCTGCCGCCAGCCATCCCAGCGAACGTGCGTATGGTCGTTTCGACGCTCCCCGGACAGCCTTTGGATGACCTGAAGAAACGCGGCTGGCCTGTGCTGGGCGTGGAGCCACTCACAACGCCCGAGCGCAAAGAATTGATTGTCAAATACCTGAATCGGTACTCCAAGGCGTTGAGCCCGAGGACTGTTCACTGCATCGCCGTCGCGCCGCAAACAGGAAATGGCCTGTATCTCTGCACGCTGCTGAATGAACTGCGACAGTTCGGCAGTTACGAGAGCTTGAACGAACGCATCGATTGGTACCTGCAAGCGGCGAGCCCGGTCGAGCTTTACAGCAAAGTCATCGAACGCTGGGAGCAGGATTACGGCAAGCCTGACCCGGCGTGCGAGAACGTTGTCCGCGAGAGCATGGTGCGCCTGTGGGCGGCGCGCCGCGGTCTTTCCGAGACAGAGTTGCTGGACTCGCTGGGAACGGAAGGCTCACCGCTGCCGCGAGCGGTGTGGAGTCCGCTGTATCTGGCTGCGGGCGATGCTTTGGTGAACCGGGGCGGCCTGCTGACTTTCGCGCACGACTTCCTGCGCGAGGCAGTCCGCGAGGCGTACCTGCCCACCACCGAAGACAAACAAAGCACACACCGAACGTTGGCCAACTATTTTCATGACCAGCCGCAAGGTCCGCGCCAATTGGATGAACTGCCTTGGCAATGGCAGGAATCTGCTGAATGGCAAAACTTGGCGGACCTGCTGACGCAACTCGGCTTCTTCGGTGCGCTCTGGGAGAAGGACGAGTTCGAGGTTAAGGCGTACTGGGCCCAGATCGAGAATCATTCACAGCTGCGCATACGCGAAGCGTACGGTCGAGTAGTAACCGGACAAACCGGCAGCCCCAGTCATATGTTGCGTGTCTCCACGTTATTCGACGACACAGGCCATAAGGAGGAGGCTTTTTCCGTCAGAAATGACCTGGTAACTCATTACCAGCAAACTGGTAACCGCCCCAGGCTCGCAGTGGCGCTCGGCGCCCAGGCCGTCAGTCTCCAGAACCGAGGTCAACTGGAAGAGGCGATGGCTATGCATAGGGAAGAAGAGGGGATCTATAGGGAACTTAATGACAGAAGGGGGCTTTCGCGCAGCCTGTGCAACCAAAGCAGTATTCTCGGTCTCACGGGAGATCTTCATAGTGCGATGACTCTGGCCAGGGATGCGGAGCAGATCAGCCGAAGGGCCGGTGACAAGGAAATCCTGCAAGCCAGTCTCAGCCGTCAGGGGACAATCCTCGGAACATGGGGCAAATTGGATGAGGCAATGGCTCTTTACAAGGAAGGGGAGAGAATCTGCCGGGAACTGGGTGACAAAGGAGGGCTTTGTGGGAGCATCGGAAAACAGGCTGCAATTCTGAAGGATAAAGGAGACCTTGCCGGATCGATAAGTCTGCTCAAGGAGCAGGCGATTATCTCCCGCGAACTGGGGGACAAAGGGATGCTCTCGGCCAGCCTTGGCGGCCAGGCGATGGCGCTCTATGCCTTGGGTGAAGTTGATGCGGCCATTGCACTGATGAACGAGAGCATCCAAATCTGTAGGGGGCTCGGGAATCCAGGAGCGCTGGCAATTTCCCTCGGAAACCTAGCAGTGGCCCTAAAAAACCTTGGGAGGCTGGATGAGGCACTGGCTCTTCACAGGGAAGAGGAGAAAATCTGCCGCGAGCTGGGTTACAAGTCAGCGCTTACGAATTGCCTCGGAAACCTGGGGGTTATCCTGAAGAACCGAGGCGACTTGATTGGGGCGACGGCTTTGCTTAAAGAGCAGGAGGTTATCTGCCGCGAACTGGGTGACGAGGCCGCATTATCAGGATGTCTGCTCAATCAGGCAAATGTCTTGCTCGTCCAGGGCAATGAAGATGTGGCATTCGGGCTATATAAGAAGGCTGAGGAGATCTTCCGAGAGCTGGGGAACGAATCAGGGCTCTCGCTCAGCCTCGGCAACGAGGCGGTAATCCTGCGGAACCGGGGAGACCTGGATGGGTCCATGGCGCTGCTAAGGGAGCAGGAGCGGATCTGTCGGGCGCTAGGAAACAAGGCCGGCCTGACACTCAGCCTTGGCAACCAGGCGGTGATCCTGCGGATGCGGGGAGACCTGGATGGGGCTATGGCACTGCACAAGGAAGAGGAATGCATTTGTCGCGAATTGGGGGATCAGGCTCGGCTTTCGTTCAGTCTCGGCAACCAAGGGTTGATTTGGGGAACTCGCGGGGAACTGGATAAAGCAATGGCTCTGCTTGAGGAAGAAGAGAGAATTTGCCGACAACTGGGTCGCATGCGGGAATTGGCCAACTCACTGCTAATACAAGCTGTGATATCGGCCCGTCAGCCTGCTCGGGAAGCCCGAGCAGTGCCCCTCCTGAAAGAGGCAAGCACGATCGCAAAGAGGATCGGCTTCCGTGCATTGCAGAAAGAGATAGAACAAATTCTGGGTCCGGGGGGAACTGAGGGGCGTTCTCGATCTGGGGCGCCCGCGAAATCGCAAGTCTCGTACCCACCCCATGACGCCAATGCAATCGGATACCTCAGAGGGAATTACGGGCGGGACGTAGCTCGTTGGAAGGCACTGCCCTGGTGGAAACGGCTCATGAGCAGGAAACCGGAGCCCCCAAATCCGGATTATTCATGAAGCCAAGTTCGGTGCGAGCTCTGCCGAACTTGTGCTGCCCGGATCGCGGGGGTTTCATGAAAAATCCGTGCTAAAAGACGCGATTGACAATGTCTCCGCCCATCCCCTTTTCTAGGAATCCGGCCCATGCTAGGTCAGCCATAGCGAATCTTAGCTCCCAGGTCGAGGACTTATGGCTTGCAGCTTGCGTCAGAGCAATGGAAGCGTCTCTGAGGTACCCCGTCGAAAGGAGGCGCGCACCTGCGTAGTAGTAAGCCTTGCAACGCTCATCGATGTTGCTGGCTGTTCGCAGTGCCTCCTCCAAAGTTTCTTCACCCAAGGTTATGCGGACAAGGATCAGGTCCATTCCTTGCATTTGACGGCCCAATTTAACAAGGTCGTCCCAGAGCAATTTGTAATCTTCATCCTCTGGTTCATGCTTGATTCTCTGCATGCTGATCAGAAGCATTTGGACTACCTGTAAGCTCGCGCGCTCACGGGCGAGAGCAGAGGCTTGGCGGATAGAGGCTTCCCAGTCTCGATCTAAGAAACTCTGCACACATCGTTGAACAGCTTGTGTGCGCTCGATTGAAACTGGCGGTGCAGGGCGTTCATTCTGCACTCTCCGAAACCGATCAAGGAAACCCATACCGCAAGATCCTCCCTAAACGACGGCGCCAACCCGTAAGTCTATTAGGCTGCCCTCGTGTCGAACACTATTCGCGTCGGACCATATTCGAGCATGAGAGTGAGTAAAAGCAACTGTCATTTAGTGAGGAAAGCACTCGCCGCATCGGTGCCGGGCAGCAATCGGACCACGGACTCCACGCTGCTGAACTGTGTCTTCTCAGCAGCCATGCAGATTCGACAATCGCATCTGCTGGTAGATTCAAGCGGCTGCCCCGTTCGAATTCTATGATGTCCGCTTTGTGGTCGCCCCGCAAGGACGACTGCGCGTCTGGTACCTGCGGCCATCTACGGAACACGTCCGATACGAGAGACGTTTGCCCGGCGTCCTTCCACCAGCCACTAGCGGACTTTGCCGTCAAAACTAGATAGAACGCGAAGTTTATAAGATACCGCGATTAACGAACACATTGATCGCGAAGAAGGCGTGGCTCAGCTTGCCTTGATTTCCACATAGCGCATCAGCATGAGCCAGTCCTGTGTCTCGCGCAGCATGATTTCATCCACCCGCTGCAGCAGATTCTCAAACCGTTCTGGATCGGTGGCCGACGCCATCTGCCGGTTTAGCCTCTCCAGTTGCGGTCCCATGTTGGCGCTGCGTTTTTCCAGCCGCAGGTGTTCGCGATGCGCCTCTATGCCCGCCAGCGACGCAGCAATTGCGGGAAACAGCAGAGCAATGAACGCCAAACTCCGATGTAACCCCTGGTGCAGCCAGTGCACGGACTCCTCCGCCGTGCCCATTGGCGACCGAAGGAGCAGCACAAGATGCAGCGCAGCCGCCGCGATCGTCACAGGAAGCACGATTTTGCCAGCCAAAGCGAGACGCTTCCGGGCATGGCCTTCGCGCTCCTTCTTGTCCTTGTGGAATTTCACCTGCTCGCCGATCCACACCTCACGAACGTAAGCGTTCAGGCTCAGGCGCTTCGCATGACTACAACGGGTGAGCGGCGGGAGCCGGTCCCATATCTCGTCGAACACACGCACGGTCCAGTCGTTGACAGTCTGAGAATGACCCATATACGGAAGCACTTCGATCGGCCTCGGCTCAACGCCGCAGATGGCCATGAAGATTCCGCAACGAATGCGTTCGGCGAGACACCTGTTCTCGATCCAGCCCTGATGAGAGTGTTTCCGGTACGCCTGTTGGAAGGCCAGCCAGATGAGGATCAAAAGCATTAGCTCCATGCTGAATCCCGCCCATGCGAGGGCCGGAAAAAGTATGCCCGCCGCTGCGGATCCGACTGCCGCCGCGGAAAGAACATAAATAAACCTGCCCGCCCGGTAAAATCGCTTCTGACTCGCTTTGGCCATGATCGAGGACTGAGCGTAATAAGGGAAGAGGCGACTGTTCACGAATTCCCGCACGCTGGGTGATATTTCCCTTGCGGTCGTCGGCTCTTCGAAGTGTTCGCGGTCTAGGTTCTTCACGTAACACGACCGTTCGTCAGGTGTGATCGCCTGCCGGTTGAATCGGTCGATGGCGTCGAGCGCAGACGCGTCAAGACCATTGTTGTTGTCGCGGTTTAATACTTCAAACGAATTTCCCCAAACGCGGATGATCGGACGATTCTGCTCTTGGGCATACTGGACAATCTCACCCGTACCTCCGCGGCCGCGAGACGGTTGGCCGTCCCAAACAGCGATGAGGACATCACAATGATCTACTACGTAGCGACCCACTTGGTGATAGGCATCGCGGCGCAGTTCGGCTTGGTCACCGCGATCGCGCCGGTCGTCTTGTATGCGCCGGGTCCGTAGAAGAACCGGTTTTCTGCAACGGTCGAGCAACTCCGTAAACTCCTTCCGGGACTCTTCTGTCGCAAAATCTTGGAGGTAGTCTTCGAGCGCCAGGGGAAGGACGACGTCAAGACGCGCGTTTGGATGGTCGAGAACCGCACGCGCTACCACGCGGTCCGCTCCTTCAGCCAGCGGACTCAGAACGCGAAGCGAAATCGTAGTCGTTCCCGCGCGCCTGACGCTTTCGATGTTTCGCCTCGACTCCTCAGGGAAAAGTCTTTCGACTTCGGCGGCGATGGCCTTCTTGGCCAGCGCTTGGATCGCGGCGGGATCATCCAACTTCCGGTGGCCCGTGACACCAACGCGGATGCGGAACGGAATTGATGCAAAGTCAGCCATCTGCATGCCCATGACTTACATTCTTTACCACAACGATCTCGGTGCTGGCGACCAAATCCGAGCGACCGACCCAAACAGATTCCACGGACATAAGAGAATGCGGCATCAGTTGAGGTTTTGACGGCGTTCCTGTTACGTCTACCACCACCGCGACGAGGAACTCGTCTGCGCCCAGCCGGCGATTCAGGCAAAGAGGATGCGTCTGCCTTTTTGATCCGTTCCAAGCGGACCGAAAGTGGAAGAGCCCGTTTTCCGCAACTCGGCGGGAACTGCAAGGAAGATCCTGAGAAGCGAGTCGATGCGGGGGAGGAAAACGGCGCTCTAGAGTTGATTAACTTCACGAGTAGCGAGCCATGGCCCCTGTCGAAGGCTGTCACTGCGGGGAGACTGAGATCGCAGCGGCGGAACCCAGCTTGAAGATACAATGTCGCGCGATTCTATGGCTAGCCCCGCTGATCCTGTCGCCTCGTCGCCGTCACGAGATCCGTGTGTTCATCTCCTCGACCTTCCGCGACATGCAGGAGGAGCGTGAGGAACTGGTGAAGCAAATCTTCCCTCAACTGCGCCGCCTGTGCGAGAGCCGCGGCGTCACCTGGGCCGAGGTGGACCTGCGCTAGGTACCAGAAGCGTGAAGGTACCAACAAATTTAGGCTCGCGTGGACAACGCTGTTTCAAGAAGTCGAGCCAGTCACGCCCCACGCGTGAAATTATGGATGCCACGAACCAAGCTAGAATCTTCGTCAGCTATAGCCATCGGGGGCGAGGGACCCGAATGGAAGGCCGCCTTGCCAACCGCGTTAGAAGCAATTGGTCCGCAGATCCGGTGCATTTGCGACTACATTTGATATTGTCCTTGCGTCCGAGGTTTCAGCGCCATGACTTCCATTTTTCCGTCTTACGCACGGGAGACGGATGAAGCCTTTGTTCGTCGGTTACACGCGGGCCTGACAAACCCCGGAGGCGCCGTGTGTTTTGACCGCGTCCCCATGCCGCCGCGGCAGCTTACGTTTCATCAAGAGACCCGCGGTGCGATTGCAGCGCGCGACCGGTTTCTGCTGATGGTGGGGCCCGGTGCTGGGGCAGTAAATTCTTTGGAGATCGCCTGATGCCGACTGCAACACGCACATTCCGGGTTTTTGTCAGTTCCACCTTCGAAGACTTGGAGGCCGAGCGCAACGCGCTGCAGCGTGATGTGTTTCCGAAGCTGCGCAAGCTCTGTGAAGAGAACGGCGCTCGCTTCCAGGCCATTGACCTGCGCTGGGGTGTCCGCGACGAGGCGGCGCTCGACCAGCAGACCATGGAGATCTGTCTGCGCGAGATTGAACGCTGCCAGCAGACCGGCATCAAGCCAAACTTCGTCGTTCTGCTCGGAGCCCGTTACGGTTGGCGGCCCTTGCCAGCACGGATCGAGGCGCAGGAATTCGAGGGGGCTCACGATCAAGTTGCAGACCCCGACCAGCAACTGCTAGACGACTGGTACCAGCGCGACGACAACGCGATTCCGCCGGAGAATCTGCTCAAGCCGCGCACCGGCGAATTCGTGGATGACGTCCGCTGGAGAAAAATCGAGCACGAACTCCAGCGCATCTTGCGAGAATCCGCACGGGCCGCCGGACTAGCCGAGGCAAAGCTCGCTAAGTACTTTATCTCGGCTACGCACAAGGAGATTCTCAAAGGCCTGGGCGAGACCGATGAAGACCGCAAGCATGTCTTCGCTTTTTTCCGCGAAGCCGCTCAGGGCGTCGAGGAAGATCCGGATCTCACGGCGCTCAAGAAATACTTGCGGAAAAAACTCCCTGAAGGCAATATCCGCTCGTTCTCCGCCTCGGATTTCGCCAAGCTCTGCGCTGATGTTGAGAAGGCACTCAGCGAGGTAATCCTGGCAGAAGCAGGCAGATTCACATCGCGCCCGGCACTCGATCTCGAGATAGAGGCGCACGAGGCATTCGCCCACGACCGTGCTCGGTATTTCACGGGCAGGAAGAGCGTTCTCGACGCTATTGATGCTCATATTCGCGGCGGCGAGATCCGTCCACTGGTGGTGCACGGTGCATCCGGCTGCGGCAAGTCGGCCATTGTGGCTAAGGCATCGGCGCAAGTTAAGGCAGAGATGCCCAGTGCAGTGGTCATCCAGGGTTTCATTGGCGTCACCCCCAATTCTTCGAATGGCCTCACCCTGTTGCACAGCTTGTGTGAGCAACTCTCGCGCGAGTACGGCGTCACGGACGACACGCCCATGGGCCTCCAAGAACTGGTCGTGGTCTTCCATGACCGCATGGCGCGGGCAACGGCCGAGCGGCCGCTGGTGCTTTTTCTCGATGCTCTAGATCAATTGCGTTCGGACGACGAGGCGCGTTCGTTTACCTGGCTGCACCAGACGCTGCCGCCGCACGTGTCGCTCGTCGTTTCCACCACGGAGATTCCGGCCGGACTACACAGCGCACCGCAGGTTGCGGTAGGAGACTTTCCTGTTGCTGATGCAGCAGAGGTACTTGCAGCGTGGCTCGAGGATGCCAAGCCCAAACGCAAGCTGCGACCGGAGCAACGGCAAAAGGTGCTCAGCGGCTTTGCCCAATCGAAGTTGCCTCTGTATCTGAAGCTGGCATTCGAAGAAGCGCGACGCTGGCGGTCATTCGATACGGCGGAAACGGGCGTGATCGGGGACGATGTGGGCAGCATGGTTGACGTGCTGTTCAGGCGACTCTCCGATGAGGCCAACCACGGCCCGATCATGGTCAATCGAAGCCTGGCCTTGCTGGCCGCTGCTCGCTACGGATTGACCGAAGACGAGATGCTGGACGTTCTGGCGGCTGATGATGAAGTGTGGAAGGACTTCGAATCTCGCTCTCATCACACGCCACCCGAGCGGCGGCTTCCGGTGATTGTCTGGTCGCGGCTATTTCTGGATCTTGAACCCTATCTGAATGAGCGTGCTGCACCGGGGGGCAACGTGATGGCCTTCTACCACCGGCAAGTAGCCGAGAGTGCGGCGTGGCTCTATTTGCAAAAAGAAGAAAGTACGTTGCGGCACGCTGCACTCGCAAAGTACTTCGGCGAGCAGTCGCACTGGCGGAACAGGGCCCCCATGCTGGCCAATGAGCGCAAGGTGACCGAACTGGTGCGGCATGAGATCGGCGCCAACGCCTTGGCGAACCTGGAAAAGACACTTACAGATTTGGACTACATCGCGGCCAAATGCGCGGCGGGTCTGGTCGTCGATCTCGAGTTGGACTATCGCGATGCCATCGCTGCGCTACCCGAAGCACAGGCAGAAGTGGAGGAAGAAGCGCGGCGACAATCGGAGGCCGCGCGGTGGACCGAGGAGATCATTGACTATGCGCGGCAATGGAGCGAGCGCCGAGGCCGAATGGCAGAACGCGGCCTTCTGGTCAGAACGATCTCTGAATTACTCACCGCTCCAAGACTACCGGAAATCATTCACTCTGCGCCACCCTGGAGCGAAGGGCGGATCGAGCAGGAGGCCGAGCGCATTCGCAAGAATCCGACACGCCTGGACCGACTGCGCGCATTTCAGGGATTCGTTCAGCAGGAAACATACCCGCTGCTGGAATTCGGCACATGGCCTGGGTTCGCAGTGCAGCACGCTTTGAACTACGCTCCACGTGGACCAGTGCATGCGGCTGCGGCAAACGACCTCTTAGGAGTAAGGGTGCTAACACTCACGCGCCGTTGGAGCGTCCAGGACCACCACAACCCCAGACCAGCGCTACTGCGGTCACTTCTGGGGCATAAGGGTGGCGTTTGGGGCGTGAGCGTAACGGCGGACGGTCGCCGCGCGATCTCGGCGAGTGATGACAAGACGCTACGTTTGTGGGATGTGGAGACGGGGGCGTGCCTGTGGGTCCTGGAAGGACACGCGGGTTTGGTCAGGAGCGTGAGCGTGACACCGGATGGGCGACGGGCCATCTCGGGCGGCGGAAGTGAACTCGCTCAGAAAGACTACACAGTGCGGCTGTGGGATCTAGAGACAGGACTCTGCCTGCGCGAATTGGGGGGGCATAGGAGTGACGTTATGTGTGTCGCCCTGACGCCGGATGGTCGACGTGCAGTTTCGGCAAGCGACGACCATACAGTGCGAGTGTGGGACCTGGACGTGGGAACATGCCTACGTGTAATCGAAGGACACTCGGGTAAGGTAAAGAGCGTTAGCATGACCCCAGACGGCCAACGGGCGATCTCGGCGAGTGATGACAAAACGCTGCGTTTGTGGGACGTGGAGACGGGAGCTTGCTTGGCCGTGCTCGAAGGTCACACGGCGTGGATAGATGACGTGAGCGTAACGCCGGATGGTAGGCGTGCCGTTTCGGCCGGTTTGGACACAACAATACGAGTCTGGGACTTGGAAACTGGGGCGTGCTTGCAGATCCTAGAAGGACACACAATGATGGTCAGGAGTGTAAGTCTGACGCCGGACGGTCGGTGTGCTGTCTCCGGCAGTATGGATACCACCGTGCGGGTGTGGGATCTTGACACCGGCGCATGCGTTAGCGTGCTGAAGGGACACGGACCATGGGATGTGAAGAGTGTTAGCGTATCGGCAGATGGCCGCCAAGCGGTTTCGGCCGGTTATGACAGGACAGTGCAGGTTTGGGACTTGACGAGAGGCGAGGACCAGCGCGCCCAGGATGGACACACACATGTGGTCCAGAACGTGAGTATCTCGGGGGACAGCCGACGTGCGGTGTCAGCCAGTCGGGACAAGACGTTGCGGGTGTGGGACCTGGAGACGGGGGAGTGCATGCATGTGTTGCAGGGACACGCGAAAGATGTCACGAGCGTGAGTCTGACGACGGACGGCCGCCGCGCGGTATCGGCCAGTGTTGACAAGACGTTGCGAGTTTGGGATCTGGAGACTGGTGCCTGCCTTTGGGTTTTGGAAGGGCACACCGTGGGCGTGGTGTACAGCGTTATCGTGACGGCGGACGGCCGACGCGCGGTATCGGCTGGTGGTGATAAGACGTTGCGATTGTGGGACGTGAGGAGTGGCGTGTGCCTGCGCGTGCTAGAAGGGCACACGGGTGAGGTTCTGAACGTTAGTCTGACGCCAGACGGTCACCGCGCAGTTTCGGCCAGTGGTGACAAGACCCTACGGGTGTGGGACCTGGAGACGGGGCGGTGCCTACATATGTTGGAAGGGCACACGCACTGGGTCATGAGCGTGAGGGTGACAGTGGATGGCAGACGTGCGGTGTCGGCCAGCAGGGACAAGACGTTGCGGGTGTGGGACCTGGAAACGGGCGAGTGCCTACATGTGTTTCACGGGCATACGAAAGATGTAACGAGCGTGAGTCTGACGACGGACGGTCAGAGGGCGGTGTCCGCCAGCGACGACAAGACATTGCGGGTGTGGAACGTGAAAACAGGAGTATGCCTCTGGGTGTTGGAAGGGCACACTGACTTGCTCAGGAGTGTGAGTGTGACGCTGGATGGTCGATACGCGATTTCGGCGGGTGGGGACCAGGTATCTATGGACCAGACGTTGCGCGTATGGGATCTGGCGACAGGCGCGTGCGCAACCATGGTTAGCCTCAAGGCGGCTGGTACCACCGTCGCAATATCCCCTCTGCTCAGCCGTATTGTCGTCGGCACGTCTGTCGGCAAAGTGCTCCAGTTCGATTTGCGCGGGATGACTTTGACCGCAACGTCACACCTCACTTAAACTTCACAGTCCTAAGCATTGAGGCAAGAAGATATCTGGAACCCGCCCGATGCCGACCGCAACGCGCACTTTCCGCGTTCTTGTCAGTTCAACCTTCGAAGACTTGAAGGCCGAGCGCGACGCGCTGCAGCGTGAGGTGTTTCCGAAGCTGCGCAAGCTCTGTGAAGAGAACGGCGCTCGCTTCCAGGCCATTGACCTGCGCTGGGGTGTCCGCGACGAGGCGGCGCTCGACCAGCAGACCATGGAGATCTGTCTGCGCGAGATCGAGCGCTGCCAGCAGACCGGCATCAAGCCAAACTTCATCGTTCTGCTCGGAGCCCGTTACGGTTGGCGGCCCTTGCCGGCACGGATCGAAGCGCAGGAATTCGAATCCATTCTTTCGGCTGCCTCGGAGGATGGCAGGCGGCGCCTTTTGTGGCGGGAGAATCAACCTGCGGCTGGCAACGGCTGGTACCGTCGCGATGACAACGCCGACCCGGCCGAGTACATCCTTCGGCCGCGCGAGTTGAGCATGGCAACGGGTGCGACGGAGAAGGAGGCGGCTCGCGAGTCGGAGGCCACGGCCTGGAAGAGCGAGGGGGACCGTCTCCGAAAGATCTTCCGTTCCGCGATCGAGCGGCTGGGCTGGCCGGCCGGTGATCCGCGGCGCACGAAGTACGAAGTCTCGGCCACGCACCAGGGGATTCTCAAAGGACTGGGCGGGACCGAGGAGGACCGTAAGCATGTGTTTGCGTTCTTCCGAGACCCCACTCCGGGCAAAGAGGAAGATCCAGAGCTTATGGCGCTCAAGCAGGACCTACGGAACAAACTCGGCAAAGAGAATGTCTGTCCGTTCCCCGCGTCAGATCTCGCCAAACTCTGTACAGATGTCGAAGAACTGCTCAGCAAGGTGATCCTGGCCGAGGCAGGCAGGTTCATATCGCGCCCGGCGCTCGATCTGGAGGTGGAAGCGCATGAGGCATTCTCGCGCGACCGTGCCCGGCACTTCACGGGCAGGAAGATCGTTCTCGACGACATCAATGAGCATATTCGCGGGGGCGAGAGCAGTCCGCTGGTCGTGCATGGGCCCTCTGGATGCGGCAAGTCGGCCATCGTGGCGAAGGCATCGGCGCGAGCCAAGGCGGAGATGCCGGGTGCTGTGCTCATTCAGCGATTCATTGGCGTCACGCCAAGTTCTTCGAATGGCCTCACCCTGTTGCACAGCTTGTGCGAGCAACTCTCGCGCGAGTACGGCATCACGGAAGAGACGCCCTTGGGTTTCCAACCACTGATAGTGGCGTTCCACGATCGAATGGCGCGGGCGACGGCGGAGCGGCCGCTGGTGCTCTTCCTCGATGCGCTAGATCAGTTGCGTTCTGACGACGAAGCGCGTTCCTTCACATGGTTGGGGCAGAACCTGCCGCCGCACGTGTCGCTGGTCGCTTCGACCACAAAGGAGACGGACAGACACATATCGGAACACGCGGCGTATCCCCGCCAGTAGCCACATCCCTCGCATCGAGGATGGGTGCATGGGTGCAACTGAGTGTGCATTCAAGATTCGTAAGCGATACCAGACCAATGAGTTAGTTGTTGACTCTACTGAATTCGGGACCAGGGGGTCGGAGGTTCAAATCCTCTCTCCCCGACCAATCTTTAATGTTGCTGCCCAGTACCGCAAATTTCTTCGCAAATTTCTTCATCTTGACAAGCCGCAGTTGTCAAACCAATATGCTGTCTTCGCCGCGAAGGAGATCGTTCTCGAGCGAGCACGCCAGGAACCCCCTTGTTTGGTCTGTCGTTTGGAGATGAGGTCCCGATGCAACCTGCTTCTCGGTTCGGAGTACCGCGTTTCAGCATGATGGCCCTGCTCCTCATCGGGCTTGCCGGCGTTCCCGCGTTAGGCCAAGACGCGATCGCGCAAGGCGAGCAGAGCCCGCTGCCGTTCGGCAAGATCACGATACTTGGCGCGGCAACGTGTCCCTTGGGCGCAACCGAGGGCGCCGCTTGTACCTCTGTCAGTGTGGCTTGCCCGCAGGTGCCCGATCTCACCGCGACCGTGAGCGAAGCCTTTCCCGTAGGAACACCCAAAGGCACCATCATCCTCGCCAACGGCGGTGGTGGCACAACCTTCTTCAACGCTGGATTTGCCAACACTTACCTCAATGACGGGTTCCGCGTAGTACAACTCGCCTGGGCGACCGATTGGGAGGATACCGCCGGCGTCGGTGTAAAGACTGCGGCCTGCCGGCCCGCTTCAATCTTCCGCTATGTGTTCTATACCGTCCAGCGCGGGGATCGTACCTCGGGCTTCTGTGCTCAGGGCACGAGCGGAGGCGGTGCATCCATCGCGTATGGGCTCGCACAATATGGTCTGTCGAACGATTTCGATTACGTGATGATCAGCGGTGGGCCCGGCGTTTCCAGGATGGATTACGGTTGCGACAAGTCACTGTATACCGGGCCACCACTGAACCTCTGTCCGCTGCTGCCCAACGCTGCCTACGCCTACACGGGAGGAAAGCAGGTGAATGGCTGGGAAAACACGACCACGTGCAGTGCCAAGACGCCACTTCAATCCGATATTGACAAGTGGGTGGCGGACTCGGTCGTCACAACCGGCGGCAATTACACGTATCCCAAAACCGGCATGAGTTGGTACTTCTGCGTAACTCCTCCGGCGAACGACAGCAACGGGCAAGGCAAGTTCTTGATCGATGCGGTGCATCCTAAGAACGTTCCAGACGTGAATTGCTACTCCGGCGTCTGCAAGAGTGAGTCCGTGTGGCAGGACAAAAACGCGTTCAACGCAATGGTTGCCGAGATGCTCTCCCAGTGTGTTCCTAATCATCAATGATGGTTTCGGTCTTAATCGCCTGGCAGGTAGAAACGCATCCGCTCCGCTGAATATGGGATTTTCGTACCACAAGGTTTTGCCGCGCTCGACGTGTCACGCGCGCGCTTTGTCGATCATCGCTTCCCAGATGCCTTTGGACTTGAGGACCAGTTCCACGGCTTCGCGGACAGCACCGTGGCCGGCGAGGGCTTTCGTCGTGTAGTGAGCGGCTTTTTTGACTTTGGGCACCGCATCCCCGACTGCAATGGCTAGACCGACGCGGCGCATTAAGGGAATATCGGGAAGGTCATCGCCGATGTAAGCCACGGCAAAATCGGCGACGCCTGCTTTCCGCAAGATCTCTTCGTACGCCGGCAATTTTACCGGCTGCTTCATGTAGATGAACTCCATCTTCATCTCCGCGCGGCGGAGAAGCGCGGCGCTCTCGCGGCCAGTAATGCAGCCGGTGCGCAGACCTGCGCTATGGGCGAGGGTCAGTCCCTGGCCGTCGTGCGCGTCAAAGGTCTTGATTTCGAGGGCGGTGCCGTCGGTTTGGGAAAGCAGAGTAACGCTGCCGTCCGTCATCGTTCCGTCCACATCCATGAGGACCAGTTGGATGTTCGCCGCGCGCTTTTTGAGTGCGGGAGAGAGTTTGAAGCCTTCGGCCAAAGAAGCCTCCCACAAGAGAGAGTAAAAGAGAATCTAAGTTAACAGCCCAGTCGGTCGCATGCCAGAGAGTCTCTCGGGCCGACGTTATTTCAACCGCAGCAGAACTAATGCTGCTCTCGGCTGAGGCGTGCGTTCAGCATTTCCAACGGCACCTTACACCGCGGCCAATACGGCGCGTTGCTGCGACTGTGTTGTCCGCATGGATGTTTGCGACTCTCGCATCCGGAGGATGAGACAGATTATAGCTGCGGGTTGGGTGAGGTATGGGTCTTGCGAGGGAAAGCAAGGCTAATAATCGGAGTGTCGCGCCACCGCGGGATCGGCGCCACGGAGTAATTCCTGCATGATCCGTACTCCTGAACTGGTTCCCACCAGGTCTGCGCCCGCGTCCAGCAACTCGCGCACTTGCTGGGCCGTATTGATGCCGCCGGAGGCTTTGATGCGAATGTGGGCGGGCGCGACTTGCCGCAGAAAACGGATGTCCTCGGGAGTGGCTACGCCCACCGCACCACCGCTGGCATTTTTCAGATAAGCGACGCCCGCGTCAATGCTCAACGCAACTGCCCGCTCGCGTTGCTGAGAATTCAGCAACGGAAGTTCCAGCATAATTTTCACCGGGACCTTTCCCGCCGCTTCGACGACTCCGTGAATGTCGCCGCGGTATTCTCTCTCCATCCCGGAGAGCAGGAAACCAACATTGGGCATCAGGTCCATTTCCTCCGCTCCGTCGTCAATGAGATGCTGCGCCTCATCTGCCTTTCCGCGGCTGGTCATTGTCCCGTAAGGAAAGTCAATAAACGACGCCACGCGGATTTCCGTACCTTTTAATTCCTGAGCAGTTTTCTTGACCCACGCAGGAGGAATCATGGCCGCATGAAACCTGTATTTCAAACACTCCGCTACGTGCGCTTCCCAGAGTGCTTCCGTGAGCACATTTGAGATCAACGTATGCTGAATTCGGCGGGCAAGTTGTGCCGCATCCGTGGTAGCGAATTCGTGGTTGGGGTGAGATTCGTTCAAGTTCGTCATCACTCCGCTCTCGTATTTTCCTGCGTCACGCCTCAACCGGCTTGATCGGCGCTGAGCCACCGAGGCGGGATCATTGCGTGCAGTCTGCAGAACTCCAACACTTCTTGCCGCCGGGGCAGCGACGGGATCACGCCGTCTTTGGTCACTGCCATGGCTCCGACGATGACTGCAAACTGCACGGCTTCCTCGAGACACGCGCCCTGAGCGAGAGCGGTTGCGAGGCCGGCGTTGAAAGCGTCGCCAGCGCCGGTTGTGTCCACCGCCCGCACCCGAACGGCAGGGAATCGGTTGCACGACGATTCAGTGACGAGCAGTGCGCCTTTCTCGCCCAGGGTCATGACGACCTGCTTTACGCCCCGGCCAATCAACTCACCAGCGACAATCTCGGGATCAATCGAGGCCTCTGATGCTCGGCCCGCCAGCACCCTGGCTTCCGTCTCGTTCGGTGTGAGCACGTCAATCATTTTCAGCAACGACACAGGCAGAGGCCGCACGGGCGCGGGATTCAAGATCGTGACCGCACCTGATGTTCGTCCGATGGTCAGCGCTGTTTCAGCGGCTTCTGCTGGAATCTCCAGTTGCGTCAGCACGACTGCTGCAGACTTCAACACGCTCGCTGCGGTGGAAACATCCGAAGCAGTCAGAAACTCGTTTGCGCCCGGATCCAGCACAATGCAATTCTGTCCGCTCCCCGCCTCGACCACGATGAATCCCACTCCGGTCGGCGCTTCAGCGGATCGCTTCAGGTGCGTGATGTCAATGCCTTCGTTACGGTACAAGCCAAGCGCCATTTCTCCAAAGCTGTCTTTGCCAATCTTGGCGACAAAATCCACGCGAGCGCCGAGCCGCGCGCAGCCCACTGCCTGATTTGAACCTTTGCCGCCGAAGTCCACACGATAGCCAGTGCCCAGCAGCGTTTCGCCCGCTCCCGGAATTCGCTCGACCCTCATCGTGAGGCCGGTGGCGTAACTGCCCACTACGACGATGCGAGGAACATTCAAAAGGAAATCTCCCGATTACATTCCGGACTACCAGAGAACGCCGTTAGCCTACCATAGCTCAGTAGTCCCACTTCGCCTTGACCCGCCCAAACGTGAATGTTAGTTTCGGTTCCACACGTGACTCTTCGAGGGACATCACTCTGAATAGGGCAGCGAAGCCGCAGCCATCCGTCGATCTCCGCCGACGCGAGTTTCTTGTCCGCTTTTGCCAGGGTGCCGGAGCCACGCTGACTCCCGCGAGTTTATGGGGGATCACGTTCCCAGGGTTCCGATCCTTTCTGCTCGACAGTGAATCAGCTGCCGCGTCGGGATTTCAGCTTCACCCTCACTATCGGACCGAGCGGCCGCTGGATGCCACGCTTCGGCAGGTGCGGGCGGGCCTCGATGACTTCATCACCGAAAAGTATGCCGACCAGATCGCGGCCATTCTTGCGGAATGGAGCGCCAGCCTGTTGCGGTCTCCGCTGGAGACTCAAGCGATCACGAAAGTTATCGCGGCGGATTTCTCTGGCGCGTCGCCTCTCCCTGCGGGGTCGCGAGTCGTGCGTTCCAGTTCGGTGCTGCAAGTGCGGCAGAACAAGTTTGCCTACCAGGAGGCGCTCAGCCGCGATGACTTTCTTCGGGAGTGGGAGTCCTCGCTGCGCATGTTCTCCCGGATCGTGATCGCTGAGTTCCAGATTACAGGGATCGATGCGGCAGGCGCGGCCTCGTCGTCCGTATCTCAACCTCCAAGCCGAGTGCAGACTCGCGTTCGCTATGAAATTGTGGGCACTGGCGCCGGTTTCCACCGGGAACAACGCGTCGGCAACTGGGACTTGGTATGGGAACCGTCCGCTTCCGGCGAGTTTCGGCTTCGGAGTTGGAGCGCTTTCGACGAAACCGTGGCGCGGTCCAATTCACCCATCTTTGTCGACATCACAACTGGCGCGCTTGGCAGCAATTCTTCCTACTCGGCTCAACTGCTGCACGGCACAGACTACTGGCGCACGGTCCTCGACGGTGCCTGCGGCATCGATATCTACGGACACAACGGCGTTTCGGTCGCCGACATTGATAACGACGGCTTCGACGATCTCTACGTGTGCCAGCCCGCGGGCCTGCCCAACCGCCTCTATCGCAACCGCGGCGATGAGACCTTCGAAGACATTACGGAATCGTCCGGCTTGGGAGTCCTGGAGAACACGGCCTGCGCGCTCTTCGCTGACTTCAATAACGATGGACGCCAGGATGTCATCGTCGTCCGCGCCAGCGGTCCGTTGCTATTTCTCAATGAAGGCGGCGGCAAGTTTCGGCAAAAGCCCGACGCGTTCCAATTCGCCAAGCCTCCGCAGGGAACCTTCACGGGTGCAGCTGCTGCAGACTACGACCGCGACGGGTGGCTCGACATCTACTTCTGCCTGTATGCCTACTACCAGGGCACAGGCCAATACAAATATCCTTCGCCCTATCACGATGCCGAGAACGGCCCGCCGAATTTTCTGATGCGCAACAACGGTGACGGCACCTTCCGCGACGTCACCGTTGCTTCGGGAATGAATCAGAACAACAAGCGTTATAGTTTTTGCTGCGGGTGGAGCGACTACAACCGCGACGGCTGGCCCGATCTTTACGTTGTGAACGATTTTGGCCGAAAGAATCTTTACCGCAACAATGGCAACGGGACGTTCACCGATGTTGCTGCGGAGGCGGCGGCCGAAGACGTCGGCGCCGGGATGAGCATCTCCTGGCTCGACTACGACAACGATGGCGCGGAAGATCTCTACGTAGGGAATATGTGGACCGCGGCCGGTGAGCGCGTCTCGATGCAAGAGAACTTTAAGAGAGCCTCGTCAAAACAAGTGCGGGTCCTCTATCAAAAGCACGCGATGGGAAATTCTCTTCTGCGGAATCGCAGCAGCGCCTTCGAAGGCACGACGGCTTCCGCCGGCGTGGGAATGGGGCGCTGGGCTTGGTCGAGCGATGCGTTCGACTTCGACCACGACGGCTTCCCCGATCTCTATATCGCCAACGGCATGGTCTCCGGCGCTTCGCGGCAGGATCTGAACAGTTTCTTCTGGAGACAGGTGGTGGCCTTGTCACCGAATGAAGCTGCCGCGTCTCACGAGTACGAGCAGGGATGGAATGCGATCAACGAACTCATCCGATCCGACGGGACGTGGAGCGGCTACGAGCGAAACGTTTTTTACGCCAACAACCGGGACGGCACGTTCTCCGATGTTTCCGCCGCGGTCGGGCTGGACTTCGTGGAAGATGGCAGATCGTTCGTCCTCGCCGATGTCGATCATGATGGCCGGCTCGAAGTGCTTTTGAAGAATCGCAACGCTCCGCAATTGAGGATCCTCAAGAACGTGACGGAAGACTTGCCTCCATCGATGGCGTTCCGTTTGCAAGGCACGAAAAGCAACCGCGACGCGATCGGATCCTCGGTTACGATCGAAATGGCCGCTGGGCGGCAGACGAAGATGCTTCAGGCCGGATCGGGTTTCCTTTCCCAACACAGCAAAGATGTCTTCTTTGGTTTGGGCGAGACGAAAGGCCCGGTGCGAGCGTCGATTCGCTGGCCCAGCGGACTCGTGCAGAAACTGCCCAATCTCCCCATCAATCACAGGATCTTGGTGCAGGAAGGCGCCGAACCGGTGCGTGTGGAACCGTTCGCGAGGCCCTCGCCTACGCGCATTTCTGCTTCGACCGGGTCCGCAGGAGAAGTCGAAACGATTCCAGCCAAGGTCGAAACCTGGCTTCTCGCACCCGTTGCGGCCCCAGACTTTTCACTACCAGATCGGTCGGGACAGGCCCGCAGCCTCTCCGCGACCCGGGGCAAGCCTGTGATTCTGAATTTCTGGACCGCGAAATCACCCAATTCGCGGGAAGAGTTGAGAGCGCTACAGAAGTACTATGCGGCTTGGTCTGCTAAAGGTCTGCAGTTGATCACGGTGAACGTCGACGATCCCGCCGATGATGGATTCCGCACGTTCACCCGGAGCCTTACTTTTCCAATCCTGCGCGCTTCCGAGGACGTTGTGGCCATCTACAACATTCTTTATCGACAGCTATTCGACCGCCATCGCGATCTGAGCCTGCCCACATCTTTCCTGATCGACGGCACGGGCGACATTGTAAAGGTGTATCAGGGCCCGATCGTCGCCGCGCACGTAGAACAGGACTTCCAACACATTCCCCGAACCGACGTGGAGCGACTGGCGCGGGCTTTGCCGTTCCCAAGCACGACTTACTCACTCGAGTTCGGCCGTAACTATCTTTCTTACGGTGCATTGTTCTTTCAGCGCGGCTATCTCGACCAAGCCGAGGCATCTTTCCAGCAAGCCTTGCGCGACGACCCCTCCAGTGCTGAGGCCCTATACGGCATCGGAAGTGTCTACCTGAATCAGAACAAGAATGCCGAGGCCCGCGCCACGTTCGAACGTGCGGTGAAGCTTCCAGCTAACTATCCCGACACTCTGCCTGACGCCTGGAACAATCTTGGCGTCATCGCCACCCGTGAAGGACATGTGGACGAATCGGTCCCGTGTTTCCTGGAAGCTCTCAAGTTGAATCCGCGTCACCTGCTGTCACTCGACAATCTGGGCAATGCGTACCGTGCGCAAAAACGGTGGGACGACGCCCGCAAAGTTCTGGAACGCGCGCTGGAAGTTGGGCCTCAGGATCCCGAAGCGAACTACAGCCTGGGAATGGTATTCGCGCAGGTGGGCGAAAATGACAAGGCTTACGAGCATCTGCAACGCGCGTTGCAGGCTCGCCCTGTTTATCCCAAGGCACTGAACAATCTGGGCGTACTCTACCTGGTCACGCAGCGTCGAAATCAGGCAGTCGAGAGTTTCGAGAAATGCATCCGCGTCGCGCCCGCGTTCGATCAAGCCTACTTGAATCTAGCGCGGGTCTATGCCTCGGAGGGCGCCCGCGACAAGGCTCGCAGCGTCCTACTCGATCTGCTGAAGCAGCACCCCGATCACCCGCAGGCCAAACAAGCTCTCGAGCAGTTGCAACAGTGACTCACGGTTTCGGCGTCGGCGCCGTCAGCAGATCGACGAACATCTTGTAGAACCTCTCCGTATCCAGATCCACTTGCACCTCGGCTGCTGGTCCAACGATGGTGGGCTTGTCGCGCTCCGTCCAACTCAGAGTGTTTCCATACCCCGCGCCGTGGTTGAGGTCCATATCGAGATAACGCGTGTCCTTCGCTGTGATCAAGCTAGGATCGAGCCAGGCTAGCGCAGCGAGTTCGTCCCACAGATAGTTGTAGTTGCCATAGAGGCGCGCATACGAGGCAACATAACGAGCCGCGGGCGAGTTGCCCGCCTTCACGCGGTCGATCAAGGCTTGCGTCAGCCGCGTTTTCACGGAGATATCCACGGTGGTGCAGACCATCTTCTTCCACGGCGCCGTCAATATGATGTGCGCCGCTTCTGGATCAAACCAAAGATTGAATTCGTGCCGCGGCGTGTTCACAAACTCGGGATCGTCTGTCTTTGGATTCAGACTTCCTCCCATGAACACTAACTCTTTCGCCAGTCCGGCGAATTCAGGATCGATGGAGAGGGCAAGCGCGAGGTTGGTCATCGGCCCACCAGCATAGATCGTGATCTCGTGTGGGTACTTGTGGACCATGCGCAGAAGAAAATGTGCGGCATCTTCGTCGAGCGGCTTGGTGGTCGGCTTTCCCTCCGGCATTTCGCCCAACTGGTCGGCCGGATGATAACGACGCGGAGTCCACGCTCCGACCCATGGGATGGAGCCGAATTGCCGCTCCCAGAGTTCGGTTTCCTGCTTGCGGCGCACGAGCGGATACTCCGCTCCCGGCACCACGGGGATGTCGGTGCGCCCGATGATCTCCAGCATGCGCAAGGTGTGCGCGACCTCTTCTTTGAGCCAGGCATCGCCGGTCACTACCGTGATGCCCAGAACTTCGGTTTGCGGAGACTGGATCAGCAACAGAATGGATTGCTGGTCGGTTCCACCGGGGCCCGCCGCATCCTGGTCGATGATGATCTTGCGCTTGCCGGAGGACTGCTGGCTCCAGCCTGCAACGGAGGCAGCCAGCACAACTACAATTCCCACCATCCACAGCCGGACCAATCTCATCTCGCCCCCTGCGTTCCCGATAGACGGCCAACCAAGCCAGCAGCAAAGGCTGTCACAAATTCCCGCCGCGTCATGTTAGAAGATTTCTCCATAGATCCCATCGCGCGCCGCAACCAGGCGCAACGCTCTCAGGGCAGCCCTAGTCACAAAGCACTGCATTCTATTTTGTGCGCCTGCGCTTAGCCAGCGCTTTCTGGTCATGCACCCGCGAGAAGCCGCTCAAGTTGCGAGGTGCTGGGCAGGCAGATAGAATGCCCGACTAGGCGCGTGCACTCATCTGTTCTGGATGAACCGGTCTTCCGCGCCTGTCTTCATGGGTCGTCTCTGCGCAGTTGCACAGCCACGCACGTCCGCGGGTGTCATCAGCTGCGGGCTCGCCGTGCTCGTTCTCTGGACACTTCTACCGCTGTACTCTCAAGGCTCGGCATCGCTGCGCGGCACCATTCGTGATGCGCAGGGAAAGGCGCTCGCCGGCGTAAGCATTCAGTTGCGCGCCAAGGACGCATCATCTGCTCAAGTGGTTCATTCGGATGCGCAGGGAGCGTACAGCTTTGCCGCGCTTCACAGCGGAGTCTACGCTCTCCGAGCCGATTTAGCCGGTTACGCTGACGCCGAGGTCCCTGCACTCTTTCTTGGTCCGAATGAAGGGAAGAACGTCGACCTCACCCTGCAGGAAAAAAAGGCTCCGGCATCGCAATCCGACTCTGCTCGAAGGCCGGAGTTCTTTGACCAGCCTCAATTCACGGTCTCTGGAGTTACCGACACCACAAACCTCGGTGGGCACGGTTCCGACACAGTTGTGCGAACCCGCGAAGCGATCGCGAAAGAGACCGTCTCCTTGGGAAAGGCCGCGCCTACTGCCGGTTCTGGCGCAGTTGCCGAAGCCGAAAGGGCCCTGCGCGAGGATGTACAACGCGCCCCAGGCAATTTTGACGCGAACCATCGTCTGGGCAAGTTGCTGGCGGAGGGTGGCAAAGCACATGAGGCTATCCCGTACCTTGAGCGCGCCGGCGAACTCAAACCCGGCGACTACGAAAACGCCTACGACCTGGCGCTGGCAAATGAAAGCGCAGGCAACGACGAGCGTGCACGCGGCCAGGCGCAGGCCCTGCTGGCGCATTACGACAAAGCCGAACTCCATCACTTGCTGGGCGACGTTCAAGAGAAGCTGGGCAATTCGCTCGAGGCGGTGCGCGAGTACCAACGGGCCGCAGAACTGGATCCCAGCGAGGCCTACATCTTTGATTGGGGTTCCGAACTGTTGCTGCATCACGCCCCGGAGCCTGCACTGGATGTCTTCGCCAACGGTAACCGCCTCTTCCCTCGTTCAGTTCGAATGCTGATCGGACTCGGCGCGGCCTGGTTCGCTCGCGGTTCCTACGATCAGGCGGTGCAGAGAATCTGCGAGGCGTCCGACTTGAATCCCGGCGATTCGACTCCGTACCTGTTCCTCGGAAAAATGCAATCTGCTCAATCCACGCCCACGGAGAAAAGCGTCGAAAGGTTTCACCGTTTCGTGACGCAGCAACCGGACAATGCCCAAGCGAATTACTATTACGCGGTCGGTCTGTGGAAGTTGCGGAAAGCTCAGGACGCGGCCAGCGCGGCGCAGGTGGAGTCTCTCTTGAAGAACGCGATTCGTCTCGATGCGAAATTCGCTGCTGCCTACCTTCAACTGGGCATTTTCCACTCCGAGCAGAGAGATTATGCGCGGGCCATTTCCGACTATCAGCAAGCCATCCAAGCAAATCCGCAGATGGAAGAGGCACATTATCGGCTGTTTCAGGCTTACCGGCAGGTTGGAGACTCAGCCAAGGCGGAAGCAGAACTCCAGAGCTACGATCGCATCGCCAAGGAATCAGCCCAGAAAGCAGAGCGCGAGCGGCACGAAATCCGTCAGTTTGTATATACCCTGCGCGACCAGCCTCCAGCTCAAGTCCCCTAGCATGGCTGCGATGGAGGTTCGGAAGCTTGTCTGAAAAGCGCAATCATGCATAATCCCGCACGTGGATTCTGTGGGAGGGAAGTTTCCTCCAATACCAAGCCCCTGCGAGGAGCCATGTCCGAGAGTAGAGAAGATCATTCTGCCAGCCGTGTTGCCACGTACTTTGTGTTTATCGTTCTGGTCGCAGCGATCATCGAGCCTGCGCTTGCCAGCCTCGTGAAATAGCACCGACTTTCGGGTGGGGATTCCTCCACCCAGTTCTTCCGAATCGTTTCGGACCGTGCCCGCCCGGTATGCAGGCGCATTTGCCGCTGTACGCTTGTGGCCCCGGACTCCGCTCGGCCTCCCGCTGTGTTACACTTTTTGATTCATATTGACAAACTGTTAGACGCAGGACACCCAATCCACACATGCTTTTTTCCAAAGAATATGTGGGCTATCTGGCCCGCGAAGTTACCAAGAAACTGATTGCTGGCAAGTTCATCGAGGTCACGGCCGTTCCCGCGGTGACCGAGCGGGTGAATGCCGCCTTGGTCGATGAGCTTTCCCTTGAGGACCGCATCAACGACGAGGTGCGGGTCATCCTGGAGGCCTATTCTGAAGAAATGCAGAAGAGTGGCGCCAATTACCAGGAGATGTTCCGCAAGGTGAAGACCGAACTGGTACGCAAGTACAAGGCGGTGCTGTGAGACTCAGCCGCGACAAAGTCAACGTGCTGGCGCGGGCCGTTTCTGACGTGCTCAAACAGATGGACGAAGTCGAGTTCATCGAAGATCCCAACACCATCCGCCAGGAAACCCGCAAGATTCTTGAAGAACTGCTGATGCAGGAAGCGAGAATCGACGTCGCTGCCCGCCAGAAGATTGAGAGCCAGAAACGCACCATCCTCGAAGGCTCGCAAGAGTGGGACATCCTCTACCGCAAGTACTACAACGAGGAAGTAAAAAAGCTCGGCGTCTAACAGGTCCTTCCCATCCGCCACCGCCTTTTCAGAGGTGATCGTTGGCCAGTCAGATCAGCGACGTCAAAGCCATCGTCAAGCGTGCCGCAGAACAAGCGGGCTTCGACCTCGCGGGCATCGCTCCTGCAGCCGATGCTGCCGAACTTAGACATTTCCCCGAGTGGATTGCCGCCGGCCATGCCGGCGAAATGAAATACCTGGAAGCGCGCAATGATCATGGCGCTCTCAAACGGGCCTCTCTCGCCACCGCTGCGCCTTGGGCAAGAAGCGTGGTCGTTTGTGCGATCAATTACAACACAGAGAATCCGTACTCTACGCAGGTTCACGATCCCAGCCGTGGGTGGATTTCGCGCTATGCCTGGAGCCGCGAGGATTATCACGACGCTGTCTTGCGCCGTTTGAAGCAAGTCGAAGTC
This sequence comes from Acidobacteriaceae bacterium, assembly GCA_003134655.1. Taxonomy (GTDB): domain Bacteria; phylum Acidobacteriota; class Terriglobia; order Terriglobales; family Acidobacteriaceae; genus Sulfotelmatobacter. Next base: position 58,260 of record PLBY01000060.1, read on the forward strand.
GCTCTCCGCCAAGCGGTGGTCGCCGAGCAGCAGCCGGCGCTCACTACCCGCAGCTACGTCGACACCGGCCCCATCGTCGAGCGCGTCTTTGCGAAATACGCCGGCGTGGGCTGGATCGGCAAGAACACCTGCATCATCAATCAGAAAAAGGGCTCGTGGCTTTTTCTCGGCGTGATCCTCACATCGCTCGAACTCGCCCCCGACGTGCCCGCGCCCGATCGCTGCGGCACTTGCACTCGTTGCATCGAGGCCTGCCCGACCGACGCGATTCTCGCTCCGTATCAGCTCGACTCCAACAAGTGCATCTCCTATCTCACGATTGAGAAACGCGGGTCGATCCCTGAGGACCTTCGGGCGGGCATCGGGCACCACATCTTCGGCTGCGACATCTGCCAGGACGTTTGCCCGTGGAATCGCAAAGCTCCGGCATCCGCGGCGCCCGAGTTCGAACCCCGATCCGGGCTGGTGAACCCCGCTCTCGTCTGGCTCGCTGAAATGTCTGCGGTAGAATTTCGTGCGGTGTTCCGCGGATCGCCCATCCGCCGCACGAAGCGCTCCGGCCTGCGCCGCAATGCCGCGATTGCCATGGGCAACAGCGGGAATAAAGAATTCCTTCCTTTGCTTGACCAATTGGCGGCTGACGAAGACCAAACCGTTGGCGAAAGTGCTCAGTGGGCAAGAGCACGCTTACTGAGATCTACCGAATAACACACTGCTTTGAGACGCCGCGTATTTCGCTGTATCTTCGCTCCCAATCGACACACAAATTCTTTGACCTTCGGTAACTGGTTTTCCCGATTAGCAGCAACTAATCTCTGTCTAAAGGGTTCTTACTAAGCAGGTTAAGTCTGAATCCTCAGGGGTGACCATGTTTCCACGCCACATCCAATCCATGCGGCGCGCGTTTGGCAGTTTGGTCGTGATGCTCTTGCTCTGCGCTTCCTTCGCAGCGGGCTCGGCCACCCTCCTTTTGGAAGAACCCTATGGCACGATGGGATTTTTTACCGCGACCGGACACGCCGCGGTGTATCTGTCGGGCGTGTGCGCCGACACCACCCTCGTTCTGCGCCGCTGTGCCCCAGGCGAAACCGGAGTCGTGCTCAGTCGTTACGACGGCGTGAGTGGGCACGATTGGGTCGCCATCCCTCTGATCCCCTACCTGTACGCGGTAGAACGCCCTGAGGATGTGCCTCTCTTTGCCGATGCCAAGATGGCTCTTTTTCTGCGCGATCGCTACCGCCGCAAATATCTGGAGGACATCGCCCCTGACGTGAAGAACAGTGAAACTCCTGGCGGAAACTGGTACCAACTTGTCGGCTCTTCTTACGATCGCACCATCTATGGCTTCGAGATTCAAACCACTCCGGACCAGGACGAGGCGCTGATCCGCAAGTACAACTCATCGCCGAACGTATCTCATTTCCATCTTGTCTCCAACAACTGCGCCGACTTTGCCAAGGACGTGCTCAATTTTTATTACCCGAAATCCTTGCACCGCAGTCTGATCGCCGATATCGGCATAACGACGCCGAAGCAGATTTCGAAAATGCTGACGAAATTCAGCGACCGTCATCCCGAACTGCAGTTTTCGCGGCTCATCATTGCGCAGGTGCCGGGTAGCATGCCGCGCAGTTCGACGGTGCACGGAGTGGTTGAGTCTTTCTTTAAATCGAAGAAGTACATTGTGCCGAGCGCTGTGGTCAGCCCGATCTTTGCCGGGTGCGTGGCGGCGGTCTACGTTGGCACGGGAGCGGGCCACTTCGAGCCGTCTCGCAACGCGATGGTGTTCGTCGTAGGCAACGATTCGGAGCGACCGCTGGACCGCGAAGACCGCCGGGCTTATCAGCTGCAGTTGAAACATTTTCTGGCGGGTGCCTATCCTGAAAAGCCCGGACAGAATGCCGACAAGGTGTGGGAGAAACTCCAATCCAAAGCGAAGACCGGCGTCGATGACCAGGGAAGACCAGTCCTGCAAGTGCAGGTCGGAGACAGCATCGTGCAGGTTGGCGTGGCCGCCGACAACGTTTTGAACGGGAATGCCCCGCCACAACTGGTGCGTCAGTTGCTTGAAGCCCGTCTTCAATCGGAACTGCGGAGCAGATCATCGCAGGGCATTTCCGAAGCTGAAGTGGATCGTGACTGGAAACTGCTCCAGAAGACCGTGGATGTGTCGCCGTTTACGGCACACTCAGCGCCGCACTCGGAGAATGTCCGCGGAAACCACCCTTGATTTGTTGCGCAGTGAAGATCAGATGAGATGAAAAGGCCGCGCCCATGGACGCGGCCTTCTGTCTGTTTATTGTGGTTGTTCTTGCGGTGGCCGCGGCGGTATGCCCGCGCCCGGAATCGGCGGTTGTCCCGGCGGTTGCTGCTGCTGCAGCATCAACTGCCGTTGCTGCATCTCCTGCAGCATTTCCTGCGGAGTCTTCACGGGAGGCTGGTTGGGGTCCGCCGCTGGCTGTTCCGCTTCGGCCGCCGCCGGGTCCGCGTTGGCGTCATCGGTGTTCTCGTCGGTCGCATCCGCGTCGTTGGCCTCAGGGCCCATCTCAGGTTGCGGCTGCCCCGGACTCGCCTGGACAATTCCGAGTTGCTGTTGCTCCGCTAGTGACGGGCCACTGGGCGGGCTCACCATTTCCGGCCCGGTTTTCGCCACTAGAACCACGCGCGTCAGCAGCGCGTCATTCGACGGAGATCCCAACAATACATAGTTGAAACGCGATCCATTCAGCAGTTCGGCCATGATTTCCCGTGCCGGTCCCGGTCCCAGGTGGGTTACGACCCGCTCCGGTGCTGAAGGAACTTCGATGTCCGCTCCAGTCTGTTTCCGGACCGCTCGCAAAATGTCGCCCAAGGTCGAGTTCGGCGCGACGATAGTCAATTGCTCATTCTGATAACTCACTTGCGGCGGCACCGGCGCCATCGAATCCAGCGGAATCGGCTGGACTGGCCCAGTTGGGCCGGATGGCAGGGGTGGCAGCGGCACCGGCTTTTTCGCCTTCTTGTGGGTCTGTGAGGGCGCGGCATCCGCGGCGTTTACCATCCCCGGACATAACACGGCGATGCACAGGACAAGACCGCCAGCTACCGTCGTGAACTTCCACCCTGTGCTCATAACCGCTTTCCTCCCAGCAATCTGATTTCGGGGGACACCGCAGGGACGCCTTTACCGGAATTCTAGCACCGGCAGGGTATGCAGGGACCAGCAAGCACAATCTCCCACCACTAGAACGTCTTAACACTACTCTCTTGCATCGCTTAGATGCTATGGCACGAAGCGGGAGGCCATCTATAACTCGATTGCAGTCAACCATTTCCCGCCGAGCGAAATCTTAACAGCGCAGGCTCAAGCAGGCGTAAACTGGGTCAAGCCTTTCCAACTCTATGAAAGTAAAGGCGGAAGCACGATGAATCGGACGTCCCTCTGGCTGAACCTTGTTTTCTGGATCGCCGTGTCATTCCTAGGATTCTCGCCCCTGAGCGCCCACGCGCAAAGCTGCCAGACGTCCAGCGATCTCGAAGCCCCCCCTCGATCCGCCATTACAGCGGCCGGCCAGCATTTCTTCGACATGGCCGCCAAGGGCGATGTCGCGTCGTTGCGGCAGAGCGCTATCCCCAGCCTCGCTGCAGATTTTTCCGGGATCGAGACCACTGTCAAGGACCACCAGCAGGATCTCACGGGCGTGCAGGGAATCGTGAAAGCGGTCTTTCTGCTCGACGGCACCACTCCCGTCGCCCACGCCGAATTTTACTGCGGAGTCTTTGGCAAGAACGGCCAGACTACCGGCAGCGCCGTCTTCTATTTCGACAATCTGCCGGCGGGCAAGTACGGTGTTGTCCTCCTGGACGCAACGTCTGCGAAAGGGAGGATGATGGTTTCGTTAATTCTCCAGCAGGCTGGAGCCGAGTGGAAGCTTGGCGGCTTGTACATGAAGGCGGCCCAAGTTGGCGGACATGACAGCGACTGGTTTCTGGCACGCGCCCGGGAATACAAGGCAAAGGGGCAGATGCACAATGCGTTTTTCTTCTTTACGCAGGCCCGCAGCCTCATGTCCCCATTGCCCTTCATGAGTACGTTGGCGACCGATAAGCTCTATGACGAATCGCAAGCCGCTCAGACCGCCGACGTCCCTACCAACGGTAAGTCCGCCGATCTTCCCGCTGGAACGACCACCTACAAACTCACTGCGCTTTATCCGGAAGTTGTGGGCAATGATCTGGATCTGATCGTGAAGTATCAAGCCGCCGACATTTCCAACACGAACCAGGTGTACCAGAACAACGTTGCCGTCATCAAAGCGCTGGTTGCCAAGTATCCGGAATTGCGGGATGCCTTCGCCGGCGTAGTAGCGCGCGCCGTCGATCCCAGCGGCCGCGACTACGGCACGCTGCTGGCTATGAAGGACGTGAAGTAAGTAGCTAGACCAGCGGCCCAAGCTAGACGCGAGCTTCTTCCAGAACGCATTCTTTCGGATCTTTGTCGTCTCGCAATCCCAGAAAGACCGGTGCGCGCAGCTTCGGTCCGCTCCCCGCGCTCGTGCCGTCGGTCCACTCTGCATACTCAATCTCAGCCACCAACTCCGGCTTCACCCAGCTTACTTTGCGCAGGGCCTCGACTTCTCCAAAGAATGGATTTTTCTTCGTCTCGATCTTCTTTAGTACCTTCGAAATCTCGTCCAGCGACTTCTGATCGAACCCACTGCCCACCTGCCCTACATGAATCAATCGGCCCTTCTTGTCGTAGAGTCCGAGCACCAGCGAGCCAAAATGTGTGCGGCTTCCTTCGGGTACCGTATATCCGCCGACCACGCACTCGATCCGCTTACGAATTTTGATTTTGAGCCACTCGCGGCTGCGGCGTTCTTCGTAGAAACTGGAGCGCTTCTTGGCAACGATACCCTCCAGTCCCGTCTTCTGTGCCATCTCAAACAGCGCCTTGCCGCGCTCTTCATAATGGTCGGAGTACCGTAAGACATCTCCTGCCACCAGCAACGATGCCAGTTTCCGCTTGCGCTCTTCCAGTGGCACGCGCCGCCAGTCATAGCCATCGAGATACAGCAGGTCGAAGGCGTAATAGAGCACCGGCACATTGGAATCCCCCACCGCGCGTTTCCCACCGGGACGAAATCCCGTCCGCTGCTGCATCAAACTGAAAGACGCCTTCCCCTCTTCATCCAGCGCAACCACTTCGCCATCCAGAATTGCAGTCTTTGCATGGATGAACTTGGCCATGTCCTTCAACTCGGGATAGCGAGGCGTCAGATCATTCTGATTCCGCGACACCAGACGCGCCTTGCCGCCATCGATAAACGCGATCGCGCGGTATCCATCCCACTTGATCTCGAACAGCCACTCCGCCCCGTCAAACGGCTTCTCTACTGATTCCGCCAGCATGGGATGAATCTTCGTCGGCATCGGCCGCTTCACCGGCTGTGCTGAAGCTTGAACCACAGAGGACACAGAGGGCACAGAGGATTTTGTTTCTTTTGGTTCAGGTGGAGGAGCCGTCTTCTGAGTAGACACGGTTTTCTTGGCGCGAGCGGTTCTTGCTTTACCAGTCTTCTCTGCGTCCTCGGTGGTTAGCTCTGCTTTCTTCTTCTTATCAAGCTTCGCGACAGCATCCGCCAGCCACGCCGCTTTGAGCCTCCCGCGGCCTGTCGGACGGCCCTTCCACTCCGCCGATCCCGCGTCGCCCGCAACCTGTTCCAGGGTCCGCCCGCTCAGCACAGAAGTGTCGATCGCCGCGATGTCGTATCCATCCACCACGTGATCGTCGTGCTTCTTGATCATCAACCACTCGTTCCCCTTGCTCCCCGGACGGCGCCCCCGCATCTTGACCAGCGCGAAGTCCCCCTTCAGCCGCTTCCCGTTCAAACGAAACTTCAGATCTCCCTTGGCGAGCATGGCCGCCGCTTCCGCTTCTGTGCCGGGCGGATACTTCCCATTCACCGCAACCGGCGAAAGCGGTTGCCACGTGCCCACATCCCACACGATCACGGTTCCGGCGCCGTAATTGTTCTCCGGAATGTTGCCCTCGAAATCGAAATACGAAACGGGATGATCCTCCACGTGCATCGCCAGCCGCTTGTCCGCCGGATCGAGCGAGGGACCCTTCGGCACCGCCCACGATTTCAGCACGCCCTCCATCTCCAGCCGGAAGTCGTAATGCAGCCGCGTGGCATCGTGCATCTGCACGACAAACCGGTTCCCCGCCTTCGTCTCCACTTTCGGCGGAGGCTCGGGTGTCTCCTCAAACCGCCGTTTCCGTTTATATTCTTCCAGCGCCATAGAGAACGCTATTTAACCACAGCAGCGAGTCCGCAAGTCGGACGGGGGTCTATGTCGGGACGGAGTTTGTGTGGGGACGGGCGCCTTCGCCCGTCCGCCGAGCGAAGCTCGGCTGGTGTTCGCGGTCGCGACACCTTTGGATTCGCTTTAGAATGCTTGAACCATGCAACGCGAGTTCCCCGAAATCCCACTAGTCGGAGTCGGTGCCATCATCATCGAAGACTCCCGCGTCCTCCTCGTCAAGCGCGCTCACCCGCCGCTGCAAGCGCAGTGGTCCATCCCAGGAGGCGTCCTCGAAGTCGGCGAACTCGTCCGCGAAGCCGCCATCCGCGAGGCCCGCGAAGAAACCGGACTCATCGTTGAGCCCGGAGACCTACTCGGTGTCTACGACCGGATCCTGCGCAACGCCGAAAAACGCGTGCAGTATCACTACGTATTGATTGATTTCCTCTGCCGCAAGGTTGGCGGCGAACTCGCAGCCGCCAGCGACGCTGCAGAAGTCCGCTGGTTCACTCGCGATGAACTGCCGCAACTCCACCTCGCCGAAGACACGCAGGACGTAATCCGCAAAGGATTCGCCGCGTTAGGCATTCGATAGAAAATACCCTGCCGCGCATCACGGCTTGGGGCGCGAAACGCTCAGGGGATAATAAGCCACCAGATACTTGGCCTGGTCGGCGTCGACCGGATCCAAATCGAATATCTCCTGGTTGGGTGCTCCGAAAGATCGCATGCGGAAGTAATAAACCTTCCCCGCCTCTGCTGTGAAATGTCTGAGAGCCACCAGCACCCCCGCGTACTTTGCAGACGGTTTCGGCAAAAGTCGCGATTGCGGACTGGCGCACACATGGTGCTCACCCGGTTCCACCGACACCGAGAAATAGGAATTGTGTTGATTGGCGCCCACCCAAGCTCCGTCCAGCCCAATCCGGGTTGTCATGCAACTGCCGATACAGTTCACCACGCCGATGTCCTGAATGAAATACACCAGCGCCTTCCCCGACTCAGGTTGCGCGAGCGTGTGCTGGGAGTCGTCCAGCTTCGCTTCGAACTTGACATCCTTCGGACCACAGGCTGCTGCCACAGGTGCTTCCTGCTGAGCGAATGCGGATAACGTTAAGAGCATCAAAATGAAAACGGCTTTCATGACTTCCTCCAGAGTTCTCTCCCCGGATTTTACGCCCAACTCGAAGCGCATTTGGCAGCCATTTAGGGATTTGGATGGACCGTTCTAGATTTAGGGATCGGTCTCTGCGGCGTCGACTCCGTCATCTTCCCATTCCGCATCACAGGAATGACATCTCCACGCCCGGCGGTGAAACGGAATTGGCACGCTGAGATAAGCGCTGACGAATGCGGCGGGCAATACTTCTTGAAAGTTCACATCCAGCGACTCGCACCTTGGGCAATGTGGCTGCTGATATTCACCGACACCCGCCACATCGAATCCATCTGGAATAGGTTGATCCAGAATCTCGTTAGCAGCCTCGATATCCTTCGGATCCACCTGCAGCTTGATGCCTCCGACCAGATTTGACCAGAACCAATCCAGACGCACCATGTTGTCATCCACGAGACAGGACTCGATCCCAGCCGATTCGAGACATCCTTTCGCCAGCAACGCCTCGGGCATGTCTCTGAACTTGCGAAGCGTCACCAGTTCCCGCAGAGAGAGGTCAGCGTCGAGCCATGCCGGCAATTCCGCCGACGGGGTCTTGACCCGAGGCGTCGGGGGCGGAGGTTTGACCGGAATGGGAGGCGGGACGAGTGCGCGTTCGAGTGGCGCAGTACTGAGGCCCCTGCGACTGAGTTCGGCTCGCAGCACTTCCCGCGCAGTATCGGTGAGTTCAGCCGCTTGGCCGGCGACCTTTTCCAGCTCTCCGTCCATCTGCAGAGAGTAGAACTCCACCAACCGCAGCCGTTCCTGCTCAGGATCAATCGTCGCCATGGCAGGGAATCATACTCCACTTGATGGCTCGGGAATCCCGCTGCTGCCCACGATTCCAGCGAATAGAGCGGCCCACACTCCCTCGTGATGCTGATCACAGACTTCGCCGCCCCTGCATGTAACAAACGGAAAGTGGAAGCCAGCCTCAAATTGAATCGGCGTGCCTTCCTGCAGGCTGCGCTTGTCGCGGCAGCAGGAGCGGGCGTGGCTTGCAGTGCGAACGGAACTCCGTGGCGATTCCTAACCTTCGATGAAGCCCGGACTCTCGCCGCGATCAGCGACCAGATCATTCCACCCGACCAGGATCCAGGCGCCGCATGGGCTGGTGTCGTCAATTACATCGACCGTCAACTCTGCGGCCCATTCCAGAATCTGCAGCAAACTTACCGACAAGGAATCGTCGCGATCGACGGAAGTAGTCGCTTGATCTACGGCAAGGTGTTCGTTGATCTGGGTGCTCAACAACAGATCGACGTGCTCCATCGCCTGGAAAGCGGCCAAGTCCCAAGTGCGATCTGGAAGCAGGCTTCCTCATCGGAGTTTTTCGGTCTCGTAGTCGATCACATCATGCAGGGCTACTATGGCGATCCCCGGCACGGAGGCAATCGCGATGGAGCGAGTTGGAAGATGCTGGGCCTTCCATATCCTCCGATTCGCGGACGTTTGCGCTATGACCTCACCAAGCTGTAGCGCGATGTAATCAACAGAATGTCTCTCAATCATGTAAACGCGATTGTGGTTGGTGGCGGCGCGGGAGGCGGCATCGTCGCCAAAGAGCTTGCCGAGGCCGGCCTCAGCGTGGTCCTGTTGGAACGCGGCAAATGGTACAGCTCCTACGATGATCGCAAAGACGACCTGCGCAACCAGCGCACCTGCGTCCTGGGAAACTCCTTTGGCCCCGACGAGCAACGCAACCCGCGCGTTTCCGTCGACGCCAAAGGCACGGGACACATCGTCCGCTCGAACCAAGGCGCCTACAGCAACAATGCCGCCTGTGTCGGCGGTGGCACGCTCAGCTACGGGGCGATGGCATGGCGCTTTCTGGAAAAAGATTTCCGCCTGCGTTCGACCTATGGAGCGGTTGCCGGCAGCACCCTCGAGGACTGGCCCATCAGCTACGCGGACCTCGAGCCCTGCTACGAAAAAGCGGAGTGGGAAATTGGAGTCTCGGGCGACGACTCGAACAACATCTTTCGCGCCCCGCGCCGCCGTCTCCTGCCCATGCCTCCGCTGCCGCCCAACCGCGAACATCAGATTCTTAAGCCTGCCGCCGAGCGCCTTGGCCTGCACCCGTTCGACCTTCCCACGCTGCGAAACTCCGTTCCCTACAACGGACGCGGCGCCTGTATGCGCTGTCGCTGGTGCGTGGGTTTCGCCTGCGAGGTCGACGCCAAGTGCGGCACTCAGAATACGGTCATTCCGAAGGCGCTCAAGACCGGTAACTGCGAACTGCGCTCCGAATGCATCGCGAAAGAAGTCCTCACCGACGACCGTGGCCGCGCCACCGGGGTCGCTTACTTTGATTCCAACGGACGGCTGCAGGAACAGACCGCAGATCTCGTGGTTGTCTCCTGCTCGGCCACAGAGTCAGCGCGTCTGCTGTTGAACTCCAAGAGCCGTCTGTTCCCCAACGGCCTGGGCAATCGCTACGACTGGGTGGGAAGAAACTTGCAGGGACACGCATACACCGGAGCCGCGGGCCTGTTCGAACAGGAAACGTACGACGACCTTGGCCCCGGCGCTTCGATCGCGCTCTGCGACTACAACCACGGTAATCCAGGATTCATTGGCGGCGGTCTTCTCGCAAATGAGTTCATTCGTCTGCCCTATCAGTTCGCTGGACTACGCGCCCCCGGGGTCCCGCGCTGGGGCCCTGCACATAAGGACTTCATGCGCCTTTATTACCGGCGCAGCATTTTTGTCATGGGTCCAGTGCAGGAGATGCCGGTCTTCGAAGCCCGAGTGCAAGTCGATCCGACGGTGAAAGATGCCTGGGGCATTCCTGTGGTCCGACTCTCCGGCCACCGCCACGACAACGATCTGCTCGGAACGAAGTTCCTATCCTCGAAAGCCGAGGCGTGGTTGAAGGAAGCCGGCGCTACCACGACCATCCCCTTCAACTGGATTTCCCGAGACGGCCCGAGCGGAGGCCAGCACCAGGCCGGGACTTGCCGCATGGGCAACGACCCTCAGACTTCCGTCGTCGACAAACACTGCCGCATCCATGACGTTGACAACCTCTACGTCATCGACGGCAGCGTCCACGTCACAAATGGCGGGTTCAATCCCGTCCTCACCATCATGGCGATCGCGTATTACGCCTCCGACAATCTGGTGAGATCGTGGAAGGGCACTCATGGCCGCTCTTAGCGCTTGCCACAAGGAATGTGCGCTATGACGGTCCGCAGATTCCTTCGCCTTCGCGTCGTTGCGCCCCTGATGATCGCCTTGTTCGTGATCCTGTTCCTGCCCGGCGCCAGCCTCTACTACAGTTACTCCGGCGGACGATCCTGCGCCCGATGCCACGAAATCTGGCAGCCTTACCGCGACTGGCACGAATCGGCTCATCGCAACATCCCGTGCTCCGAGTGTCACGGCGATGTCCTCACCCTCGACGCCGGCTTTCATTTGAAAAATATCCGTCAATTAGCCGCGCATCTGCGTGGCCAAGTCCCCGAACAAGTTCGCCTGAAAACCGAGGACGTACTCAAAATCAGTGCGCGTTGCGCCAAGTGTCACCGTCAGGAATCCGCAGATTGGTCAGCCGGCCCGCACGGCGCCACCTATTCGCGCATCTTCCTCGACAAAGATCACAACCGGCGCCGCCTCTTGATGGACGACTGCCTGCGTTGTCACGCAATGCACTTCGAAGGCAGCGTCCGCGACTTGGTCACTCCTGTGGATACGAAAGGTCCGTGGAGACTCCTGGATCCGAAACTCGCGGAGCAACCCGCGATCCCGTGCCTGGCGTGCCATCAGATGCATCGTCACGGTGCACCCCTCGCGCGCCCCGCGGTCAAGGCGGATGACGCGGGCCCTCGCGAGGAAGTCTCGAGGCCGTCGCTGGCATTATTTGATCGTCGCGAGCAGGACTATATATCGCTCGGCCGCTTACCGCTCCCACAGGTGTACGAACGCGCCCGCCGGGTCAAGATCAGCCCTGACCAGCGTCAGGCTCTCTGCTACCAGTGCCACGCCCCGGAGGCCAGCAGCCAAATCGGCTCCGGCGACGACCGCACGCCCACCGGAGTCCACGAAGGCCTCAGTTGTTTCGCCTGCCACGAAAAACACGGCCAGAAGACGCGAGCATCGTGCACAACCTGCCATCCGCAACTGTCGAACTGCGGCCTCAACGTCGAAACCATGGATACGACTTTCAAGTCCACGAAGAGTCCCCACAATGTCCACACGGTGAAGTGCGTTGACTGCCACACAAAGGGTGTTCCCAAGAAGAAACCGCGGGCGTAGCAACTGCATTCGCGACGGGAGCCGCGAAAAATAGAACAGCCCGCAAGCACTTGTCTATTCAAACAAGGCTTGCGGGCTGCCCGGTGGACTGTTTGGGATTGACCAAGAGGTGGTCACTCTAACGTGGCCTCTACGGCAACTCCGGGTTCGTCGAATCGACGATTCCTGACCGACCTGCGCCAGGCGGAATTGAATCCTTACCTCACCGGTAGTGTGCGGGCTGTAGCTCCGGGCGCGCGTTTCTTGTCTGCGCCTGAAGCCCCGCTTAGAGCAACCGCTCTAAGTCTCAGCCACCTCACCTGGTCTTTGATAACCCCAACTACTGCCTTCAGAACTTGTCATCCGACCACCTCCTTTCCGGTGTAATTCGGACAATAGTACGAAACCGCCCTGTGCGTCAACCGGCACGAAAGTGGGCACGAAAGTGGGTGCTGTCCTATCGACTTTAGGAAGACCCGAAAGTGGGTATCAGGGAAAGCAACAGGAGACTGTGAGCCGCGTTAACGATTGGCGAGAGTGGCAATTTCGCCCAGCCCCAACAAGCTGGCATCTGCCGTGACCAGCGTCAAATTGAGTACCTTGGCGGTAGCTGCGAGAAATCTGTCGGCTGGATCGCGCTGCGGCAACGGAAGGCGGCGTGCCGCTGCGACCATTTCGTGGGTCAGAGGAGCCTGCCGGAAGGGCCCAGTTGCTTCCACCAGCCACCGATCCAAGTCATGCGCCAAGTACACTCGACCTTTCTGATGGAGAATAAGCGCCTCCCACGTGCTGATGGGGGATAGCCAAAGCTCGTTTTGCAAGTCCCGCAGTTCTCTGCGTACCCTCGCGCCCAGCCGATCAGTCTGGCGGAGACTCCACAACCAAATGTGAGTGTCCAGCAGAAGTTTCAATCTCGCAGGACCTCCCAATCATCTTCATCGTTTGCGGGAGAAATGATGTCACCAAGAATCTTCATCTCCTTCATCGAACCGATCCAATCGCGGTTATTGGTCGGCGCGGGAGGGGCGACCTCTGCGATGGGACGCCCGCGACGCGTCACCCGGATCGGCTGTTTGGTTTTCTGCACCTCATCGAGGATTGCCAAACACTTGGCTTTGAACTCGGAGATAGCTATTTCTCTCATGACTCATATATTAGACCATAGTCCACTCAATTGGTCAATTAACTATGGCAGCCCGAACGCGTACACCGCGCTTCCGGCCGCGATCGCCACATATTCCTTCCCGTCCACCGCAAATGCCATCGGCGCAGCGTAAACGGCCCCGCCCATCTGGAAGTGCCACAGTGGTTTTCCTGCCGCTGCATCGAACGCGATGAAGTTTCCTTCGGCGTCGCCCGTGAACACCAGTCCGCCCGCCGTCGACAGCACTCCCGACCACGTCGGCGAAGTATGCTCAAACTTCCACTTGATCTCTCCCGTCGACGGATCGATCGCCTTCAGAAATCCCAGATAAGGACGGGCCTCCTCCGACGGAAAATACGCGCTCCCGTAGTACGCGTGCCCCGCCTCATAAGGCTGCGGAGCCGTACTGAAAATGTCACACTGATCCCGCGCCGTCACATAAAAGAGCCCGGTCTGCGGACTGTAAGTCGGAGCCATGAAGTTTGTCGTCCCCAGCGCTCCCGGGCAAACCGTGTGCCCTTCAAGAGTCGGCGAAGCTTCCTTCTTCGCCACCGGCCGGCCCTCCGCATCCTTCGTGTCGCTCCATGTAATCTTGCCGTAAGCATTCGCCGACACAAGCTTGCCCGTCGTGCGATCAAGCACGTAGAAGAATCCGTTGCGGTTGGCCTGCGCGATCAGATGCTTGCCGCCCGCGTCCAATATCACGGGGACCTGCGTCGCGTCCCAGTCGTGCTCGTCGTGCTTGGTGAACTGGAAGTACCAGTTCATCTTGCCGGTATCGGCATTCAACGCCAGCAGGGAATTGCTGTACAGGTTGTCGCCTGCGCGTCCCTCGCCCCGATTCGACGGCGCAGGATTCCCCGTCGGCCAGAAAATCTGATTCGTCACCGCGTCGTACGTTCCCGTATTCCACGCAGGCGCTCCGCCCACCTTCCACGAATCGCCTTCCCAGCTGTCATGTCCCGGCTCACCCGGCCCCGGCACCGTATAGAAGCGCCACTTGCGCGCGCCGGTGTCGGCGTCGTAAGCATCAATGAATCCGCGCACTCCATACTCGCCGCCAGAAATGCCGATCACTATCAGCCCCTTCACCGACAGCGGCGCGACCGTGAAGCTGTGTCCCGTGCGATAATCCGCCGCGACCACATCCCACACCAGGGCCCCGGTCTTGGCGTCGAGCGCGATCACGTGCGCATCCAGTGTGCCCATAAAAACCTTGTCCCCCAGAATTGCGAGCCCGCGATTCACCCGCCCGCAGCACGGACGAATATCTCCCGGGATCTGCCGCTGGTACATCCAGATGGGCCGCGCGGTGCGCGCATCGAGCGCAAACGCGCGGTCGTCCTGCCCGGTGGCATACAGAATGCCGTCGACGACCAGCGGCGTGGTTTCAAGCTTTCCAGTCGCTCCGGTCTGATACACCCACTTCGCGACCATGGTTCGGGCATTGGTGATGTTGATCTGATCGAGGGAACTGAAGTGCTTTCCGGTGTAGTCCCCGGAGTAACTCATCCAGTTCTGGGGCTCCTTCGCGGAGTTCACCAGTCGCTCGAAGGTCACCTGCGCGAGAGCCCTCGACGTGAAGAATCCGAAGAATAAGCAGACGATGAAGACCCCCAGGAATCTCTGGGGTCTGTGCGGAGTTTCTCGGCTTCCTCTGCGGTAAGAGCTACTTCCCGCGCGCGCCACGAGAACATTGTTGCCCACCCGCGGCCCTCTCATTTCGCCCCCACGCTGACCAAGTAAGCGACGATGTCTGCAAGATCTTTGTCGCTTAAAACGTCAGCTCCGTACTTCGGCATCGTTGACTGCCGGCTCTTCTGAAAGGACCGTAGCGTGTTCTTCTCGAGAAGATGAATCTGCTCGTTAGCGTCCATCATTTGAACGCTGAAGCTGTCTTCGTTCAGCGTGACGCCCTTGATTTCCTTCCCGTCGGCGGTCACCACGGTAACGCTCTCGTATTCCTGCGGAAATTCTTTCGTCGACTCAGTCAATCCCCAAGCCAGTCTCCGGCTCGGATCGCGTACCGACTCAATGATCGCCTCCCGCGTCCGCGACCCGCCCACCGCCGTCAACTCCGGCCCCAGCCGCCCGCCCTTACCCTCGACCATGTGGCACAGCGAGCAATTCGCATCGCCGTAAAATAGATCCTTCCCATGGCCCGCGCTGCCCACCGCGCTGGCTGGAGCCTTCACTTCCTGGCTGCGAATGTAGGTGATGATCTGCCAGATCTCATCGTCGGTCATCCCGACCCCCTGCCCATTAGTCCCGTTGGCCGGCATCGCAGTTCCGGGAATGCCGTTGCTGATCACCTGAAACATGTCGGCGTCGGAGTGCGTATGCTTCTTCACCGCCCGCGTCAGGTCGGGCCCACGTCCGCCGCCGTGCACACCCAACCCGTGACACAGAGCGCAGTTGATGCGGAATTCGTACTCTCCAGCCTTCGCCGCCTTGGCATCACCAGCGAAGGGATTGTGATCATCCGCTGCGCACGTCCCAATCGCTAGGAGCAGCAGCGGGATCAATCCCCTGCACCATCCTCTGAACATGATTCACCTTCCCGGGAAAGTTGCCGCATTCTACGCCATCGAATCGCGATTGCAGCTTTGGAAATCTCGGCAGATTTGCGAAGGAGAACACATTCCCCCAGCCGTACATGTCCGGCGGGCATCTTGGGACCGGCACCTTTGGCTCTCTACACTGAAATCCTGCCCTCCCGATGCCGATATTCCTGAGGGGAGAGGGTATTTTCCCTAGGCGTCCAAGTGATTGATCCCTCAGCCTTTCCAGCGAAAGGCGTCGGGCTGGGGAAGGCCCAGATGAGCCAGCACGCGATAGGCAAATTCGCGCGCCATTTCATCTAAAGAAGCAGGACTGTAATAAAAGGCCGGGATCAGCGGGAAGACAGTGGCGCCGGCATCGGCGGCCCGGTACATGTTGCGGATGTGGATTTTATTGAGCGGCGTTTCGCGCACGCACAGCACGAGCGGACGCTTCTCTTTGAGAGAAACGTCAGCCGCGCGCTCGATCAGTTGTGCTGCGACGCCGTTGGCGATACGGGCCAGAGTGCCCACGCTGCATGGCATGACGATCATGGCGTCGGCGGGATAAGAACCGCTGGCCACGTTCGCACCGATGTTAGCGTTCGATTGCTCTTTAATTTTGGAAGCATGAATTTTGCGCGAAGCGCGGCTGCCAGAACTTCCGCTGGGATTCCGGGCGGGAGCTCCGAGAATCTGGCCGACCAGGTTGGACCGGCCCTTCAGGCCCAACTCTTCGGCCATGACCCGCAGCGCGCTGTCAGACGCGATGAAGTTGACCGTCTCCACGCGCGCGTCGCGTTCGACGGTCAGAAGAAGATGCCGCAAGAAAATGGCCCCGCTGGCCCCGGTTGCAGCGATGGTCAGATTTTGTGGTGGATGGTTGGGCACGACTGTCCTTTGGAATAGCGAAAACGCCTCGCGGCAACTTTGGAATGGAGCGGGAAAACGAAATCGCTACACTCCAGCCCCGCAGGGACGGCATGTGATAGCCCGGCACGTAAGTGCCGGGTCGGAGCGGTGAGAACGAGCGAGTCCCGTGAGGGACGGCACCAATTCTTAACCGAAGTTGGGAGCATAGGGAGTCAACCGACTAGAAGTCAAGCGAACGACAAATGTCCTCGACCACCAATCTCCGATCCCGCCGCAGCGCAGCCCAGTTGCACGCGCTGCAGGGAGTGGAGCGTGAAATCCGCGCCCAGGATTCGCATAACCGCCGCAAATATCTTCGCGAGTTCAACGAGGCATACCGCAGCTACGATTCCGTGCTCGATTCGCGACAGATCCAGAGCGCCCTGCGCTCCGCCGATGTCGTCCTCATCGGCGACTACCACGCGCTGCCTGCCGCGCAGCGCTATGCCGCCTCGCTGATCGAGCAGCGCGCACTGGCCGGGGACCGTCCGGTGGTGCTCGGCGTCGAAACGATCTTCGCCCGCGACCAGCACATTCTCGACGAATGGTGGCGCCGCGAAATCGACGAGAGCGAACTCCGCCAGCGCATCCGCTTCGACCTCGACTGGGGATACGATTGGACCCCATTCCACGAGTTGCTGGTCACCGCGCGCGATCACGCGGAAGCCGTCTACGGACTCGACTGCATGCCGCGCGAAGACCTGCGCAAGATCGGCGCCCGCGACCGCCACGCCGCTTCCAAGATCGCAGAAATCCGCGAGCGCCATCCTGACGCCGTCACCTTCGTCCTGTTCGGCGAGTCGCATCTCGCTCCCGGCCATTTGCCCAGCGCGCTGCGTGACCAGATCCCCAGCGCAAAAGTCCTTACCGTATTGCAGAACATTGACGCTCTCTACTGGCGCGCGGCAGGAGAGCGTATCGACAAAGTGGAAGGTGTCCGCGTCAATGACGCCGTGCTGTGTGTCTTCAACGCCACGCCACTCGAAAAATATGAAAGCTATCGCCTGTTTCTCGACCAGTGGAGCCGTTGCGACGACGGTCCCGACTTCGCTCCGACCATTTACAACCTGATTGACAGCCTGGCGCGCTTCCTCGAAATCAACCGCTACTCGCCGCACAACGGCACGCAACCGAAATTCCTGGTCGACATGCTGCCGGAAGTCTATGGCGGCCCGTCCGACGCCATGTTGCGCCGCCTGCTGTCTCGCAAGGGCATTGCCGAGGAGGAACGCGAATCGATGCTGGCCACCGTCGAGGAGCACGGCAGCGCTTATCTACCACAGGTGAACGCGTTCTACCTGCGCGAATTTCAAATGATCCACGCAGCCGAAGATGCCACGCGCTTCTTGCATCAGGCCTGTCAAGGTTTGCCTCAGCGGCTCAATGGACATGCGGCAGGGGGAAGCGCCGTAAACGGAAACGGTCGACGCGAGCGCAGCGCAATCGACACGTTCTATGCCCGCGTAATCGAACACGCCGTCGCCTATTTCGGCTCGCGGGTACTTGATCCTTCCCGGGCAGTTCCCGACGACTCATCGTTGCCGTCACGTGCCGCGTGCGAAAAGGCAGCCCATGCGGCGATTCGTGCCGAAATGAGCAGGGGTGAGTCAGCCGCCAAAGACCTCGGCTACCGCATCGGAAGCCAGATCTACGACGCCTACCTCACCGGCAAGGTCGCGCCCAGTAGCCTGCGCCGCCTGTTCCTCGCTCACCTCGATGAGCCCGGACTGGCCCGCAAAGTCTGCGCGGCCGTCATCGCCAAACTCCGCACGGTCTCTAACTCGAAGTCGCGCGCCACCCACGCCTGAACTCAGTGCCCTCAAAGTGCTAATCTAACCTCCGCGCAGCTAAATGCCGAATGCCGAGCGCCGAACGCTGAATGCTGAGTGCTTCTTGAACGCCGAATCCATCCGCCAGCTTTTCGAGCAGGTCCGCAAGGGCAAGCTAACGCCCGACGATGCCGTCGCTCGCCTCCGCCACTTGCCCTTCGAAGATCTTGGCTTCGCCAAAGTCGACCATCACCGTGCCCTGCGAAATGGAATGCCTGAGATCATCCTCGGAGAAGGCAAGACTCCGGCGCAGGTCGCTGGAATCTTCGCTCGCCTCGCCAAACACGGGGGCAACATCCTCGCCACGCGCGCCAACGAAAAGCAATTCGCCGCGGTAAAGAAGAAGGTTCGCGCCGCCGAATATCGCGACCTCGCCCGCGCCATTGTCCTGCAGCGCGATCCCACGAAATACGGCAAGGGCATCATCGCCGTGGTCTCGGCCGGAACCAGCGATATTCCCGTCGCCGAGGAGGCTGTCGTTACCGCTGAACTCATGGGCAACGAGGTCGAACATTTCTACGACGTCGGAGTTGCCGGCATTCACCGCCTGCTAGCCAATCGCGAAGCCCTCACCCGGGCCCGGGTGGTGATCGTCTGCGCGGGCATGGAAGGCGCGCTGCCGAGCGTCGTCGGAGGCCTCGTCGGCGTCCCTGTGATCGCCGTGCCCACCAGCATCGGCTACGGCGCATCGTTCAAAGGACTCGCCGCGCTCCTCGGCATGCTCAACTCATGCGCCTCAAACGTCAGCGTGGTCAACATCGACAACGGATTCGGCGCAGGCTACGTCGCGTCGCTCATCAACCGCCTGCCTTAAACGACTAGGAGGAACCATGCCCACCCCTCTCTCACCGGAAGTGAAGCAACTCATCGATCGTCCGAACTTCGCCCACCTCGCCACGCTCATGCCCGACGGTTCTCCGCAATCGGTTCCGGTCTGGATTGGCCGCGATGGCGAGCACCTCATCATCTGCACTGGCGAAGGGTCGCTCAAGGCCAAGAACACGCGTCGCGATCCGCGAGTAGCGTTGTCGATCGTCGACTTCACCAATCCCTACGAAGAGGTCCAGATCCGCGGCCGCGTCGTGGAGCGTCGCTCTGATCCCGACCTGAAGACGATGGATCCCATCTCACACAAGTACACCGGGAAGCCCTTCCCGATGCGCAATCCAGACGGGCGAGTCGCTCTGATCATTGAAGTGGAGAAGGAGCGCTACACCAAGCTGCCCTTCGAGCACACGCCGCCGAAATGAGAAAGGGCGCGGCTCCTCGCCGCGCCCTCTCCGTCACCGCTACATCAGCCTTTATGAGCCCTGCTGGCCCGTCTTCTTTTCGACCTGCAGCTTGTTGTCCACGCTGAAAGCGCCGAAGAGCTGGTTGGCTTTGAGTCCAGCGATCGTCTTGTCCATCGAGCTGTCGACCGAGCCGTAGAGCGTCACGTGCCCGTTAGTCACGATGATCCGAATCGGTCGCGCAGGATCCATCGCATACTTGCTCAACACGTTGTCACCATAGATCGCGCGCATCGCCCGCAAGCGCAGCCCGTCATCGAACTGCGAAACCGGCTCGACCGAAACATTGTCGATCACGTCCTTCACACCGGGCATGTTCGCTATGTCAAAGAGTGCTTCATCGCGGCCAACGCCGGTCCGATCCTGCCCCTCGACTGTGACTACTCCATCCCTCACTCCCAGCGCGAAGTAATCGAATGTGTTGTCATAGCCTACGCGAACGTACCGCAGCTTCTTGGCCAGTTTCTGCTCAAGTTGCGCGTCCGGCACATTCGGTCCTGCTACGGTCAGCAAGTCGCGCACACCCTGCGCCTTCGCAGTCTTGCGCGCCAGTTTCGCGGCGTCCAGCTTGCTCTGATAGAGATCGACGGTGCCCGTCAGGGTTACGATCCCTTCTTCCACGCTCGCCTTTACGTTGCTGAACTGGTTCTTGGACGCCAGTTTCTGCGTCACCGTTGTCTGAATTTGATTGTCGTAGCGGGTCGCCGCCGGCGTCTGAGCCACGAGCATTGCGCCCATCAGCCCCACCGCCAAAACTGTACCCACCAGCCTCCCGATTGCACTCTTTCTTGTTGCAGTCATAAAGGTCACCTCCGACCCATTGACGAATCTTTACGAATTAACTGCCTGGTTAATTCATTCGATGCGGAGGGATCAGCGAGAGATGCATCGGCAGCACAGGAAACGCACTGCTGCAGGGTGCGGCCGACGCTCAGCGAGACTTTTCGCCGTGCCGTGGGTTGATATAACTCGCAGGCAGATGTGTGTCTGCCTGCGCACTTGTAGCGTGATCAAGAAAGCCGCGTCACGGATCTTCTGCTCATTTGCCCACAGACGACCAGTCCGTCAGCAGCACAGGTTGCCCACCCTTCACGATCGTCGGATAGACGCTGTCGAATCCCTTGTGGTCAGTGGCGCTGTAGTTCAGAACGAGCCGCGGTCCCAGACCAGCATTCATCTCGTGAATCGACTCGATCGCCGCGATGAACTTTTCCCGCGTCACATCTTTTCCCGCCCGCTTTAGTCCTTCGACCACCACCATCGCGTCTACAAAGCCTTCGAGGCTCGTAAAGGTGGGAGGTTCGCCGGGAGAATATTTCGTCAGGCATTTGCGGTACATCGCAACTGTTGCGTAGTCGGTGCGGTCATAGGGAGGCATCACCTGGGTGATAATCGTACCTTCCGCATCGGCTCCGGCTTCCTGGATGAATTTTTCGGTGCCGACGAAAGACACTGTAAGAAACTGCGGTCGCCAGCCGGCTGCGTGAGCCTGCTTCACGATCGCGGCTGCCGACGCGTAAGGTCCTACCATCACGACCGCCTGAGGACGCGCGGCTATTACCTGTCTCAGTCCCGCTTCGATTTCCACACTGCCGCGCGTGAAGGTGCCCGTCGCAACCGGAACCGCGTTATGTTTTTGCAAAGCCAGTTTCACGCCGTCCAGCACGGTCTTGCCAAAAGGATCGTCCTGGTAAATCACGCCGATCTTACGGATATTCTGTTCCCAAAGCTTGTCCACCTGCTCGCGCGTTTCGTCGTAATACGACGCGCGAACGTTGATCACCTCATGCTTCAGTGGTTCGTAAAGCATCTGCGCGCCGGTGAACAATCCCACCACCGGGATCTTTTCCTCTTGTGCCAGGGGTACGTACACTTTTGCGGTGGGCGTGCCCACAAAAAATCCCAACGCGAAGACTCCCTCTTTGGTCATGCGCTTGAAGCACGCCGGAGCCTTGTCGGGATCGTAGCTGTCATCAAAAGCCTGCAGCTGAATCTTGCGGCCAAACACGCCGCTCTCATCGTTGATCATGTGGAGGTAAGCTGAGGCGCCCATGACGGTCTGCCGGCCCAGGAAACTCACCGGACCATCCAGCGCGGAGCACGATCCAATCAGAATGCTGTTTTCGGTGACGCCAGGCGTCTCCGCCGAAGCTGAAGAGATCGCGATGAGAAAGGTGAAAAGCAAACAAAACGCAACACGCGCAGGAAAACAGACAGAGCCCGCCCCAAAACGGTTCATCCGCAAACTCCTCTCGCCAAGGGTTTCCCCCGCACCGGGCTGCACTTGCTGAGGTTCCAGGTTCTACGTGCGTGAGATCAGTTGGGGCCATTGTGCCACGGCAGATGGGGCCAAGCTACATCGGTGACTCACTAAAGTAACCCTCGCGTACGAGCAAGAAAACGTGAAATCGGCCCGGTTTGGGACGTCTCATTTCCGGATTACGCCGGTAACTTTCGACCCGGTACTCAGCGTTCTACCATGTCCTTGGACTGCGTATATCGAGGGGAAATCCGCGGATGGGTGAACGTGTCACCCAATTAGGACGAACGGATCGTTCGCGCGCCAGTCGCCTGAAGAAGGCCCTGGAGAGCGGAGTCCCTCCTGCGTTCGTGCCGCCCGAGAACGCCGCTGCTCCCGCGAACGGATCGTGTTCCACACACTCCTGTCCGCTGCCTCCGATCTCCGATCCCTCGGCGAACAATCCAACGAGCGCCGCGACCCGGCTGCAGTTCTTGGAACAGATGTTTCAGGCCTCGCCCGACGGATTGAGCATTGCAGATACCGACCATCGTGTGCTCTGGGCGAACGAGACCTTCGTGCGCATGTTCGACTATCAAACGGCCGAGGTTGTAGGACAGCCGCTAGAAAATCTCGTGGTGCCTCCGGACCGGCTGGCGGAATCCCGATGGGTGACAGAGTCCCTCGCCCGAGGCGAACGCATCACCCTGGAAACGCGGCGCAGAAAGAAAGATGGAATCTTGCTCGATGTTTCGGTTTCCTGTGCGCCTTTACTGCTCGACGGTAAGATGGCAGGCTTCTATGCAGGCTACCACGACATTTCCGATCGCAAGCGGGTCGAGGCGCTCAGTTCTGCACTCTACCGCGTAGCCGAAAAGAGCAGCAGTGCCCACGACCTGCAACAGTTTTTCGCCGCTGTGCACGGCATCGTTGACGAGTTGATGTATGCGCGGAACTTCTACATCGCGCTCTATGATCCCTCTACCGAACTGCTGAGCTTTCCCTATTTCGTCGATGAGCAGGACTCCGCACCGTCTCCGAAAAAGTTGGGCCATGGCCTGACCGACTATCTGATACGTGCCGGACAGCCACTGCTGGCCACCCCAGAAGTGCTGCAGGCCATGGAAGACCGCGGCGAAGTGGCGCGCAATGGATCGCGTTCCCTCGACTGGATGGGCGTTCCGCTCAAAGTCAACAACCATACCTTCGGTGCACTGGTGGTGCAGACGTACTCGAAGAACATTCGCTATGGCGAGCGCGACAAGGAGATTCTGACTTTCGTGGCGCGGCAACTGGCGAGCGCTGTCGAGATCAAGCGCAACGAACACGCCCTCCGACGCTCCGAAGCACGCTACCGCTCTCTAGTGCAGAGTTCAGTCTATGGGATTTACCGCTCCAGTCTGGAAGGAAGATTCCTGGACGTCAACCCGGCACTGATCACCATGCTTGGCTACGGATCCGCGGAGGAAGTGCTGCTCCTCGATCCTGAGAAAGATGTATTTGCGCACTCGGAGGAGCACGCGCGCCTGATCGAAGAGTTCCGCCACTCCGGACGGCTGGATGGAATCGAAGTGAAGTGGAAGCGCAAGGATGGCAGCGCCATCACCGTGCGGATCAGTGGGCGCGCTGTGAGCAGTGCCGACGAGCCGGCCGACGTGCTGGAGGCGATTGCCGAAGACGTCACCGACCGCCGCGTGCTAGAAGACCAGTTACGCCAAGCACAGAAGATGGAGGCCGTAGGACGTCTCGCCGGCGGAGTGGCCCACGACTTTAACAACCTGCTCATGGTGATCAGCGGTTATGCGGAAGTGATTCTCGCGGAACTCCCGCTGGATCATCGCCTGCACGAGAAGGGACGCGCCATTCAGTTGGCCGCGGACCGCGCCACAACTTTGACCCGTCAACTGCTGGCTTTCAGCCGCAAGCAGCTGCTGGAACTCAAAGTCGTCGATATCAATGCCATCGTGCTCGATATGGAGCGGCTGCTGCGACCACTGATTGGCGAAAACGTGGAGCTCACCACCAGCCTCACACCCGATGCGGTTCATACCCGGGCCGACGCCGGACAACTGGAACAGGTCCTGATGAATCTGGTCGTGAATGCCAAGGACGCCATGACCCGTGGCGGAAAACTCACGATCGAGACGCGCAATATCGATGTCGATGAGAATCATCGGCGCGGCCAGACCTTCATCCGTCCCGGCCATTACGTCATACTCTCGGTTCGCGATACAGGCATGGGCATGGATAAGGAGACGCAGTCGCGAATCTTCGAGCCATTTTTTACGACCAAAGAGAAAGGTAAGGGCACTGGCCTCGGCCTCTCCACGGTCTACGGGATCGTCAAGCAGAGCGGGGGCTATGTCATGGTGCAAAGCGAAGAACATCGCGGCACCACCTTCCACATCTATCTGCCTCGCGTCGAAGGCGTTGCCGAGAAGCATGCGGCTCCAGTGGCGCACGCTGCCATGGGAGGCACCGAGACCGTGTTGCTGGTGGAAGACGAAGACTCCGTCCGTCAGCTAGTGCGCGACACGCTCGCCGCGAAAGGCTACCGCGTGGTGGAAGCTGAAAATGGCGAGGCCGGCATGGCCGCAGCTGCCCGACATGAAGGAAAAATCAACCTCGTGATCACCGACGTGGTCATGCCTGGCATGGGTGGCCGCGAACTGGTCAAGCAACTGGTGCAGACGCGTCCCGGCACCAAGGTCCTTTATCTCTCCGGCTATACCGAAGATGCGATCATCAATGAAGGTACCATCGAGCGCGGCGCCGCTTTCCTCCAGAAGCCCTTCACCCTCCAGAACCTCTCGCGCAAGGTGAGGGAAGTGTTGGGTTAGGCGAAAGTCTCCGTTTCTCCGCATTCCAACGCCATAAATGATTTAGGAAGGGCACGGCCCCAGAGGTTGCGGAGGAACTACAAGCGCGTGCACCACCGCTGCGATAAAGCGCTTCTTTGTGTGTTAGGACTTTAAGCCCCTGAGGTTCCCGGCGAAGTTTTCAGCAAACTGCTTAGCCCCTGAGGGCCGCTTTCTCCGCCCGAAATGAGTTTCAAGTCCTTGCAACTTTTTCCCAACCTCAGCGTCCTATCAGTTGAGAAGATATAGAGACAGCTCGAAATCCGTTTGTGGCGGGTGTACGTATAAAGGACAGGGGTTCTCATGCTCATCAAGAAAGCGGAAGACATTCGTTCGTCGGAGATCACTCCCAAGAGTGTATACCTGAACCGCCGCAAATTCCTGGCCGGCGCAGCGCTCGCCGGTGCCGCGGCAGCAACAGGCATTGGACTCCGCGAGATCATCTCGCCCTCGGCCACGGCTCTTGCAGGAAACAAGATTAACGGCATCCAGAAGAGTCCTCTAAGTACGACCGAGACTGTGACTCCCTACAAAGACGTCACCAACTACAACAACTATTACGAGTTCTCCACCGAGAAAGACGAGCCCGCCAAACTCGCCCAGAAGTTCCGCACGCGCCCGTGGAAAGTGAAGATCGATGGCCTGGTCGACAAGAAGCAGGAACTCGATGTGGACGCGATTATCAAGATGGCCCCTCCCGAGGAGCGCATCTACCGTCACCGCTGCGTGGAAGGTTGGTCCATTGTCGTCCCCTGGGTCGGCTTCTCATTGAGCGAAGTCATCAAGCGCGTGAATCCGACCAGCAAAGCGAAGTTTGTCGAGTTCACTACGATTCTCGATAAAACCCAGATGCCCGGCCAGCAGCGAAATGTGCTCGAGTGGCCGTACGTAGAGGGCCTGCGCATGGACGAAGCCATGCATCCCCTGGCGCTGCTCTGCTTCGGCATGTATGGCGAGGACCTTCCCAATCAGGACGGCGCGCCGATCCGCATCATCGTGCCTTGGAAGTATGGTTTCAAAAGCGCCAAAGCGATCGTGCACATTCGCTTCACCGACAAACAGCCGCTGAATACCTGGAATATTTCCGCCCCCATGGAGTACGGTTTCTATTCCAACGTGAATCCGAATGTGGACCACCCGCGCTGGAGTCAAGCCAAAGAACGCAGGCTCGGCGAATTCTCAAAGCGCCCTACCCTGATGTTCAACGGATATGATCAGGTCGCCAGCCTTTACAGCGGCATGGACTTGAAGAAGAACTTCTAGGCGCTCAGCAGCTGGCATTCGGCGTTGAGTCATTTCGGTTTTCCATCTGTGGTCGCCACAATGAGTAGCCAGGCTGGTCGAAATGCTGAGTACCGAGTACTAGGTACTGAATACATGCTTCGCTATCTCAAACCGGCAGTTTTCCTGGCCTCCCTCTCCCCGCTGGCTTGGCTCGTGTGGAGAGCCTTTCACGCTGGACTGGGCGCGAATCCCATTGAGAAGATCACCCACAGCACCGGCGACTGCACGCTGACGTTTCTGCTGATCACGCTCTCCATCACGCCGCTGCGGAAGCTGACACGCCAATATTGGCTCATCAACCTTCGCCGCATGCTCGGCCTGTTCGCTTTCTTCTACGGCACGCTGCATTTGATGACTTACGTCTGGCTCGACAAATTTTTCGATGTCCACGCAATGCTGGCCGACATCGCCAAGCGCCGGTTCATCACCGCCGGAATGACGGCCTTCGCCCTGATGATTCCGCTCGCCCTGACCTCGACCAAGTGGTCGATCCGAAAGTTAGGCGGCAAGCGCTGGCAGGTCCTGCACCGCCTCATCTACTTCAGCGCCGCCGCCGGCGTGATCCACTACATCTGGCTGGTCAAAGCCGACCTGAAGACGCCGCTGGAATACGCATCCGTGCTTGGAGTGTTAATGCTCTACCGCGTCATCGCTTGGATCCGATCGCGCCGCCCGGCAGTCGCGAACGTAAGCATGTCCCAAGGCTGAGAGTAGCGCCGGCGTCCCGCCGGTTGTCGAGAGCGCGCTCCGCCCACTCCCGTCCAGCGCTACGACGCCGATACCCTTTGTCCCAGAGCCGTAATCATCTCAAGCCAACCATCACCACGAACAACGGCCAAGCCGTGGACCCATCCCACGCAAAATAAAAAAGGCGCGACCGTTGAGCCGCGACCTTTTGTTTAGCGATGATTTTCCGCTACTTCTTTCGCCAGCGAGCCGTGCTAGGCCGTACCGATGGCCGCACTACAAACATGTGTGATCGGGCCTTGGCGGCTGACGAAGCTGATGCCGAAGCATCCTGCATGAAGAAAACCCCGGTCGCAACTTGTCCATTCGGGTCCGTTTCGACGAACGGGAACGTTATGCCATCCACGGTGTAAAAAGTGATGCCAAAACCTCCGTTGATGGTGCTGTTCGAGCTGTTGCCGGCATTCGCTGCGATCTGACCGCGGCCGTTCGAGTCAGGGGCGGTGTAAGTACCACTGAGCGGCAGATTGTAGTTCGGGAACCCGCCGGGAGCGGAGTTTTCGTCAACAATGCCGGTCACCGTCGTCCCGCTGCTGCTGGAGGCGAATTCAGCGATATCGTCCACTTCGACACTGGCAACCAGATTGACACCGGAAAAGTTCAATCCATAGCCTGCCGATCCGTTGAAACTGGTTGAGGTCTGCGGCGGGTACGCCGCCCCGCTCATCACTCCACCGTTGTCGATTTCCAGCAGGAGCAGACCGCCACTGGAAGGATAAGCGGCATACAACGAGCCCGCGGTGAAACCGGCGAAGTTACCTAGGGTGAAGCGACCGGTACCGGCTGCGGTGTACTGTGCCGTAAAAGATACTGGAGACTGAGAAACCGTTCCTCCGATATTGGCGTCTTCCGTCGAGGCGGCTGTGATATTGCCTCCTCCGTCAGTCACCATAAAGCCGCCGACCGCTGACGGGGCCGTGGTACTCGGGAAGGCGCCCGCAATGGTAAACGCAAGAGCGCCCGTAGGGACGGTGGTGCTGGTCTGGGAGTAAGCATCTCCCGAGAGAGTCGCGGACGCGTCCATCTCAATAAACTTCAAATGAGAGGCGTCGATCGCGTACACATCGTAGGTCTGCGTACCGAATTGCGTTGTGGTCAATGTCGTCAGCGGAGTGGTCGCCGGGCCCGGAATCACCTGTCCACTGAGTCCTTGAGAAGTGTAAGCAAAGCTGTTGTCGTTGAAATCTTCCAGGCCCGAGATGGTTCCGCCCGCTCCCACCGCGAAATTGCCGACTGTTGCAAACGGATCGGCGACGCCGCTGCTCACATCGGTTCCGAAAAAGATGAAGGCGTACGACCCGACGGGCGAGGTTCCAGCCGTCTGCACGTCAAGGGTGCCGCTGCCCGTTCCATTGCCGTCGAATTCAGTGACCAGCCCATGTGAGCTGTCTTGCAAGACAAAATCAAGGGTGATGGTCCCGAATGCCGTGGAAGTAACGAGACTAGCCTGTCCTCGCCCATCGACGTTGACCTTGTAATTACTGCCGCTGTTGATCGTGGCATTGGAAACGAGCGTGGGAACGCCCGGATCATTCAGGTCGAGCGTTCCTCCAGTGATTCCGCCCTGGCTATTTCCTCCGCTGCCGTTCGCGGTGAAGCTGCCAACGATCGCATATGGCGCTCCGGTGGTGTCGGTGCCCGAAACGGAAAACACGTAAGTGCCGTTGAGATTACTGTTGCTAAAGCTTCCGCCTGGCGGCGGTACTGGTGTGGTGAAGCTGCCATTGCTTCCACAGCCCACTAAAACCGCAAGGCTGGCAAAAATAATGGGCACAACAAGACGATTGCGCAACGACATAACATCCCCCTCAACGATTGGTTGGCGCAGAATTGAGTCTTCTGGGCTCAGGTTAGCACGATTCAGTTGCCGCTAGATTCAACCCGAACCCAGAGAATAAGTAGCGCGCGGAGAGAAATATTTCGAGCCTTTACATCCCTTTACGAACGTCCGAAAAGCATTGTTGCGTCTAGGGATGCACCTCGACCTCTTGCCCAGCCAACTTCCGCAGAGACTCATCGTAGGGCGCTCGCGCAATTCCTTTTTCTGTGATGATGGCCGCCACGTACTTCGCAGGAGTTACGTCAAACGCAGGATTCTCCACGCCCACACCGTCCGGAACCATCTGCTTCCCGGCGATGTGGGTGACTTCTCTGGCGTTTCGTTGCTCGATGGGAATCTTGCTGCCGTCGGGACAAGCCAGATCCACGGTCGAAATCGGAGCGGCCACATAAAACGGAATACCGTGCTCCTTCGCCAGAATCGCCACCGTGTAAGTTCCAATCTTGTTGGCCACGTCTCCGTTCGCGGCGATGCGGTCGGCGCCCACCACAATCGCTCCGATCTTGCCCTGACTCATCATTGCCCCGGCCATGTTGTCGGAAATTACGGTGGTCGGGATGCCGTCTTTCATCAGCTCCCACGCTGTCAGCCGCGAGCCCTGCAGAAATGGCCGTGTCTCATCGGCATAAACATGTATCTTCTTGCCCTGCTCCACCGCCGCGCGAATGACTCCGAGCGCGGTCCCATATCCCGCTGTAGCGAGCGCACCCGCGTTGCAGTGCGTGAGCACTCCGCCGGAACTCGGCATCAGCGTGGCGCCGTGACGTCCCATCGCCTGGTTCGCCGCGATGTCCTCCGCGTGCATGCGCTGAGCTTCTTCGATCAACTCTCTCTTGATTTGCGGAATGGGCCGGATGCGGATGCGCTCGTATTTCTCCTGCATTCGCCGTATCGC
This sequence comes from Acidobacteriaceae bacterium, assembly GCA_003134655.1. Lineage (GTDB taxonomy): Bacteria > Acidobacteriota > Terriglobia > Terriglobales > Acidobacteriaceae > Sulfotelmatobacter. The sequence continues at coordinate 87,517 of PLBY01000060.1, forward strand.
CCAGAACAGATTCACCGCAGTCGGCCGCGTTTTGCCGATCAGATCGCAGATCTGGTCGAAGTCGCGCTTGAGGTCGCCGGTCGTTTCAGCTTTGGAATTGTTCACACCCAGCGCAATGCCCATGGCCGCAGCCACGCCGATCGCCGGCGCCCCACGCACCACCATGTTGCGAATCACATCTGCCACCTGCTCATGCGTCTTGCAGGTCACATAAACTTCTTCGGTCGGCAGCTTCGTCTGATCGATGAAGCGCACACCGTTGTCAGTCCATTCCAAGGTTTGGATCATAAATTTGTCGTTGGTTCCTATCGCAAGCTCAAAGCTTATGCGCCTCGCAGCGGTTGCGTGGATTATTCGTCACTGCCGGGCGTCCGCACACTTCGCAAGCCGCCGCCACGGCATAAACGCTGGGCTCGGTGTCATCGTTCTGCAGAATATGTTCTTTGCGCACGTCGTTCGCGGTAAAGATGGAAACAAACGGCACCGCCCCCGCCGCTTTCTCCACGTTCGGCCGTCCCTTGGCCTCTTCCCGCTCCACCAGGCACATTACGCCCACCACCTCGAATCCGAATTCGCGTGCCGCCTCAATCGCCTGCACCGTTGAAGACCCCGTGGTGCAGACGTCGTCCACAATCACCACCCGCGCGCCCTTCTCGCGGAAGCCTTCAATGCGCTGCCCAGTGCCGTGCTGCTTCTCCGCCTTGCGCACCAGAAAACCGTCCAGCTCGCCGCTCACCACCGCGACCGCCGCCACAATCGGATCCGCTCCCATGGTGAGCCCGCCGATGGCCTGTGCTTTCCATCCACGTTGCCGGATCTCTTCGAAAAAAACTTCTCCCGTCAGCCGCGAGCCCTTCGCGTCGAGAGTAGTCGTACGGCAATCGATGTAGTAGTCGCTGGTCCCGCCGGAAGAGAGCTTGAACTCACCCAGCCGAAACGACTTGTGGGCGAGCGTGCTCAGCAATTCCTGACGCGCAGAATGCATAAAAATCTACGATACCACGAGGGGATGGCTCCCGGGTCGCTCCTCAGAACGCCGGACTTGAGACCTTCGGCGCGCGCGATGGGTAGTGTTTGCGTGTTAACCTGAAATCTTGCGGTTGGCGGCACAAGATGCCGCGGCCGGTGTCTCCGGATGATTTTGAATCGAGGTATGACATTGCAGAGTTCGCGCAGGGTTTCCAGTTCCATTCTTGTCGGTTTTGTTTTTTCCACGCTTGCGATGGGCGTCCTGGCCCCCTCCGCCTTCGCCGACGGTACCCGCACCTGGGAGCAATCGAAATTCGAAGACCTGACCAAGGGTACGGCCACCGGAGTGGCCATTCGCAGTTCCGGCGGCCTCGAACTCGCTCCCTCGTTCAAGTTGCTCTACGCCACGCCCTCGACCTACATCTGGGCCGTCGCCTCGGATGACGCGGGAAACGTCTACGCCGCCACGGGATCTCCTGCGCGCGTGTACCGCATCACGCCGGACGGCCAGGCTACCATCATTTTTGAACCGCGGGAGCTTCAGGTGCAGACGCTCGAGGTCGGTCCGGGCGGCGTGATCTATGCGGCCACGGCGCCCGACGGCAAGGTCTACAAGATCGAGCACAAGGCCAAAGCGAAAGGCGAGAGTCCCAAAGCGGACAGCAAGACCGAAGGCAAGTCCGACAGCAAGTCCGAAAAAGACGCGCCGAAAGATCCCGCGAAGCCGGCCTTGGACTCCTCCTGGAGTGCGTCCGAGTATTTCGCGCCCGGCACGAAGTACATCTGGGATCTCCTCCTCGACAAAGCCGGCAATCTCTATGTCGCCACCGGAGATCGCGGCGAGATCTACAAAGTCACGCCCAAGGGCGAGCACGCGCTCTTCTTCAAGAGCGATGACACCCACATCCGCGTCCTCGCGCTCGACGCCAAGGGGAACGTAATTGCCGGTACCGACGGCAGCGGCCTCGTGTACCGGATCTCTCCCGCGGGCGAAGGATTCGTTCTGTACAGCGCGCCCAAGAAAGAGATCACCGCGCTCGCGCTCGATCGCGAAGGCAACACCTACGCGGCGGGCGTGGGCGAAAAGCGGGTGGGTGCGGTAACCTCGCCGGCTGGCACTTCACCGCTCACGATGGGGACGAGTCCCGTGTCGACCAGTCCTCAGACTCCGGGAATGACTCTCACCATGACGCCCACCAATCCTCAGGCAGGCCCGTTTCCATTTCCGGGCGGAGGCGCGAGTGGCGGATCGGATGTGTACCGCATTGCTTCAGACGGTTCCCCGTCGCGGATTTGGACTTCGCACGAAGACATCGTCTACGCACTAGCATTCGATTCCCATGACAAACTGCTCGCCGGAACCGGAAATCGCGGACACGTGTTTGCCATTGAAGCCCAGGATGAATTCTCGGATCTGCTGAAGGCGCCCGCGTCACAAATCACGGGATTTGCCAAAGCCCCCGGCGGCGGACTCTACGCCGCCAGCAGCAACCTTGGCAAGATATTCATTCTTGGCCCAGGTCCGCAGAGTGAAGGCAGCTATGAGAGCGATGTGTTCGACGCCAAAGTCTTTTCACGCTGGGGCCGGACTGAATTTCGCGGCTCCGGCAATGTCGACCTGCTCGTGCGCACCGGCAACGTCGACAATCCGGATCGCAACTGGAGTCCCTGGAAGCAGGTAAGTCTCGGCAAAGAATCAGAGATGACCGTTCCCGCCGCGCGCTATGCCCAGTGGAAAGCCGTGCTGCACGCGGGAAACGTCAAGCCGGCGGTCGACACCGTTACCCTGAATTACCTGCCGAAAAACGTGGCGCCCGAGATCGAGGATGTCTCCGTACAGATCGGTGTGCGCTATCAGCCGCTCCAGAAGTCCAGCCTCAACTTGAGCACGGACCTGAGCGGCTCTTCAGGCGGCCATTTCGAGTCGCCGGTCCCCAGCACTCACGATCGCGACTCGATCGGCGTGAAGTGGAATGCCCACGACGAAAACGATGATCAGCTTGTTTACTCGGTCTACTACCGTGGCGACGGCGAGTCCCGCTGGCTCCTGCTGAAAGACAACTTGACCGACAAGGCCTATTCCTTCGACGCCAGCCTCCTCCCCGATGGGGGCTACACCGTGAAGGTCGTGGCGACGGATGCCCCATCGCATTCCCCGGGTGAAGCGCTCACCGCAACCAAAGAGAGCCGCCGCTTCGAAGTGGACACTACGCCTCCGCGCATTGAAAAACTAACCGCGTCGGTGGAGGGCGCGCAGATTCATGTGCGTTTCCACGCCGAGGATGGATTCTCCACCATCAAGCGCGCGGAGTATTCGGTGGACGCCGCAGAGTGGAAATACGTCGAGCCCATCGGCCAGTTGTCCGATGCGAAGGTCGAAGACTACGACTTTACGGTCGCCACGGACGCAGGCAAGGACGCCGCGACCGAGCACGTGGTCGTCGTGCGCGTCTACGACAAATATGACAACATGGGCGCCGCCAAGACGCTGTTGAAAGGGAAGTGAACCGGGGGTCGAGTCCACAACACATGTGGGGACAGCCGCCTCGGCTGTCCGGCACGACGAAGTCCGGCCGCGTTCTCACGGCGTCTTCAGAATTCGGACATGTCCCAAAGGCCTCTTTCCGGCCGGCACGGGGCTCGCAGACAATTGCTGTACGATGCGCTGCCCCTGTTCAGCCTGGAAGCTTTTTCTTCTCCTCTCGGTGCTCTTTGCCCTTGCTCTGTTCTTGACGGCCTGCTCCGGCGTATCAAATCCCGGGGGAAATAATGGTGGTACAGGCGGCTGAGGGGGCGGCACGGGCGGCAGCAACCTGGCATGCAATGTCATGTCGGTTGGCCAGACCGCGAGTCTCAACGGTTTTGTTCCCTTCTCCAGCAGCAGCCTGTGGAATGCCGACATCTCATCCGTGCCCGTCGACCCCAATTCCAACACCATCATTAGCAACTGGGTGGGCTCGGTGAACATTCATCCCGACTGGGGCACCGATCCGACATACGGCATCCCCTACGTCGTGGTCAACGGCAGTCAATCGCTGGTCAACGTGAATCTCGGTGCCTACGGCGGCGAGAGCGATCCCGGCCCCATGCCAGTCCCCGCGACCGCTCCGGTTGAGGGCGGATCCTCCAGCACCGGCGATCGCCACGTGCTCGTGCTCGACAACGGCAACTGCTTTCTCTACGAACTGTACAATTCGTCCGTGAATTCCGACGGAAGCTGGAACGCCGATTCGACGGCCGTGTGGGACCTGCTGGGCAACGAGCAACGTCCTTACACCTGGACTTCCGCAGACGCCGCCGGACTCCCAATCTTCCCCGGCCTGGTGCGCTACGACGAAGTAGCCGCCGGCAAGATCAATCATGCTTTCCGCTTCACGCTGCCGAAGACGAGCGCCGCATTCACGCCGCCGGCGTCGCATTGGGCCGCCACCTCCAGCGATCCGACGGCGCCGCCGATGGGCATGCGTTTGCGCCTGAAGTCCAGCTACGACATTTCCAGCTTCTCCACGCAGATGCAGGTCATCCTCACCGCGATGAAAACGTACGGCTTGATTCTCGCCGACAACGGCAGCGCGCTTTACGTGACAGGGGTGTCCGATAGCCGCTGGGGCTCCGACTTCAATTCCCTCAAGACCGTGCCCGCATCAGCGTTCGAAGTTGTGCAGATGAATCCGGTGTACACAAACGCGAACTATCCCACGGGATCAGCACCCACGATCAGTTCGTTCACTGCATCGCCCACGCACGTTTCGTCGGGAGGCAGCGTGACCCTGTCGTGGAATGCCGGCAGTTTCGACTATGTAGTCGTGACGCCGGGTCTGGGCGCCGTGCGCGGAACCAGTGCAACCGTCAATCCCACCGCAACCACGACGTACACCCTCTACGCGACCAACCAGTACGGGCGCACTTCGGCAACGGTAACCGTGAACGTGCCATAGAATGCCGCGTTGGTAGACCGTTACTGCCCTGTGTCGATTTCCGGTGCATCCTCCAAGCTCGAACTCTTGATCGAGGTCAATTCCCCCGCATGGCGTAGTTCGGGGAAGAGCCACGCCCAAGCCGCAATAACTACCAGAGTTCCAATTCCCCCCAACACCACCGCCGGCACCGTGCCAAACCATTGCGCCGTCACGCCCGACTCGAACTGCCCGAACTCGTTGGAAGTCCCAATGAATATCATGTCCACCGCAGTCACGCGCCCGCGCATTTCATCCGGCGTCGCGAGCTGCGTAAGAGTCGCGCGGATGATCACGCTGATCATGTCGCTCGCCCCCAGCAGCAGCAATGCGATCAGCGAGACCGTGAGGCTGCGCGAGACCCCGAAGATGATCGTAAAGATCCCGAACCCAGCTACCGCCCAGAGCAGCGTCGGCCCCGACCGCCCGCGCAGCGGCCAGTGCGCCAGCAATACCGCCATGATCGCCGCCCCAACTCCCGGAGCGGTGCGCAGCAGCCCGAGCCCCCACGGCCCCGTGTGCAGAATTTCGCGCGCATACACCGGAAGCAAAGCCACTGCCCCGCCCAGCAGCACCGCAAACAGATCCAGCGAAATTGCGCCCAGGATCAGCTTCTTGCTCCATATGTAATGGAGTCCCGCGAAGACAGTCTTCAGCGTCATGGGCTCTCGCGGACGCGCCTTCACCTCCGGCTTGATGCGGAACGACGAAATCGTCGCGCCAATCGCCGTCGCCATGGCTACGACATACACCACCGAAGGCCCGTTGAACGCCGCGTAGAGAATGCCTCCGAACGACGGCCCCAAAATCGTTGCCGCCTGGAAGATACTGGCGTTCCATGCCACTGCATTCGGGAAATGTTCTCCAGGAACCAGCTGCGGCAGAATCGACCGGCTCGCAGTGCTGTTGAATGATCGCACCACGCCGATCAGGACAAGCACTACGTAGATCGAAGTTATCGAAGGCACGCCGCGCACGCTCAGCGCCAGCAGCAAAGCAAAGCAAACCGCATACCCGCCGTAGCAGGCCGAGAGCACGTGCCGCCGTTCGAACCGGTCCGACGCATGCCCGGAAAGAGGAAACAACAGAATTCCCGGCAGAAATTGTGCCAGCCCCACATATCCCAGATCGAGTGGCCGGTGGGTGATCTCGTAGACCTGCCACCCGACGGCCACCGCCTGCATCTCGACCGCCGCGACAATCAGGAACCGGGCAATCTGGAACAGCACGAACCCCGGGTGAGTGAAAGCAGCACGTCCGGCTCTTGCGTCGGCGGTTGCAGGCATGAACTCCTACTGTGCCATAGAAAGCCGCAGACGTGCACGGAAGGGTGCCGTTTTCAAAACGGCAAGGCGGGATGAATCAGGATTTCTCCGACGCGAAATACACCACCAGAATGCTAACCAGGCCCAGCACTCCGAATCCGGAAATCAATAGAGGGAGATTCCAGTTGACCAGTCCAGATCCGTCCGACAGAAAATGAAAGGCTCGGGAAGGCGTGATCTCCGACCACGACGACGACCACTTCAGACCATGGCGGTACTGCGACGCAACCAAGACTACACCTACGAATACGTACACGACCAACGCGAAAATCTCCGCGATTGTGACTGGACGGCTCACACGCTCAGTCGCGGCGTTCCGGCGCCGCAGTTGCGCCCTCCACCACAGCAGGCCCGGCGAAGTACGCAGCACCGTTTTCTCCGATTCACTGCGAGCACTTAGGATGGTCTGGGTCACCAGAACGAGATCGCTGCAATTCGCGCAAGCCTTCACATGGGCACGCAACTCCGGACCGCAGCCTTCAGGCCAGTGGCCCGCCTTGAGGGCTTGCGTGAGTTCACTCTCGTGGGAGCAAGTGCGAAACGTCATGCCTTCCCCCGCTCTGCATCCATCTGCCTGCGCAGCAGACGCGCAATCTTTCGCCGTGCGCGGAACAGCAGCAGTCGAATCCCCGCCGCGTTCAGGCCGGTGATCTCCGAGATCTCCCGGTGCGAATAACCTTCAGCGTGAGCCAGCCAGAGAAGTTGTCGCTCCCGCGGGCGCATCTGCGCCATCGCCGGGTCGAGAATCACTTGCGAGTCGATGTGCGACAACCCATCGCGCGCCGCCAGGAACCGCTCCGGAACATCTTCGATGCAAGCTGCGAGCGGCCGTCTCCAGTGGTCCTTTAAGAGATTCGTTGCGATGCGGAACAGGTAGCGCCGGTAGTTCACCTCGCCGCCTTCTGGACCTGTTGCGCACAGGAAGCGCAGATAGCTTTCCTGCATCAGGTCGTCCGCCAGCGCAGCATTCCCTGAGACCCGCACCAGGTATGCCCGCAGCCCCGGGGCGGAGCGCTGGTAGAAGCCGGCGAAGGCATCGCTGTCCATGGGCAGGTCGTCAGGTCGCGATAGCGCGCGAGCCTCAACATTCGGGATGGCATATTCCCCGGTCGTATCGTGTTTCCTCATGGCTGCATTCCAGAGCAGCCCATCGTCTGGCTGCTGCATGGATCAGGCAGCAAATTGATTTTATTCTCGCGCCCCGCTATTCGGCATCAGGCCGAGATGGCGGGCCAGCACCCATGTGACTCCCGCCGAAATAATAAACCCAATCCCCGGCATCAGCACCACCATGCCGAGTACAAGTAGTGCAACCCCACCGTCAGCAATGCTGTGCCGCAAAGAGATCAGGCCGGCGCCGAGCAGCGTCATCACAATTCCAATCTGCAGTGGCGTCAGAACTCGGGCGACCGGACTTGGAACCGGAGCTTGCCGCTCGAACCCAACTGCGATCGGGGTCGCTTCCAGGAAGCGTTTGCCCGCGTCGGTGCTCATGTAGGTGAGCACTTCCTGCGACGTGCCGAATCGTTCGATCAGTCTGCCGTGCACATCCGTCTGCAGCTTGAAGATGCGGTTCCACCGCCGGTTTTCGAGCAGAACATGCGCCACCCAGAGCAACGCGCCTAACATGCAAAGAAAAACCAGGAACGGAATCCCATCGCTGATCAGTTCACGGTCAATTCCTGAGGACTCGGGCTGAGACATCTGGGGCCACAGCTTGCGCTCCAGCACCTGGGCGGGCTGCTCGTGTTCCGGGTGCAGATTATTGAAGAGGTAGAAGTCGGGGCTCTTCGCGATCTCGGGATGCGCTTGCAGGAACTGCCCAAGTTCCGGATTGTTGCGGTTCACATATTCCGCGTTCGAGAGCAACGACGGGTCGTGGGCCACAACCTCGGCCAGGGTGGGGCTCACGCGCAGCAATTGGAGAAGCTGGTCCTGCATGGCGGCGACGTCCTTTTCGCTCATCTGCGGAGCATTGGGTACCGGTTCCGCGGATCGTGGTGCCTGGGCGGCGCTGACAGCGGTGAACAAAGCTAGGAATACTACGACCGCCTGAACTACTGCCATGTACCGCCGCTGCGTATGCATATCGTTGTTCCCCCGTGAGAGAAGTGCTTTGTAGCATCTCTATGCACACAACGAACGGCGGGTGGAAATGGTTAACAACAATTTTCAGAATTTTGTGATTCCTCAGGCCACTAGCGGAGCGTTGGCGATGCCCTCGGTCCCGAACACCCTCCGATACCTCTCAACCTCATCCGGCGGCCCCAGCGCCTTGGAATAGTTATCGGAGAGCTTCACCGCCGGACGTCCTTCGACCTCGGAGACTTTGCAGATCAGGCTGATCGGATCAAATCCCCCGCCGTTATTGGGATTGCATCCGCGAAAGTCATTGGTCAGCAGCGTCCCCCAGCCGGCGCTGAACCGAACTCTACGCCCCGGCGTCCACTTGTTGCGGTCCTCGAAATCAGCCGCGCTGAGAAAATCGCCCGGCCCCACGCCCTTCGCCAGACTCCCGCCAAAATACGCGTGCAGCCCAAGGATCGCATCCACATCCAGCGTGTCCGAAGCGATCAGCAGCTTCTCGCGCGGATCTCTCCCACGCGCCTTCAGCCAGGCGATGTATTCGTCCCCCGCGACGTACGGATCCTTGCTGTCCACGCGCTGCCCGGTCCAGTCCGCCACCCACTCGGGCGCACTCGCCAAAAACTGTGTCGTGCCAAAAGTGTCCGGCAGCATCACTCGCAACGCACCCTCATACGTCTGCTGCCACAGTTCCAGCACACGGTACTGCGACGCTTTCAAGGCCACGTCATCCGGTGCCAGCGCGGCCATCACCATCGGAATCTCATGCGCGTTCGTTCCAATCGCTTCCAGATCGTGCTTGTGTGCCAGAAAAGCGTTCGAGGTCCCGATGAAATTGCTTCCCAGGTTCGCAGCCATCGCCACGACAACATATTCCTGCCACAAAAAGCTGTGGCGCCGCCGCGTTCCAAAGTCCGCCACGCTCAGTCCCGGCACTCCGCGCAGCCGCTCAATCTTGCTCCACAACTTGGTCTTGGCCCGCGCATATAGAATGTCGAGCCCGAATTCGCTCAGCGTCTTCAGTTGCGCGCGCGTCTTCAACTCGTCGAGAATCGCCAGCGCATACAACTCCCACATGGTGGTCTCGGTCCACGTGCCTTCAAACGTCAGTTGGATCTGCCCGTCGCGCACCCGCAGTTGATAATCCGACAGCCGGAAGTCTCGCTCCAGCCACTCCAGAAACGCCGGCTCGAAAATTCCCCGCCGTCCGTAAAACGTGTTGCCTGCCAGCCACACCAGTTCCGACTTGCGAAACCGCCGTCCGCGCACGTGCTGCAACTGCACCTTCAACTCTTCAATGTGGATGATGTCCGCCATCCGCACTGAAGCATGCCGGTTGATCAGCGAAAACTCCACGCGCGTGTTCGGAAAATGCTTCCAGATAAACTGCAGCATCAGCAACTTGTAGAAGTCAGTGTCGAGTAGCGATCGCACCACCGGGTCGAGTTCCCAGTTGTGGTTATGCGCGCGTTCTGCAAAGTTGACGATCATCGAAGAAAATCAGCCCTCATGAACGGGCTGAAAGTGACAGTCTAGAGGATAAGCCATGTTCGTGGTTAGTCGCTGTTCGGGTTTGAGGATGACTATTGACCTTCCTGAAGAGCGCTCCTACTATTGCCGCCAATGTCCATACCGTCTGAACCCGTAGGGCAGACTGTTTCCCACTATCGCGTCCTCGGTAAGATCGGAGGCGGGGGGATGGGTGTGGTGTATGAAGCTGAAGATCTGAGACTCGGACGGCACGTCGCCCTGAAGTTCCTTCCAGAAGATCTCGCCACAGACCCACACTCGCTGGAGCGATTCCGCCGCGAGGCTCGTTCCGCCTCTACCCTCAATCACCCCAGCATCTGCACTGTCTACGAGATTGACGAAGCCAATGGGCTGGCGTTCATCGCAATGGAGTTGCTCGAAGGCCGAACCCTTCGCCAACAAATCAAGGGAAACCCCTGCAGCCAGAAACCCTGCTCGACTTGGGCATCCAGATCGCAGACGCCTTAAGCGCCGCACACTCGAAGGGCATCATTCATCGCGACATCAAGCCTGCGAACATCTTCGTGACCACCCGCGGGCAAGCGAAGATTCTCGACTTCGGACTTGCCAAGGTCGCCTCAAAGCCGGAGATCGCCGCTCTGAGCACACCGACCATTGAAGAACCCCTCACCAGTCCGGGCGCTGCCCTGGGCACGGTTGCTTATATGTCGCCCGAGCAGGTGAGAGGCAAAGAACTGGACGCCCGCACTGATCTTTTCTCGTTCGGCGCAGTGCTCTACGAAATGGCTACCGGCATGCTCCCGTTTCGGGGCGATACCTCCGGTATAGTCTTCGACTCGATCCTGAATCGCCCGCCCGCCCCCGCCGTTCGCCTGAATCCCGACGTTCCTCCGAGGTTGGAGGAGATCCTCGCCAAGGCTCTGGAGAAAGATCCGGACGTTCGCTATCAATCCGCGGCAGAGATGTGCGCCGATCTCAAGCGCTTGAAGCGTGATACCGAGTCGGGAAAGAGCGCAGCCGCCCTAACGCGAGCGGAAGTCCAACCCCCTTCGCGCCGGAGAGTCCCGGTCATGGCCGGTGCAGCGCTCGCCTTGGTCCTTGCTATCCCTCTGGCATGGCGCTTCGTGCGCCCCCAGACTTCGGATTCCGCAACAATCCAATCGATCGCTGTGCTGCCGTTTGCCAATGCCAGCAAAGATCCGGAGATGGACTATCTCGGCGATGGCATTTCCGAAGAGATCACGAACTCGCTCTCCCGCCTTCCTAACCTCCGCGTGATGGCCCACAGTACCGTAGATCGCTACAAATCACGCCAGGACGATCCGCAAGGGGTGGGGCGTGAGTTACATGTGGATGCGGTGCTTACCGGGCGTGTCGCCGAGCACAGCAGTGAGCTTGACGTTGAAACTGAGTTGGTCAACGTCGCGACCGGAGCCCAGCTCTGGGGCAAACGGTATACACGAGGTGTCAACGATGCGTCGCTGCTTCAGACCGCCGTCACGGCGGACGTCGCCAGCCAGCTCCGGCCGCAGGTGGACGGCCTACAGCGCGAAAAACTGGCTAGAGTCGGGACCAAGAATAGCGAAGCGTATCAGCTTTATCTGAAGGGCCGCTACCACTTTGACAGATTCACCGAAGAAGATTTCAAGGCAGCGGCCGGACTCTTCGAAAAGGCGGTCGCGATGGACGCTGGCTACGCGGCAGCCTATGCCGGGTTGGCCGATGCGTATGCCTTGCAGGGCTACTTTGGCTATGCGCCAAGCCGGGAGGCGTTCAACAAATCCCGCGATGCCGCAAAGCGGGCCTTGGAGTTGGATAGCGACATTCCCGAGTCTCATACTTCCTTAGCTATGTCCGATATGCTGTTTTTCTTTAACCTCCCGGAAGCCCAGGCATCCATTCAGGAGGCTCTGGCTCTGGGCCCCAATTCAGCGTACGCCCATGAGGTCGCTTGCTGGTTCGCAAATGAAATGGGGAAAAGCCCCGAGGCCGTCGCGGAGTGCCGCAAGGCCGTAGAGTTGGACCCTCTCTCCTTGGTATATAACTTCAGTCTCTCAGAAACGTTGTACGACGCACGCGACTACGATCGCTCGCTGGAGCAGGCCAGCCGAGTGCTTGACATCGACCCGAGGTACTCTCGTGCCATTGAACAAATTGGATATGTCCATGAGGTCAAGGGAGACTACAAACTGGCCATTGAGCAATGGATCAAGAATGAACAGGTGCTTGGCCACGAACAGCGTGCGAAAGACCTAAGGCAGGTTTTCGACAAAGGAGGTTATCCAGCATATCTTCGAAAAGATGTCAAAGACAAAGAAGCGGAAAGCGATTTTTACGATGAAGCTTGCGACTACGCTTTGCTCGGTGACAAGGATGCTGCGTTAGCGGCTCTCAATCGGGCAGCCGAAGCCGGCCAGCAAGTCGACGACATGAAACTCGACCCGGAACTGGACAATATCCGTTCCGATCCGCGCTACATCGCCTTGTTGCGCCGAATCGGAATACCTCAATGATGCCCGAACTAAACCCGCTACACGCCATTAGCTCTTCGCCCCCACAAACTTCTGCTCCAACCCCTCGAACACTTCCTCTGCCCGCTGCAGAGCGTCCTGCACGTTGCCGCAGATGTTTTCTTCCCCAATGACCTCGGCGAACTCCGCCTGATGAATTAATTGTGCAGGCTGCTCGCGCGCCCCACACAGAATCAACGTCCTCTTACTGGCGTGCAGTTGCTTGGCAATCTCCTCGATCGCGAACAGCCCGGTAGCGTCGAGTGCGGTCATGTTCCGCAGTCGCAGAATAACGACCGGCGGCAACTGATGCAGGTTCTCCGTGACCGCCCAGATCTTGTCGGTCCCTCCAAACAAAAACGGCCCGTGAATGCGGAAGATCGTCGCGTAGTACGGGATGTCCTTATCCTGCAGAATGTGCACGCGCCCGTCTTCCACGTAGTCCTCAGTTACCTGCGATATGGTGGTCGTCGAGGCCACACGGCTGATGAACAGCAGCGCCGCCAGAATCATCCCGGCTTCGACCGCGACGGTTAAGTCGGCAAACACGGTCAAGGCAAACGTCACCAGCCAAATGCTGATGTCGGTCTTGGTCAGCCTCAGCAGTTGCGGAATCTCGCGCCACTCACCCATGTTGTAGGCGACGATCATCAGAATCCCCGCCAGCGCCGCCATCGGCACATAGCTGACCAGCGGCGCTGCAAACAAAAGAATGCACAACAGCGTGAGCGCGTGAATCATCCCCGCCACCGGCGTCTGCGCCCCCGCTCGAATATTGGTCGCAGTGCGCGCAATGGCGCCGGTAGCCGGCAGTCCGCCAAACATCGGCGAGAAGATGTTGGCCACGCCCTGCCCAATCAACTCCACGTTGGGATTGTGCCGGTCGTTACTCATGCGGTCAGAAACCACCGCCGACATCAGCGATTCAATCGCTCCCAGCATCGCGATCGTGAACGCCGGTCCCAGCAGCCCGTGAATCAGGTCCGTCCGGAAGTGCGGAATCTGCCAGTGCGGCAGTCCGCTTGGAATCCCCCCAAACCGTGTCCCGATCGTCTCCACCGGCAGCTTGAAAAAATAAACCGCAGAAGTCGAAAGCAGCAGCGCAACGATCGGTCCAGGAATCCGCGAAGACAGGCCCCGGCAAATGATCAGCGTCAGGAGCGTGAACACGGCGAGCGCCGTCGCCTCAAACGAGAGCGTATGAAAATTCCCGGCCAGCGCCTCCATGCGCTGCCAGAACACGCCCGGAACCTTTTCGAGATGCAGCCCGAAGAAATCCTTGATCTGCGTGCTGGCGATCAGCACCGCAATCCCATTCGTAAATCCAATCACAACCGGCCGCGGGATGAATTTCACCCCTGTCCCCAGCCCCGTCGCGCCCATGATTACCAGTAATACGCCAGCCATCACGGTACACATGAACAACCCGTCGATCCCGTGGACCGCAACAATCCCCGCAATCACGACCACAAAGGCGCCGGTCGGCCCGCCGATCTGCATCTTCGATCCGCCCAGCGCCGATACCAGGAACCCGGTAACGATCGCGCAATAGATGCCAGCCTGCGGCGTCAGCCCCGACGCGATGGCAAACGCCATCGCCAGCGGCAGCGCCACCAGCCCAACGGTGACTCCAGCGATCAGATCCAGCAGAAATTTATGTCTATCGTAGTTGCGAAGACACAACACCGACTTCGGAAGCCAATTCTCACTCAGGAAAGCACGCGCCATTGTCCGATTATCGCCCCGCCAGCCGAAATCGGGTAGATGACCGAGGTGCGCCGCATCCGATTTTGGGTAGCACAGCGAGATCACGTAGCGGCGGACGCATTCGTCCGCCACGCCGGGTGCCGGGTGCCCCATGTCTCGCGTCCTTTGCGAGACGTGGGGATTTTGATCCGCCCCGATATCGGGCCGAGACAACGCCCGGGGGGCTAGGTGAAGGGGGCCGTTTCAGAGTTTGCTGGACAGCGTGCAGGACCGTGGAAGATCGGCCCTTCGAGGGCCGCGTCAGGCCGAACAAGAAATGATGGCTTTAGCCCCTGGGGGCAGCGAATTGCCCGCCTTGTAAAATCACCCCATGCACCTTCTCCAAACCCTGGGATGGCTGGTCTGCGTCGTCTACTCGACCATCCCGCTGTTTTGGCTGATGGTCCACCCGCGAGCCCATCACTGGCGCGCCCGCGAAGGTTCGCCGTTCCGCGTGCTGGTCCCCGCCTGGATCGTCATGTGGATCGGCATCGGCGCCCTGACTGGCCCGTGGCGGAAAGTGGAGCTCTACTCGACGCCGTGGACTTGTCTCCCCGCAGCCTTCCTCTTTGCGATAGGCATCTTCACCTATACGAGCGCGGGAGCCCACTTCAGCTGGGCTCAATTAGGAGGTCTGCCGGAAGTCCGAACCGAAAACCAGCGCCAGCGCCTCGTCACCACTGGAATCCGCTCCCGAATCCGCCACCCGGTTTATCTCGGCCACCTCTGCGAGATGCTTGCCTGGAGCGTCGGGACAGGGCTCGCAGTCTGCTGGGTGCTAACAGCGTTTGCGATCGCAACCGGTGCCGTGATGATCCGGATGGAAGATGCTGAACTGGAGAAGCGCTTCGGTTCCGAGTTCGCTGCCTATCGTCAGAGAGTCCACGCGGTGATGCCGAAGCTGCGCGCATGAACCTTTTGTCGCAGTCGAACCCGAAGGAGTCGCTATAATCCGATTTCGGCTGAAAGCTGATAGCTAACGGCTGAAAGCTCGCTCATGCGCTTCGAACTCTTCATCGCGACCCGTTACCTGCGTGCCAAGCGCCGCCAGGCTTTCATCGGCATCATCACCGGCATCTCCGTCGCCGGAGTCGCTGCAGGCGTCGCGTCCCTCGTAGTCGCCATGGCCATCACCAACGGCTTTCGCCAGGACTTGCAGCAGCGCCTGCTCGGTTCCACCTCGAACATCAGCCTGCAGCGCGTCGCCGATGACGGCATCCAAAACTGGCCCGCGCTCATGGACCGCCTCTCGAAGGAGTCGCACGTCGTCGCCGCAGCTCCAGCCGTCTTTGAACAAGTCCTGATCTCGCGTGGACCGCGGGCACGCGGCGCAATTCTCAAAGGCATGATCCCCAAGTATGAGCGTAAAGTCGGCGACCTGTTAACCACAGTCAAGGATGGCTCGGCCGAAGCCCTGGAAGATCCCGCTCCCAAACATGCTGGTGTGGCGCGGGCGCCCTCGCCCGCGCAACCCGAATCCGAGACATCAGCCGCCAGCCCCGACTCCCTCGCAGCCGTTCAGCAGCGCGTCTCTGCCATGCCTCCCATCGTTCTCGGCAAAGTTATGGCCGACAGCCTAGGCGCGCGAGTCGGAGATCCCGTCCTCGTCACCAGCCCCCAAGGCGAGTTGACTCCCTTCGGCATCGTCCCCAAATACAACCGTTTCCGCGTCGTCGGAATTTTCAACTCCGGCTTCTACGACTACGACTACGGTTGGGCCTTCGTGCGCTTGTCGGATGCGCAGCAACTGTTCGGGCTCGGCGATCTGATCTCGGTGCTGGAGTTCAAAGTGGACAATCTCGATCAAGCGGACGCGCTTACGTCCGAGATCGAAGATGCCGCCGGCAAAGGCTTCATGGCAACCAACGCACTCAGACAGAACAGTGCCCTCTTCAAGGCCCTGAAGACGGAGCGCCTCGTCACCTTCATCACCATCGGCCTCATCGTGTTCGTCGCCGCCCTGAACATCCTGATCTCGCTCATTATGATGGTGATGGAGAAGACCAAAGACATTGCCGTGCTCATGTCGATGGGGGCGCGCCGCGCTCAAGTCCGCAACCTCTTTATCGCCCAGGGTGTACTCATTGGCGCGATCGGCACCGCGATCGGCCTGGTGCTCGGCTATGGCATCTCCTACCTTGGGGGACACTACCACGTGCTGACGCTCTCCCCCGAGGTCTATTCCATCGACTACGTCCCATTTGCTCCGCGGGCAATCGACGGAGTGTGGGTGGCGTTGTTCGCAGTGCTGATTTCGTTTGTGGCAACTCTATATCCGTCGTGGTCGGCAGCAAGAATTCTCCCCGCCGAGGCACTGCGGTACGAGTAGTATCGAGTCCAGAGCCCCGAGTGCGGGGAAAGAAAGCACTTCAAGCAATGGAAAATGCGGGCTTTAGCTGCCGTGATTGCAATCACATGAGGACGATTTCGCCGGGTGTACAGTTTTTTTTGAATCACAGATATTTGGAATCAGCGTCCAGGAAACGATTTGATCGTGTGAAGCACTAATCTGAAGGATGATAAACGACTTGCAGATACGGGGCCGATAGTAGGTTCCAATCTTCCCTTTAGCCCTTGGAACGAAAGAGACACGGTGTGCATCTAACGAAACAAGACTCGATGCTTCGGGTGGAAGGCTTGAAGAAAGTTTTCCGGTCCGGCGAATCGGATCTGGTGCTCTTTGAGAATCTGTCGTTTGAAGTCAAGCGGGGAGAAATGCTCGCAATTGTGGGCGAATCCGGAGCAGGCAAGAGTACCTTATTGCACATCCTGAGCGCTCTTGATCGTGCTTCTGCAGGTGACGTATACTGCGCCCACTTGCGATTGAATTCCTTATCGCACGACGCGGCCGCCGACTTTCGCAATCGGGAGACCGGCTTCGTCTGGCAGTTCCATTATCTGCTGCCGGAGTTCACGGCGGCAGAGAACGTCGCCATGCCGCTGCTGCTTCGCGGGCAGACATGGCAGCAGGCCGAACCCGAAGCTTTACGCTGGCTCCGCGAGGTCGGACTGGAGCAGCGCGCGCATCATCGCTCGGGCGAGCTTTCGGGCGGAGAGCAGCAGCGTGTGGCTCTGGCCCGTGCGCTCATCACCGGTCCTAAGTTGTTGCTGGCCGATGAGCCCACGGGAGACCTTGACGGACATACGGCGGAAGCGGTTTTTGAATTGATCGCGCGGTTGCACCGCGAGCACCAACTCACCTCCCTCATTGCTACGCATAACCTGTCCTTCGCCCGCCGCTGCCATCGTGTATTAAGGTTGCAGAAAGGGCGCGTGGAGGAGATTGCGCCGGAGTCGCTGCCGTCGTGAGCGAGGTGAAAGAGCGGTCGCGAGCGAGGCGGAAGAGCGTCGCAAGCGAGGTGGAAGAGCGGCCCTTCAGGGCTGCGTTAGGGGTTCGAAGATGTTGCGGGCTTTAGCCCCTGAGGCGAAAGATTAGTAAGACAAAGTGCAAGAAATTGACGCAAGAGGTTCTTCGCCGGAGGGCCGTACAACCGTTCCTTCGGTAACGTGATCAAAGGTTTGTAAAATCGTTTCAGTACTTTGGTTTTGGGGCCCTTTGATTGCATAATGTAGGGATAGAATAAGGTGAGTAGGCTTTAGGGCTCGGGTTCGGTAAGGTCGGGCGAATAAAGTTCTTCTCGACCAGGAGAGGTCAGGGGAAGGGGCATTATGTTTGAACGCTATACGGAGAAAGCCAGGCGCGTCATCTTTTTCGCACGCTACGAAGCCAGCCAGTTCGGGTCTCCCTATATCGAGACGGAGCACTTGCTCCTCGGACTCCTGCGCGAAGATAAGGCCCTGACGAATCGTTTCCTGCGGTCCCACGCCTCGGTCGAATCCATCCGCAAGCAGATCGAGGGACACACCACCATTCGCGAGAAGGTCTCGACCTCGGTCGACCTACCATTGAGCAATGAGTGCAAGCGCGTTCTCGCCTATGCCGCCGAGGAAGCGGAGCGTCTTTCTCACCGGCACATCGGTACCGAACACCTGTTGTTGGGATTACTGAGGGAAGAGAAGTGCTTCGCCGCCGAGATCCTGCACGAGCGTGGCCTGCGCCTTTCGACCATCCGCGAGGAACTCGCCCGCAGCACCCAGGAAAAAGCTCAGCCCCAGCGCCAGCGTGAGAGTTCGCTGCTAGCCGAATTTTCGCGCGATCTGACTCAGGCTGCCATGGACAGCCAACTCGATCCTCTCGTCGGCCGTGAAGCCGAAGTCGATCGCGTTATCCAGATTCTTTGCCGCCGCACCAAGAACAATCCCGTGCTGATTGGCGAGCCCGGCGTCGGCAA
>PLBY01000060.1:105909-143751 GCA_003134655.1 Acidobacteriaceae bacterium
CCATCATGAAGGAACTGATGGAGTCGCAGAATTCCATCATCTTCATCGACGAACTGCACACTCTGGTCGGGGCAGGCTCGGCCGAAGGTTCCCTCGACGCCGCCAATATCCTGAAGCCCGCTCTGTCCCGTGGGGAAATCCAGTGCATCGGAGCCACCACACCCGGCGAATATCGCAAGTCCATCGAGAAAGACCGTTCGCTCGAACGCCGCTTCCAGTCCGTGAAAGTTCCGCCGCCGAACGAGACCGACGCGATCAAGATTCTGTTCGGCATCAAAGATCGCTACGAGAAGTTCCACGCCGTTACTTACACCGACGACGCCATCAACTTCGCGGTCTCGCACTCGAGCCGCTATATCCCCGACCGCTTCCTGCCGGACAAGGCGATCGACTTGGTCGACGAAGCCGGAGCCCGCGTAAAGCTGCGCCAGACTTCGCTTCCCGAGGAGCTTACGGAAGTCCAGAAGCGCATCAAATTCATCGTGCACCGCATGGAAAACGCCATCGCGAACCACGAGTTCGAGAAGGCGCGTTTCTACTCTGATGAAGAACGCAAAGAGCGCGAGAACCTGCGCGCCCTGCGTGAGAAATATCATCTCGACGAGTCGTCCACTGGCGTCGTCAATCGTGAAGACATCGAAGACGTCGTCTCGCGCTGGACCGGCGTGCCCATCACCTCGATCAAGGAAGAAGAAACGCAGAAACTGTTGCGCATCGAGGAAGAGCTGCACAAGCGAATCATCTCGCAAGACAAGTCGATCAGCGCCCTGGCCCGCGCCATCCGCCGTTCGCGCGCTGGCCTGAAGAACCCGAACCGCCCCATCGGCTCGTTCCTGTTCCTGGGCCCTACAGGCGTCGGCAAGACCGAAGTCGCGCGCACCCTGGCGCAGTTCATGTTCGGCACCGAAAAGGCTCTGGTGCGCTTCGACATGTCCGAGTTCATGGAGAAACATTCAGTCTCGAAGCTGATCGGTTCGCCTCCGGGATACGTGGGCTACGAAGAGGGCGGCCAACTCACCGAACGCGTGAAGCGCGCTCCGTACTCAGTCGTCCTGCTCGACGAAATCGAGAAGGCTCATCCGGATGTCTTCAACATCCTGCTGCAGGTCTTTGAAGACGGCCAGTTGACCGACGGCCTCGGCAACACGGTCGACTTCAAGAACACGATCATCATCATGACCTCAAACATCGGCGCGCGGCATTTGCAGAAGCGCGAGGGTTTCGGCTTCCAGTCGACGAAGGAAGACGTGATCTCCGACAAAGTGGAAGAACTGGTCAAGGGCGAAGTCAAACGCACCTTCAACCCCGAGTTCTTGAACCGCCTCGACGAAGTCATCCTGTTCCTGGCGCTGGGCGAGAACGACCTGATCCAGATTCTCGAGCTCATGGTCACGCAGCTCAACCAGAACCTGGCGCAGAAGGCGATCACGGTCACGGTTGCGGACGATGCCAAGAAGTGGATCCTCAACCAGACCCTCACCGACCGCAGCTACGGTGCGCGCCCGTTGCGCCGCGCCCTGCAGAGGTACATCGAAGACCCGCTGTCGGAGGCACTGATCCAGGGCACCATCACCACGCGCCCCGCCTTCATCGAGGTCTTCTTAGAAGACAACAAGCTCTTCTACCGCCCAGTAGACGCGGAGAAGACCGAAGGCGTCTTGCTCTACGAAAAGTAGTTCGATATGTGGGGACAGCCGCCCTCGGCTGTCCGCCGAGCGCAGCTCGGCAGGTTTTGAGCCGTCAGCCCAAAAGCTGACGGCTTATTTTTTTGCTGAACCCGATGGAAACTTCCTGATTGACCCCGGGTTCAACCTGTGATTAGATGCGCGGAACATCGCGGGCCCTGCGCCAGAGCCCGCCACGATTGGGGCGTGCGACCGAGGTGAAGTATGAAGTCCACTTTGCATGCGGCCCTAGCTGTAAGCGTGCTAGGCCTCGTTGTCTTTTCTTTGAGCCTGGGAGCCCGCGCACGGGATGTCGTCCTGCCCGCCGGCACTCTTTTGCAATGTACCCTCAGCGAGCCTAATTTCTCCTCGGCCACCGTCGACGTCGGGGACCCCGTTCTTTGCCACCTGCGCGGAATCACCGAGTTCGGTCAGCAGGCTTTTCCGCGCGGCAGCTATCTCGTCGGCCATCTCGAAGCGGCCAAGGATCCCGGCCACTTCTGGGGCAAGGGATATCTGAAGCTGCAATTCGATCGCATCGGCGTTCCCAGCGGCGACCTGCCTCTCGAGGCCAAGGTCATCGCTACCCGCGGCTACAAAGTCGATAAGCAGGGGAAGATCGACGGCAAAGGACATCCCGTCCGCGACATCGTCGAATGGATGATCCCACCGCTGTGGCCTTGGAAGGTGATCATGCTGCCCGCCCGCGGTCCGCGTGCCACTCTGAAGGGCGAAACCGTGCTCAGCATGCGCCTCATGGATGACGTTCAAATCCCGCAGGTCGCGCAGACCTACGGCCCGAGCTGGCACTTCTTCGGACGTCCCCAAAGCCAGTCGTACCAACCGTCCATCTATGACGACAGCAAGCCGCGACTCATGCTGCGGAATGCTTCGCTCGCGAGCCAAACAAGCGAGGCGGTCCCACAGGCCTCCTACGCGAGTCTCGTGAGGCGAACGGTGACGTCCGCGCCAGTAAATGCTGCTCCAGGCATGCCCGTCTTCGTCCTGACCACTGGCACCATATTGTCGGTCAGTGGCTACGGATATACCGACAGCCGCATCACCTACTCCCTGGTCGGCGGAGGCACCGGCGTCATCAGCGCCGATGACGTCGACTGGACCACAACCACTCGCCTCAACGCACAACGCGGCGTGCGCGTGACGCTCCACAACAGCCACGCACCCGCCGGAACCCCGGGCTTCTAGAAACTGCACATGTGGGGACAGCCGCCTTAGGCTGTCCCCGAGCGCAGCTCGGAAGATTTCCAAGAAGCCAGCCCAAAGCTCGCGGTTTTCTTGTTTATGTGGGGCGGGCGCCCCCGCCCGCCTGCTGCCGCGCATCCCGGCAATTTTCAGCGACCATTTCTGTTCCCGATCCATCCAACCACACGGTACTTCAAACTACCTCCGCCCCGCGAGGCCATCATGCCCAAAGTCAACATCGCCGAAAAATTTTCCAAGGTCACCGAATACTGGAAGCCCTACATCGCCGCCGAACTCAACGGCCAACACGTTAAGCTCGACAAGATCAAAGGCGAGTTCATCTTCCACCACCACGACCATGAAGATGAATTGTTTCTCGTGGTCAAAGGCCGCTTCCGCATGGAGTTCCTCGACCATCACGAATGGATCGAGGAAGGCGAGTTCATCGTCGTCCCTCGCGGAGTCGAACACAAACCCGTAGCCGACGAGGAATGCTGGTTCCTTCTGTTCGAACCCGCCTCCACCCTGAATACCGGCAACATCGTCAACGAGCGCACGGTGAAGGAACTGGAGCGAGTCTAGCGATCGCCGATCCGCGTACAATCAACGTATGGATCTCACCGTCTATTCCGCCGCCACGTGCCCCGACTGCCGGGAGGCTAAGCGCTTTCTCGCGAAGCACAACATTCCCTACAAAGAGGTCGACGTCCAAACCACGCCCGGCGCCATCGACGAAATCGTCAAACGCACCGGCAAACGCGCCATCCCCCAATTCGTAATTGATGGCGAGTGGATCCAGCCCTACGACCCCCGCAAAGGCTTCCTCTACGACGAAATGGCCAAACGCTTGGGAATCAAGACCCCGTAGCTGAGCCATACTTCTCGGCAGGTTTTCCTCAGTGTCCTCTGTGTCCTCTGTGGTGAAAATTCCTTCACCCTATCGCACGTACATCGCCTTCAGTACCGTAGCCAACCCGCGCCAGACGGGCGAAGATACTTACTCCAAGTTCTCGGCCCCGCCAGCGTCCCTCCGCTCAAAAGGCTGAAACAGAACGACTTGGGCGACTACCGAGGACCGCTACTTCCACGATCATGGCCGATCCCCAGATTAACGAGCCCCCGTCTTACGACGCTTCCCCCGTTCCCGAAGCCCAGCCTCCGCAGGAATCCATCGTGTGCGACTACTGGCAGCAAATGGTGCAGGCCGTCATGGGAATCGTGCTGCTCCTGGGCGCTCTTGCCTTGGTCCACTATTACACGCCTACGACCGCCTTCGAGGAGCCCCCGAGCGATCTGCAAAAGCAGGTTCACGAATTGACCGCGCAGGTTGAGCAACTGAAGCAGGACCAGGCCATGCCCGCTGTAGTGCTCAACCGCTACCGCAATTCCATCGGATATATTTACGGCGTCTATCAGGTTGGCTTTTCGAACCAGCGGCCCGTCATTCGCGCGCGCGTCTCCGGCACAGGATTTCTCGTTGGCAACGGCCTGGTGGCCACCAATCGTCACGTAGCAGAGCCCTGGTACGGAGACTCGGAAGCCCAGAAGTTAATCGATCAGGGCGCGGTGGGGATGCTCGAAAGCCTGGTAGTCTTCTTCCCCGGCTCGCCGACGCCTGTGAATCTGTCGCCAGCGTCCGTTTCGAAAACCTCTGATTTAGCCGTCTTGCACGCTGATAACACCGAGGTCGTCCGCAGTCTCGCGATCTTGCCCCTCGCCAAGTCCTCCGGCGCTCCGGGACAACTGGTCACGGTGATTGGCTACCCCATGGGCATTGCTGGCATGGTGGCCAAATCTCCCGCAGGAATTTACGAGCGCATGGCCTACCGTCACAATGACATCAATGCAGCCAGCGAGTTGGCGGCCCTATCGCTGATTCGTCCCTCGACCACTTGCGGACATCTGGGCGACGTAGTCGGCGACAAACTCATCTACGATGCGCCCACTGCCCACGGCGGCAGCGGCGGCCCAGTCTTCAACACCAAGGGCGAAGTCATCGGCGTCAACTCAGCCTACATGGACGGCTTCTCCGGAGGCACTCTCGGAGTTTCCGTAGACTCACTTCGTCCCCTACTCCAGGAGGCGCAAACGAAACAGTAGCGCCGCCGTCCCGGCGGCTGTCCTGATGGCGTCCCGCCATCAGCGCTGACAGAACCACAATCCTGAATCCTTTCTAATGCGCACGCAGAAACGTGTCGCTACACCTTAGTAACTGGAGCCATGCGACCTATTCGAGCGAGAATGAATTATTCCCATTACCCCCGAGCGCATAGCACATTTCCGCGCGAAAGCAGCGCAGTTCACACAACAGGCCGGCCAATGGGTCAAGCGCGTGCCCGTCAAGGCCCGGATTCTATTGGGACTGTTCCTGGTGGCCGCCGCTCTCATGGCCGTTTACACCGCGCTCACCGCGAAAGACGCCAGCCTGCATCTGAAGCTGCAGCACAGCTTCCGCAGCGCGCAGGTCTCGGTATGGATCGATAACGACCTCGCCTTCTCCGGCAAAATCACTGGCGCCGCGAAAAAGAAGTTTGGTCTGATTCCCACAGACGCCCAGCAGGGCAGCCTCTCGCAGATTATTCCCGTACGTTCCGGCCAGCATAACGTCCGGGTGCGGATCGAGCCCGAAGATGCCGTCATGCAGGAGGACAGCACCAGTGGAAACTTCGTCCACAACGCCGAGCGCGACCTCGCCGTTTCCGCGCGGCACAATGGCATTTCATTATCCTGGCAGGGAACCAGCAGCGCCCCGGCCGAATCCGCATCGACGTTTGCCTGGCTGTCGCGTTACACCGCATCCCTCTTCCTGACCATCGCCGGCTCCATCATCTCAGCGCTTGCCGGATACGCGATCCGCGAGCTGCCGGGACGATTCCGCCCCAGCCCTGATTCCGCGCCGAAAGCCTGAGCCGGCTCGATTGGGCGCTTAGGGAGAAATCAGGAAGCCATACCCTCTGCCTCCTTTGTCGAGCCGTTTCGTGGATAATCATCCCGTGGCCCAACTGGAGAATTTTCGTCTCAAGGTCTTCCGCACCGTTGCCGAGCATCTGAATTTTCGCAAGGCTGCGGAACATCTCTTTCTCACTCAGCCCGCCATTACACTTCAGATCAAGGCTCTCGAAGACGACCTCGGCATCCGTCTCTTCGATCGCGCCGGCAATCGCGTCGTTCTCACTCCGCAAGGGTCCGTCCTGCTCACCTACGCGAAGAAGCTAGCGACCCTCGTCTTCCAAGCCGAGCAGGCACTCGGTGCCGAGGATGGCAAAGTCTCCGGCGAGTTGTCCCTCGGCGTGTCGACCACCATCGCGCAATACGTTCTCCCGCGCTTGCTCGGAGCCTTCCTCGACGAGCATCCCCGGGTCCAGTTCTCGCTCCACAGCGGCAACACCGATGAAATCGTCCATCTTCTCCTCGATAACAAGCTCGCGATCGGCCTCATCGAAGGCCCCGCGCGCGACCGCGGTATTCGCACCGAACCCTTCATGCAAGACGAACTGGTCCTGATCGTGCCACCCGGGTTCGCGTCCGATCACATGTCTCGCGCCCAGCTGTTAGCCTCCAATCTTCTGATGCGCGAACAGGGCTCCGGTTCTCGCCGCGTCGTCGAAATCGCTCTGGACAAGGCGGGCCTCAAGCTCAAGTCGTTCAAGAACGTGATGGACCTTGATTCCACCGAGGCGATCAAGTCCGCAGTGGAGGTAGGGCTAGGCGTCGGCTTCGTCTCGCGTTGGGCTATCTCCAAGGAACTGGAACTCGGCGCACTCAAAGTTGCGGACATAGCAGGCCTGAAAGCGGACCGCCATTTTTCCCTCATTTCACGCACTGGTCCGGAGCCCCAGGGCCCAGCCGCCGCGTTTCGCACCTTTGCCCTCGAGCGCGCCCGCCTTCTCGCCAACACCGCGCGAAAACGCCCTCGCTCCACCAAGTCCAGCCGATAAGTTCAGCTAATCGCCCATCAAAACTACTGCTTGGACGCCGCTCCTGCCTCTACCGCAGACTAGATCCGTGAGCAAGAACCTATTTTTCCTGGCATTGATCCTCGCCGCGACTGGACTCGTCTCGCCACCCCTTGCGCTCCTCGGCGGCCTCGTCTATGGATTCGCAGCCGTGCATCCCTTTCACGTAGAAAGCAAGCGCCTGGCCAAATTTCTCCTGCAAGCCTCCGTCGTCGCTCTCGGCTTTGGGATGAACCTGCATCAGGTCCTACAAGCTGGACGCTCTGGCTTCCTCTACACGGCCGTCAGCATCACCGCCGTCATGCTCTTGGGTCTCACCTTCGGCTACCTCCTCCACGTCGGCAAGAAATCCGCTTTCTTAATCAGCGCCGGCACAGCCATCTGCGGCGGCAGCGCCATCGCAGCCGTCGGCCCAATTGCAGAAGCCAGCGAAGAAGAGATGGCCGTGTCCCTGGGCGCGGTCTTCATCCTCAACTCGGTCGCGCTGTTTCTTTTTCCCGTCGTTGGATATGCCCTTCACCTGACCCAAGCCCAGTTCGGTCTCTGGTCGGCCCTCGCCATTCACGACACCAGTTCCGTCGTCGGCGCGACTGCCAAATACGGCGCCACTGCACTCGCCGTCGGGACCACGATCAAGCTGGCACGCGCTCTCTGGATCGTTCCTCTGTCTCTCGTCACCGCCGCCACCCTGAAGAGCAAAGCGCGTATTCAGTGGCCCTGGTTCATCCTGCTTTTCTGTCTGGCCGCGCTGCTGAACACTCTCCTGCCGTCGTTCAATCCAGCATTTGGTGTTCTCAATCATCTAGGGAAGATCGGCCTCACGGTCACTCTGTTCCTGATCGGTACAGGGTTGAACAAAGAAACGCTCAAGCGCGTGGGCGTCCGCCCCCTTCTCCAGGGACTCGCCCTCTGGATCATCGTTGGTACTGGCACCCTAGCGCTCATCCTGTTCCATTGGATTGGCGTGTAAACACGCTGCCGCATCGGTTGGATCGGGCGTGTAAGGACACTGCCGTACCGTGGAAGAGCGGCCCTTCCAGGGCCGCGTAGGCGTCTGGAATCAGTGTGGGCTTCAGCCCCTGCAGTTGATTGTTCCTCGATGAGCCGAGTTTTTCCGCAACCTCTTCAGCCGTGCCTCGAGCGATCTACCAAGTGCGGGCTTTACAGGGTTCCGAAAATTCGCTTTTGGGTGGCGCAGCGCTTTGAGCGCTGCGATAACGCATTTCTTTTCTGTTAGGGCTTTAGCCCCAGAGGTGCCCGCGCACCTCTGAAACCTCCAAATAGAAAAGCCGGGAAGCAATCGCTTCCCGGCTCAACTGTTCGTGCGCCTGCCTAGAACGCCCAGCGCAACGAGAACTGAATCAACCGCGGGTTGCCGTTCGTCTGCAGGATCTTCCCAAATGAACTCCCGGCCTCGATATCCGTCACCGCCGGATCTCCGAAGTTGGTGTGATTCCACAGATTGAAGAAGTCAGCCGCGAAGCGCACGTCCTGCCGCTCCCCAATCTTGAAGTGCTTCAGGAACGACACATCCCAGTTCTGCTGGAACGGCCCGTGATAGATATTGCGCCCCAAATCTCCGAAGCCTGTGACGCAAGTGTTGCCCGAAGGGTCCGGGCCGGTCGGAATTGCGCACTGTCCGGGAGCGGTTGTCGGATAGTAGTAGTAAGGCACCGGTGTGAACGCTGCTGGATTCAAGTACCCATTCGCCACCCGCGAGTGAATATCCCCACTCGACAATCCGCTGGCAATGCTCGCTCCCGGTGCCAGACTTGCGCCTAGCAGCGGAGTGCTCCCCTGTCCCAGGAATGCGGTGCCCGCGCCCGAATCGAAAATCGAGAACGGCAGCCCGTTCTGGAAAATCGTCACACCACTCACCTGCCAGCCGCCGAACGCAGCCTTCTTGGCGCCCGTGGCATGCGCGAACAAGGGAATGTCATACGCATAGCTGACCGCGAGCCGGTGCGGACGGTTGAAGTCCGAAATTCCCCGCGAGGCGTTGATGTTGCTCTGATCGTTGTAGGCGGTGTTGAACGCCGTGTTCCCCGTCGAAGTGGCGTCAATGTTCTTCGAGAAGGTATACGCCGCCTGAAAATAATTCGCACCCCATCGCCGAGACACAGTCGCCTGCAGCGCGTGATAGATCGAGTACGCGTCGTTGGCGAAAATCTGGTACCCGCTGTAGCCGTTCAAGCCCGGCGTCGGCGTACGCGCGATCGCATTGGCGAATGTGTTGGTGGTAATGGTGTAAGTGTTGTTGCTGGCATCGGTGACCGTGAACGGATTGGTCGGGCTGGCATTCACCGACTGGATCGCATCGCGCGTCTCACGCAAGTGAATTCCTCGCGTGCCAACGTAACCCGCTTCCAGCACCCAGTGCCCACCCAGTTCGCGCTGCACTGTCAGGTTCCACTGCTGCGTATTGGGAACCACGAAGTGCCGCGGTACTTCCAGCACAAACAGATTCTGCGTGCTGTTCACGCCCGGCCCCGTGCACCCGCCGTACGTGGCTGCTCCATTCGTATCCGGAAAACTTGTCAGTTGCGCTAGGCACGGCAACCATGCTCCTGAGAGCGTTCCTGCTGCAGGCACTGCGTTAGGATTCGTCGCAGGCGTACCGGTAAAGAAGTCCGACATCGTGAATCCCGGCGTCTGCCCGAAAAACACAATCGGGATGAACGGCGACTGGAAGCTCAACTGGTCCACGGCGCCCACGTCCTCACGCACGTAGTAAATGCCGTAGCCGCCGCGCACCGTCGTCGTGTGTCGCCCCATCATGTCCCAGGCAAACCCAATGCGCGGTCCCCACCCTGTCGAAACGCTGTTCTTGAACGTCGATCCCGACGCGTTCCCCGTCAGTCCAGACACACCAAGCTTGTTGACGCAACTCGGATAAATGAACGGATACGTCCCCGACTTCGTCAGGTCCGACTCGATGTTGCCAATGTGACAATCCCCGTCGGTCCATGCGCCAAGGAATTCCGTCCGCAGCCCCAGGTTCAAAGTCAGGTTCGACGTGGCCTTCCAGTCGTCCTGCGCGAAGATCGCCGAATTGTTCTGCCGGTATGGTTGTAAACGCCACCGCCGCCGAAACTGAACTCCGGCGTCCCGCCCACGAAGTTTCCAAAATCCGTTGCCGTGGCCGATGTGTTCGTGAAGAATAGCTGCCCGTTAAACACTTGTGGAAACAGCTTGTCGAGGCTCGCCCGAATGTACTGCCCGCCAAACGTCAACGTGTGGGCGCCCTTCACCCAACTCAGGTTGTCCACGAAGTTGTAATTGTTCTGGGTCTGAGACTGGTTCGCCTGCGGTGTCGGCCCGAACTGGAATCCTGAGGTCAGGAACGTGAATTTGTAAATGCTGCTCGTCAGGTTACTAGTCGGTCGGTCGATTCCGGCGTCTGTCACAGTGACCGGGTTGACGTTAATCGCGCTGTTGTCGATGTGAACCAACCCAAAGCGAAAGTCATTCACCAGCCGAGGTGAAAATACGTGAGTTTCTGAAACGATGAACAGCCGGTCATGAATCGGAAGTTGGTACGGGAAGTTCAAGTCTGTCCCGCTGGCCGCTGCGCCCAATGACGCCTGCAGTCCACCCGCGCCAAACGGAATATCCTGCTCTGAATTGGAGTAAAAGAAACGCGCTGCCACCGCATCCCTAGAATTGCGGAACTCGTGGTCCCAGTTGGCCGTAAGTTGATCGTCCGTAAACTTGCCCGGCTTGCTCACCGTGAATTGCACTGGCGTGCCTGCCGTGGTCCCCGCCGGAACATTGTTGGGAAGCGGAAACAGATACCCATTTGCCGGCGCTCCAAATTGATTGCTCTGGAACCCCAGCAGCGACACCGCGACTGGATCGGCGCTCGCCACTCCAAAATCCGCCGCCAACTGTGCTGCCCCCGCCGGCCCTCGATCGGCCGCCGGAACGTACGGGACAAATGTGCTGATCAGCGTCCCCGGAGAATCTCCGCTGCGCTGCCGCGTCCCCTGATAATTCACGAAAAAGAATCCCAGCTTGGCCCCGGCGCCCACCGGACCGCCCAGGCTGCCTCCGAAAATGTTCTGCTGAATGACCGGCCGCGGCGACCCGCTCCCCTTCAGAAAGTATTCATTCGCGTCCAGAGCCGTGTTGCGGAAGAACTCGTAAGCGTCACCGTGAATCGTGTTCGCTCCCGACTTCAGGATCGCATTGATGTTTCCGCCGCCGTTGCGCCCCTGGCTGGCGTCATAGAGCGATGTCTGCACTTTGAATTCTTGGATAACATCCGGATTGGGCAGCGGCGTGTTCGTCAGCTCCGCGACGTTGTAATCGGTGACGCTGACGCCTTCAATCAGGTAATTGTTGTTATCTTCGCGTTGCCCGTTCACCTGGATGCGTACGTTGCCGCGTCCCAGTTGTGCTGCTGCATTCAGATCGCTCTGCGCCCCTGTCGAAAGCGTCAACAACTGTTGAAAGTTCTGTGTAGCCAGTGGCAGCGCCCGAATGGTATTGCTCTCAATCGCCTGCCCCGTGGTCGCGTCGCTCGTATCCACGGTCTGCACTTCCGCTTCGACGTCAATCTTCTGCTGCACCGATTTCGTCGACAGCTTGGCAATCATGCGCGTCGTCTCCGTCACGCGCACGACGATGCTGGAAAAGCTTCCCGGCGCAAACCCCGCGCTCTGGATGCTCACCGTGTAGGTGCCAACCGGCAGCAGGGGTGCGATGAATGTGCCGTCGGCCCCGGTCGTCACTGTGCGCTCCTGAACATTCGTGTCCTGATTCGTGATTCGCACCTCAGCGTTAGCGATTACGGCGCCGCTCGGATCCTGTACGGTCCCCGTGATGGCCCCCGTGGCCCCGCCCTGCCCGAACGCTTGAGCCGCAAAGGCGAACGCGATCAGACTGAGAATAACTACCCTGATTGAATAACTTGCCATGCTTTTCTCCCTATTCCTGGACAGAAACCTCGACTGCAGTTAGCGCGGATTTGAGAACTCAGCACATCGACAACAAGCAAAAACACATAGCCTGGCACAGATCTGCGACGGCCGCTTCCAATCGCGAAGTCCAAGTAAGAATGGTTGATCCTCTGCCATAGTTATCGAAATACAACTCTGCTTGAGTGTGCTTGCGTGGAGTGAAAAGAGATTACCGAATCAGAGCAGTCGTTTGCAAGAAAAGATGTTGCACCGAAGTAACAATTTAGCTTCCGGGACAAAGTCCATCCCGTCCTCGCGCTATCCCTCGCCGAACTCCCGGTAGCGTTCCAGCACGTCGCGCTGCGAGATCACGCCCTCCAACTGCTGTGAGTCCGCGCGGCTCACCACCGGCACCAGCGGCCACCGGTCCACATACCGCAGCGCCGTCTCCAAAGGATGGTCGGGATGCACATCCGGAATGCGGCGGATGGGCAACAGCGAACCCAAAATCGCCGCGCTTTTGCCCTCGTCCGCCATCGTGCGAAGTTCCTGCTTCGTGGTGCTGTTCCAGCCCGCGGGACTCAGTCGAACCAGCAGATCGGCCGCAGGGGAAAGCTCTGCCTTCTGCAGCGCTTGATCGACAGTTTCCTGCGCATCCAGCACCGGACCTTCCATAGGGCGCATCGCGTCTTCCACCCGCAGGATTCCTTCTTCCCTCTGTTCCTCCATCGACGGCAGCTCCAGGCCGTCTTGCCGCGTCAGCAAATCAAAAATCGCAATCGGCTGCAGTCCGCGGGAAATTACATACGCAAATGTGTTCGCCACAATCACCGGCACAATGATCGAATAATTCCCGCTCACCTCCAGCACCATGAACACAGACGTCATCGGCGCCCGCAGAAATCCAGCAAACAAAACTCCCATCCCGACCAGCGCGTATGTCCCCGGCGACCCGCTCAGATGCGGCAGAACCACATGCTCCGCCCCGCCCACCGCCGCCCCCAGCATGGCTCCAATAAACAAGGTCGGCGCGAACATGCCTCCCGGGGTTCCGCTCACGAATGAAAGCAGAGTTGCGACAATCTTCAGCCCCGCCAGAATCGCCAGGAACTGCCACGTAAACCGCCCGTGCATGGCCTCGTCAATCGCTTCGTACCCGGCTCCCATGATCTGCGGCGCGCCCAGAACCGCCATGATGCCAATGAGCAAACCCGCCAGCGCCGGCTGAAAATACTGCGTCCATCGCGGCAGCGCCTTGCACCTCGGTCGCAGCGTCGCGATACCCGTCGAGAACAGAACCGAAGCCAACCCACCCACGATTCCCAGGACGGAATATGCGATCAGTTCCGAAGGCCGTTCCAGCTGCACCGCCGGAATCCTGAACAGTGACTCCGACCCCAGAAACCATCGCATCACCACCACGCTCGACACCGCCGACAACACCACCGACCCAAGAATCCCGGCGGTCCAGCGCCCGATGACTTCTTCAATCACGAATAGCACCGCGGAGATCGGCGCGTTAAACGCCGCCGCCAATCCGGCCGCAGCGCCCACCGGCGCGATCAGACGCATTCGATCTCGCGACAATCGCATTCGCCGCCCCAGCACCGAAGCCAGGCATGCGCCAATTTGCAGCGACGGATCCTCCGGCCCCAGCGAATGTCCTGACCCAATCGCCAACGCCGCCGTAATGAACTTGCCGATCGCCGTTCGAATCGGAATGTGTCCGTTGTAGATGTACAGCGCCGCCTTGGTCTGATTGACTCCGCTCCCACGCGTCTGCGGGAAGAAGTGAATCACCAGTGCCGCGATCACCAGGCCCGCCAGCGTCGGCGCCAGCAGAAGCCGCGTCGGCGACAGCACCGCTCCCGACCCCAACAGATAAAGCCGGCACCAGCCGATCGCAAACCGGAAGCACACAACCGCCAGCCCCGAAAAAACTCCGATGAACACCGACAGCACCAGGAAGAACCGGTCTTCCCGGAACACAGATCGCAATAAAGCCTTCGGGGAGTGCCCGTTGATCGGCCTTGCCGCCCCGGGTTGGCCGCTCTCCACTACGGCTCCGGATTGTGGGCTCGACTGGAAGTCCAAAATCAGTTCCCCTCGTGCAGTTTTGCGATCAGCAGCAACGCCATGTCGGTTCCGCTAGGAGTTCCGCAGGTCACACTGGTCTGGTGTTCGATGTCAAACACCAGGTCCATCGCCGCCTCGACCAAGTCCGGATTCCGCCGCAGTTCTCCCTCGGAAACCTGCGGCTTTAGCCTTGCCCAGTTTCCCGCCAGGCTCGATTGCACCGCAGTGGGCAGCGCGAGTCCTCTCGCAGCGCTGCACGCCTTAAGCCGCGCTCCCGCTGTAGTAAAGTCCACAACCACCATCTTGGCCCGCTGCGCCACCGACAACTGCCGCCGGAACGGATCCATCCCCAGCACCATCTCTGTCATCTTCAGCCGGTCAGCACTGCGCGTGTCGCTGGGGTTCGCGGCGACTGCTCCCTCCAAATAGCGCTGGGCTAGTGGATAACGCCCCAATTGGAACGCAGCGAATCCCGCTCCCGCGAGCGACGCCCGGTTATCCCGCTCCAACTTCAAACTCTGCCGGTACGCGGCGAGCGCATGTTCGTAGTCCTGAGCGCGCAGAAAGAGATCACCGACCCGCTCCTGCTGCGACGGGTCATCCCCAAGATTCTCTTGCAACGCGATCAACTCCGACTGTGCCTGCGCTCTGGCGCCCGTGTTCAACAGAAACTCGATCAACTCCACCCTCGCATCGCGCCGCTTTCCTTCCTGATCGCTCGGCCAGGCGGCATAGATCGCATTGTGGTAGTAGCGAAGCGCCTGTTCTGTTTGTCCTTTTTGTACGGCGATGCTCGCCAGTTCGAGATTGACCAATCCATCTTCCGGCTGGCGCTCCCACAGATTAGTCAGGTAGGCTGCCGCTTCACTGGTCCGCTTGAGCCCGATCAAAGCTTCAGCCAGATTGAGTTGGTAGGTGTAGTTGTCGCGCGAGTAGAGGAGGGCCGATCGGAATTCAGTAACTGCGCTGCCATATTTCCGCGCGCTGAGGTCAGCTGCGCCCCTCGTAAACCATCGGTCTCCGAGCGCATCTCGCTGCGCATGATACGCCCGCGATAATCCCGTTACTGCCAGAAAAAAGATCACTACCAGCACTGCCAGCAGCGCAAGCATCACCGGCTGTTGCCTGAGATACAGCCGGAGTTCCTCCAACTTCCCCGCAGCCATCTTCTCTCTCCGCGATTCAAAGGTCTTTATTCGAGGATCTATGTCATCCCGACCGGAGCTTGTCCTTCCCAAAGGGAAGGGCAAGCGGAGTGGAGGGACCTGCTGTTTCTGTGGGTCCCCATTTCATCCCCGCATCTCACTTGGCACCTGCCAGCCACCCCCGCTCGCGGACGTGTTCGTCATGAAAACGCAGCAAACG
The DNA here is from genome assembly GCA_003134655.1 of Acidobacteriaceae bacterium. Classification (GTDB taxonomy): domain Bacteria; phylum Acidobacteriota; class Terriglobia; order Terriglobales; family Acidobacteriaceae; genus Sulfotelmatobacter. The sequence continues at coordinate 121,075 of PLBY01000060.1, forward strand.
CGCCGCCAGAATCGTTGCCCGTCCCAGGTAGCCTACAACCTTGCGCTCGTCTGCGCGATCCACCACCGGCAATCGTCCAATGTCGAAGCGTAACAGCTTCGCCGCCGCTTCCGACACCAATTCATCCGGATACGTGACCACAAGATGTGTACTGCCCGCTTCCTGCACCGTGGCTGCGCCGGACGAATCTTTATCCAGCGCGCGTAGCACGTCCCCCCGCGTGATGATCCCCGCTAGTCGGCTCGCATCGTCCAGAATTAGCAGCGCCTCATGCCGGGCCACCGCCGGGTCATGTCGCGCGATCCTCTCCGCCAGCTCTCCCACCTTAGTGTCGGCCCGGATGACGGGAGCTTCCTTCTCCATCGTCTCCCCGACGGTCGCCTGCGTCAGAGCATCCGCCTCATAATCCTGATGCACCCGCAGTCCCCGCCGCGCCAGCTTCTCCGTCATGATCGAACTGTTGGGCATGAACAGCATCGCGATCCCGTCCGCGATCACGGTCACCAGCATCAGCGGCAAAACCGAGTTGTAATCCCGCGTGATTTCGAATGCAAAGATGATGAATGAAAACGCGGCCCGCGATGCCGCTCCAAACACCGCACCCATCGCCACTAGCGCAAACGCGCCCGGTGACAGATGTGCCGAAGGGAAGGCCTGATTCGCAACCATCGCGAACAGCCCGCCCATCGCCGCGCTCCACATGAACGTCGGAGCCAGCAGCCCGCCCGACGTCCCCGATCCCAGCGAAATCACCAGCGCCGCAAACTTCGCGATCATCACCACCAGCAGGATCTTCCAGACCAGATGTCCGTTGAGAATATCCCCGATCGTGTCGTATCCCACGCCAAACACTCGCGGCACAAAATACCCGATCACGCCCAGCGCCAGCGCCCCAACCGCCGGCCACCACAATTCATCGAAGGGAAGCTTCTCGAATAAATCCTCCACCCAGTACAGCGTCTTGCTCAACCCCACCGCGGCCAGTCCGCAGATCGGCCCCAGCAGCAGGTAAAACGGCAGCGCGTGTGGAATCCCGAAGTCCATCGCGCCCACTTGAAACATCGGTCCCGCACCCAAAAGCTGCATATGTACTGCTGTGGCCAGCGTGCTCGCGATCACCAGCGGAATAAACGACCGCGACTTGAACTCAAACAGCAGCAACTCAATCGCGAGAATCACCCCCGCAATCGGAGTGTTGAACGTTGCCGACATTCCCGCCGCCGCGCCGCACGCGAGCAACACTTTCCGCTCGACCGCCGTCGTGTGCAACACCTGTCCTACCAGCGACCCGATCGCTCCTCCTGTCTGAATGATCGGACCTTCCGCGCCAAATGGCCCGCCCGTCCCAATCGCGATCGCCGCCGAAATCGGCTTCAGAATTGCCACCTTCGGCTCAATGCGGCTGCGGTTCGTCAGCACCGCTTCCATCGCCTCCGGAATGCCGTGCCCCTTGATCTTGGACGACCCATACTTCGCCATCACTCCCACGATCAGCCCGCCCACCACCGGAACCAGAATCACCCACGCTCCAAGATGATGCGATCCCGCGCTTCGAAAGGTCGTCGACCACTCGTGGAAGAAGAAAAGATTGGTGAACAGCCCAATCAGTTTGTAGAGCGCGTAAGCCACTAATCCAGCCACGAGCCCAATGCCGGCCGCAAGAAACGACACCAGCACAATGCGAAACTGCGCCGGCCGCGGAGCTGTCAAAGTCGAGTTTGGAGCGGTGTTAGTTGCCATCTGTGTGTTAACCGCCATCTGAATGTCTCGGGAAGTGCGCGACGCATGCGAGCCTTCGGTTTTGGGTGGTGCAGGTTTTGGGTGGCGCAGCGCTTTCAGCGCTGCGAATCCGGGCTCAGCTATCAATAAGGGCTTTAGCCCCCGAGGTACGTTTCAAAGCGTGCTCCATTATCCGATCAACTCGCGCTGCGCTTCTCCCGCGTCGCTTTCTCCGGCATCAACCGCTGCAGCGCCGCCACCAGACTCGGCGCGGCACTCCGCAACTCTTCGTGATGATGCAGCGCCAACTCCCCCAGCACCCGCTCGCCCTTCGGCGTCAGCGCCAGCAACACCTCGCGCCGGTCGTCCTGCGCCCGTTCCCGNNGCATCCGGTTGGCCAGTTCCCGGATCCGTGGCCGCACTCCCTCCGGCATCCCCTTGATAGCCAGCATGAGTTGGTACTGCCCTCGTTCCAGGCCGGCCGCCTGCACCGCTTGCTCGCTGAAGTGCAAAAACCTCCGAATCTGGTAACGGAACTCGGCCAGAGCCTGATAATCCGACAGGGTTAGTTTCTTCATGCCGCCGATTGTATCGTCCCGCGATAGTATCTGAATATTATATCGTAAAACGATATATAAAGAAATCGACGCAGTGTCGTCCTGAGCGGAGTGGGACGCCGAGCACAGCGAGGTGTCGCGCGTAGTCGAAGGATCCCTGCCTCGTAGCTGCTCTTAATAAACCGCCGGGTGCCCCATTTCTCGCGCGCCCTTTGCGCGAGAGGTGGGGATTTCCTTAGTGAACCTTCGTGTCCTTCGTGGTGAAATAACTCTTCGTTGGCCGCGCCCTCTGGTACTCTTTCCCTCCATCCATTTAGAATCCTTAGTCCACAATTTCGCCGTACCCACAGGAGAGCCCACCGTGATTCCCCGCTACACCCGCCCCGAGATGGCTCGCATCTGGAGCGACGAAAACCGCTTCCGCACCTGGCTCGCCGTCGAAGTCGCCGCCACTGAAACCCTCGCCGAAGCCGGCCTCGTCCCCAAGGACGCCGCCCACGCCATCCGCGAACGCGCTGATTTCCGCGTCGAACGCATCCACGAGATCGAAGCCGAGGTCCGCCACGACGTCATCGCCTTCACCACTGCCGTCGCCGAAATCGTCGGCTCGCATGCCCGCTGGTTCCACTACGGACTCACCTCCAACGACGTCGTCGATACCGCGCAGGCCCTGCTCATCCGCCAGTCCTCGCAAGTCATCGCCCAAGATCTGCAACGCCTCGCCGAAGTCCTCGAGCGCCGCGCTTGGGAGTTCAAAGACACTCCCATGGTCGGCCGCACCCACGGCGTTCACGCCGAGCCCATCACCTTCGGATTCAAGATCGCCAACTGGTATTCCGAGACGCAGCGCAACATCGTGCGCTTCATGGCCGCCGCCGAAGATATGCGGGTAGGAAAGTTCTCTGGCGCCGTGGGAATCTTCGCCCACCTCACTCCCGAACTCGAAGAGAAGATCTGCGCGCGCCTGGGACTGAAAGCCGCCGCGGTTTCGTCGCAGGTCATCCAGCGCGACCGCCACGCGCATTATCTCGGCACGCTCGCCGTGATCGCGTCCACGTTAGACAAGATCGCCACTGAGATTCGCCACCTGCAGCGCACTGAAGTCCGCGAGGCCGAGGAGTTCTTCAGCGAAAAGCAAAAGGGATCCTCCGCCATGCCGCACAAGCGCAATCCGGTGACCGCCGAGCAGATCAGCGGCCTCGCGCGCGTCGTCCGGAGTAACGCCCAGGCAGGACTCGAAAACGTCGCTCTCTGGCACGAGCGCGACATCTCGCATTCCTCCGCCGAACGCGTCATCCTCCCGGACTCGACCACACTCGTCGACTATCTCCTGAGCAAGACCACGAACCTCATCGACACGCTCTTCGTCTATCCCGATCGCATGCGCGCCAACCTCGAAAGCACGCACGGCCTCATCTTCAGCGGACAGTTGCTGCTGGATTTAGTCGAACACGGCGTCAGCCGCGAAGATGCCTACCGCCTCGTCCAGTCTCATGCCATGCGTGCCTGGAAGGAAGACCTGGACTTTCATCAACTAGTCCTTGCCGATAAAGAAATCACCAGCAAAGTCCCGCGCAAGCAGATCGAATACGCCTTCGACCTCCCACGCCAACTGAAAAATGTAGACAAGATTTTCGCGCGAGTGTTCGGTGCAAAGAAAAACGGCGGCAAGATGAAGAAGAAGATCAAGTCAACCAGCAAGAAGTAAGCGCAGGTTTCCTTCGTGTCCTTCGTGGTTAAGTATTCAGCCAGAAGCCGACCCAGACCGTTGCGAGTTCTCACCAATGCGCATGATCTCCTGCTCCGGGCCATACCCGCGCTGATGCGCTTCGCCCGGCACCACGTATGCCTTCAACTCGTTCCAATTCCATCGACTGGGATAACTCGGCGTGCCGCACGAACAATGCAGAATCCACTCGTCCCAACATCCGGCACTAATCGGTACGAGGCACGAGCCATTTTCGTACGGACTGAAGCCGACCAGATATCGGGTGCGGCACCGCGGACACTCAACGCAATGGCGGACGCGGGATGCCACGGCTCACTCTGCCATCAGCAGTATGGGATTCGCGCAAAGGTCTTCTTGCGAGAACCCCTCGCCCCACCTTAGCTAAATCACTGGCAATCGATTGGACGTTCGCGGACTTTAATGCCGCACACTGGACGTTTGCGGACCTCTCTCCCTCCCCATCGCACTTTAGAGCGCGGTCCGAAAACGTCCAGACCGCCCCGACGAGTCGGCTATCATAGGCAGGCGATTCAAAGTTTTCTGACGGACACTTAGTCGGACAATCCACGGCACACTGAGCGGGATCAGCGAATGTTATGAATCTTGACTTGCAAGTTTGTTCCCGAGCACGCTTGTCGCGCGATCCACGCTTCGACGGCAAGTTTTTTATTGGAGTCGTCGGCAGCCGAGTCTACTGCCGCCCGATTTGCCCCGCCCCGACCGCGAAGGAAAAGAACGTCCGCTACTTCGCTACCGCCGCCGCCGCGGCCGAAGCCGGATTTCGCCCCTGTCTGCGTTGCCGCCCCGAGTGTTCACCTGGAACTCCTGCTTGGCTGGGAACTTCCAATACCGTTTCTCGAGCCCTGCGTCTGATCGCAGAGAGCGGCCTCGAAGACGGCGGCGTCGAAGTTCTGGCCGATCGCCTGGGAGTTGGCTCGCGTCACCTGCGCCGCCTCTTCCTGCGCCATCTCGGCGCCACTCCCATCGCCGTCGCGCACACTCGCCGCCTGCACTTCGCCAAGAAGTTGATCGATGAGACAACTCTGCCCATGAGCCAGATCGCCCTCGCCTCCGGTTTTGGCAGCGTCCGCCGCTTCAACGCCGGCATCCGCAAGGTCTACCATCGAACGCCCACGCAAATTCGCCGACTGGTGAGGCAGACCACGATTCAACCGGGCAATCAATATCTCTTCCGCTTGCATTTTCGCCCGCCATATCACTGGCAGGGAATGTTGGACTTTCTGGCCGCGCGTGCTACGCCTGGAGTCGAAGTCGTGGAATCCGGCATGTATAGGCGCACGATTTCCCTGCATGGCCGCGCTGGCTACTTCGAAGTTTCCCTCGACGATTCCCGCGACGCTCTTCTGGTCCGCATCGAATTCGGCGATCCCCAGTCGCTCTTCTTCATCATCGAACGCATCCGCGCCATGTTCGATATCAACGCGGATTGGGCGGCCATCGTCCTCAGTCTAAGAACCGATCCCGCTCTCGCAGCTAGAGTAGAGATCGATCCCGGCCTCCGCGTTCCCGGCTGCTGGGATGGTTTCGAACTCGCCACCCGCGCCATTCTCGGCCAGCAGATTACCGTCAAGGGCGCGACTGCCCTCGCGGGCCGCATTGTCAGCACGTTCGGAAAGACGTACAAGGGGCCGAGCGGTCTCACGCATCTCTTTCCCGCCGCTGAGATTCTGGCGGACGCGAAACTCGCAACCGTCGGCGTAACCGGCGCCCGCGCCGAGACCATTCGCAGTCTGGCCCGCGCCGTTTGCTCCGGCGCGATCAGCTTCGCGGGAGTCGTCGACTCCGACGCATTTCTCGACCGCCTATGCGAAATCTCCGGCATCGGCCAATGGACCGCACAATACGTTGCCATGCGTGCGCTCCGCGAGCCCGACGCCTTTCCCTCCAGGGATCTCGGCCTTCTCCGTGCCTTGGCTTTGGCCACTCCTCGGGAACTCGAACACCGCGTCCAAGCCTGCAGACCCTGGCGCGCCTATGCCGCCATGTATCTTTGGAAAATCGCCAGCCAGTCCGCCCCGCGCGCTGCCCGATCATCTTCCCGGCAGTCGCAGAAACACAACGTCGCAGGATCGGCTCCCGACCACTCCGTCTCAATCGCTGTGTGAGGAGAACAACAAGAATCAATCCAGCAGCGGTCGCGCCGATCCGCCCAGCAGCGATGGATTCATATTGAAAATGTTGTGATGTCCCTCGGGCCCGCCCCATGCAAACATGATCGAGACCATGGGGAACGCTCCCGCACGCAGGGTGAGCCCCGCAGCGTAGCTATGCCGGAAGTGGCTAAAGCCGATATCGCTGCGAGTCAGCGCGACCCGGCCTCCATCAGCCATGAACTTCAAGCCGAACGGTCCCCAGATGGAGTGCTCAGCGTATCCCTGGACGAGCAAGATATTGGGAGCGCGAAAGCGGTAATCCTGATAGCTGCCGAGCGACAAGTTGCTATTGATGTCCTGGCCGCCCAGCGTCTGTTGGAAATAGAAAGGGACAAAACTGGTGGCCGAAGTAATGGACTCTGACAGCAAAAAGCGCGCCCCGACGAAACCATTCCGGTTTCGCGTAGTGGCATATTTCGGGCACCGCTCGTTCACGTGATCGCAGGAATCAGGGCCGAGCCGATCACTCGCCACGGGTGCCGACTGAAACTTGTAGAGATTGATCGTGTGATCAAGGTCGATCGTCCAGCGCAGGAACGAATTGGTCGAGTTCGACGGCGCAAAGAACTCCTCGAACTTTCCGACATAGTTCAGATTTAGATAGTCCCCAGTAGCTGGCTTGATGCGAATCCCTTGGCTCATCTGCACAAATGCCGGCTGGCTGGTCAGTCCAGGCGCAGTGGTGTTGGTGTAGAGGGTTTCGATCGACGGCAGCGACTGGCCATGATCGCCCCGGATGTTCACAAATCTCCCACTGATCTCGCCCAGCAGAGCGAGGTTGATTTTGCGGATCGCAGGCAGCTCATATACCGGCTTGATCGCGTTCACGCCCACGATCGTCTGGGTCATTCCAAATAACGACGCCCCGGCGAGCGAGCTGTCATTGCCTGCGCCAAAGTAGTTCAGCTTGTTCAGCGAAATAGACTGCGCGTAGAGATTGAACACTGCGTAAGGATGATGGAATGGCGCTGTCTCCTTTTTATTCGACGGCGCGTCCGATGACCCCGGCGTCGAGCCCGCTCCCGGCTCGTCGACCTCGATCGGCGAGCCTTCTTTGGGATGCGGCGTGTGGACCATCTTCATATATCCACCCGCGCGCCACGCTCCGCCGCTAGTCGCTGTTATTGCATCAACATCCCAACTCAGCCGCCAATTGGTGACGTTCTTCGTCCATACGAACGCACCGCCCAATCCGAACCCGTTCTGGGGCGGCATGCTCCCGGCCGCAATGTGCAGCGGATGATCGGTGAACAAGGTGTAGCCGCACATGGGGATGGCCTTGAAACTGAACTTGCAGGAATCGGAGACACGCTCGCTCTCCCGCCGCAGTTCGCCGCGCAGCGCATTCTCTTTCTTATCTTTGTTCTGGTTCTGCGTCGTCTCCTGCGCGATCGCCGAGACTGCCGCAAGGCAGAGCACAACCACACACCAGCGCATGTAGGCCTCCCTGCCGCTACTTTTTGCGGCTGCCTTTTTTCTTCGCTGCCGAGCTTTTGCGCCGGGCACGCTGTTTCCGCTCGGCTGCTTCGTCGGCCACAGCTGCGATTTCGATAACTTCCTTCGGCTTCAGTGCCCTTCTCACACGTTCTGCCGCGGCATCTGCATGGGCCTGGTGGATCGCCTCGGTCACAGACTGCACATAGCGCGCCACCTCGCCCTCGGTCTGAATGGCGTGGCTGAAAATGCCGCTGTGATATTTCGGCGGCAGGCTCTTCTCCGCCTCTCGCAAATGCTGCACCTGGGCTAGCAGCAGCGCGTTTGCCGGCCGATTCTGGTCCACTTTGCTCTTGGGCTCGTCAAAATAAACGATTGCCATGGTGCCGCTCCTCTCCGTTCACGACCTCACTTTGAAATCGGGGCAGTCGTTGCGCATCACATTCAATGACAGCAGATTATTTGCCATGTTCCCGCTGCCATCGTTGGGCTCAATGAAAACGTCGGCGTCCTGCTCGCGCTGCGACACATGCGGATAGCTTCCGAGAAAAAACTTTGTCACCGTCGCCGGAATCGAGGCGTGATCGAATGTCCGGCTCACCACAGTGCCCTTCTGAACCCATGGCGATACGAGGATCGCCGGCACCCGCACTCCCAACCGGTCGAACTGAAAAGCTTGCCCGGTCCCGGGATCGATCTGCGACGATTTGAACGAGTCTGGATTTGGACACTTAGGCGGCGGCACGTGATCGAAGATGCCGCCGTGTTCGTCATACACGACTAGCAAGGCCGTGCTCGACCATGTCTGCGGATTGCCCTTGATATGCGTGTACACCTCCGCGATCAGCTTCTCACCGGCCAGCACGTCGTGATCCGGATGCTGATCGTTGGCTACCTCCTCACCGTCGTCGGTGTCGTGATCGGAGTAGTTGGGCTCAACGAAAGAATAGTCGGGCAACATATTCTTATCGCAATCGCTTAAAAACTGGTCGTACGTTCCGAACTGATCCGGCTGGTTCTGCAGCAGATTAGGCACCTCCATCGACGAACTCGATGTGTCGTAGTAGTAGACCTTAGCCTTGTGCTTCGGATTCGCCGTCACCAGCCGCGTGTAGATGCTCTTGATCGGCTCGATCACGTCGAAGGGATTCATATCCACGCGCCCGAACGATGTTCCATAGTGCGCGAAGGCACGGTTGCAGATAGTCGGCCCTGGAATCGACGCAAACCACCGGTTGAATACGGCGAAGTCGGTCGCGAGCGTGGTCAGCACCGGCAACTTCTCTTTCGGGAAGTAGTACAGAATCTTCTGCGCCTGTTGAGCGTTCTCCTGCTGATGGTAATAACTCGCCACGAATCCATCCATGGTTTCGGTACGTCCCTCGCCTGTCGCCCCGCCATAAATCTGCAAGTCGACTGCGGGAAAGTGGTGGTCGGGATCGGGGTTCAGCTGCCCCTGAAAATCCGCAAGGGCCTGCGGCACGACCTTGTTATTGTTTACGTCTGGATTTCTGTAGGCGCCGGCGTCATCAATTCCGCCGATACCCTCTAACGATCCCAGCATGTGATCAAACGACCGGTTCTCCATCATCAGCACGACGATGTGTTGCAGCTTGTCGAGTCCAGGCGGCATAGGTACACTCCTGCGATTGATAGATAGTGCAGATCAGGATGAAAACGTTACTCAGGATCCAGCAGGGAAGACCAACGAGTGGCAACACAACTCTACCGAAGTCGCGCCGCGCGCCGCAAGAATCTCCGGGCAGTTACGAATTCAGAACAAGGCTGAACGCGAGGGAGGCTGAATGGCGTCGAGGCGTGGAAAAGTTCCGACATAATATTGTGTGGGGTGGTCTTTCAGGAATTCCAAGACGGTACACCGGGCTAAAGGCAGCTTCCGACTAATGCCCGCGACGCGGCCCTCGAAGGGCCGCTCTTCCACGGGATTCTCGGCGTCATATCGTAGAAGAGCGGCGCTTCAGCGCCGCGTCAGAGGTCAGAGAAAATGGAACTGAGTCCCGTAGGGACGGCAGATGCGCCGCTCGAGCTCGAAATAAGACCCCATCGGCAGCGTCGCCACCCGCCGAATGCGCTAGATGCGCAGTCTCCGGCGCGCACTCCCGATGAGAATTGCCAGCCCGGTCCCCAGCAACCCCATAGTTCCGGGTTCGGGAACAGTCGTAGTGCTGCTGCCGCAACCCCCTCCGATGACGTTATTATCCAAGGTCACTGCACCATTTCTCGCCAAGGCGCTTCCGCACCCGATGCTTGCTCCGGTGTTCAGGGTGATGCTGGTGAGCGCGAGAATATTGCCCTGAAACGACGTGCTTGTACCGAGAGTTGCGGAACTCCCCACCTGCCAATACACGTTCTTGTCAGTCAAACTATTACTGAAAATCACCGACGAGCTGCTTGCGGTGGTGAGCGTGCTACCGATCTGAAAAACGAACACAGCATTCGGGTTCCCCAGATCGTTGAGCGTGAGTGTCCCCGTGAGCTGAGCCGAACTCGCAAAGAAATATACGCCTGGAGTGAGGACCATCCCTCCCAGGTCCTGGCCAGTGAGGGTAGCCGACGGCGCCATGCCCATCGCCGCGTTGTACGCGGTGGTCAGATCACGCTGAGCCTGGGCCGCGGCCGCGTCCCCTGCGTGGATGACTCCACCCACGACGATCCCGGGGGGAAACCCGGTCACTGCCTTACCGGGCCAGACGCCCAAGTTGCCATGGATAACGCTTGAGCCTGTATTGGTCACGGTCGAGCCAGCCAGCACTGCATAGCTGCCGGCAGTTCCAAGGTTGACCGATTTGTCGGACCCGGCAAAAGCACTGCAAACCAACAACGGGAGCGGTAAGAACGAGAGAGCCAACCGGCGAATGCTGCGGGATTTCATGTCGTTAGTCCTACCCTTCTGGCTTTTCCACCAGGGAGGAGTGGCACATGGGCCACCCTTGCGATCGAGGAAAAGAGGTGGTGCGTCGATTCTGCTGGATGCGCAAACAGAGACGAGAGATGGGGGGGAGGGCTTCCACGCTTCTACGTCTCTCCAAACCTAGATTAGAATCGTCACCGATTGGGTGTCTGTTCAAAATTGCTCAGTTGTGAAATAAGTCGCACGCTCCACGTGAGCGAAACTGGTCTGCCAAGCTGCTCCACCCGGGAAGGGCACGGCTTCAGAGGTTGCGGAAGAACTACAAACGCGTGCATTACCGTGGAAGAGCGGCCCTTCTAGGGCCGCGTAAGGCACGTGGAATCAGTGTGGGCTTCAGCCCCTGTGGTCGCTTGTTCGTTGATGGGCACGTTTTTCCGCAACCTCTTCAGCCGTGCCACGAAGGCAAGAAAAACGGCCCCGGCTTCAGCCGCTGAGGGAAGCCCTTAGTCGCGGAGCGACGCAACAAAAATAGCCCAGCACTTCAGTCCTGGGTCAGCTGGAAGAAAATGGAAACGAGTCCCGCAGGGACGGCAGAAACGCCGCAGAAGTTCGAAGGAAAACGCAACCAGTCGTGTAACTGACGAGGAGATCAAAACCCAAAAGTCGGCCGTCGGCCAAGCTTGGAGATCACAGCATCGTGCCGAAGGCAGCGGGGAACTCTCTATCATCCCAAGAGTTTCCTAAGCCGGCATCTTTACCTCCGGCCAATAGCGGAAGTTGCGCAGCGTGGCTTTGCCGGATCCGCTGGCGTATACCGCGGGTCGCACGTCGAGGAAGCCTCCAAGAACGTTGTGCTGCATTCCTGAGATTTCCGCGGATTCCTGCGTGCGCTGCCAGGCCTTGCCGGGCAGGCGGAAATAGAAATCCACTTCCTGTCGGTCGTTGACTACACGCAGCGTGGCGCGCCTCGTACCCTTCTGCTGGCGGGTGGGCACATAGCCGTTGGCCAGTCGCACTCCCACACCTTCAGGGCCCAGCAGAATGCCGGTGGCGTGCTGGGGATCGTAGAAGAGCATCATCCCGCACTCGCAGCCCGGATCGATTTCGACGTCGATCTCCACGGTGTAGGAATGTCCGCCGACCGCGGTGGTGAGCGTGGAAGAATCTGCAAGACTCTTTCCGCGTGCCGCCAGAGTGAGCGCGCCGCTCCCCACGGTGAATCGCGCCGCGTCGTACTCATGCCAGAAGCCCCACTGCAGCCCGAGTTCCGGGCCGGTGAAGTCGTCCGAAGGGTCAAGCAAAGGCTGTTGGCTCATGCCGGCGACGGGCAGGGGAATCGCCGCGTCGGCCGTGATGCCATCGGGTACGCGGAACCAGCCGTCGGCAGCCCACTCGATCGGAAGCAACAGCAGTTGGCGGCCCAGCGTGCGATAGCCGTTCTCATACGAATGAACCGTCATGTACCACTTGCCGCCCGGAGTATCAACCAGTCGCCCGTGGCCCACGCTCATCCAGCGGTCGTCGCGCGAGCGCGTACGCACCACCGGGTTGTAGGGCGAGAATTCCCACGGCCCTTCTGCGTGGCGGCTGCGAGCGCTGATGACGGAATGGCTCGTGGCCGGTCCGGCCGTGCCGCCCTCGGCAACGTTGAGGTAGAAGTAGCCGTTATGCTCGAGAAGTTTCGGAGCTTCCAGGCAGGTGCACTCCATGCGCGTTGTGGCGGGCATGGGCCATGGTTCGAACACGACGCGCGGAGCAGTCTTCACGGCGAGACCGTCGGCGCTCAGTTCGGCCATCTGTCCTCCGTTCATATACAAAAAGCGGCGGCCATTCTCCGCAATGTGCGCGGGATCAATGGCATTGATGCCGAGATCGACGGGATCGCTCCACGGCCCAGTGGGACGATCGGCGTGGATTACACGCAGCCGGTTGTCGGCGGGGAAATAAATGTAATAGCGGTTCTGATACTCGCAGAGATACGGAGCCCATACGCTGCCATGGTAGCCGTGCAGCGCGGCCGCCACGGGACGCCAGTTGATCAAGTCCCGCGAGTGCCAGATCAGCAGTCCGGGTGCGTAATCAAAGCTGGAGTGAGTGAGATAGAAATCGTCGCCCACGCGGATGGGGCTGGCGTCAGGATGGTCCCCGCCCAGAATCGGATTGCGGTAAGTGCTGGAACCAGCCTGCGCCAGAACCAGGCGGGTCTGAGAAGTAACAGCCAGAGCGGCGGACACAACAGCGGTATTGCGAAGAAATCGGCGGCGTGTAGTCATTGCGGCGCAAGTCTATCTGCGCGCTCATGCGGAAGTAAAGGACGTCAGTCCAGTTCTCGCGCTATTTGAAACGTTTCGGCGCACCTCCGCACTATTTCACCGTGTTGGTTATTGCTGGAACGCTAGGCCTGACCCCCGGACCCGACCCAATCCGAAGCAATCACAACAACAAATCCAATCGACGGAGTAGATCATGCGAAGTGCAATGAAAGCCGTGGTAGCAGTGTCAGTCGCGTTCTCGACTTTGGGAGCGCTAGGTCAGGAAGCCGGGGGAACCAAGAAGATCTCGCCGGCGGCCACCAGCGAGGCAACGCCTCAAGCCGGATATGTATTCGTTCCGGAAAGCAGCAAAGAGCAGCCGGGCCGCGTGCATACCACCTACGTTCTGCGCAGTCTCGACGGCAAGAAGCCGGCCGGATTGACGGCTCCAATGTCGCTCAGCACAAACGAGCCAACGGGCTCGATCGAAGAAGCGGAAACGCCGCAGTCGCTGGGCTGCCTCTACGTGAACAGTCCCAGCAGTGCGGGATGCATTCCCAACTACAATTCCGGCTCGGGCGGGCCGACTGCCTCGGGATCTGGCGCGATCGCTCTGGTCGACGCTTACGACAATCCGGACGCCGCCACCGATCTGCAAGCCTTTGACAGCTACTGGGGGCTGCCTGCCGCCACCTTCGTGAAGGTCTACGCCAACGGCAACGGCGATTGCAAGACTCCACCCGCCGATCCGGGCTGGTCTGTCGAGTCGTCGATGGACATCGAATACGCGCACGTATTCGCTCCCAGTGCCGCCATCATCCTGGTAGAGGCCTGCTCCAGCTCCTGGACAGATCTCCTCTACGCAGAACAAGTGGCATTCAACTACATCGTGACCAACTACAAGACGACCGGTGGACAGGTCTCGAACAGCTGGCAGGGCGGCGAGTTTTCCGGACAGATCGCGGATGACATGTTCTTCGCGGACTTCAACTACAACTGGTCCACGAATTACTCCACTCCGATCCTGGCATTCGCTTCGTCTGGCGACGGCGGATACGGCGTAGGATATCCAAGCACTAGCCCCTGGTTGATTTCTGCGGGCGGTACTTCCATTCTGCGCAACTCCTCCACCCTGAAGTACTCGTCCGAATCCTGCTGGGGAGGTTCCGGCGGCGGGCCAAGCACGGTTGAGACCTACACCACAACCTGGTCGGGAGGAAATGTCGGACCATGGGCTGATTTCCAGTATCCCATCTTTGGCCAGGGCAGCACCCGCACTACGCCCGACTTCGCGTTTGACGCCGATCCGGCTTCGGGCGCGTGGGTCTACAGCGCGTACGGCTTGACTGGCTGGGGCGTGATCGGTGGTACGAGTCTCGCCTCGCCCTCGCTGGCCGGCATCGTGAACCGTGCAGGCAACAAGCTGGGATCGGTTTTCCTCACCAGTGCCACTGGCGGCGCTGACTGGTTCAGCACCTGGGAAAACAATCTGCTGTACGCGCAGTTGCCAACCGCAAAAGCTTACAAGTCCAATTTCTATGACGTGAAGACCGGCTCCAACGGAGTTTTGGCCACCACCTCATGGGACTACTGCACAGGCGTTGGCAGCCCGCGCGGATTGAGTGGCAAGTAAGTCTGGCAAGTAAGTTTCTCTCCCGCCGTGTATCGCGGGGCTCACGAGGAGGCCGTCTGGGGCGGCCTCCTCATTTTTCCGACAATCGGTTTCTGCAGCTAACAAGAATCGAAGCATTTCGTAAACAGGAGAATCATGCGAACAAAGACTTTTGTGATAGCACTTCTACTCGGATGGCTTACGGAATTTGGTGGTGTTCTCCATGCCCAGGAAGTTTGGAACTTTCCCAACTTCTCCGCGACTCAGGTTTTTTCGGCACACCGCGCGGACATGACCATGAAGATTTACCGCTCCGGCACGAGTGTACGGGTCGAACGCAGTGGCGCCATTGCCACCCTGTACGTGCCGGCGAGCAGCCAGGTCTTCAACCTGACGGTGTATCCCGACAAAAGCCGGCAGTGCGTGGCCATGAAACCCGAGCAGGCGAAGATGCTGCCGAGTCCACTGGAACTGATCTTGGGCCGCATCGTGAAGCGGACGCCCGCTGGCTCCGAAGTTGTCGACGGCCACTCCAGCAAAATCGAAGACGTCACCGTCGTTGAGCCCGATGGCAAGACCGTCGAGTCCAGAGTCTGGGAAGCCGAGGATCTGAAGGGTATTCCCGTGAAGATCGAGTCTCATCTCGATGGAGTCACACTGCGGGCGACGTATCGGGACATCGTGATCGGCCAGCCTGACGAGCGGCTATTCCATGTCCCCGACCGCTGCATCCCCTTCGAAAAAATGGGCCAGGTCGCCGAATCGCGGGTCCTGAACTAGTCCGTCTGTGCAAAGAACGAACCGTCGTCCAGCAGAGCCCGTGTGGGACGGACACTCCTGTCCGTCCAGGTTTTGACATTGATTTTGAAGTAATGTGGCGCGGGCGCCCCCGCCCGCGCTTTCCGCCGGGTGCCCCATCCTAAGCCGCGCTCTTTGCGGCTTAGAGCCTGCCCTGAGCGAAGCCGAAGGGGTGGGGATTTTGATTTTACTCACCCATCACTCAAATTCCACGACCTCCTCCTCATACAACGGATCCACACAAGCCCGAATCTCCACGACCCGCAACAGATCCCAAGCCTCCCGATACTTCGCCCACTTCGCCCGCTTGCTCCCCGCCGTGAAATGCAGCGTCTTCTTCTTCCCCATCGCGGCATACGGAATGATGTACCACTCCCCCACCGGAATCACCCACACCGCAAAAAAATCCACCGTGCCTTTTTTATATTGCTTCCTCCCCGGCCCCATCACATTCAAGCTGTACTCGTTCCCGCGCCGGCAATAGATCGTCGACTTCACCTGCACCCGCCAGATCGGACCTCCATTCTCCACCGCCACGTCATACCGCCCCGACTCCCCAAACGGCTTCAACACTCCCAACCCCAGCCCCTTGGCCAGCGCCATAAAACAAAGCTCCGCCCACTCCCCGCGCTCCTTACAATCTGTAATCCACCTCGAATTGTTTTTCTTCCTCTTCATGTCCCCTGACCCGTTTCCCATTCCACTTTCTTTCTTGTTTTGTCATTCCGACTTTGTTGTGATTTGTCATTCCGCCCCTCTCAGATTTGTCATTCCGACCCTGAGCGAAGCGAAGGGGAGGAATCAGCTTTTCCCCGCTCCCATCCCCACTATTCCCGATCTGAAATTCTCAGTAAAGGTCATCCGTCACATACTCCGCCTGAGGAAAACTCCCAGATTCTGTGGAAAACTCCAAGGCATGGCGATGCCCGTGTGGGACGGTGCTCGTGTGGGACGGACACTTCTGTCCGTCCAGGTTTTGACTCTTGATTTTGAATATGTGGCGCGGGCGCCCCCGCCCGCGTCTAGCCATGACCACACAGGTAGAGGACGAGCGACCTCAATTCCAGGAATGATCGGACTCAAAAACGAAAGGACACAATTAAAAACGGGAGGCATGGAGAAAAACGGGAAGCGCCCGACTTCAGTCGGGCCGTAAGCCGCATAGCTCCCGCAGGCTTTGGCCGCTGAGGGTCGCTCCTGAAATAACGCAGGAAGATGGAAATCGACCGTGTGGGACGGATCAGTCCTGGGTCAATGCCAAGAAAATGGAACCGAGTCCCGGGAGGACGACAGAGGCTGTCCTATTTCGTTCCGGACCCTGTAGCCTGATCGTGCACCGAGCCCAACTGCTGGGCGAGCAAGTCCGCGAGCAACCTCTCCAATACCGACAAGTCGAGTTTCTTCGCGGCCCACTCTTGGTCCGCCGCTTCCAGAGCCTTGTAGTAGGGAGTCTTGTCGCGCGCAATCTGCTCGGGGATGGTTCTTTTGCCGGGAAGCCGGTAGCCGAGCCGAAGGCAGAGCAGCAAATACGAAAACGCCCGCGCCGTGCGGCCGTTGCCGTCTGTGAATGGATGGATCCAGTTCAGCTTCCACAGGGCATGCGCAGCCAGGTGCAGCGGCGTGCTCTTCTCCCAGTTATCGTTCACATAGTCACACATGTGTTCGACCTCTTCTGGGACAAGGTGCGCACCGATCGGCTGATGTTTGCTGCCCTTGATCTCGATTCCGGCCGGTCGCCAGTTTCCGGCGTAAGAACTCAGCCCATCCAGAGCAATGCGGTGCAGATGCAGCAGTTGGGAAGGACGCAGCTTGAACTTGCGTTCAGGATCGGAGAAATACTCGATCAGCTCGATAACGGCGTCAAATTGGCGGACGCCGTTCCGGGCCTCGACCTTGGCTTTCTCGTTGGGATCGGCAACCAGCTCGGCTTCTAGTGCCTCGCTATGCCGTTCCAGTTCCTCGCTCATGCTTCGGAGCTCCTAGCGCGTCGGCCTCTTGATCGACCATTTCGCGCGTGATGCGAGGATTCTCAATCTTCGTGTTCCCGTAGGCAAAGCTGCGGCGCTGTTCTTCCTTCTCTTGCGGGGTAGGAACGTTCTTTCGGGCTTCGTCCAGCAATTGTTGCAAGCGCGTTGGCATAGTTCACCTCCAGGGAATACCGCTGAACCTTATCACAGGAGGCACTGCGGAAAAACAGGACTTCACTGCGTCGGAACCAGAGTTCTATCGGCTGTCTTATTCTAACGCGTGCGGGACGTTCAGGTACGTTCTCCGGTCAAAGTGCATCGGCAGCATTGCGGCGTGCAACCCAGCATGAGGCGCGTGGGCAATCCCTATGACAACGCTAAGGCCGAGTCTTTCATGAAAACCCTCAAACAGGAGCAAGTGCGCGGCCAGCAGTGGCGCGATCTGAACGCATTGCGTACCGACCTTAAGACACTTTTTCAGGTCACTTACAACCACCAACGGCTGCATTCCGCGCTGGGATATCAAACGCCAGCCGCTTTCGAGCAGCAGTTGCTGTGTGCCCAGAACCCCGAAGCTTCTACAGAGCTGACTGGGGCGAGGGAGCTAACCGCCCCCTCGCCCCAGACCCCACTCCCGGTTTACAATCTCTTGCGCAGAATAACTGTCCCTAGTTTCTTTGTCTCACGTCAGGAGTGCAGTTCACCCGTCCGTCCCTAGGTTTCCCCTATCCCTAAGTTTCCCCTCAACGGCGAAGGGGGGCTAGGCAGCAAAGCCGGAGCCTTTCTTCAGACCCGCAAATGCATGGATCATCCTTGCTGATTCCACGTGCTTGGCACAGGTCGACTAGCATCTTTGCGCTCCTTTCGCGCCACCGCTTTGTCACTAAATCAGAAGACAGAAGATTTCCCCAGACAGCAGGCACTGCGGCCACGCGCCGATTTTCTGTCATCAATGTGAGCAATTTGTCCCGAGCCTGCTGCAGAATAGCGATCGGAATCACTCTTGCCAGTCCCGCATTCACAGAGGCGCTAAACTGGTACCCATCGTTCATAGCCAACGCCTGTCGAATCTCAGTTCGAAATTGTTCGGCTGCAGTCGAGTTTCGGAAGCCGAGCACCTGCTTCACGATCAACGGGTTTTGGAGCACGAGAGCACCTAAGTCAGCATTGAATACACCTGCCGCTACGTAGCTCGCAAGGTGCTCCGCCGATATCTCCGTCGGTTGGACACCGAACGCCGCGCTTGTGAGTTGGATCCCTCCGAAAGAAACTTTTGCTGCTCGAATGTTGTACTCGGCACAAAGAACCGCGGTCTGAACAAGGTGCCCTAGTCGCAGGTATGAGTACCTAAGCCAGCGTGGAACTTGTGTTGGAAGAATATAGTCCCCAATCCCTAGCAGCCGCGAAACTGCGGGCATGAGCAGAGCCCCACGCGCGAGCGAGGCAAGTCCGATCTCGTCCGCCTTCCGGTAAACACTCGTTCGCCGCTCAATTTCCTCGAATAGCTTTTCTGCCCCTGCCTCCTTCCCCTTCTGTGGTGAGAATGTTAGCCGTACGACCTCGGAAACTGGCCGCGGTCCTGAATTGTCTTTCCCTCGCACCGTTGTCTGCCCGATATCTCCGATCACTTCCTTGGGACGAAACAGAACCCCCAGTCTGGCAATGTCATGAACGAAACGAAGAACATCCTGCTGGAGGAGTTCACTGAACAAGGACTCACCCAAGAGCGTGTAAATAAGCGCGAGAGCCGACGTAGGAGATAGACATAGTCGAAGCAAATAAGACCGACCAGAACGTCATGAAGAGCCGTCGATCCTCTGAAGGGCAATTCATCGACCGTGAAGCCCAAGCCGAAAGAACCTTCTATTTCGTTTCCTTCTTGGGCAGCGGTGATCTCTTGAAAGTCTCCGGGCAGCAGGTCGGTGACGTAATATGCGGTCTTGTCTGGCGGGACTGCTTGCGTCTCAACACTCTTCGGTTCATCAGAAGCAGCGTCAGCCCCAACGGCGACCATAGTCGTTGGCTGTTTGGCGGACTGCGCCAAGTGTACCAACACGCTCAGTGCAGCACTATAGTCCGAATTGGCCTTTATTAAGTAGCGAATCCTCCTCAGAGAGGGCACCGGCACGGAGTCATTGGTAACGGCAAAATGAGGCCCAGGCCCAAAGAGGTCCATGTGCGATGCGTTTTCCTGCAAGAGCTTTATGACGTATTGATCGCGAATCCCATAGGCTAAGAAGACGACCGTGCAGCCAGTAAATATGTACTTAAGGGAGTTGAGGTAATTCACGTCAGCCAAAAGCTCTGCGTAGTCGCCCGTCGTAAAAACCATCGACCTTACAGAACTGACTGATCCATGCAGTTTCGCCACGAATGGCGTCTTTTCATGCAGCAGGTCCGCACATCTGCTGAGGTCCGTCTTTTGCACGGTTGTAAGACTCGAAAGATTCTTCTCGAGAGCCTCATCCACGTTCGTCGTCACGACGAATAACGGTGTTATGGCCTCCAGCAGTTCGACAAACTTCCTATAAACACTCGTCCCGGTCCGTGGCGCAAATGCGTCAACGATAAACCGGTTGTAACTTCCCGAATCCAATTCTCGGCACATTTGAAAAATTGCCGGATAGTCCTGCTTGTTGAGCAACTCCACGGCACGCCTATTGTCAAAGCCGGGAACCAGATAATATTTCTTCCGAATCTGTAGACACAGATCCTTCCACGACGGATAGCCCAGCCACCTGCTCGCACCAGCTCCTACCCAGAAGACGATAGGCCTTGTACCATGCGCCGCCACGCTGGCAAGAGTGCGCATCGCAAAGACAGTTTCAGAATCATCGGCATTTAGCATATGTAATTAAAAAAGGCACGGCAGTCTGCCGTGCCCCCTCGCAGATTTCGTATTTTTTACTCTTCTGTCTTGAGGAATGCTAGGCATCTTCGTGCCAGTCATCCCCCACGAACGAGCGCCCCGCAATCGTCCGTTTGCTTTCCTTGCCTCAGCGGCTAAAGCCGTCGAGCTTCGTTTCTGTTACGGCACGGCTGAAGCCGTGCCCGTCCACAAAAACCTGGGGCGGACGAATGCGTCCCCCCTACGTGAGCTTTTTAGCTGCACCCGCTCGTACTCCCGCAGCTCATGCACCGGTAGCAGCTGCCGTTGCGGGTCATGATGCTGCCGCAGAAGCTGCAGCTGGGGGCGTCTCCCATGTCGACCATGCTGGAGAGCGCGTCGGCGGCGTGGACCGAGCCGGAACCAGTTCGCAGATCCCGGTTCTCAGTTCTCGGTGCGTCCGTGCTGCCGTTCGCGTCTCCGATTCCCTCTGGAGCCGGCGCCGTGCCGGCCGACCGCAAGCGCAGATTCTCGAACAGCAACTGCTGCTGGCCGGTCAGGAAACGGAGTTGCAGCCAGCGGAAGATGTAGTCCATGATCGACTTGGCGTAGCCGAGGTCGGGATTGCCGCTCCAGCCGCTGGGCTCGAAGCGCGTGTGCGCGAACTTTTCGCAGAGCAGGCGCAACGGAACTCCGTGCTGCAGCGCGATCGAGGTGGTCAGGGCAAAGCTGTCCATCAGGCCGCTGACCGTCGATCCTTCTTTCGCCATGGTGATGAACAGTTCGCCGGGCTCTCCGTCGGGATAGAGGCCGACGGTGATGTAGCCCTCGTGATCTCCGATCTTGAACTTGTGCGTGATCGAAGCGCGCTCTTCCTGCAACCGGTGCCGCACCGCGCGGGGAGGAGCGTTCATGTCCTCTTCCTCGATGTGCTGCGCGGCGGCGATGCGGGCATCGTCCTTGGTGGAGTTCGCAGTCTTGGTGCCAGCGGCCGAAAGCGGCTGCGACTTCTTGCAGCCATCGCGATAAACGGCGACTGCCTTCAGGCCCAGCTTCCAAGCCTGCAGATAAGCCTCGGCAATGTCTTCGACGCTGGCGTTCTCGGGAAGATTGACCGTCTTCGAGATGGCGCCCGAGATAAACGGCTGCGCAGCCGCCATCATCCGCAGATGCCCCATATAAGCAATCGACCGCGTCCCCTTAGCCGGCTTGAACGAGCAATCAAACACAGCCAGATGCTCGTCCTTAACATGCGGCGCCCCTTCAATGGTGCCGGTCGCATCGATGTAGCTCACAATGGCGTCGGCCTGCTCGTGGTTGTACCCCAGCTTGAACAAAGCCGTCGGCACAGTGTTATTGACGATCTTAATCATGCCGCCGCCGACCAGCTTCTTGTACTTGATCAAAGCGAGGTCCGGCTCAATTCCCGTAGTATCACAGTCCATCATGAAGCCGATTGTGCCTGTGGGGGCTAGGACCGTTACTTGACTGTTTCTGTAGCCGTGTTTTTCGCCGTGGGCCAGGGCTTCGTCCCAGCATTGTTTGCTGGACTCGTAGATTGACGACGGGACATTCGATTTGTTTATGCCATTCACGCTTGCTCTGTGCATGCGGATTACGTCGAGGAAGGGTTCGCGGTTGATGTACCAGCCGGGGCAGGCACCGCCGGGCATGGTGCCGGGGGCGCTCGCTTCGCTCGCTGGACGGACGAATGCGTCCGTCCCTACGTGGGTTATGCCTGCTCCTAGATTTGTTTCGGTGAGATTCTTTTTTGTTGCTTCGGTTGCGGGGACTAGGGGTTCGCATTGTTCGGCGATTCTGGAGCTTTGCAGGTAGGCTTCGCCACACATGATGGCGGTGACGCAGGAGGCGTAGTCGCGGCCGGCGTCGCTGTCATACGGCAGGCCTGCGGCCATTAGCAGGGCGCCTAGATTTGCGTAGCCCAATCCTAGCGGGCGGTAGTCATGCGAGTTGCGCATGATTTGTTCGGTGGGATATCCGGCGTTGTCGACCAGGATTTCCTGCGCAGTGATTAACACGTCTACTGCGTGACGGTAGGCTTCGACATCGAACGTGCCGTTCGGGGCGAACTTCAGGAGATTCAGGCTTGCCAAGTTGCAGGCTGAGTCGTCCAGGAACATGTATTCGCTGCACGGGTTGCTGGCGTTGATTCTCGCGGTGTTCTTCGAGGTGTGCCAGCGGTTGACCGTGGTGTCGTACTGCATGCCGGGATCGCCGCAGTGCCAGGTGGCTTCGGAAATTTTGCGGAGGAGCTCCTTCGCTTTGTACGTCTTCACTACTGAACCATCGGTTACCGTCTTGGTGGAGAAGTCGGTGTCGCGAACTACGGCGTACATGAAGTCGTCGGTGACGCGGACGCTGTTGTTGGCGTTCTGGAAGAAGATGGAAGAGTAGGCGTCGGAGTCGGGATGGGAGCCGTCGTATCCCATGGAGACCAGGGCGTGGGCCTTGGCTTCTTCTTTCTGCTTGCACTCGATGAATTCGATGATGTCGGGATGGTCGACGTTGAGGATGACCATCTTGGCGGCGCGGCGAGTTTTGCCGCCGGACTTGATGACGCCNNGCGGTGCCGCCACCGGAGAGAGTCTCGGTGGATCCGCGCAGGGGCGAGAGATTGGTGCCGGTGCCGCTGCCCCACTTGAAGAGCATGCCCTCGGTCTTCGCCAGCGTCAGGATCGAGTCGAGCGAGTCCTTCACCGAGTTGATGAAGCAGGC
>PLBY01000030.1:0-1707 GCA_003134655.1 Acidobacteriaceae bacterium
GCGACCAGCGGGAAGTGACTGGATCAAAGACTGTTAGGCCGCTCTACGTCGCCTTTTCATAGCGCTCCATTCTTCTCTTTTTATTTCCTGTAACAAATTCGTCGGGTTTGCATTTATTCATGTGGCTCCCATGGAGGAGCCAGTGAGGGAGACCCATGATTTCTGCAAAAGTTGAACTGACACAGCCGCTTGCCCAGCAAAGACAATTCGTTGCTCGAACCGGCGGTGAACACTATTTCTTGCTGGACGATAGTGCGGGGGGAACCGGGCCTAAACCCATTGAACTGGTTGCAGCCGGGCTTGCTGGATGCACGGCCTTCGACGTGGTCACGATTCTCCGCCAGAAATATCACCAGAAAGTCACCGGCTACGAAGTGCGAGTGGAAGCTGACCAAGCGGAGCGCCCGCCGCAGGTGTTCACAGCGGTCCGGATTCATCATGTTGTTCGAGGTTTTGACATTGATGCTTCGGCCATCGAGCAGGCGATTCGCCTGTCGGAGGAGAAATATTGTTCAGTCGGGGCGATGGTGCAAAAGACGGCCAGCTTCCACACCACGTTTGAAATCGTCGCCGAGAAGACAGAGTGGGCGAATCAGGCAGAGCCAGCCGCAACCCAGGCTTAAGAGTTTGCTAATGCAACTGCTTCCCCAAACTTAGTGATCCAGGTCACGGCCTGAGTCTTGGCCCTGAGTGCAGGATAAAAGGAGCAAACCAACTCGTTTCTCAACCGGGTCTTATCCCTATGCGTATCCATATTGCTGCTCGCCGCTCTTTTCCGATTCTGCGATTGGTGGTTGCTGTCCTCTGCATCAGTGGGACGATGTTTCCTCAAGCGTCGTCGGAACCCTCCCCCCTTTCGTTGCAGCAGGCCGCCACCATCGCCATGGAAAAGAACCCACTGCGCAAGGCGGCGCTGGCGGATACGAAAGCTGCATCGGCAGGCGTTCAGGAAGCACGTTCGTTTCTGATGCCCCGAATCAACTTCTCAGAAACGGCGACACGGGGTGACGATCCCGTCTATGTGTTTGGTAGCAAGCTTCGGCAGCAGCGTTTCACCATGAATGACCTCACCTTGAACCAATTGAATACCCCGTTGCCATATGGGAACTTCAGCACCCGTTTCGGTGGAACCTGGAACTTGTTCGATTCCTTTGCTTCGTGGCACGCGGTCAGTCGTGCCAAGGAGATGAATGCCGCCTCCACCCACCAGTTGGAACGTACCGACCAGGAGATTTTGTTCCGCGTTGTACAGGCCTACTACGGCGTTCTCCTTGCTGCAAAGCAAGTGGAGGTCGCCGAACAATCGGAGAAGACGGCGAAGTCGATCATGGACCGCAGCCAGGTGAGATTCGACAGCGGGCTGGTCGTGGAGTCGGACTTGCTTACCGCCAAGGTCCGCCTGGCGAGCCGCGAACAAGAACTCATTCGCGCGAAAAGCAATCTGGAACTCGCCCGAGCCCAACTGAATACCGCGATGGGTGTTCCTATGGATGCCGTGTATCAGCCCGCAGACCCGCTTGCCGACCAGAGTCTCGCGGTTCCCTCGCTGGCTGACGTGGAGCAAAAAGCACTTACGAGCCGGCCAGATCTGAAGCGGATCGAATCCGAGCAGTCCGCGCAACAACTGAGTGTCGCCATCGCCAAATCATCGTTCGGTCCGCGCCTGAATGCCTTTGCTGGGTGGGAGATGGACAATCCTACGCTGCT
>PLBY01000030.1:1746-3908 GCA_003134655.1 Acidobacteriaceae bacterium
GACGCGGTGCGATTGGAGGTACGCCAGGCCTACTACGACGTGGACTCCAACCGCCAGCAGGTGGGTGTAGCACGCTCGTCGATTGCGCAGGCACAAGAGAGTCTGCGCATCAACCAGGATCGCTATGAGGGTGGCCTTATTACCATTACCGACCTTCTTGGCGCAGAGGAAGTGACCCGCCACAGCCAGACCGATTACTGGCAGGCGGTCTATCAGTTTCACATCAGCTCCGCCAACCTTGAGTTGGCGAGCGGGACCTTGAATCTGCAATCACCGGNNCTCTTGCTCGCTCTGTCGACCCTTGCAGGCTGCTCAAGCGACCGTGAAACCGCCAGCGCTGTCCCGGAGACGGTAAGCAACGTGTCTGTTTTGTCTGTGCAACCGGCGAAAGTTCCGGACCTGGTGGAGGCCGTGGGGACGCTCCGCGCGGCGCAGACGAGCCAACTTGCCGGCCAGATGATGGCGAACATCGTTGAGATTCGGGTACACGAAGGAGACCGGGTCCAGCGCGGACAGGTGTTGGCCGTCCTCGATGAAGCCCAGCCGCGTGCGGCTCTCGACCGCGCGACGGCGGCAGATCTCGCATCGCAGCAGGGAATCACGGCAGCCGACTCCGACCTTGCCTTGACGGAATCCACCTTCGAGCGGTATCAGACCTTGTACGAGAAGAAGTCGGTCAGCCCGCAAGAGTTCGACGAAGTAAAGGCCCGTTACCAGGCGGCGGAGGCGCGTCGCGACATGGCCCGCGCCGGGCAGACGCAGGCGAAGGCGGCCCTCCAACAAGCACACACCGCTCTCGGGTATACCCGCATCCTGGCTCCGTTCGATGGCCTTGTGACCGAAAAGAAAGCGGATGTCGGTGCGCTCGTCAGCCCCGGGATGCCAATCTTTACCGTGGAGGACCTTCACCGCTACCGACTGGAAGCCACCGTCAACGAGACCGATCTACGGTACGTCCGCATGGGACAGCAGGCTCCCGTCATCATCGACGCCGTGGGCGATAGAGAGCTGAAAGGACGGGTTGTCGAAATTGTTCCTGCGGCAGACGCAGCGAGCCGGAGCTTCCTGGTGAAAATTGAAATACCATCTGACCCGGCGCTGCGATCGGGGCTTTTTGGCCGGGCGCAGTTCTCTCGCGGGGAAAAATCATCCCTTCTAATCCCGCGAACTGCCGTCGTGGAGCGCGGGCAATTGCAGGGAATCTACGTGCTCGATCAGAACAAGATTGCCGGCTTGCGCTATATCACGCTCGGTAAACCATCAGGCGCCCAGGTGGAGGTGCTTGCCGGCTTGCAGGCAGGTGAAACGCTAGTTTCCGATCCGGGTAGCCGGGAACTAAGCGGCAAGAAGGTTGAGTCACGCTAGGAGCCATGGATGAGCACTGCTAACAACAATTCCGGACGGGCCAACCAGCACCCAGCGCTTCGCCTGGCAGGGAAAATCGCGCACACTTTCATCGATTCAAAGCTGACTCCGCTCGTGATAGTCGCCGCCCTGCTTCTGGGTGCATTCGCCATCCTCGAAACACCCCGCGAAGAGGAACCGCAGATTGTGGTCCCGATGCTCGACGTTTTTGTGCAGATGCCGGGCGCTTCCTCGCAGGAGGTTGCCCAGCGCGTGAGTCTGCCGATGGAGAAGTTGCTCCGCGAAGTGCCTGGGGTCGAATACATCTATTCGATCAGCCATCCCGGTATGAGCATGTTGATCGTGCGCTTCTATGTGGGCACGAAAGAAGAAGATGCGATCATACAGACCTACAACAAGCTCTACTCGAATTTCGACCGTATCCCACCCGGCGTCTCGCAACCAATCATCAAAGTTCGTTCCATTAACGACGTTCCGATCATGGCCTTAACGCTTTGGGGAAAGAATTACGATTCCTATCGTTTGCGCCGAGTCGCGGGCGAGTTGGAAAACTCGCTCAAGAAACTCGACGATGTTTCGGAAACGGCGATCATCGGCGGCCAACCCCGCCAGGTTCGGGTGGTTTTGGATACCCAACGGCTCGCTGCCTACGGTCTCACGCCAGGAGCAGTGGTTGGCCAGTTGCAGAGTGCAAACACCCGCGGACAGGCTGGCAGCTTCGCCCGCGACAACCGCGAATTTCAAGTGGAAGCGGGCCTGTTTTTCACTCGGGCCGATGACTTGCAGCAAGTTGTAGT
>PLBY01000082.1:0-29127 GCA_003134655.1 Acidobacteriaceae bacterium
TGTCCGGTTCGATGAGCGGGAACAGGAAACAGAACCAAGCCAAACCGGACTGAGGTGATGCGGCGAAAGCCAAGTCAACTAACCACCGGGAGACTACAGTCACTGCGCCTGTTCTCGACTCTACTCGCCATAGCGCTCAAAACCCCAATCGGGTCGGTCAGCTTGGCGCGTCGGGAAAACTGGGGCGCTGAGACCGGGGGACAGAATACTGCCTGTGTCCGATACCTGAAGCCTTGAAAACGCTGTCCGCAAGGTCGAGTCAAACTACTACACGTCAGTCGAGCGCTACAGCTTCGTAACGTACCTGTCGTCTCTAAAATGGAATGTCAGCCCCAGCTTCCACTTGCGCCGGCTCCAAGCCGGATTCCGCGCTGGGCATTTCTCCCTTTCCTTCCGGCCCATTGTTCCGCGACCCTAGCAAAACAATGTCACGGGCAACAATCTCTGTCCGGTATTTCCTTTCGCCACTTTGCTTGTCTTCCCAGCTTGATGTCTGCAGCTTGCCTTCAACGTAGAGCTTTGATCCTTTGCGGACGTACTCTCCCACAATCTCCGCCAAACGCTGCCAAGCCACAACGCTGTGCCATTCCGTCCTGTCTTGCCATGCGTCGTTTTTGTCTTTGAATCGCTCGTTGGTGGCGAGGCTGACTTTGGCAACAGGAACCCCACTGGCCGTGTACTTGACCTCAGGATCCTGTCCAACGTTCCCCACCAGGATTACTTTGTTCACGCTCTTTGCCATGTCGTACTCCAGTTCGTCAATCTATGAGCAACCATTCGTGCTGCCACAGGTCATGCACCGATAGCAGGAGCCGTTCCTCACCATCAGTGAGCCGCAGAATTGGCACGGAGGTGCGTCCCCCAGCTCCACCACTTGGCCGAGCGCTTCGACTACGCTGCTCGGCTCGCGATGCGATTGGGCAGGCCTCGGCAATTCAAACAGAAGTCCCTGCTCGCCTTTCAGGAAACGCAGCTCAAGCCACCTGAATAAATAATCGGTTAACGACTTGGCGTAGCCAATCTTTGGATTGCCCGACCACCCGCTCGGCTCAAACCGTGTGTGGCTGAACTTGTCGCATAAGATCCGCAATGGGACGCCGTATTGCAGCGCCAGCGACACGGCGGTTGCGAAAGAATCCATGAGCCCGGAGACTGTCGAGCCTTCCTTCGCCATCCTGATGAACAGTTCGCCTGGCAGACCATCCTCGTATAACCCTACTGTGACGTAGCCTTCCTGCCCGCCCACAGAGAAGTGGTGGGTCAAGCTGTGTCGCTCGTCCGGCAGACGTCGTCTCACTGCTGCAGGGCACTCCGCGCCTACGGTGGGCGTGCCAGTTGGGTCTCCTGACCCGTTGCTCCCCGATTCCTTGCTTGCGTTCAGGGAATGCTCTTCGCTTTGCTCGACGATCACGATTTCCTTTGCTGCTGACATCACGAACCCCTTCGCAGGCCGCGAGGTTCACCGCCCACATACAAGCACAAGCCTTACCTCTTGTCCTCGGTCTTTTCAAACAGCACCGCAATCTGATCTTGGTAGACCGGTTTCCAGTCCGATCTTTCCCGTAATACGCCGGCTAGAGCGGAATCCACAGGAAGTAGTGCCGCGTTCACTCCGTGCCGCGCCAGGATATTGTTCCAGTCTGGAGCTACCTCCCACGCACGTAATCCGTCTTCCACGAAAGCAGGGCCGTAAAAATCCGTCCGACCGTCATTGAAGACGCTGATCGCCGGCCAAGTGCTGTAGATCAAATACCCGCCCCACTGCCAACTCGAGTACAAACGAATCGCCCGGTCGCGGTTAAACTGGGGAAGGACTCCCGCCGCATCGACCGGGAACCGGTTCCGGTCAAATTCTGCGCGCAGCGCTTTTACGCGGCCGGGATGGGCGAGCATGAAGGCTAGCAACAGCACAGCAAAGCACGGCACGAGATGCCAATGCCTCCGGTCGCCAGTTGTTGCAATAGTGCGCAGTCCTGTCTCCAGCTTTTCGAGGTTCCTAGCGAGCTTGCCCATCCATTGCGTCGGCCAGAGTGAGCCCGCGCGCTCCAACCACTCCCGCATCGCCAAGCCGATACTCGGCGCTGTTACCACGGCAAAGATCGGAATATTTCGTGCCGAGAACAATGCAAGGTGAGACCAACTCAGTAGCAGCATCACATGAACGAATCTTCCCGAGCCCAAGTGCCACATCGCCGCAGCGATCGCAATCACCAGCAGAGTCTCGAAATACGCTGCGGTGAACGAATGAAAGTCAATCGATTGAAATTCACTGACGTGCTGCAAGTAGAACGAGGCGCCAAGATACTGGGCAACGTGGACATGCAAACGATACCCGTAAGGGTTGAGAAGGCTGGCGACCACGCATGCGACTGCCGTCAGGAAATACTTTCGTCCTCGAAACCACGCATTCTCTCTGCTGCCTTCGGCCAGTTCTTCGGCAGCGACTCCCATGCCATAGGTAGTCACCAGAACGATGCCGACGAAGAACCCTCCGTGCAGATTTACCCAAAGTATCGTGAGTGGGGGCAGCGCCAGCAGCAGAGCAGGCTCTTTGTCTCTCTCCACCCGGTTGAGCACCCAGCAAAATATCGCGGCTAGGAGTGGGGTTACGAGATGTGGTCGCGCGAGCCAGTGAATCGTGCTTGCGGCCGTTGCCAACGAAGTCACAACAATCGCCATCAATCGCTGGCCAGATCCCGCCACCGTATTTTTGTACACACAGACCGACGTCGCGCCGAGGACCAGCAGACTGACTACAACAATTCCAGGTAATCCTCCGCTTCGGTGGGCTGTTGCCATGAAGACATCCGAGAGCCACTCCCAGGCAAACCAAGGTTCGCCGGCTCGGGTGAACGAGAAGATGTCGACCGCCGGAACGCGGCCGTTTTCCAGAATCCATTCGCCGGTGCGGATATGCCACCCAGTATCGGAATCTGTGAGTAGCCACCCTACGCCGGTTGTGCACCAGAAGAGCACGAGAATTGGTATCAAGAATGCCAAGTCCGAAAGAGACGGCAGGAACGGGCTATACGACTGGAACGATGGCGCAGCGCCTACGAGTGACTGTGCGCCTTTTTCTGTCGCCGCTTCAAGCATTGTTCCACTCTCATGAACTCGCACAGGGCAATCACTTCGCCGTTGCTGACCAGCGCACAGGTACTCTACTCACTGACGCACGATGTCTTTGACCTCACCTGAGGGAATCTCGGTCGGGCACTCCGCAGGACCGTCGCATGTAGCCGAGTTCCCTTCCCGCCCAGCGCGCAAGTCCGATTCGACTCGCCCTCGCGCCAGCCGCCGATTGAACACGTAGATCAGCAGTGGCGTGCCGGTAGCCGCCGCAATAAACGCGCCGCCTGGGTTGAGGTGCAAACCACTGCCGATTACAACAAACAGAAAAAGAAACAGGCAGACAATGAGCAATGTCTGTTTGATCTTCGCTCGCACTGTGAGCCTCCGATCCGCGCTTGTGCCGTGATGGTTTCCGCCGCGTCTCGCGTCTTCGCCTAACTCGCTGGCGGTTGCGCGGCCACGGCAGTCTCAGCGCTGGAAGCACTTTGTTGCGTTGAGTCGCTGACCTTCGGGCCGGCAACGGGACGGCGTGGTTTTCGCAGATAGTGCGCGTGAGAACAGCCCCCGCAGTTGACGGCTTTTGTCGTTGCGCGAACTACAGGCAAGAACTTCTCAGGAATCGCAACAGCTTCGCCGGCTAGGGAATAGAACGTCGGCACGACGTTGCCGGCGTGCGCTTTGTCTTTGCCGCACAGATCCAGTTCGACACGGCCGTGAATACCCCGAAAAAGGATCGTGGTTTCCAGTTGCGGACGAGGGCCGTCCTGTGTCGCAGTGAGTGAATGATGTGTGATCAGCAGTTCATACGTTCGGCCTTTCCGGAGCATGTCCACTCGAACCACTGCTGGAGATATGACAACCGCGTGCAGGCCATTTACTCCGATCGCCTCCACCGGGTGCAGGTATTCCAGTGGTTGGCCGTCGTCGCCAGCAAAGCTCACATACCGGCCCAAATCGCCGGCAGAACCGCCTGACTCCAAGCCACGCACCACGTACCGTTGCGCCAACTGCTGGTGTTCGATGCTCACCAGAGAGTGCGCAAAGATCCCTCGATCCTTCAGCACCCTCACCGCTCGCCGCGACAGCGACAACCCTGCAATGCCCGTCAACTTTTGCCTGCTCATGAAGGTCATCTCCTTATGTTTGTCATGCGCGTTGCTGGACACGAATCGGCTGTCCAAGAGCCGCGCGAATCATTTCTTTCGTGCAGCCCGCCCAGCACTGATAGAACCGTCGATCTGAGACCAGGATCGCTAAGTTGTCGCCACTGCGATCATGCCCAACCTGCGCACAAGATGGACACCGAGCCACGTAGTTCTTCCCCATGATTCTTGTCTTACCTACGTGGTCGAGAATGCAAAACGCCTTCCGACTTCCTCCAGTTCGCAGTTCTCCAATTGGCTTCACTTCACCTTGCAACTTTGCGATATCTGCCGGGAGCTCTTTGCCTGCGGTGAACCGGTCCAACTCTTCTTCCGTAACCCTCCGTAGCCGCTTCAGGAACTCCATCTGCGCTTCCAACCCGTAGTCCGCGCCATAGAACCAGAAACGGCGGTCCGCCCCGCGATGAATCCCCAACGGACCCCGGAGTGCATTGCCGAAGGCCCCCGTCCCGATCGCGTCGTGTTTTGGGAACACCTCGATTCCCTCAGCCAAACCAGACCCTTTCACGGGCACTCCCAGTCTGCGGGCCAAGTCATAGATGTAGATCCGGCACTTCCGAGCCAGCAGTGGCACTGCCAGGAAGATCCAAAGATGACCGCCTCGCCTGCTCATTTCTAGGGCGGACTCCACACCGTCCTGCGTGAGGTGATATTGCAGCTTCAGTAGGTCTTCCATCGCGTTCTTGTAGTCCGCATCGATGGCAACCCATTTGCACCGCTGGCTCGACGGATTGATAGCGTACAGCCCAATCGTGATCTCGCCTTCCAAATGGCGCGAGACCGTTTTCTCCGTGAGAGATAGCGGCGCACCAGAACCACGTTCCTTCGGACGGAAGTAGTAGTGACGACCGCTCTCCGGATGGGGCCGCACGGACTGGAGGGTGTAAGCCCGGCGATTTACGAACAGCCGAAAGTAATCCCTTACCAGGGTGGGAGTTGCACGCACTCGTTGGTCCACGGTCTCTTCCTCCTTTCCGGCAGCTCCATCGGCCCCGCGTGCTGTGTGGTAGATATGCCAAGACTCCGTTTCTGTCAAACGGCCTCAACAAGTGCCCTGAATACTGCACTTGTTCTCTCCGACCATCTCGGCTGGCTTTCCCGGTTGTAACAGCCACCCGAGACCACCCCTCAGCAAGCCAGGGCGTTCGACCAGGCTGAGGAAGTCGTGCTCTCGCACCAGAACCTCAAAGTCTCCGATGCCGTAGCCGCCATACTGCTCGTCCTCGAAGTCGACCCAGAGCCAAGTCCCGCTCCTCCGATCCAAGACGTAAAATGCCCCAGACCGTGGGTCCCCGCTTACGACGACAAACACCAGAACCGCCGCCGGAAACTCCATCCAGCGAACAGCTTGGGTTTCGTCGGTTGCTGTGGTGAGAGCCTCGATCGCCTCCTCGACAGGGCAGGCCGACCTCAATCTGAGAATTGGTTCCGCTTTCATGCGACCGAACATAACTGTGCTTCCTTTCTGGAGCGCTTTTCGCTCCTTTGCTTAGACCAAGGCGCGGCCCGAGAGCCGCGCATGGTTCGCTTTCACGGGCTATCACTCAACTTCGTTTGATATGGCTGGCTGTGCAGAAAGAGAAGAAATGATGGGACCTTTGACTGAAGCGAGGAAAACACTCGATGAAGATTACGTCCTTATAATAAAGGATATGTCCTCTTGACAATAATGCGAGACCAGCAGGGCTAAATGAATTTTCTATATACTCCCATCACTAGAGCCCAGTTCATTTCATCTGTTCGAAAGACACAATGGCACGTTCTCGCTTCTCACGTCGGAGCTTCCTGAAGGCAGCTGGCACGATCGCAGGGACTTCCTTGCTTTCCCCGATTCCCGGCTTCAGCCAGTCCGCGATACCGCGTCCGAAAGAGCCGGTTTCGCAGATCGACAGCCCTGCGGATTACACCCTCACCATTGCCGTTAGGCCCATTGAAATTGCCCCGAACCGCATCCTCTCCCTGACCACCTATAACGGACAGTTTCCTGGGCCACTGCTCCGCTTCAAAGAGGGCCAGCAGGTGACCATAGACATTCACAACCAAACCGACACGCCGGAGCAACTGCATTGGCATGGGCAGTTTGTTTCGACGGATGTGGATGGAGCGGCAGAAGAAGGCACGCCCTTTATCGCTCCCCATCGGAGCCGCCGCATCTCCTTTGTTCCAAAGCCTTCCGGTTATCGCTTTTACCATACACACGTGCGTGCCGCGGCGAATCTGAGCTCGGGGCAGTACAGCGGTCTTGTCGGCCCCGTGTACATTGAGCCGAAGAACAACCCTGGCAATTATGATCGCGAAGTCTTCTTGACCCTGAAGGAATTCGAACCGACCTTCAGCCGCGGTGGTGACATGGCTATGGACTTCCTGTCGCCAGCGATACCGGCGAAGAGCCTGAAAGATGCCGGTGAGAGTGCTATGAAGGCCTCTCTCGCAAAGGGCATGCCTCATGGTCTCGAGGTCGGGTACGGTTCCTTCACCATCAACGGACGAATGCTGGGCCACGGTGAACCGATACGGGTTAAGCAAGGCGAGCGCGTTCTCTTCCACATCCTGAATGGGAGCGCAACCGAGATTCGTAGCCTGGCGCTGCCCGAACACACGTTCACAGTTCTCGCGCTCGACGGCAATCCAATCCCCAAACCGACCCATGTACCGGGCCTTTGGCTGGGCACAGCCGAGCGAGTCTCCGCCATCGTTGAGATGAATCACCCGGGCGTTTGGACTATGGGTGACCTGGCAGACGACGATCGCCATCACGGCATGGGCATCGTGGTCGAATACGCCGGCCAGAAGGGCAAGTCTCAGTGGATTGCTCCGAAACCGTTCCACTGGAACTACGCGCATTTC
The DNA here is from genome assembly GCA_003134655.1 of Acidobacteriaceae bacterium. Lineage (GTDB taxonomy): Bacteria > Acidobacteriota > Terriglobia > Terriglobales > Acidobacteriaceae > Sulfotelmatobacter. Next base: position 7,083 of record PLBY01000082.1, read on the forward strand.
GGCAAGGCGGAAGCCACGATTCCAGAGCCGGATCAGATCTTCGAGATGACGTTTGCGAAGCAAAACGCCGCGAAGGATGGCTTCAATCTGTGGACTATTAACGATGCCGCCTTCTCAGAAAACCGTATGCAACCCATGTTTCAGGTGAAGGAAGGCAAGCCGTACCGGCTGCGCATGCGGAACGCAAGTGATGACATCCATCCGATCCACCTTCACCGCCATAGTTTCGAACTGACACGAGTGGCAGGCCAGCCTACTTCCGGCGTGATGAAGGATGTAGTGATGGTCGGCGGCTATCAAGAAGTGGAGGTTGATTTCGTCGCAGATAATCCTGGATTTACGCTGTTCCACTGCCATCAGCAGCTACACATGGATTTCGGGTTCATGGCCCTGTTCGAGTACGTCTAGCTGTCCTTCATCGCGGAGAATGCATGTTGACCGCTGAATCAAAATCGTCATGGGGAATCCTGCTGGTTCGCATTCTTGTCGGCTGGGTCTTCTTGTCAGAGGGCGTTCAAAAGTTTCTCTTCCCCGCCGCGCTCGGTGTGGGCCGCTTCACCAAAATCGGTATTCCAGTTCCCCAATACTCAGCTCCCTTTGTCGGGGTTGTGGAGATTGTGTTCGGGTTCCTGTTGATCGTGGGGCTCTTCACATCCTTGGCTGCGATACCTCTGCTGATCGACATTGCAGTGGCAATCGCCACAACCAAGATTCCCATGCTGCTGAAGCAGGGATTCTGGTCTGCAATGCACGAAGCGCGTACAGACTTCTGCATGCTTCTTGGTCTGACCGCCATCATGCTTTTCGGAGCGGGAAAGTTCTCTCTCGACCAACGGAGAACTTCCGCAAAAAGATCATGATCGATACAGGTAGTCCGCCAGTTGCCGCAGCGACGGGATCTGCCGCAGAAGTGTTAATCGCATTTCTGCGCCTGGGCTGCATCCGGCAACTCGGATGGTGTGGCTGCGGGCCTGGGATGTTGCGGATGATGCTGCCTATTCGACCTTGCAGTAGCAATACAGAAACTGCTGGGTGGTGCCAAATGGTGTGCGGTGCAGTTCTTTTGAGCTCTCCACCAGACGGAAGCGCATCCCGAATTGAGCGTGCAGCGACTCGGCGTCATAACGTATGACCTCGAGCCCACTGCATTTTGTAGGACCTTCTGGTCCGAACGTACTGACAATTACGTAGCCGCCCGGCCTAACGGCGGTGGCCACCTGGCGGACATAAGCAACGCGCTGCTCGATCGCCCCAAGAAAATGAAATACTGCACGGTCATGCCAGACGTCATAGGAGGACCGTTTCAATTCCGCCTGGGTAATATCGCGGGCGATCCAATCGACCTGGTCGGCGGCCAGACCCAACCGCTTTTTAGTAACCTCAATTGCGACTTGCGAGACATCAAGAACGGTGATGTTTTCGTATCCGCGGGCCAGAAGGTCGTCAACGAGAGTAGATTCGCCGCCGCCAACGTCTATGATTGATGCTGACTTGTTACCCGCTGCGCGCTCGATCAGAGCAAGCGAGGTTTCAAGGTGCGGACTATACCAACTGACAGCATCCGGGGCCTTGTTCCTGTAAACCGTCTCCCAATGTGTTTTCGCATCCATGCCAGTCCTAATTGTAAGCGATGTCCGCGTGGCTGTCTGACACCAGCTTGCCAGAAACATCCCATCGCGGGCGCCCAGCTTCCGAGCCGCACAACGCAACTCCAACGCTCCTGCCGAACCACGCGACGAAGGCATATAGTCAACGTGCAAGCTGCTGATTCTATGAATGGTTACGGCGTGGCCGCACATCCCAAACACACCCTAATGACACCGCAATCACACGGCAATGTTCTCCCAGAGAGAACCTGTTTTTTGCACTGCCTGCCCGTGGGTCAAGACAGAAGTGAGTGTCATGGAGACAGGGGACCCGTTCCTCCTCACCGGCAGTGCCAACGTCAGCTGAAGAAAATCCTTAAGCAGACCAAAGTGAACCGGCCTCTTGCACTCCGACAACTTGTCAGCGACGAACCAAAGGAGGTCGTAGTTCGGAACGAGGTACAGAAAGTGCGTGATTGACGTTTCCTGTTCAATCCGCTTCCGGACGCTCAAGTATTGGCGTGCTGCTTTGGGTGTGCGCTCGTACTCCAGCGCGAACCTGCAATCTTGTCCTGCAAGACGAACCACTACGACCGCGTCATAGTACTTCCAATACCCAGCGGTGGTCAGGTCATTTCGTGAGCGTATTTCCATCTCGGGTGTCCAATAAACAAGTGTGCCGGTGCGCTTCAGCGCCAAATGGATCTCGTTCAATTCCAGGGAGTGGTGAAGGCGGCTTTGACCGCTACCGAGCTTGAGATGCTCGACTGAGCTTGCATGGTATTCTCCCTTGCCGGCCAACTCCGACGCTCCCGTCTCCGAGACTGAGTAGACAATTTCACGGTTGATGAACGGCAGTTCGTGCCGGGTGAGCAGGCCATGCTCCACTAGCCGGAGAACGCGATTGCTGAAAGCGTTGCGCGATGATGCGCAATAGTCCAGTCTGAGGAACTCGAACAGCTGGCTGTGCGTGATGAAACCGGAATGCAGCACTTGGCGCAGAAGCGGGTAATCCCGTGTAGCACTGAGCGCGATTGACCCCTTCCAATAACGCACGGCGTGACTCCGTTATTCAGCGCGGCTAAGGACAAGCCGCCCCATCCACGGCCGCTGTCCCGAAGGTTCGAGGACGAACCGGCCCAGCTCGCCTTTTATCCAGCTGTGCGCCGGCATCAGTAACATGACTTCTTGCTGTTGGCCACACTCGCTGAAGGAAAGAAGCCATGTGTCGGCGGATCGCCAGTCCGCGGTTCCCACCGCCAGCGTTCCGGTCAGCTCCGGCCGCACAACCACGAAGAACCGATCCGGACACTCGCCGACCGTCATCATCCGCTTGAATAGGAGCTTGTTGTAACCCATCCACACGGACGGCTCGGCACACTCGAACACACGATTGATCATTCTCGAAGGGTAGTTTGGATTGAAACCGCTAACGGCATCGAATCGTGCGTACCCGCAAATCCGAGGCCTCTGTCGTAGGTGTCCTTCTACGACAACGCCTGTGGTGTTGAAGTAGGCACCCCGAGCGAAGCGGCGCGGATCATCTACGTTCCTCCCGAAGCGGTGACGCCAAACCCGGCCAAAACCTGTGATCGCTACCAGCATGTTTCTATGCGCCCTTCAGTCTTCGGTTGTTGTGCCGCTCTGCGTACAACTGCTCTTGGAGGTTGTTGATATGGGTGACCAACTTGGGGTCCGCCGTGCGGACTTCTGCCGGGTGGGAAGTGATACCTGTTGCGCCAGACTTGGTCGCCAAAACCTCCAGGCGAACGGACATGTCAGCCAATATCTCTGACTTCTTCTGCAGCTCTTCCCGTGCAACATCTCTCTCTCTTGTCGCCGTATCCCGCTCGCCAGCGACTCGTAGCAACTCTCCTCTTAGCTGTTCGACTTCTGCGTCACCCCCTGACAGAGCATCCCCATGTTCGGCCGCCTCGATCACACGATTGCAGCACTCAATGTGACTGTTGTATCTCTCGATTGCTTCCTGGGCGACCCCTCGTGAGTAAGCGTCTTGGTTGTAGACGTCTGCCATCATCTCTGCTGTGATCCACATTCCCCGCCGGTGGTCGATCCACACTTTTGCGCACACCGCTGTCGTCAGAAGCAACGCAATGGTTGCACTCAAGCTGTACCAGAAGTAGGGATTGTTGAGCTGGCCGTCGCGGAACGCCTGGCGCCGATGCTCGAACCATCTTCCGTACTCAACATCGTTGGGGTTGAATTGCTTCAGCATTAACTCGTACCAAGTTCCTCGCCGCTGGTACAGGGGGTGAGCTGACTTGGGTGCAGCTTGTACCTGCGGCTTTGGACGCGACGGTGCTTGTGATTGCGCCGTCTGTTGCGGCGTCGCCATGCTGACAACCGTCAGCCAAACCAACAAAGCGCAGACCGCTGCCAGCCTGCCGTTCACGACCAACCTCCAGAGCCGCGGCGACCGGAACGCCCGACAGCGGCGAATTCGGGCGTCTTGAATCTCAGGTTCGCACCAAACGATTCGTCGCGCGACTGCCGCAGTGCCGGATAGAGCTGTGGTTCAAATCTCGGGATCCTGACATCCTCTGGCGCCCGCACGTGCAGCAAGCTGTGCAGGGTGCCCTGCGTATGGTCGGTCATGAGTATTTCCATCTGTGCCGTGGGCAGATTCTTGATGTGCTCATCCAATGCACGGGTTTCCTTGTCCTCACTTTCGACTGCGCGGTCGGTGTTCTCGTATCTCTCGTAGCCGAACAGTCTCGACCGTTGCATCGACACGCTACGGCGTGTGACTTTGTGCTCCGCCGAGGCGCGCAGGAAATAGCGCGCGGTCTCTTCGTCCCGGGTCCGCAAAGTCATCGTGGTGTTGGGCGCAGAGGTGACATCTTCCTTGAAGCCTCTCTCCACTTGCATGAGCTGCGGCAAGCTTTGCATGGAAAACAGGAAGGCGGTGTTCGTTCCACGCGCGGTCTGCAGGATCTGTGCGAAATTGCGATACCCAAACGGCGCAAACTCATCCAGCACGACGCTGAACATTGGTCGGTTCGCACGGTGCCTCTGTTCCTCGCTTTCGTAACGCTTCCCGACAATCAGCTGCAGATTTTGCAGAAGCATCTTTCCCAGCGCTCGCATGGGCTCGGGGTTCTTGTTGATGTTTAGCGTGACAAAGAGGATGAGCTCCTGGTCGATTACGTCGTCCAGCGACAGCAACTGTTCGTAGGGGCCAGTCAGAATGCTTAGCTGGTCGTCCAGGAAGGTCATGCATTCATTGACGAGTCCCTGGATCTTCGGCACACGCTCCCGATCTGCCAGTGAGGTGCACAGACTCCTGACTGACATCTCGAAATTGAGGCGGCGCTGCGTAGGAAGCGACGAGTCCAGTTCAATGCGCTTGCGTGCCTTCTCGATCTGTTCCTTCATGACACGCTCGTCCAGCGCCATTACCAACACATCGTAGAAGTTGAACTTCAAACCGGTATAGAAGAGCACGCGTACGATGTCGGTCAGGTAGTTCAATTGGTGCTTGGCGAAGAACTCCTTACGCAAGTTGAATGATCCAAAGATCATGCTGACAATCGGCATGTACTCATCATCGGCGCACTGAAATGGGTTGTAGCGAACAGAGATGTCTGCTCGCGCCGGATTGAGCACCCTCAGTTGGTGGAGTCGCCCAGCCCGGTGCACGTGTGGCAGCAAGTCATAGAAAAACTCGAGGTCCCCTTTGCCATCGAAGATGACCATCGGTAGTCGATGCGGCTGATCTGGAGGACCGACAACCCGCGCGAGATCCTGCGAAATGATATTTCGCAACAACGTTGTCTTACCGGTACCGGTCATTCCCAGCACGATCCCTTGCATGACGCGCACGCGGTCCGGCCAGTACCAGGGTTGACCGTGAATGTCATAACCGAGAACGACTGCATTCTGTTCCCAGGCTGCTTTGGTGATTCGTTCGTCGCGCTTTCGGGGCACAACCATAGGAGGATGGGGCCATTCTCGCTCCCGTCGCGCGCGTCGCGTGACCAACAGAATGGTCGTTCCAACAACGGCAAGGGCAGCAATAATAAGGTAGGTGGCCAGTTCTGCTAGTTGGCGGTTGGTGAGGTGGTACCGCTCGCGCGCGACGTACCAGGAAAACCAGCATACCGCCATGAGGACCAGGGCTACTACGATCTCCATGCTCTCTAGCACCGGCGGATGATGGTGACGATCAGAGTAGGACTCCTGCATCATGACGTCGCCACGATGCCTTCGAGGTGGGCAAGTCCCTGCGTCGCAACGAGGGCCACTACCCAGCGCCACAAGGCCAGGAGAGCTCGGAGGAAGAGAGTGAGAGTTTCAAGTCTACGCAGCATGCCTTTCACCTGATGCTTCGGTTCCAAACGTTGAAGTAGACAAAAGCCCCGAGTGCCGCCACCGAGATAATGCAGAGAAGTACGAACCACCTTTGCGGCCTCCTAACCAACCCGGGTTCGAAAGGATTAGGTGGCTTCAGTAACCGATCCGCCACAGCCTTACCTAGCCCGACGTCGGATCGGCTCCGCAGGTTGTGGCGCAACGTCGTCAACACTTCTTTGGCTGTTGCCGGGTTTGCCATGGTTTAACGCACCAAAACGGCCGTGACCGGCCCTCTGTCGTCGTTGGAAAACTGAAAACGCAACACTGTCGGTTCCGTGGTCGACGGTAGCCTCACAGCAATCACGCCGACAGCTTCATGTCCGGGCTCAATGTGCGAAGACTCCACGCTGCTTTCGAGCACAGGGACCGGTATCTCTCCCTGGTTCGTCAGGTGCCCTATTTCTTGATATCCCAACTGTGAGTTGGCAAGGCTGTACAAGGATCGTGGGTAACGCGCTCCGGTCAATGCATACACCTGCGGCGTGTGGGTGTAGTACGCATGATCGCCCTGGTTCCGTATCGCGTACCGGACCAAAACGCGGCCGTCCCCCTCATAGAGGTCGCTAATGACAACTTCGACCCGTTTCTTGCTGGGCTTGGCGGACTCCATTCTGACGGGCTTTCCAGCCAACAACACTTCCGTTGGTGAGGGTTGTGGCGGCGTTACGCTGATAGGTTTTGGCCGGGTGACCTGGACGGGCGTCTGATCAACCGCAAAGTCCATCGTGGTCACGGCGCCGGCGGGCTCCAGTTCATAGTTGAGCCGCTGGGACGCCGTCCAGATGAACAAGTTCGTGGAGGCGTCGGGCTCCGTTGGCTCGACAAACACTCTGTTTTCCCGCCACTCGACTTTGAAAGATTGGCTACCTGTAGCCACCTGAATCACGGGTTCGCGGAGCTCGATCACAGTCAGATGATTGAGGGCCGTTTTGAGGTGGAGGATTTGGTTGTGGTCGCTCGTCGCAGTCTCGATCTTTTGTGCCAGCACCGGCATCGTTGCCGTGATCAGAACCGCAATAATAAGGATGGTCCAGAGCCATTTCATAAGGTTGTTCCTCCGAACGATGTCTCGTTTGCCCTTCTCGTGCCCAGTCACAATCGGGTTGGGGCCCAGGAGGTTCGAGGTGAACCTCCCGGGCCGTTGTTTTAGTTAGGCGCTCCCGGCAGCCCGACTTTTCCTTTCGGGACTTCCGGGCGACGCTGGGTTCCGGGAAATACGACAGTCCCGTTCTGCGCCTCGCTCCTTCCGGACTGGATGGGGAACGGACGAACTCGCTCGATTACGTTGGGCGAGCCCTGTGCGTCCCGATCACGAAAAACCTCACCCTTCTTGGTCACTTGGGCCAGGAAGATCAGGCGTTCGTGTATTTGACCTTCACCGTTGGTGAAGTGGCTAACTAGGAAGATTCTTCCTTCCCGATCGATTTCCACTTCGCCGTCGCAGAGACTCGGTATCTCCACGCTGACGGGACGGCCCCCAGTTCGTTCGGCTATTTGGTCTACGACTTCCTGCGGGAACGCGTAGAAAACGATGGACCCAGTTCCGGGCACAAAGTCATATTCTTGGCTTGGCCGCCTGTCTCGACACACAATCGCGTGCAAGGCAGACAGATAGGCCAATCGCGTTCCGTTCTTGCTTTGGGCCCAGATCCGTACTTGGTCAATCAAGGCTCTAAGCTCTTCTCGCGAGCGCTGTTCATATACCGAGAACGCCGCGGAAGCCTGGTTGCGCCGGAACATCACTTCTTTCCGAGCCTCGGCGTCATTCTTCTTCGCGTCGACCTCGGCATTCGCTTTCTCCAACTGCTCCCAGAGTTCCCGCCGTCGGCTCAAGGCTTGAGTCACGACGTTCGCGTAGTACTTGTTGACTACGGAGCACTCCGCAAAGATTTCTGGGGTGAAGTTTGCACCTCCAATTAATCCCCGGAAGTCGCTGAGAGGCGCTACCGCAGTGTCTGAGAAATACCGGCCAAGCTCTTTGCGCAGAAAGTTGTACAACTTTCCGATCTTGTCGCGTTCTGTGACGGGCAGATGCTCGTCCATGTCCGCGATTTGCTGTTTCTGTTTGAGCTTGAGCCAGGGTGCTTTGCCGACTTCATTTCGGATGTTGCGAATGATTTCCTGGTCGGGCTGGGTACCATGCTTCAGTTGGTCGAGCGCGTTCTGAAGCTGGTCCACCAGTTGCCGCGCCAGGTCATCCCTTCCGTTCGCCAGGCACGAAGTCTTCAGATCGGTAATGGATCCGATCTGGTTCCCGCGCGCCTGCATCGCAACTTGTGGGAGGTTCCACCAGGGACTCGGCGGTTTCGGAGCTTTGTTCTTCTGTGCCGCGTGTTGTTCCTGGTATTTGAACCGGTCTTGGACGAATCGCGGAAACTTGTCTCCCTCGAGCACACATACTTGGTCGAAGTCGAAGTCGCCGCCGTTTCGTGCAGCTGCTTCTGAATGCAACGTCAACGTGCCTTTCAGTTGCAGTTGCTCCTCCATCACCGCGGCGACCTGTTCGTCTGACATAAGGCAGCCGCGCTTCTGTAGGTCCCCGGCCAGCAGGCCTGGGATTTCGTCAACCGAGAGATTCTCGAAGGGCAGCAGATCTTCCTTCATGCGGATTGGATAGCGAACCACCAGACCGTGGCGGGATGGAACAAAAGCAATGGCCCGGTCTTTCGGAATCCAGTCCGACCCCCAGAACACCTGCCCGTCGTGCAGCACCAGGTAGCCATCGTCCGCCAGCGCGAAGCCAGGAAGACGAAAACCACCGCTGGTGCAAAGCCGGTATGCCCATCGAGCCAGCACCTTCTGCAGGTGATGGTTGACGAACGGATGCTTGAGCATGTAGCCGGTTCCGTCGGCGACGAGCGCACCGTCAGCGACGGTATATTCGCTGCTGGTGTACTCGGGATCTGGTTCTTCGCCAACATCGAGCACACTCTGAGTTTCCTGCGTGCCGAGCAGCTCGAACAGGTCCGTGAAGTTGTTTTCCTCCCATGCTTTCCGCAGCTTCTCGATCTGCCTGAGAGCGTACGGTTTGATCTCAAGCTCAATTGAGTCTTCTGGTGCATGCTCCACCAGTGTGTAACTCGATTGGAATTCGAGATCGCGGGAAACATCACGAATGCCGACCAACACATGTCCCCGGAAAGAGTGAGCCTGACGATCTCCCAACATCGATCTGATCGTCCGCACTACCCCTCCCTGGTACTTGGGCTTGACGGAAGATTTCGGCAGGATGATGTCGGCCTCGAGTTTCTCAGCCAACTCATCTGCCATGACCTTGAACGAGCCTTTCGCCTGCGTTTTGTCGAACGACAAGCGGAACTGGTAAAAGCGATGACCCCGCAGAACCTTGCGTGCGATCTTCGATTGTGCTTGCTCTGCGAGCGCCGCTTCCTCTTCTTGAGCTAAGGGGAGATCCTCGTGTTCATTTTGACGTTGTTGCTTCCATTTCATGAGAAGCTTCTGGGTCTCGTGAGCTAAAAGGTCGTCCCGGTGCTTTGCCTGGAGCCTCTTGAACAAAGCCTGCGAGATCCATCCCCGGCAGTCGTTGGTGCCAAGTTGATGATCCTCCACGACTAGCAATCGGCAGTCCGGCACCTCGATCATTACTCTGGACGAGGACACCAGAATCCCGAAGTAGGTCATGGCCGCCTGCGGCGAGAAACGAAACCTCTCCGCCAGTCGCTTCTCGTACTTGGTTTCGACGGCGTAGAATTTTCCTTTTTTTGCACTGCCGCTGGCTCCGACCAGGCTGTAACGAATCCCATCGAACTCGACTTTGGTCAATGCTTGCTCCACAATCGCTTGCTCACAGGCGTCCAAGGGCTCCGTTGGCACGTCAATCGTAGCCACCCGGATACCTGGATAGAACCCCTGTAGCAGAGTGTTCGTGAGCTGTTCTTCGCGGCCGAGTTTCATGGTTTTCTTTGACAAGTGACCGTCGCGATCAATTTCGAGCGCGAAAACTGGTGTTGGGCTGTAATCCATAACGTTTGGCATGTGTGATCTCCTTATCTGTCGGGCAACGGCAGAGAAGGAGGCTGCTCGTGCCAGTCTCTTCGCTGCCCATTGCCGAAAACGAAAAAAGATTTCGGCCAAGCAGCGAAAGCGCCAGGCCTGCACGAGTTGTTTTTGGTTAAGCCATATTCCTCGTTACGGGTTGTGGGGTCCTCACTGCTTTTGGTCCCCAGTGGTTTCTGAAAGCTCGCTTCAGCTCGGCACAAAAGCCCCGAAGCCTCTGCAATTTGAACCAGCACCACTCTCCCCATGCCCATAGCCCGCAGAGCAGACCGGCCATCAGGAGAGCAACTACCGCTCCTAGCAAAACGTCCACGCTATTGAGAGGAGCGTATTGAAGGTACGTACGAGCCTGATCGAAGAGTTGGTACCCAACAATCAGCCCGACGACCTTGATCACAGCGAAAAGCCACGGTTTGAAGTGTGTCAAGAACCGTTGCTTCACCATTTCTCTGCCTCCTTTTCTGTCTGGAACCAGAACAGATAGGAGGGCGCTTGCGCGGCTCTCTTCGCTGTCCTGGTCGAAAACGTTAAGGTTCCCGGCCAAGTTCGCGAAAGAACCGGACCAGCACTCATCCACAATCAGCTTGTGGATCGCTCACTACAGACCAACGTCTGTGATGAAAGCTGCGTGCCATGAAACTCGAACTGCCCAGGTTTCTCACGCCGTTCCTTTCCTCGTGATCGCCTCTCGCTTCAGTTCCGGATTTCTTCCACTAAAATCCGGTACCGGGCGCCACTCTTGAACGCTGTAATACGTCACACCCAACTTGAGCGCCTCGACCTTGGCCTCGCCCTCGTTCGGCAACTCCCGTCCCAATTCTGGAGAGCTTCCGTTCGCGCCTGGCTTGGACAAAAAGAAACGGGCTCCTATCACGTTTTCCTCTTCCGCGGCGGGGCGTACCCGTCGAGTCCCCCTGCCCGTCGAGCGGCTTGTCAACTGACCTGTTCTCTCATCGGCCGGAGCCGCAATCATGGTCGCCATCGTGATCATCTCCCTCCATCGCAGCTCCAGGCTCATGGGCTGCTATCGGTTATTACGCCAGATTGCCTCTGGCTGGCCGCGCACTCGCTCGATCCAATGTCGAGTAAGAGCACACGACGTTTACTTGTCCAACTCACTCTGTTGCAGCAGGCCATTGTCCCGTTCACCTACCATTTGCTGCTCGGAATATTCAGCTACCAGCAGGCCGCTCGGATTGAACTCCGTGCGGCGTTCCTCCACCAAGCGCATGTTGTACCGGCCGACGATACGGTCCGTCACCTCTGTTCCATTCTTGATTTTGTGGACTTCCTTCACGCCGAACACGACGTAGGTCCACGGGGCGTCTTTAGCGCGTTCGATGGATCGAATTCGGAAGTCGGAAATGATTTGATCCTCTTTGATTTTTCCAAGCGTATCGTCGTCTCGCAGCTTGTCCATCGTTAGCCGGCGCAAGTTGCTGGTCATCATGTTGAGGGATTCGGCAAGATTTCGCGTAACGAAGTCGGGCGTGTACGACAAATAGTGCACGAGGAATCGGCGCACTGCGGCTTTCCCTTCGAGATCCGTGGGCGCTGCTGAGCTCGGTACGGAATCGCCGATGGCCCCTTCTGCCGAGAGCATCATGGCAAGCTTCGACGTTGGATCTGCTCCGCTTCTCGCACCAACTACCGTGGCCTCTCCATTCTTGTCGACTCGGATGACAGTAGGAGGCTGGATACGAACGTAGATCGCAAATCCAAGTGACCCGCACGCGATTGCGCCAAACAGAATCGCAAGAAACATGGCGCGGTTGGCGTACGCACGAAGCATGCCGTCATGTTCGTAGTACTTCGTGTATGACGAGATCTCAGGAACGTTTCTCAATTCTGTTTTTGTTTTCATTGGACCTACGCCATCTCTACGGTCTGTCCCATCTGCCCCTCGCTGTCGCCTCGCGCAACCATCAGCCAGCAAAGACGGCTCCGGCTCCCCCCACTTCACCCGCGGAGCCAGCGCTGCCGGTTGTCGCGCTTGAGCCTGGGGGCGTTGGAGGCTTTGATTCGGCCAGTAGCCCGCCACCCGCGCCGCCTCCTCTTGAAGCGGCGGACCCACCCTGCCCACCGCCGGCACTTGGGTCGGAGTCAGACATGGCATTGGGAGCACCACCGGCTGCGTGTGATGCACTGCCGGAATCAAGAAGTGTCTTGGCGGCTGCATTTGCATAAAACCCCGCAGCCGAAACCAAGGCAAACACTGTGCTGCCAACCTCTCCGCGAACTAGCCGACTCGCGATGAACGGAATCAACATGATCGCGATCGAAAACAATACACTCACTGCTCCTAACAGGACCATTTGGCTGGAGCCAACGAACGCGTTGAGAACGCCATTGCCTCCGAGCACAGCATTCACGCTGTTCATCTGCAGCGCGGTCATGAGGACTTGGAGAATTGCGTAAAGCAGACCCCAACTTTGAAAGATCATCAAATTTACAAAGTATGTCCGTGAAAGCTGTCCCATCGCGCGACTCGGCCACAAGGCCAGGACAAACGGTCCTACGAGGTACAGGATTGATCCGTACATGGCATAGGCGAGCGTGAACAAGGTGTAACTGACCGGCAGAATAACCAGCCCTGCCAGGATCAACAGCACGTCCAGAAGTCCGGAGATGGCCCCTGTCACGAGCGTCCAGAAGCTGGACAGACCTTGCTGCCCGACGTAGGCACTCACGGAATTCAGCCAATTCTGGACTACGTCTCCAATGCCATTGGTGTTGTAGATGAAGTCCGCAACACCGTTGAACATCCCATTTACGGAGCGAAATGCCTGCTGGTAGTTGAGGAAGACCAAGCCGAGCACCAGGTATTTGACCCCNNGGCCCGGTGACATTCTGGTCGATGCCATTGAGCGCCGTCTGGAGCACCTGCTCGAAGTAGAAACTTGGCATAAAATCTCTCCCACGTCCTCAGTTGTGTTGCAGCAGGTTCATGAGTTGCTGCCGAAGGTTGGTTGTATTCGTTGCCCCCATTTTTATGTCGGCGCTTGAATTCGCGAGATCGATCGCCCGCAACCGCATCAGATCGGCCGTCGCCGCCTGTGTGTAGGCATTGGCCCGCACTAACCACGCATCAGCTTGTGCCTCAATAATCGGCGCACTGCCTGGGGCCGCGGTCTGGATGCTTTGGTTGATTTGGCCGGCTGCCTGAAGCTCCAGATCCGACAACGCATCGATCTGAATCGCCCTTTTCATCGCATCTTGGGCCGCTGCGTCCGTCATATCAACGAGGTCCCTGACTTGCGGGGATGCATCCGTTGTCGGGGGGACTGGCCCGTATAAAGCGGTGTAATTTGCCGACGTTTGCCCGATCAGGCTCGGATTCCCGGAAAGAAGATTTATCTCAAGTTGTTGAGGATTTGGTTGCGTTGCGCTGTTAACCGGGATGTGCGTCAGAGCCTGAATTCGCGTGAAAATGCCTTGTTGGATTCCGACCAAACCCTGCGCTTGGGTAATTGCGCTAGTCGGCCAGACCACCGTCTGCTCGAAGCGCAGCATGCCCTGATCCACGCCGAGAATCGCGCTCAGGGAATGAGCAATGCTTTGCAGTGAATTGGCGATGCTTGATAGACCCGCGACAAGAATCGCACAACAGGGGCCGTCGGCTTGCCCACTGGCTGGCCATGGGGCAGTTAGTACCAGAACGCTGATGAGCAGGGTGAAACGGAGCCTGCGGCTCCACATCCAAGACTTACTTCGCTTGAGAGCTTTAGCAACGTTTGTCATACGACTGTCCTTTCTGGCAATCAGTTGTGTTTCGAGAGGTTCATGATGGTGCCGCGCAGTTGTGTAGTGAATATCGCCCCCCGCTTCCGTAGTCCGTTCTGGTGCGCGATGCGCGCGGCTTCTTGCCGCAGTTCCGCCGCCAACATCTTTTGCGTCAGCGCCTGGCTTCGAATGCTTGACGTCGTCGCTGTCGCCGTTAGGAACGGGGTAGATCCCGCAGCTGCCTGACTGGCCGCACTCTCAATCGAGTTCGCCGCCTGCAGTTCCAGATCGGTCGCGCTATCCGACGCTTTAAGCGTCTTCAAACTGTCCAGGGTCAAAGCATCGTCAAAATCGGCCATGTCTCGATCGGCTTGACTGGCGTCGGTTGGCGTGGGAATCGTTCGATAGGTGCTGTTGAAAGATTGCGTCAAACCGGCAAAATTGTTCACCTGGTGATCTCGTAACAAGGTTTCCATCGACTGCGGCGCCGGTAGTGTGGCGCTTCGCAAGTTGATGCCGAGAATCCGCGACATCAGATTGCCGTATTGACCCATCATTTGGAGCACCTGTGCGTTGGCTTGGCTGATTGACTGCACCGGCCAAACAGTAGTTTGGTAGAAAGTGCTATTCGCACTGCGAGTGCCGTGGATACTGTTCACTACGGGTAGAATTAGCGTGTTGAGGACCTTCAGCACTGCTTGAATCGCGTGGATGATCCCGCCTTGCGCCTGCGCTTGCGGCGGAGTCACCACCAACGTAACAACGATGACCCCGGCCAACGTGACGGCCAACACCCGGCGGCGACCATGCACGGTCAGCATCAACCACGCGAATACTGAAAAGAAAACTGTGTATAGGAAATAGTGCATTTCGTTGCCTCCTGATCTCCAACTCAAGCTGGGTTAACTCATCTGTTGCACGCTCGTCATTCCTTCAGGTCCATCACGCTTGCTCCGGCTACTTGTCTTTCCTTCGGTTCGCCAGCTGTCGCCGCTACTGCGCCCGACAATTCCTCTGGCAGTGGAGTCACGTCCGCAAGTCCTTGTGGAAACTTCTTGGCAAGATCTTGATAGCATTCGAGCAAAGAGCGGCCGCCGGATCTGTTTAGAAACCAGGCACGATAATTCCTCTCGCGCGGGAACGTACTGCAGATCCAATACGAGAGCGGCGTCGGCACAATGCGTATCGTCTGCGTAGTCTCCGCTTTTTCCCCGATGACTAGCAGCACCTCGGCACTCCGGCCTTTGCGGGGCGCTCCGAACTCTTTGACCTGGCCCACTGCAACCGGATTCAGGGAAAGATGATTCACGAGCGCGCTGACGTCGCCTGGCTGCTGACCGATGATTTTCGTACTTGCATTCTTGAGGATGCCCGGTCCGTGCAGGCGGGGCTGGGACTCGGTCCCAACAAAATCTTCAACGGTCTGGCTGATACCCCAGACGCTTGAGTTCCGTTTGCGGGCCGTCCGGAAGAGCTGTACTACTTCAGGCGCCAATGCCGGGGAGTCCAGCAAGAACCAGCATTCGTCGAGCACAGTGATGCTCGGTCGTCCGGTCTTCCCAGTGGCTCGCGATGCCATCGCGGTCGCGACCATCATGCTCATCGCCGTCTCAAGCCTCGGATCAGAGCTAAGGCCCTCTACATTGAAGAAGAGCCAATCGCTATCCAGGCGCATCGTGGTGGGTCTGTCAAAGAGATTGGCATAGATGCCACTCTCCCCAGTCCACGAACGCAATTTGATCGCGGCAAGACGCGCTTCATCCATGACGCGCTGCATCTTCTCGGCGTCTCGCCAATTGGCCAGTTCCTCGCGCAGATCATTGAAAGTTGGGACCGGGCTCGAATAACGGATTGCGCACCGCTTATACACTCTGGGAATCGCATCGGTTAGGACATTGTCCAGCAGCGCCGTGTCCGCTCCCGGGCTCTCACCGATCATGTGGCGCGTGAGGTTCTTCAAAAAGGCGGTCTTTTCGTTGCTTGGTACGGTTTCTCCGACGGGCAGATCCCAAGGGTTGAGTGTTTCCTTGGCATCGAGATCTACGTTGATGACGCGTCCGCCCATCAACTCAACCAGCGGCTTGTACGAATCTCCCCTCTCCAGAATCGATATCAGTGGCTTGGCGCGAGCCATCATCAGGAGGAATCCCTGAGTCATGAAAGTCTTTCCGCCCCCGCTTTTGGCCATGATGAGCTGGTTCGCGTCGCCCAAACCCGAATCGAAGGGTGAAAACGGTATGAGCTGACGGTAAGGCGTTTCGAACAATATCAACGGAGAGTTTGGCGTACCGCTCCACGGTGTTTCGACCGGCAGGAGATCCGCCGCGTGCAAGGTGAGTACCTCTGCTTCGCGCTTGTTCGCTTCGCCTTGTCCTGGCAGACTGGAAAAGAAGAACCGTTTTTGGGCGAGTGTCTCCGGAATGCCGCGGGCACCGTTCATCCGCGTGATCGCGTGCAGGACCCTCTGCCGACGATCAGCAAGAATCCTCTCCGCCTGTTCCGCCTCCATCCGGTTGTGCGCAGGGCGAGAAGTCCGCAATGCGATGGACAAGCTCATCTGGCAGGATTTCAGGGAGCTTGAAATCAGGTCTTGTAGAACCTTGATCAATTGATGCTCTGCCACCTGAGCATCGACATTGAGCCGGAACCCTCCGTGAATGTCTTTCTGCGCGGCTGACATCTTCCACAGCCGACTCTTGTATTGCTTGACCGACTTTGCTTGGTCCGGAAGGATAACCTCCGCGTTGATCACAATGGGAAAGTCCATGACGACGAGTTCCCGCAGTACTCCCGGGAAGGTGGCATCCGGCATGTCCTTCAAACTTATGAAGGAATACAGTAAGCCGCCAATCTTTATGTGCTCATCGAGTTCGTCCTCGATGTTTACGTTCGCAATTTGGCTCCGGGCACTCTGGTAAAAGGTCGACGTTTCTGGGCGTCGATAGGGGGCTCGATCGTTTCCGAGAGGATGGAGCGCTCTCTTGATTTCAAAGAAAAGATCGTCACCCGACATTCGGAAGAATTTCATGCCGGTCGATTGAAGCGTCGCTTCCACCCCTGACATCATGCTGTGAAACTCGGCGACCAAATCTTCGTGCTCGCGACGGCTGCGCTCGATGCATTTAGTCGCGGACATACTGGAACTGCTACCGCGCATCTTCTTTTTCCACTCAAGCTCGGGAGACTGGTGATGGATCCTTGGGTCCCAAATGAAGTACAAGTGCAGGAAATGGCGCAGGTAGAAACCCGCGGCATCCTTTTTTAGCCAAACATCCAATTGTTCTCGGTCCAGAACTTGCAAAACGGAACTTGGGTTTCGCTGCTCGCGGTTGTACCGTGCAATCAGATCCCAGGCGCCTTCCGAGATTTCAAAACGGGCCTGCATTCGCATCGAACGTTCTGGCAAAGACCGAACCAGGGCTTCGAGCGATACCTTTGTGCGGTTGCGTTCCGCGTCGCTCGCGTAGTACGAGTTGATCCCGCTTACCCTGTAGCCAACCACAAAGGAACCGTTCAGTTGGATGAGCAGGTCGTCGGTGATGTCCCGCACCTTCAACTGCTCACACAACGGCGGCTGCCCCAATTGCCTGTTGTGCTCTTGAACCGTTAGCGGCATCTTCGTTGCCTCAGTCCTTGATGTATTCCCGCGTCAGCTCGCGGTCGCGTTCCAGCCCCGAGTAAACGTGCGGCTTGGCGTGGAACATCACCCAATCCAAAAGATATCCACGCTGTTTCCCATACTTGAACAGCATCAGAGCCGGAACGCTTATGATCGGAACGACATACTGCAGCACCATGTTCATTGGCAGTCCAAACATTTCCCGATTCAAGAATCTGCCGAAGATGTTCATCACCACTGCCACTGCGAGGATCACAAACAAGTCTTCTGCCTCTAGACCCGCAAACGTCACCCGCGTCCGGAGATTTCGATAGACTGGCGTTACGTCTAGAGCCATTGGTCCCTTCTCCCTCTACCTCACTCCGGCTGTACCGTGGATCACGAAAAACTCGGCCAGACGAAGAAACCCTGACACCATCAGGCAGAGTCCCGCCGCGAGGAAGTGGCGCATCCAACTGCTTGTCGGATGGATGGATGAGAACATGCCAATTCGTAGCGCCCCTAGAGCTACCTGGGACGCTGCGTACACCGGGAGGATTACATTTCCGACCCAGTTAATCAGCGTGATCAAGGCTACCCAGTACACGTCGGGGTTATTCCACGCCCTCTGTGATGCAAACGTTTCGAGCGCCCGCGTCAGCCCTGACACCATCAAACACGCCAAGGCTCCATACATGCTGTGTGAAAACTCCTGTCCTTTCGAGAACTGAACGATTGCCATGATGATGAAAACCGCCGCGATCGTTGGCATGATCACGTTTCCGAGCCAGTTCGCGAGATGCAAGATACCGTTGTCGAACGACATTTGAGAGAAGTTCATCGCGTTTCCTAAGACATCATCGACAGGACAAGCTTCCAGATTCCTGATACACACAGCAGTGCGAGTGCTACCGCAACCAAGCGCATGAATGGTTTTCGCGTAGCGAAATTCAGAATGGCTCCGACTAGCGCCAACACAGCTGCAATGGGCATGATCGTGCCAGCGAGGTGATTCCACAGACGGTCAAGCACGTCTGCTGTGGCGTACTGCGTTTGCGTGTTGTAATTTTGGATTAAATTGAAAGTCGCCTGCGTGCCGAGCAAAAATAACGCGGCAATAATTGACGGGAGCGGATGCTCGCCGGATGCGGTGTCCAGAATCGCGCGCAATACAAAGAACGCGGCAAGCGTTGGCACGATTCGCCCTACGACAAAGTTGGTTACGAAAGACGCTACGTCCGACCGAATGCTGGCTAACCAGGGTGTGCTGATCCCGCCTCCCGGTAGTGAGACATTTATTCCGAAAGAAGAGAACCAGGTCAGTAGCGGCTGCAGCGTGAGAAACACGACCGCCCAGAACATCCATTTTGTGAAGCGGCCCCCGACTGCGAACGTAGTCCCGCCCTCCTGTCGCAGGTTAACTCCCGCCAGCACCAGCGATACCAGGGCCGCGGACGGTGCCAGTAAAAGCAGTAGCGAAATCACGTCGTTCAGCAGTTGCGGGGTTGGCATATAATCCAGTCGCTGATCGCAAGTCCGAGGGTTGAAATTGGCAGGCAGCGTTGCTGACTTCGGTATGCTTGGCAGGCTGCCTGCACCGGTATGCTGCATTTCGTCGTGACTAGTTAAGCCACCCCACCTGTTCCGCTCGTAATCCAGAACTCGATGAGTCGCGTGACACCTGAGACTGCCAGCAGGGCTGCGGCCGCGAATAACCATCGGCCAAAGCCTCGTCCCGTCAGCCAGGACACCACAGCTCCCAAAACCGCGCCGCCAGCTCCGACTGGTGCGATCACATTCCCCACCCAGTTAATGAAGTTCAGGAATGCACCTTCTGGTTGCGCGCCCGTCTGTCCTTGAACTGCTACGTTTGAGGCCGGAGCAGAACCGAGATTCTGCGCCCAGACAAACTGCCCCATTGCGATGACCGCAAGAGCGAGCACCGCGAAGAGTGTCCTTCCCTTTGTATTGGCCTGGAATTTCATCGACCGTGTCCTCCTTTCTGCTCGTCGTTCCTCCCCCAGTCCGCTCAAATTTGTCGCAGGAGGAATCGACATGCGCGAAAAGTAGAGCCAAAGAATGGTTCTGTCAAACGGGAGCGAACGGAATTTAGAGAGAGAAAACGAGATGTAAAAAGGGCGCGAGGAAAAGGGGGAGGGAACGGGGTGATTAAATCAAACGCGCAAAGAGAAATTCATGAAATCGCGAATCAATGCTAACGCCGGGGGACTACGCCGCTCATGCCGCGTTTGCCCGATTTGATCCGGAGTAGGACGAGGTGCGCGCTTTGCGATCAGCGTTTGTGGATCGTGGCTTTGAAAACCAAATCCATACCAATGAGATTGGCCACGCAGCACTTACAAAGAGTAGGACCACTGTCAGGATTATGTCGCCCGTTGGACCAGCGGCGATCCAAATTGGTTTCCAGGTGATCGCACTCCACACCCCAACCGTTCCTAACGTGGAGATTGCCATTTTGCTCAACCTCCCGAGGAATGAGGGCTCAGTCCGCGGGGGGCCATCGCAAGCGTAGCTGGCAGACTGGGAAGTCCAGTCTCCGGATACACGAGGGCCTCTAACCGTCGCTAGGGCCAGTCGAAACAGTCTCCTGATCACAGACACACAGAAACTGGACCACAGGCCCAACAGTCTGCCCAGGAAACGCGACCCCACGTATTCAAACTGCCACTCAGGCCAGGGCGGCATAAACTCAGCCATCCTTCTAATGGCCTTACTTTAGCTCATTTTCCTGGTGGATGCTAGATCCTTGCGCCGGGAGGCACAAGCTTGGAGTGGACTAGTGGGCGGGTTGCCGATTGTAGGACTTTTAGGGGATTTTGGGGGCTCTAGTGGATCGTCAATTCGTCTGGTTCGACGTGAACTGTCAATAAGGAAATTCCCTCTTGACGCAGGACTTCTCGTTTTCGTGCGATGAAGCTTTCGTCGTATGGGGTTTCGAGAGTCGCCTGCAAACCCTTCAGACACTCTTCGAGTTTCGCAAGTTCCTGGTCGAGATCCGCTTGCCGATGGCAACCCCGCTCCCCCTTAACGTAGCAGTTGCCATCATCGTCCAGATTCAAATAGCTGCGGCTGATTCCGTGTTTGTAGAGGTTGATGCCGTTCACCCGTCCCATAAACATGAAGCCTGCGCACCTTGCTTTGCCTAGCACTTTTTCCAATGGTTTCCAGTCGACTTCCACAAGTCCTCCATCGGCCTGTTCACTGTTGCATCGGTGTTTGCTGAGCACTCGGCTGAAGATACATTTCGTTTAGCTCGTTCTTGAGCAGCATTAGTTCTCGCAGTTCTTCGAGTGTAGGGACTTTGCCGTTAGCGAAGCTGGCATTATTGATATCCGTCGGCCGCATTCCAGGCTTCCCGGTTTGATGCTCTGAGCTGCCCTTCTCCAGCACGATGTAAAAACGAGTATTCCCAGGTACGGTAACCACAATGTTTTGGTTGGCCGCGAGCATGTTGATTTCATCCTGCCCAGCCATACCGACATTGTCCGCGATGCGCTCTCGTAGGAGTGCATTCTCTGAAATTGCGCCGTTGAATCCTGTCGTCCCTTGGCCACCGACTACGTACGCAGCGACCGTCCCGAGGCCGGTCATTGTGCGCACCAAGAAATTGGTGCCTCGCTTTCGTCCAGAGACATCGCCTTTTATCGGTCCGAACTTCAGGTCCATGGCCGTAGCATCAATCTTCTCGACCGCTCCGTCAGGCATTTCGACCCTGTCGAACTGAAAGCCGACAAATCCAGAGGAATTCACATGGGAGAGTTTTCCCAACACCCTAGCCCCCGCCGGCAGCACCACCTCTCCATTGTGTTCATAGTTGTACTCAACCACGGCGATCACGGGTGCGGGCGCCGCCGAACTCACTGGGACCTCCAGACGCGCCACCAATCGCGTACCGGCTGGAAGAAGTTCCGCGAGTGTATTGTCTTCACTCCGTGGACTCTGAAGGGCCGGTGTCGCATTTTGCGCAGAACGTACAAATACAATCGAGGGTTTCTTTAGGTCGGCATTTGACTCACCGACTGGAAGTGGGGGTGGGTTGGGCGTTGCTGGTCCCTGCGCGACCACCGGATCGGAGAAATCCACATTCTTGAGCGCATATTCTCCAGAGTTTTTCACTCTGCCCGGTGCCGGTTTTTCGGGTGTTGCCGAGAATCGAGATGAGGTCCCACCGACCTCCTCCGGCGTTACTGGTGAACCAGGGCCAATGTCCCCTGAGCGCACATCTGCATTGAGTATCGGCGTCACGGCCTTGGCCGCACCGTTCTGTTCCTGTCCGGGAGTGAGCTTACGCCCGAGACTAGGTGCACCACGCGCGGATTCACCCGGCAGTGGAGAACGGCTTTTCGGGCTCGAAAATACGCCGAAGAAGACCAAGAGCAATGCAACGCCCGCTCCGGCCACCACGAACAGTGACTTGCTCTTATCCAGGCCCAGTTCACGACGACTGGAGACGGGTTTCTGATTGCGTCGTGCCCTGTCTAGGAGAGCGCGGAGGCTCTGAAATGAACCAAGCGGCTCACGTTCTTCCTGTACCTGCTCCGAAATCGTTGCTTGCGCCTGGTCTTCACCAACACTCGAGGTTGTTTCGTGAGCTTCGCTAGTTCTCCGTTCTTGCTGTTCCATGGTCTCTCTCCTGCCGAAGCGCGCTAATTCCAAAACCGATTGGGGCCAAGGCCGGGCGATCGACCGCACCCGACTCGGCCATCTGCAAAAACAACGTCTCGTT
>PLBY01000082.1:29172-108958 GCA_003134655.1 Acidobacteriaceae bacterium
CTTGCCCCCTAACTGAACCTGTGGGGGCATCAGCAGGATCGCGTGTTTGCGCGTGTTTACGACCGAGAACAGGACGACCACCTGCTGGCCATTGTCGATCACTTCGCTAATACCTGTCCGCAAGCGATCCCCCTTGACCTTCTCTCCTTCCTCTCGTTCGCCATGCAGGGCAGGCAGAGGAGCCCGTTCCTGACGCTCTAGCAACTCATCCAACGATCTCGGTTGTGCCTGGCTCACCGCCGGTTCCGGTGGCGAGTTCGGCAT
The DNA here is from genome assembly GCA_003134655.1 of Acidobacteriaceae bacterium. Lineage (GTDB taxonomy): Bacteria > Acidobacteriota > Terriglobia > Terriglobales > Acidobacteriaceae > Sulfotelmatobacter. The sequence goes on from PLBY01000082.1 coordinate 29,437, forward strand.
ATTCGAAGCGCTTGTCCCAAGTGATGTGGAGATCAGTAACGGCTGCCTATCAGCGCCGTTCGTCACCGTGCTATTTGCCATTGGCTGCGCTTTCCCGAGAGGGGTGGTCTGCCCAACCAATGGGAAGGGGACGACTTGTGGTTCAACCAAAAAACTTCCGGACGGTTTGTACTGCAGAAGAAAATCCACCTTGGCGGGAACCGTAGAAGCTCCCCGGCTCACCAGAAGCAAACTGATTTGCCGGCCGTGGACGCCGGAGATGAGCAAATTGGTTTGGGCGCTTTTTTCAGTGAGCGCTTTCACCAACACCAGCTCCGGTTCTCGCTCTGAATGCTCTACCTGAAACAGCGCAGGGTCGCCAACGGCTACCGAATTCACGGCTTCCGGCATTCGGATCGCAGTCACAAAATGCGCCGCGATCTCTACAATCGTGACCTTCCCGTCCGCCGTAGCTTTTGTCCGCACCTGAGGGTTTACGTTAACCACTTGCGCGTTGCCTACCATCGCCGCCGACAACAACCAGCACATCAATGCTGCTTTACGGATGCTCATGTTCCACCTCTGGTTCGCGCTGTTCCGTCGACCCGACCCTCGCCTTCTGTCTTCGTCTGGCTCGGTATCTTCTGGCCACTCTGTTCACGTACCCTTGCACATCGGCAGACGAATATTCCAGTCTTCGCGAAAGGATCGGTGCCTCACCGACGTAGTAGGCTGCCGTGACCAATCGGAGGTCTCCACCGAATTTCTGGTTCAACCAGGCTATGTACGCCACGCCGCCCCGGATGTTCTCGTCCAGATGAAATCGATTCCGAACCCCAAAGCGCACGGCTGTCTGGGGCATCAGTTGCATCAGCCCGACGGCGCCTTTGTCGGAAATTACATACGGGTTCCAACCTGACTCCTCATCGATGATGGCTTCTACAAGGTCCACGGGAACTTGATAAATCCTTGCGTAGTACTCTGCCCAGCGTGCACAAAGGCCACGCATGTCTCTAGTTCCGGTGACGACCTGCGCCGTTGCCGTTTGCATCAGCACCAGCAGAAACCACGCTAATCCTGTTCGCCTCACGCGATGGCCTCCCCTGGCAGGGACACTGCTTTGCCCGGCCCCAACTTGCCGGGCCCTGCCTGCCCCATTAACTCATCCCGATATCGCTTGGAATCCGCGACCAATCCTTCAAAACCAGCGCGCAGCAGCAACCGTTTTCGATCTGCCTCCGTCTTTGCCAACAGTGGCAGCAGTAAGTCCCGTTGCTCGTGGGAGATCTCTTCCAGGCCTAAGATCTCCAGAGCTTGCGCCAAGTCCAACATTTCCGCGATCGACGGCGGCTTTTCCATGTTCCAGCCGCGTAGCGCGTGTGCCAAGCCTGCGAGTTGTCCACGTAGTCCCGGGCTGTCGCTTCTGCTCCGGACACTCAAGATCTCAGTTTCCCGCTCGACGGTGGGGTATTCGAAGCGCAGGTAGAAACACCGTCGTCGCAGGGGGTCGCCAAGCCGCCGCTCTTCATTGGAGCTGAGCACAACAAACGGCACCGTGATTGCAGCGATCGTCCCGAGTTTCGGGACCGTGATCTGCCATGCACTGAGGATTTCGAGCAGCAACGCCTCAAATCCTTGGTCCACCTTGTCGATTTCATCGATGAGCAGCACGCATGGGCGACCTTCGTAACGCAGGGCACGAAGCAGCGGCCCCTCCGCAAAGAAATCGAGCGTATGTAATCGCCGACGAACCTCGCCCCAGTCCATTTCACGTTGTTCACCTTGGGTTTCCAAGAACAGTTTCTGCAGGGCCTCGTCGAACTTTCCGATCGCCTTGTCTTCGGTAATCCCGGCGTAGCATTGGAGTCGCTCTACCGGCACATCCGCAGCCGTTGCCACGGCATACGCAAGTTCGGTCTTGCCGCATCCAGGAGGTCCCTCAATCAGAAGTGGCTTCTGCATACGGGCGGCGAGATACACCACCGAAAGCGTTACGGGGTCGATGATGTATCGTGCGGCCCGTAATTTCTCCGACAGTTGTTCTGCGGACGAGAACACGGCACCTGCCTTTCGGTGGTGAAGAGTACACCTGAAACAATCCGGTTGCTCCACACCGAAAGCCGTGCCACACGCCGGAATACCATCCAGGCACAGCCACTCCCATTTCGAAAGTGATCGCGCAGCACCAGTTAAACCATGTTGCCGATTTTCAATGACGCTTCAATAAACTTTTTGGGCGTACGCATTCTGGGTGGTGACCTGTTCTGGGTCGGTTCGGAACGAACTGCGCATGTCGCCTTCCCAAAGTCCTAGTTGGAAATTGTTGACCGTACGCAAATTGGGTGGAGACGCTACTCTGGGGTTCGCTCGGATCACTGGTCACCGTGCCGGGAACCTAGAATTCTTTGCCGTACGCATTGTGGGTGGTGACAGCGCCGGTAGTATCACCTCTTGTCAGATCTCTGAAGAGTGCCAAAGAATTTAGGCCTCAGGCACTTTGAGTGGTGACAGTTCCGGTCTGTTCTTCCATCATTGCTCGCACTTCCAGTTGGCCAATTCCTGAGCCACAACGTCCGTGGTCACAACCTATGGCGCCGGCGACAGCCGTTCTTTGGGTCGCAGTTTGACAGGATCGGCGGTCGGCAATACAACAACGCCATCGTGACGATGATCGACGTTGCGCTCGAAGAGCTCCGCGTACTGGTTGGTACAGAGGCAGTCAGCCGAGCCATTTGAGGTTGTTCCTGAAATCCAATTTCTGAGGCAACACGGAGTCGAATAGTTATTCGACTATGGTCGAATGAGAGGAGCGGCAACGCAACCTGAACTAGCGGGAGTGGGTTTGTCGTTGTATCTGGTTGCAAACAGTGTTGTTAACAACATTAGACCGTGGTCGTCGTAGTTTCGTGAATTTCGCATATTGCGACTATTTCGAGTATGTGCTACAGTCTAATCATGATGGCTGCAACCGCACAACGTCCGATCACGCTACCTCAAACCGAGCGCAAGCAAGTGCAAGACCTGGAGGCTATGCTCAGCCGGGGAAGGGCTGCACTCGTGAGTTCTACAGGCGAGCGGATTGAATTGCCACACACGGTTTACGAGATACTTCGAAGGGTAGTCACCCTTATGGCGCATGGCCACGCAATCACGCTGGTTCCGGACAATCAGGCTGTGACCACTCAGCGCGCCGCAGACCTCTTGGGAATGTCACGACCCTTCTTCGTCAAATTGCTCGAAACCGGAGCGATGGCATACCACCGCGTCGGGAACCAGCGACGAGTGTATTTGCGGGATGTTCTGGCATACGCCCAGAAGCGCGACGAAGAACGCCACGCTGCCCTTGATCGGTTGTCGCTGGCAGCCGTGGCAGCCGGCCTGTATGACCGCAATACATTTCCTGAAGGCGGCCGGGACGAGTGAGAGCAGATTTTCCCGTTGTTCTGGACGCATGCGTCCTGATCCCCATGCCGCTAGCGGACAGCTTGTTGCGGCTGGCAGGCGGTCCCCGGCTCTTTCTCCCGAAGTGGACGGACCAGATCATGGCAGAGGTGAGCAGGAATCTGCAGGAGAATTTCGGCTTGACTGCGGAGCAAGGAGCTTACCGCGAGAGCGAGATCCGGAAACACTTCGGGGAAGCCTGGGTGGAAGGTTACGAGGACCTGATTCCCTCCATGACCAATCATGAAAAGGATCGCCATGTCCTCGCCGCCGCGGTCCGCTGCGGTGCGGAAACCATCGTGACGTACAACCTGAAGGACTTCCCTCGTTCAGCTCTCGCCCCTTACTCCATCACAGCACAGGGCCCTAGTACATTTCTCAGGAACCTGTACGAGTTGGACCGGGACGCGGTGCTTGGTACGCTGAAACAGCAAGCCGCTGCGATTGATAAATCCTTTGACTATCTGCTGAACAGACTTCGGGTGAACGTCCCCGGCTTTGTTGATACGCTCGCCCAGCAGAAATGAGATTGCCACAGCTCTTCTGTTCGCCGTCTTCCACGGCGCGACTGATCTGGCGCATTGGTTTTGGGTTTATAGCCACGGGCGCCGCTTATGGGTGGCTGCGTTTGTATTCTCAGACAACAACGGCGGCTCGCGGCCAATCGCGCCCTGCGAGACTTCTCAAGAAGCAAGGTGTGGAGATTGAGGCTCACAAGGGTGTCAGCCTCCAACGTTCGCTTGCGTCCTGCATCGAGTTGGCTAAACTATGGGCGTCCTTCTCCGAGAACAGTGAATTGTGAGAGCGGCGTGATAAAGGGGGTCAGCAGTTGCAGAAGAAGAGGCGCCTCCGCCCAGGGAAACTCGCGATAAGCCTTCAGCGGCATGCAGGCGATCAAGCCGCTGCGGAAGCTCGGCGTATCCCCTGGCCGCTCCTTTTGGAAGCCCGCAACCAGTATCTCGATTGGCAGGAGTTCTACTACTGGGTGCGGTCGATCATGGAGAGCGAACATGGCATTCCAGACTGGCTATCCAAGAAGCTAGATGAAGCCTGTCCGGGATTTCTGGCAAATGAGAAGCAATACTTAGCCAGACATCCGAACGAAGCTTCCCTGACACCGGTCCGGCTCGGCCACTGGATCGACGAGCACAACTTCAGCTTTGCTCAGCAAGGTGGCTGGCTGCTCGCGATTACCTTTTATGTTGTCCGAGAGTCGCGGTACCAAAAAGCGTCCGCTTGCTGGTCGGAATCGGTACGGAAGTGGCAAAGAGCAAGGCCGATCCAGTACCCCTCATTTGAAAAATGGCGTGGCGAGGCCGCGCAATGTGACGAGACCGCCCACCTGCTGCCCCGAGTTCGCAAGCAGAGAGCATGTTTCAAGCTTGTTGACCCGGAACGCCTAGCCCAGGCTGTCTCACGTTTCATTGACTGGGAGGCGTTTGCGTACTGGGCTCGACTGGCTCTTGAAGCCAGCGCTTCCCTTCCCGGTGAGGTTGCACACGAGCTTAATTCCCAGTGCCCCGGTTTTGTGGAATTCAGTGACAAAGAACGGCAGGCGGATCGCCGGATTCCCCAAGACTGGGGTCGCCTGATGCTTTGGATCAGCGATCACTTCTTTCAGGAGGCCCAGAGAGAAGGTTGGTACGACGCAATCTTGATCTCCGCCCGCAATCATCCCAGAGCCATTCGGACAATGGAATACTGCAATCACTGTGAGCAGATCTGGGAGTCTGAATTACCTACGCCCTATCCATCGTTCGAGACCTGGCGGCGGGATGCCGATCGCTATGTGGATCTCGCCGATTAGGAATGGGTGAAACGTTATCTCCTGCATTGGACAGTTTCTGCGGAACTTCCCCTTTGCTTCCTGACATCAGACCCTTACAGTTCTTCAGGTGCCGAAAGAAGATGTTGCCGCGCATAGGTCTCTGGCATTTGGGGCATTGTCTTGTGACCAGTGCGTGTTTCTCGTTCACGGGCACTGAAACGTTATCCCTTCCGCTGGACACCCGGAGCCCGTATTCCTCCACCAGCCAATCGCGAACACCCTGATTCAACAGGACGGGGTTCAGTTGCGGCCCCCATTTTTTGCAGAAAGCTTCAAACGCTCTGTCAGTAACAAACGTGTCCACGATCTTGAGCTTTCCTTTTGCAATCCACGTGTGTACCTGCTCATCAGTCACACCCAGAAGTTTCGCTGCGTGTTTCCAGGAGTATGCTTCTGGTCCATCCCCAAATATTCTGGCGAGTCTTTCAGTGGCCTCTGGTGATGGCGCAAGTTGTTCGACCATTGTTCCCAAAGAAGCCGCTGATATCCGCGGGTCGCGCACTCTCAAAAAACCATCCGCCACAAAGCGATGGAGTTTCGATGGCCCGACACGCAGCATCTGCTGTAGCGAACGGAACGACCAACCGTCTTTCACTTTTGCGCTCAGGCCCAGTGCCTTCATGCGGAACCGAACCGCTCCCTCAGAGCGGCCGAGCCGCTGAGCGATTCTGCTCGCCGGCTCATATCCCGCCAACTCCCACAGTTTCCGTTCTTCCTGCTCGGTCCAGGGCCGACAAAGTGTGCCACTGCCCCGTGCGGCTCTTGGCAGCCAACCCTGCTGCTGGACGAATCTCCGGAGCGCACGGCAAGGCAGCCCCGGATACAATTCTCTGACGGCTTTGATGGCTTCGCGTTTCTTCCGCCCGCCCTCCCTATAACCATTGCACAGAAGTTCCCGGATCTCCTCCGGCCAATTGTATGGGTCAGGATGGTTGCCGGTACCGTTCTCTCGGAGGTAGCGAAGCCGCTTCCAGCAGTCTGCGCGAGTCAACCCCGAGCGAAGTTTTAAGATGCTGTTCGTCGCCTCGTGAATCCCGGGAAGCCCGTGCTTCATCCCCACGAGCAAGATTTGATCGATTTCCGGCAACCACGGAAAGGAGCTCTTGCCATTGGCATTTGGATCGCGAGTGCGTTCCATGAGCTGACCCCACTGCTGCACATCGTCTGCCTTGACCACGCCCATGCCTGGGACATGCTTTCAACTCACCGCTTGCCGGCGGCCACGCAAGTCAAAGTACAGCGATTGCTTTCGTGCTGTTTTCCCCACCGATCGGACATCGACGGATGTCGAGATCCCCAGTCTTCACGAACACACTAATACACCCACCCAGTGCAACAGCCTTGATCCCCGTGAGAATTGATACCTGCAGGGCGGCTACACTAGCGACTCATACATTCACGTAATAACGACTCAATTGGACAACGAAGAGGCCGACTTGAAGGAAGTCTTGCTTCTTGACCGCACAAGGCGCGTCCACTTACGGTAGGGTCGTTGCTTGCCTTCTCATCCGCCCTGCCTTTCCGCCAGTGGCATGACAATGGCAGTGACGCGACCGACTATTTCGGCGTCCATGGGGTAGCGGACTCTCCGTATTTGTTGCCCTGACTGTGGACCCGGAATGAGGAATAACTGGTTTCCATCGAGATCGCACCAGCTGCAAACACAACTGTCGCGCAGTTCGACGAAATAGATGGGGCGCTCGAACTCACTTTGCCAGACGCCGGTTTTTATTGCTTTCTGACGGGAATCGATCTGTACCAAAGAGCCCGGGCGAACCCACGGGTAAAGGGTATAGTCCTCGAGCCCGATATACCCGAAAACTGAGTTCCGCAAATCGATCTGCTGTAGCAAGGCGACGGGGATTTCTCCCCAGCCTTCGAACATTCGTGAGACCAGATTGGTCTGCTCCAGGCGGGCTGCACCGCGCAGACCGAGCGGAGCCAGCATCGTCTGTCCAGGCTCCTCGTGTACCGGCCCAACCACATGCGTTCGTGGAAGATTTAGCGACATATACCCTTTATCTAAATCGCCGAACCTGATTCCGAAAAAAGCCAGAACCTGATCAGGCCTAAGCTCGTAAATGCGGCTCAGGCTGTAAAGTTTGTAGATACCCGGGGTGAACTTGCCATTTTCTACTTGCGTAAGCCAAGCATGAGATATGCAGTAGTCCTGATTTTTCATCTCTTCTGCAATCTTGTGGCTTAGACGTTCTACATCGCGCGTTGACAGGCGGGTGCGTACGCGCTCCGCTCTGAGCCGCTTACCAGCTTCCGGGCTCGGTACTGAGGCCAACATCGAATGGCCCACATTAGAGATGCGGAATGTTACGTGGAAAGCGGATCTTTGTCCATCAATACCCGTTGTTCTCGGGAAATCCGAACAAAATCATGTCGGCTACCTTAATGCTTTTCTGTGCGTATCCGGTGAACAATCTGTTCAGCGGTTGGAATTCCAACCACTCCGCGCCTTTTGTCCCGTCCCTGCAATCACTAAACGACACCCGCTGTGGCCCTGTATCTCGCATACCCGGTTGGAAAACTACCCAACTCGCGGTTTGTTGTGACACCAGAAGAGCTGTCGCGCTAAATAGAAGTTACTCTGCGAGTAGGTATCTCTGGGGACGCAGCCCAGGGTCTGGGGACCCGCCGCCGCATGTCGGATACAAGTGCGCAGCACAGTTCTTTGACGCGCATCGCGCACTACTCGGGAAAGTACAGCGAGGGGTCGGACGGTGCGCCTCCAGGCGAAGTCACAAACGAGTGCGGAACTCGCAGAGCGGGTCAGGTCGATTCTGGAAACCCGGAATCTAACTCTTTACCAGGTTTCACAGAAATCGGAGGCCATTTATGGGCATGCTTCGCCGTACTTCCTTCCCCACAACTTCTACTACGATCTTAAACTGGGAACTTTCAGCCCAAGCGTGTACCAGCTATTCGCCCTCAGCCGGATTTCCGACTATCGACTAGCCGACTGGCTGCATGTTCTGGGCTTTAACCTCGAAGATATCCCCCGACTGCAGGTTCTGCTTCCGTCGAAACGCACCATCCTCATGGACTCTTCCCTCGGCGATCCCGATGCTTGGGTTCCTTGGTTTCGAAACAAGCTCGGCAACATTCCCCCTCCGCCCATAGCCCCAATCGGCCAACTCTTGGAGTTCGGCCATCCGGTGCGCCAGCATTCATTGCGGGAAATGAACTGGGAGAGGTTCTTATACGCCAAAATCGGTCTGCAGGACGCACTTGCGTTCCCAGACCTGCTCCCTGGGAGCATCGTGCGCGTAGATCCGAGAATTACAGAAGACATCGCGGCAGAGAACGGCAAAACGTCCAACCGGCTGTTCCTTATAGAGCACAGTAAAGGGCTGTGCTGCTGCCGATTGCAGCTTGCCGGAAAGCACCGTGCTCTGCCCGTCAGCGCGTGCCTCGCTTACGCCCAGATCGAACTGCAACTCCGCAGCGAAGTAAAAATCATAGGGGCCGTGGACCTCGAAATCCGGCCCGTGATTCGCGCCGAGCATCCCGAAGTTCCCAAGGAACTGGCGAAGCGTTGGAAACCAGCACCGTTGCCACGACCACATCGGAAGCTGAGCCAATTTCTTCGTAGTGCAAGAATGAGAATGGCTTTGTCATTTCGCGATGCATCTGCGATGAGCCGTCGGATCGCAGACACCCTCGGCGATGAGCGATACTTCATGTCTGCCAGTTCTCTATCCGACTACGAAGCACGCGACACTCCTCCACGTCATTTTCACAAGGTCATTACCCTCTGCTTGCTTTATGCGGTGCACCTCCGCACATTCTTGGACACCATCGGCATTGCGCCGGAAGAAGCGGGAAAAGAGTCTATCCCGGACCGTTTCATTCCGAGGGAATTGCCCGCCGGATTTCATGGCTCCCCAGTCGAAACTGGTGAGCCCGATTGGGAGGGATTTCTTGGAGAACTACTTCGTCAATGCGGAGACATTCCGCTATTCCTGCGAGCATCGATAGGAGCGATCTCTGGCTTGGCATTCCCCTCCCTGCGCGATTTTTACTGGGTTGGTGGAGTCCGGAATTCCCTTCACCCCTACCTCAGCAACGGACTGCTCGTCACCGTGGATCGGAACAAGAAGAAACCGCTCCACTCCACCTCAAAGCCTCTGTGGCAGCAGCCGCTCTATGTCGTCCTCAAGCGCGATGGCACATACCTTTGCGGGTGTTGCGGCCGTGAGAATGGGATGCTTGTCATCCACCATTACTCCCAGCACTTCCATCGGCCGGAAGAGTTTCGCATACACCACGATGCCGAGGTGGTAGGGCAGATCGTCACAATTGTGAGAAGGCTTCCGTGATTCTTCAACCCAAGTCTAACTCGCGGGCAAGAAACCCCTATAGCGATGCGCGTGTTGAGTCGAGACCTGGAGAAGTGAGAATCACGTCTGCCCTTCCGATTGGCTAACCAGAGGAACACTCGGCTGGGGACCAAGTTCTGCCTTGGGCGCGGAGCCAGACGTGGAGCGGAGGCGCCCAGGAAGTTCCCTGATCGCATATCCGGTAAGGGCAGACATGATGGACCCGGCGATGGTCAGGAGGAGCGAGCCGGCGTAGCGCGAAAACCATCCAAAGCTGGAGGACGTTTCAGCCGGAGCGCTGCCTGTCCCTTGCCAAGACAGCGAGAGCCCACTGTGCCGCGCGGAGACAGAGAGGGCGCGCTCCGTGTTATGGGTAAAGTCCCCGCTGATGGTGTCCTCCTGCATCGTGGCATCATCAGGCTCGATCCGCACACGGACATTATGCTGGCCGGAGCGCACCAGTATGATCTGTGACAAGCTGCCCTGCACCGAGTCGGTGGGAATCAAACCGAATCTCTTTTTTACGGAGCCGGTGACTTTGCCGGAATAAACGAGGTCACCGTCAACCCATACCGAGACCTGCGCGTTGTGGAAACCGTGTTGCACCCTCAAGTGCAAGCTGGCATCCTTTGCGGTAAACGCAGTGTATAGCGCCATGAGCAGAGCGGCGACCAAGAACAAGCCGAGTACAACCCGAGCCTTGACAGGCACGCGCGCGGCCCCCTGGCGGGCATGTTGGTAGAGTAACGAAGCTTTGGCGTGAAGATGTGCTATGTGCTCGCGGTTCATGGGGATGGTCAATTTTCGCCCGGAGGAGGGGGTCAGCTCCAGTTACCAAGGTGTAGGTTAAAATCTCTTGCACACCGGTCACCACGATTCGTGCAGCTCTCCGCGAATCGGGGCTTCTCGCGAATAACGATTTCTACGTCATCGCTGCCACCCTGAGTCTCCTCGTTACCAGTTCTCTACCCGTGCGCACCGTTTTGTCGGGTTTCCGGACAAACAGCATGCGACCCACGCCAAAGAATTCGCCCATTGCCGGGGAAACACCCGCGACTTGATCGAAAAGCGAACAGTCACCACATTCTCTGGACGGGACCATCGTATCTACCTATCCTCGATTTCGAGGTGAGGCAGTTGTCCACTCTCTTCTATGAGCGGAGGCCGTAGTTCGTCTTGGATACCGCATGAACTTCGCTGGCTCTCGAAACAGATTCGGCCGCATTTTCATTGGCATCTGGCCAGTTTTCTTTGCATCACGGCCGGAAGTCTGCTCGCGCTTCTCACTCCACTCGTGCTCAAATGGCTGATCGACCAGATCATCCCGCGGCGGCAGACCGGGCTGCTGCTCGTCGCGGTGTGCCTCATTTTCCTCGGCTACCAGGGAAAAACAGCGCTCACGAGCCTCGGCAACTACTTAATGTTGACCGCAGCGCAAAAGATGGGCCTCTCGTTGCGCATGAGTCTGCTGCGGCATCTGGACACGCTCTCGGCGGACTACTACGAAAATACGCCAGTTGGAACGGTAATCTATCCCTTCAAAGAACCCATTGAAGAAATCTCCTATTTTGGATCAGACCTGCTACCGGCGATTTTGCGCACACTCCTGACGACCTGCTTCACGCTCACGACCATGTTCCTGCTTAGCCCCGCGCTGACTCTCGCCGTTCTTCCTCTGGTCCCCATCTTTCTCATCACCCGGCAGCATTTCCGCAGGAGACTCACAGTCGATGCTGATACCGTGCAGGGCGATCGAGTTTCATGGAACAAGTTCCTGGAGGAACATCTCCCTTCGGTAATTCCCATACAGCTACTGGGACAGGAAAGGCGTCAGGAGAGGAGGGCCTTCCGGCTCTTGGCCTGGGCGATCCGGTCACAGCAACAACTGTTCCGAACCGGCGTTTGGTTTACCGTGTGCACTTCCCTAGCCGTGGTCTTGGCCATGTCCGGAGTTATTGGCTACGGCGGGTGGAGAGTTCTCGACGGAACCCTGAGCCTGGGTGGTCTGGTGGCCTTCTACAGTTTTGTGACACAACTCTTCGATCCACTCAGTGGCGCCGCCGAATTGTACGCCAGGGCACAGACGACCTTCGCCAGCATCCGTCAGGTGCAGGCAGTACTGGCGGTACGCCCGAGCGTGACAGACTCCCCTTCCGCCGTCCCCACTGTGCCAGAACATCCGGCGCAGATCAACTTCGTCGCCGTTGAGTTTGGATATGAAAGGCAGAAGGGGATGCTCCGCATTCCCTCTCTGCGAATCATGCCCGGCGAACAAATCGCTATTGCCGGAGAGAACGGTGCCGGCAAAAGCACCCTGGCCAAGCTCCTAACGCGCATCTATGACGTAGATTCGGGGTCAGTCTGCATCGGGGGCGAAGACGTGCGCAGCCTTTGCCTCGACAGTTTACGCCGCCAGGTTTGTTATCTGCCACGAGACCCGGTTCTGTTCGATGGAACTCTGGCCTCTAATCTTCGATTTGTAAAATTTGCAGCTTCTGACCACGAACTACGGGAAGTCGTCCGATGCGCTGGCCTTTCAGCGTTTGTAGGCACTCTTCCTGATGGTCTCCGCCAAAGGGTCGGGCCGGGAGGTTGTCAACTTTCGGGCGGGCAACGCCAGCGCCTCGCCATCGCGAGAGCGCTACTGCAGCAGCCTCAGATTCTGATTCTGGATGAAGCGACCTCCTGCCTTGATCCCTCTTCCGAGGCTCTCGTTCTTCGGGACATTCGACGCTGGCTTGGCGTCTCGACGCTCATTGTTGTCTCGCATCGGCTTTCGACGGTATCCACTTTCGACAGAGTTCTTGTGCTCTCTGGTGGACGGATCGTCGAAGATGGAAGTCCCGATGCATTTATCTCCTCTCACCACACCGCGTATTCAAAACTCTTTTCCGACGCACCGCAGACGGTAGAGAGCGCCACCTCCGAATCTCTCCTCTAAAGACACGTCTCTCCGAGCGGCTTCTTTTCTCGAAACAGGTCAGGTCTAACCTCGACAAAAGACATTAGGACCGAAACGTGTACACATTGCATTCTCTCGGCCCGCGACATGCACCACGCATCTTGTTGACCAGTAACAACGTCTCTTCGTACTTAGTCCATTTAAGAACGTATTGCACTTTCACTGGCGTTCGAGCGAAGAAGATGACAAAGTTTGCCGCATACACCCGATCTATCGCCGGGATCGAATCAGTGGGGCGAAGTCCATGCACAAAGTTTCCGACGGAGTACGTAGCACGCATGGTCAAGACGGTGCGATCGTCCTTGATGTCCAACAAGGTCAGATGTTCAACCTCAACTTCGTTGGATCGAGAATCCTTGAACTCCTGAAAAGTGGAACCTCCGAGGCAGAGATTGTCGACGGCATCAGCCGTGAGTTTGACATCAGCCGGGATCTTGCTGAGACCGACGTGCGGGAATTCATCGAAACGCTGAAGGAACACCGACTGGTCGAAGAGTGCCAATTGGGCGGGGCAGTCTGAACTGGAGTGCAGCCTTGGATCTCATACAACAATCCGAGTGCGAGACCTACCGCGCCATCGTGCTTGATCAAGACGGAACGGCACTCCTTTTGGCACCCACCGACAAAGGCTTCCTGCTTCCCTCGGCAGAAGTTCCGCGTTGGCAGCGACTCGCCGAAAACCTTACTGCGGCAATGAAGAGCAAGTGGGGATGTGACGCCATTTGTCTGTTCGCGCCAGACGCAGCTGCTTCAGCGAGCCATTCTAGCGGAGTTAACTACCAAGTCTTTGAGTGCTGGAATCGCACCGAAACTGGTAATGCCCCAGCTGAGTGGGTACCGATCTCGTCATTGTCGGAGAAATCTTTCCAAGATTCGGCGGATTACTCAGCGGTCCAGCAGTCTGTTGCGGAAGGCAATGCCTACTCGCGCGGCAGAGGCGGACCGTTCGCACAACTTGGATGGTTCAGAGAATTGCAAACATGGGTAGGGGACGCTATTCGTCCGCTAGGACTCCAACTAAAGGGTCCGTTTTGTCAGTTCAATGCGAGCCCCTCATTCAGCTTGATCCGCTTTGAGACCGATGGCCCTGCCATCTGGTTTAAGGCCGTCGGCGAGCCCAATCTCAGAGAATTCCCTGTCACGCTCACGTTGGCGCAGCTTTTCCCTAGATACGTGCCGCCGGTCCTTAGCACGCGGCCAGAGTGGAACGGATGGCTTACCCCAGAAGTCGAAGGAACGAACCTCGGGGAAACTCGGGAAGCCACTCTGTGGGAAGTGGCGGCGGCAGCCCTGGCGAAATTGCAGATCGAGTCGATCAGCAAACACGCGCAAATCCGCGATTCGGGCGCGCGTGACCTTAGCACCGCCACACTCTCGGACCGGGTCCTTCCCTTTCTAGATCTCATGGGTCAGCTCATGAATCAGCAGACCAAGGTTCCCCCGCCGATTCTCGGCCGGGAAGAGCTGGCCGTCTTGGGAGAGCGCCTCCAGGACGCGCTCTGTCTGATAGAGGAACTAGGTATCCCCGACACCCTGGGACATCTCGATCTCAATCCGGGAAACATCATCGTCTCGCCGAATGGGTGTGCTTTTCTGGATTGGGCTGAAGCGTATGTAGGACACCCATTCTTCAGCTTCCAGTATTTGTTGGAACACTTTCGTCGCATAGTAGGTCCGGATTCGATATCCGCAGCAAAGTTAGCCGCCTCATACCTTGCGCCATGGGAGCAAATCGCGTCACGCGATTGCCCAACTGAAGCGCTGCCCCTTGCGCCGCTGCTTGCGGTTTTTGCCTATGCGGCTGGAACCGACGCCTGGAGGCAACCGGAGAGGCTGCGAGATGCAAATGCTGCAGGTTATATGCGCAGCCTGACGCGGCGGATGAATCGCGAAGCCAATCAACTGAGTGATCAGGGATCACCATGCCTAAGCTGATGGAAACTCCGCCGTACACTCCGATCGAAGCCGTCACCGAGATCCTGCACGGCGTGTCCGTTACGGATCCGTATCGCTGGCTGGAAGACCAGGAGTCACCAAGGACGCATGCGTGGATTGCAGCACAAACCAAGTTTGCTCGTTCATGTCTAGACGTAATTCCCGGCCGCGAGCGAATTCGTGAACGTGTTCGGGAACTGCTCGATGTTGAAACGTACGACTCGGTTCAGAAAGTCGGCAGAAGATATTTCTTTCGAAAGCGCCTTCCCGGCCAGGAGCAACCCTCCATCTTTGTGCGAGAAGATCCAGATGGAGAAGATCGACTCCTCATAGATCCTGCCCTGCGCGGAACGGACAAATACACAGCGCTCACTCCTCTCCAGGCATCGCCAGATGGACGGCTACTTCTGTACGAAGTCAAGGTGGGCGGAGAGCGCACTGGAACATTTGAGATCCTGGACGTCGAGAGCCGCAAGACCCTTCCCGACGTTCTTCCCCGTGGCTACCTGCGAGGGTTTGCATTTGCCCCTGATTGTCGAAGCTTTTACTACGTCCACGAGGCTGTCGGTGCCGAACGGCCGAATTATAGAGCGGCCTATCACCACGCTCTGGGTACAAGCTTCAACGACGACAAGCAAGTTTTTTCCGCTGGCGAAGACGCGACACTCCGATTGCAACTGGTTCCTGGACAGGGGGTGCTTGGATTTGTCGTATACCGCTTCCTGGATAAGGTGCGCACAGACTTTTATCTGTGGCGGTTGGATAGCGACGGTGCCCCCGAGCCTTTGGTGGAGGGCGCGGAATACAAGTTCGCGCCGCGGTTGTTGAGAGGCCGCATTTTGGCACTCACGGACCGCGATTCTCCGAACTTCCGTATCGTTGAGGTGCTGCTACAAAAAGGCAAAGAGCCCCAATTTGTCGACGTCATTCCAGCCTCTGACTCGCCAATCCGGAATTGGGTCGTGACCGACCATCACATCTTTGTTTCGTACACGCGGGGGACCAAGACAGAGGTTCGAGTCTTTGATCTCTCAGGCGGTCAACCCCGCGAGCTGCCGATCGAGGACTGCGATACCGTTCGACTGGTCGGCAGCGATGGTGCTCAAGACGAGCTGTTTTTCGAACAAGAATCGTTCACAAAGCCCGCTCGGATTTTCCGCTATTTGCCGCAGAGTGGGGACGTTCGGCTTTGGGCGGAACCAAGAATCGCGTTCGGAGGCGACAACTACCACCACACTCAAGTCTGGTTCACCGCCAAGGACGGGACGCGTATTCCGATGTTTCTTGTAGCTCGCCGCGACATTTTCGAACGTGGTCCACAGCCCGTAATCATGACATCCTACGGAGGCTACGGTGTTTCGATGACACCGCAGTTCAGCGTCTTCGTTGCGTTTTTCATCGAGCACGGCTGTCTGTTCGCTCTTCCCAACATTCGTGGAGGTTCGGAATTCGGAGTGAAATGGC
Source organism: Acidobacteriaceae bacterium (assembly GCA_003134655.1). Lineage (GTDB taxonomy): Bacteria > Acidobacteriota > Terriglobia > Terriglobales > Acidobacteriaceae > Sulfotelmatobacter. The sequence continues at coordinate 45,377 of PLBY01000082.1, forward strand.
ACAACGCCGCGAAGCGGCGTAACCGTCAAGTGGCTTTCGATGACTTTGTGGCGGCTGCCGAGTGGCTCATTGAGACGAGGCACACCGAACCACGAAGACTCGCCATTTTTGGAGGTTCCAACTCGGGTTTACTCGTAGGAACAGCCCTGACGCAACGGCCGGACCTCTTTCGTGCCGTAGTTTGCATGGTCCCGATTCTCGATATGCTTCGGTATCACCTCTTCGACAACGCTCACCTCTGGAAAGAAGAGTTCGGGACTTCTCAAGACCCAGATGACTTCAAAGTTCTCCTAAGCTACTCCCCTTATCATCGGGTACGGGAACGTGTGGCTTACCCGGCTGTCATGATCGTCTCCGGAGACGCCGACCAGAACTGTAATCCCCTCCATGCTCGTAAGATGACCGCTCGCCTCCAGGCCGCAAACGCATCTGGCGCCCCGACCCTTCTGCAATACAGCAGGTTTCGCGGACATTCTCCGGTGCTGCCTTTGAGCGAGAGGATTGAAGCCTTAACAGATCGAATTGCGTTTCTCTGTGACCAACTGCAACTGTCTGTATGAACGGAGGTTCCTTTTCATGTCGTCCCTAGTCCTAAAGGCCTACTTGAATCTGATTTATGCCGACCTCTACCTGGCACTTGGGAATTTCACGAAACTGCACGACAAAGTTCGCAGGTGCCTGGTCCGAAAAACCGCGCCAGATCCCGGATCAATCGAGCGGATCTGTTCGGCGGTAGACATGGCTTGTATCTGGTATTGGAAAGAGGTCCTCTGTTTGCAGAGATCGGCCGTCACTGCATGTCTGCTGAAGCGGCGTGGCATACAAGCGCAGATGGTAATCGGTGCGCAGCAGATGCCCTTCAAAGCTCATGCCTGGGTTGAGGTTGAGGGAAGCGTCGTCAACGACAGGCCATACACACCTGAAATGTATCTAGTGCTCGACAGGTTCTAGTACGTTAACGAGACGCCAGAGCAAAGGAATAGTCCATGAGCGTCCAATTTGGTAAATGGAATTTCGATGGCAGCCCGGTCGCACCGGAATATTTCGCTCGCGCACAGGAGCTCCTTCGCCCGCTGGGGCCGGACTGTGGCAGTTCCTACTCCAAAGGTGGCGTGAGTATCCTATACCGCGCTTTTCACACCACGAAAGAGTCCCGTGGGGAAGCTCAACCGCATGTTCTCAGATGCGGGGCTGTCATCACGTGGGACGGACGCCTGGACAACCGTACGGAACTCGTCCAGCAGTTCGGCAAGACAGTGGCAAATGATTGTCCGGATGTTTCAATCGTAGCGGCTGCATACGAACAGTGGGGGACGGATTGCTTTGCCAGGCTGATTGGCGATTGGGCCCTTTCGATCTGGGAACCTCACGAACGGTCTCTGTACCTCGCGAAGGATTTCGTCGGTACACGCCATCTCTACTACTCGCTGGACAGAGATCAAGTCATCTGGAGCACCATTCTCGATCCACTGGTTGTACTCGCGGGCAAGGCATTCGAGCTCAACGGAGAATACATCGCGGGATGGTTGTCCTTTTTCCCTGCGCCGCACCTAACTCCGTATGTTGGAATCCGTTCTGTTTCGCCATCCTCGTTTGTTCGTATAAAGGAATCGTCGCTGACTGTCAGCGAGTATTGGGATTTCGATTCAAACATAAGGCTTTTCTACCAGAAGGATGCGGACTATGAAGAACATTTTCGGACCGTGTTTGCACAGTCTGTTCGACGCCGGCTCCGTGCCGACACTCCAATCCTAGCCGAGTTAAGCGGCGGGATGGATTCCTCTGCCATCGTCTGCATGGGTGACACCATCGCCAAATGCGGGGCCTCTGACACCCCGAGACTGGACACTGTGTCCTACTTCGACGACTCTGAGCCGAACTGGGACGAAAGAGTCTATTTCACCAAGATCGAAGAAGGGCGAGGCCGAACGGGTTGCCACATCAGGGTCAGTGCTCAGGAGAGCTTCAGGCTCAATTGTGAAAACAACTCTTTCGTGGTGACTCCAAGTGTCAGCCGTGCTCCCGACGCCGGCAAGCAACTAGCGGCCTGCATGAATTCCAGAGGGAGCCGCGTCGTACTTTCCGGCATCGGCGGTGACGAGGTCCTTGGCGGCGTGCCAACGCCAACACCAGAACTCGCAGACCTCTTGGCACAATGCCGCGTCCGGGCGCTCGCGCACCAACTGAAAGCTTGGGCGTTAAGCAAGAGAAAACCTTGGTTCCATCTAGTCTTCGAAGCCGTTCGGGAGTTTCTGCCCACTAGCCTCGCCGGCATTCCGGAGCGCAGCCGCCCCGCGCCCTGGCTGCATCCCGATTTCATGAACCGCTATCGACCCGAGATGACGCCTTACCGAGACAGGATAAAGCTGTTTGGAGCTCTGCCAAGCTTCCAAGAGCACCTAAAGACTCTGGATGTCTTGCGGAGGCAACTCGGGTGTGCGGTGCTTGAGCCGTATGCGCTGGGTGAGAAGCGCTACCCGTATCTCGATCGCGATCTTCTGCAATTCCTTTATGCAATCCCAAGGGAGCAGTTGGTGCGTCCCGGCCAGCGACGCTCTCTCATGCGGCGCGCACTTGCCGGTATTGTTCCCGATGAAATCCTGCAAAGGCGGCGGAAAGCCTTTGTGGTTCGAGGACCGTTGGTCCAGATCGCCACCGATTGGCCGGATTTCTTGGAGTTCAGCCAACACATGCAGACCAGCTCGCTCCAAATGGTAGACGCTCCGCTCTTTCGGGACGCCTTGCAGAGAGCAAGACACGGACAAGACGTCGCGATCATTCCGCTGTTGCGTACGTTCGCTATGGAGCAGTGGCTCAGGAACCCCAATGTAAGGAAATACCTGAATCTAGACGCAATAGGCGACAGGAGACCGGTATTCCGAGTTTCGGGAAGGGAGTCCAGGCGAGCTCCGCGAGTCGTGAATGGGGATTAGGTCTCAGCGCTGAGGAAACTTCAAAAAGAAAGGAGGTGAATACGATGAACTACGTAAAGCCGGAAGTCACTGTTATCGGCACGGCTGCGGCAACGATCCAGGGACACCCGAAAGGGTCGAAGCTGGGCGCCGTCTCGGACAATGTGCGAGACATCACGGCAGCCGCGTACGAGGCTGATGAGTAGTTAAGGAGCCGGAGCGCTTGCTGTTTGAAGCGCTCCGGCTAATTCTGCCCGAATCGTCCTGCCCCGAAATCAATCCTGAGACCGAGGACTTGCAAGTTGGCGGCGAAGCGTACGCCAACCGGCATACTGCTCCGCTTTTTCGGAATCGGAGTCTTCCTCCCCCTTAAGCCAGAAGCAAAACCAATCTACGCTTCCTCCCTGCGATACCATTCGGTCCCAGGGCTTTACTAGAACGTGAGTACCGGTCGGCAAATAGACTAGGTCAACCGGTTTCTCCAGTCGTCGCAAGCCTGAAAACCACTCCCATTCCCCCAGCAACGATATTGGTCCGATTGCCTGGATCAGTACAGGGGTATGCACCTTGTCCAACAAAAACCCCGGAGAGCGTTTCAACCACATGGAGATTCCAACTCCGAAGGGGGGAGCACCGTTAACAATATCGACCTCCGAATCTCTAAACGGAATGGAATTTGAGAACAGCAAATACTGGAAATAGCCAGCGTCGAATCCGTCACAGACGATAGCGGCAGCGAAATGCGTCGTCGAGTGCGTAAGGGTGTATTTGACATAAAAGCTCGTTCTACTGAATCCAATAATACCCACACGCGCGGGATCGACGATACCCATCTGAGTCAAATAATGGACCGCACTTTCATAGGCTGTCATCGCTCGTTCAGCTTCTCCCGAAGTCTGTAGCGAATCGTAGAATATGTCATCCAATTGCAAGACGACGATCCCACGGCACGCCAGAGGCTCTGCCGCAAATCCTGTGGTGTAGTAGCCACTCATCGAAAATGCATCTGGGTCGAAGCCATGCGTCTGAATAACGAGTGGATATCTTTTCTCCGGGTCGTAGTCAGGAGGCAGGTACAGGCCACCCTTCAAGGAGTCTCCGTTGCCATCCCTCCACCGAATTTCCTCGACTTTGCCGAATATCAGCTCGTCGAACTGTGGGTTCAAGTTCCAGAACGGGATTTTCCGATTCGTCTTTGGATCCACGACGGCAATTCGGGGAGGCAAGTTTAAGCCCTGTTCTACCGCGATTTCCGGTATTGCTCTATCGGCCCTTGCCGAATCGTTAGTCAGGCGTGTCCATCCTGAAACGGTCTTCTGATAATAGATCTCCCTAGGCGAGTCAGTCGTCCGTGCCTGATTCTGTCGCGCGTAAAACTGAACGACGTTCGTCTTCGCGTCCCAATGAACGGGGCGCAGGTCTCCCTCCGTGATCTCAGTAAAACCCCGAGCCGGCAACCTGATTTCGACAACGAACCTACTCGATCTCCTCAGCTGAAAAGCGAGTGGATTGTCCACGGTAATAGGGAGGTACGTTCCGCAGAGAAGCAAAGACCGCGAATCGGGAGCCCACAGAACATCGGATGAAAGATACGTGGCAGGAGCGGCGAGCAGCACCTCGCTTATGCCAGTGCGAGTATTGACGAGTTCGTAGTGCAAAATCCGACTCGCAGAACCTCTTCCTGGCTTGACCCGGAGAGCTGCCTGTATGTTCACATCCTCGTACTCGCGCCAGCTTGGCGGTATGTTCGTTGCATCTGTCTTCACCACCAAATACCGACCGTTGGGTGAAAGATATAGATCGTTGACCCCGCTATCAAGGGGATCAATGGTCCGCAACCGCTGCACCGTGCCAGAAGCCCTCTTCTTCACGAACAGCTCTGAATCAGATCTTGAGATCTGCCCTCCCACTAGGTCCGCCAGATTCTCGGTGGTAACCTGGAACCCGTACCTCAACACACGTGGTGTGATCACGTTAATCTGCGGAAGTTCGGCTGCATAAACGATGGACCCGTTCTCAGACACTGCGTAGGATTCGAGCGACGTTGAGTGGTGCGTCAATTGCGTTAATTCGCCGGAGCTGGACTGAACCGAATAAAGCTGCGTGGCCTCTCTTGCACTCGAACCGAGAAAATACAGGGTGTCGCCATCCTTCGCCCAGCGTATTTCGGAAATTCCCGCCCGGTTGGAGGATGAAGAAAGAGTTGCAAGTATCCGCGGGCGAGCATTAGGCAAGTCGCCTGTTCGGAAGAGCAGTAGAGAATAGTCATTCGTGTTCCTGTCTAGGTTTCCAGTGCTTACTGACAGTACAAAGCACTTCCCAGTCGGAGAGAACACGGCGAAGTCGCTGGCTGGCGAGTACTGACTGTCTGGGAAGGGGCCGGCAATCCGAAGCGTGCGGATCGTGTCTGCAACGGTTAGCGGACGTTTGCGTGCTGCGGCGACCTTAATCTGATCCGGTGATTTGGGCGTCGGACAGAAGAGCCCCCAAATAATCACCAGCAGACCGAGCCATCTGTTGTCGAGAGACATGACCACTCCATCCGTTGAGGGCAAGAGGTGCTGAGTTGCACGAGCGGTCAGAAGTTCATCTTCAACGAGAGTTGGATTGACCTTGGGCCGCCCTGCTGGAAGAGCGACGTCAATCCCCCGAGGCCATGGTTCAGCATATTGGTTGAACTCAGGTAAAACGTGCCAAATTCGACATACGCCAGGGGATTTGTAAAGTTCGGGTGGTTGAACAGGTTAAATGCGTCCGCGCGAAACTGCAGATTGAGTCGGTTCCTCAGGGGAAATTTCCGGGCAATTGACAGGTCAACCTGCGTCAATCCGAATCCTGGAATGTCGTTTCTCCCCTCCGTTCCCTGTCTGGGCGTTGAGGGCACGGAGAAGGCGTTGGGATTGAGGCTCTTGCGCCCGGGGGCGGCAGCGTTCCTGATCCACAACGCCTGGCCCGCAACAAGATCCGGGCGGGACAGCGCAAATCCAGTTGGGTCGGGTGAAGCCAGCAAAACAATACCATTAAACGGAAAACTCCTCCGGGCGACCACGACAGCGTCAAGCGACCAATCCTTCGTCAGTGCGGCGACAGGCCCGGACTTCGCCGCTGCCGGAACGTGGTAGCTGAGGGCTCCGGAGAAACTGTGCCGGACGTCAAAATCGGACGAGGCATAGTCATGCGCAGCTGAGATGACCGTGTTCGAGAGACCGGCCACAACATCATTCGAAGCATCGTCCAGGGAGTGTGACCACGTGTAGTTCAGTAGGGCCTGCAGGCTAGACGACAGGGGACGACGATACTGGAGTTGCAGCGCGTTGTAGTTCGCGCGCGCCCCGTTTACGTTCAAGATAAAGTCCCCTGCGAAGTTGGGGTTGGGTTGATAGAGTGCTTCTTGCCTGAGAAGATCTCTTCCCGCCTGTCCCACGTATGTCACCGAAATAGCCTGCCTGCCCGTAAAGGACTTCTCCATAGCCACGTTCCACTGATATGAACGAGGAAGTTTCAGGTTGGGCGAAAACCCTTGAACTGCTTCGGGATAGGGTGGTTGACTTGAGATGCTGGGTAAATAGGGCGATAGGTCCGCTATGGGGACAGAAACGGTGGGGAAAAACGCGAACGATGCGTTGGGAAACGTAAAGGCGAGGCCCGCCACCGATCCCACGCCAAGATCATAGAACATTCCGCCTCCCGCCCGGAGAACGAAATCTCCTTTGTCCGTCAAACTGTAAGCAAGACCGAAACGGGGTGCGAGATTGCTGTGGCCAGTGCTCCAAGGCTCGGTTCCGGCAGGTGCGAGGGCAATCTTCGCCGGATCATCGACATTCTTCCAAGCTGCCAAGTCTGTATTGCCGCGAGCTGAGGGGGCCGGATTTAATTCCCACCTGAGTCCGTATGTCAAGGTCAACCTCGGAGTCGCCTTCCAAGTGTCCTGACCATAGAGTGACAGTGATTGGGCAAGAATCTGGGCTGGAACACGGGTAGCCGTCGACAGACTCACCGTGCCAGTGGCCAAGAAAGCTTGGACACTCTGCGCCAAATACTGGGGCTCGTGTTGAAAACTGTTGACGTCCAAGAAGATCGCCCGATAATCGCAGCCAAATTTCAACTGGTGTAAACCAACGCTGACTGTCAGGTCGTCGACGAAATTGGCTTGTCGGGTTTGATTTTTGCCCTGAGAGCCAAGGATCAGTGACTGAGTATCAAAGGTCCCGAAGGAAGCTATGTTGGTGGTAGTCGGGAGAGAACCTAGAATCACGTCAGGACTAATGGGAACCGCGCCTCCCAGTGTATCTAGTGAAGCCGAGATACTCGCGCTCTGTGACGAGTAGTTCGCGCGGAACATATTCGACACTTCAGTGCTCAGCAGCATGTTCACACCCGCTGTCAGGGTCTGTGTGTTTACCGGACTGGTCTGAAAGGTGCTCAGACTGTACGCCGGCCCCGCGCTGTGAGACGGGGCGTAGTTGTATCGTGCGAAGATTGAGAAGCGGTCGTTTAAAACGTGATCTATTCGAATACTTGTCGCATTAAGCGTGGCAGTGTTCGTGTAGTTGCCCGTAAATTGCGATGTGTATACGCCGGGAGCAATCGTCTGGTCGTCTGGTCGGGGGTATGCATTCAGAAAGGGCGCTAGTGCCGACGAAGCGGAGCTTCTGGCATATTCGGAAGGAACCTGGATCGCTTGGGTTTGAGGTTGATCCAGGCGAGCGCCCTCGTAGGAAAAAAAGAAGAAACTCTTGCTCTTCCAGATTGGTCCACCCAAGAACCCTCCAAAGTCGTTGTGGTGTTCAGGTGCGCGGGGTTCCCCGACCTGATCGGCGAACCAATCATTTGCGTCCATGACGGTATTTCGGAAGTACTCGAAGACACCGCCGTGAAAATCGTTTGTTCCGGGCCGCGTGGTTAGGATCACCTGACCGCCGGGCGAGCGGCCGAATTCAGGAGCGAAGGACGATGTCTCGACACGAAACTCCTGCAGCGCATCCACAGAAACGAGACTGCTCGTACCTCCCAAAGCGCTAAAAGCCTGTGCCCCACCCGTTCCGGATTCACCCAACGTACCCGGCGCCTGAACTCCGAAATTTGCTGACACACCGTCGACCGTGAAATTGTTCGCGTCTGTCCTTTGCCCAGCGATACTGAACTGTCCGGGTGCATAGTTACTTGCGGGGACTGGCGCGATAACCACACCGGGGGTCAACTGAAGCAGAGTGTTGAAGCTCCGGCCATTCAACGGAAGATTCTCAACGAAGTTTCTGTCAATCACGGTGCTGACCGAACTAGATTCTGTGTTCACGAGCGGTGCTCCGCCCGCCACTGTCACGGTTTCGAAAACGGCCCCTACTGGCAAGGTGAAGTTGATGGACAGCGCGTCTTGGACGTTGAGAACGATGTCGGGCTTGATGAGCGTCTTGAATCCTATCTTCGAAACCTGAAGCCGGTACGGTCCAGGAAGGAGATTGGGTACGACGTAGATACCCTCGTTATTGGTCCTGCTGGAATACTTCACGCCGGTTACGTCGTTTATCACCAGAATGTCCGCGCCGGCGATTACTCGGTTCGAAGGATCGAGCACGAGGCCGTTAATGGTTCCATTGGGGGATTGCGCTACAAGGGGGAAGGCTAACAGCACAACGAAAACGCAGACAGCCACGATCTGGGGGAGGCGCACGTCAATTCTCCTGTGACCGGCGGATTCCGGTCACGCTCTTCCCTTGTATGCAGGAAGACCCCCTCGTGGTATCAGCCTGGCGTTATTTTAGAACGAACCAACAGTTGGCAGGGAGTCAAAACGTTTCACTAGGGGTGATTCGGATCAGATTTGAGGTAAGCAAATAGAAGAGGTTTGCCGCTTGGTTTATGGCTTCCACCGTGTGGTTCCACGGTCACGAAGACGGCATCGATTTGCGCCAGCATCTTGGGGTCGTCCAGCTTCAGAATCCAGCGTTTCTTGGAAGCATTGTCTTCGTAGAAAATGCCAAGACTGAGAGCCTGTTCCCGATCCGGGCCACGCCGGCCCCATGCCTGAAAGGTGCTGGCATTCTTGACCACCGTCTCTTGGTCCAGATCGTAGGCGTAGAAGATCAACGACTTCCCTTTTGTATAGAACACGCGGCCGTAGGGCTTCTGGGTCACTCCGGTTCGGGCCACATCGTACACTTCTGCAACGTAGAGATCGCGGGCTCCCATGAGTTCCCGAATGTCGCGGTCGTGGGCCAGCAACTCGTCCTTTTGGTCGAGCGCAGCATCACGCTCATGGAGCGACTGAGTCAGTTCCTTGACTTGGGCCTCCAACTGCCGCGCCCGCGCCACATCCTGGGAAGACTGCTTAACCAGCGGGTCGAGCTTCTGTTGCAGCGCTTGAGCATTCGCCTGCGCTGCATCAAACTTCTGCTTCAGTTCGGCTTGCTGTTGAACGAGATTCTGTGTACCTGCATCTTTGTTGCGAAGATCGCCAGCCAGTCGGTCCTGCGCCATTTTCATCTGGCTCATGTCGGCCGACTGCCGGTCCAGTTGCTTGCGGAGGTTCGCGATCTCTCGATCCCTCCGCTCGACTTGGGCTAGCGCAATTTCCCTCTCGTGGGCAGCATCGCTCACCTGCGCTTCGAGCGAAGTATGGCTCGGCGTGGTCTGCGGAGGAAGCGCGACCTTAGCTGTGTTCGTTCCACGCCGCATGCCGATTTGATAGACACAGACCCCAAGTGCAATTGCCAGCAGGATCCCGGCCGCGTACAGAGTCCAGACATGACGCCAGGTTGCTTCGCCAGCGAACGGAAGAACGCGCCGAGCTGCGTTGGGACTGTCGAGCTTCGTGCCCCTGACCTCGGCTTTCCCCGGAGTCTCTTCTTGTGCGATTCGCTCGAAAAGGGCCGCCTCCGCCCGTTCCTGTGACCAGGAAGGCCCCGGTTCCAGATCCTCCGGCACTTCTTCGGCTGCAATGGTGGGAATGGCGTGGCCGACAACCGTCTCGTACTGCTTGATAGCTTCCCGGCAGGAGGGACAAACAGCAAGGTGCTCCTGAAGCCTCTTCCGCTCCTCCTCGGTTAGCTGGCCCGAGGTCGAAACAGCACAGAGTTCCAGGAACTCGTCATGGGGTTCGGTGTGCGGCAACGCCCCAGCTCCTCGGATGTATGCAACCTTGTATCATACTGCTGAATCGCCCCGCAATTTACTGCCGAAAAACTCCTTTCGCAGCTTCTCCAGCGCACGGAAATAGTGGTTTTTTACATTTCCCCTGGTCTGGTTCAATTTTATGGCAATCTCGCCGAGCGTGTAGCCTTCGACAAAGAAGAACTGAAGAGTCTGGCGCTGGTTCTCGGAAAGCGCCTCGAAAACCTTCTGCAAGCCTGCCTTTCCGAGCAGTCCGTCAACGGAGTCCTCGAATCGTGCGCCGTCGGCCCCGGGGGCGGCGGTCAGTTCCCTTCCCACATCATCCAGGTCGACCCGTGTGTAGAAGTGACGGGAATTCAGATAGCGGCGGCGGGTGAGGGCGCGGTGGTAGGTCATTTGAAGGATCCAGAACCGCGCCGGGCCCCGGGAAGCGTCAAACGTGCCGCACTTGCGGTGGACCAAAAGAAAGATGTCCTGAAGCAGGTCATCCGCTTCGGAGGTATCTCGCAGGACTCGGTACGCCACACCGCGTACGACGCGGGCATACCGGCGAAAAAGAATTGCTAGCGATTCCCTGCTGCCTTCGCAAATCTGCGCCAATAGGGCTTCGTCGGAGACTCCAGATTCTACGGCTGGAGTCGCAACTGGAGCCGCCAATGTTTTTCCGGTCTCGTTGGACGTCGCTAGCCCAGGCAGGCGAATTGTGATGGAGGAATTCATAAGGCCCTGGGACTGGATTCGCAGTTGAGAAGTTGTCTTCTAGCCAGACCGCTTCCCTGCTGGTGGCTAGGTTTGGCGCTGGCCCCACACCCCGTTACGGGCACACTTCACCCTTCGGCGATTTCACACACATCGCTACACACCTAACCGTCTTATCTTCAACCACTTACAAAACAACCCCTGCATGGGAGCGGACTCAGTCTTACCTTGCACCTTTGATTTCCTGAACGCACTCCGCCAGCGGTGAGGGGGAAAGCGGAATACAAAGCCTCTACCCGTAATCTCATCACGACCCGTAATATCATTCGGTGGTTAGAAAGCTGAGTATGAGCGACATTCGGCCCACAGGTGCAATGCTTGTCGGCCCTTCGCGAGAAATTCGGCAACGGCGTTAAGACTATCCGGTTGGCTCGGAGCATGAGCCAGGAGCAGTTCGCGGAACTGCTCGAGATCTCTGTTGATTTTCTTAGCCTTATCGAACGCGGGATCAACGCTCCATCCTTTGAGAACCTAGAAGTTTTCTCTACCCAGCTCGGCATCCCTGTTCATGAGCTTTTCGTGTTCGAGGACAACGTGGCACGTCAGAATAGATAATTCAGCGAACCCGTAATCTCATTCGGTGGTACCCGGAATCACATTACGCCAGACTTTCGGCAGGTTGCAAGCTAATTTTGAACAGCCTCCGAAAGCAATTCGGCCTTCGACTCCTCCAGATCAGGCATGATCTGGGGAAGAGTCAGGAAGACTTTGCCGAGATGATAGGGATGTCTGTGGATTTTCTTAGCTTGATTGAGCGGGGAAGGAATGCTCCCTCTTTTGAAAAGCTCGAGCGCATGGCTGCTGCTCTCAAGATGCCAGTCGCTTATCTATTCACTTTCGAAAGAGAATCTTCGCGAACTCGCAGTAAGCCACACCGGCGTTAACGGGCAACGCTGATGGGTATCTCGTCCAAGACTCAAAACTTCGTGATTCAATAGGTGGAGAAAAACCTTTCCCGCTCCAGCTCTTTAAAAGCTTCCCGTTAAAGCAGCTTCCACTTTTGCAGCAGCATCGTCCTGCATGTGAGGCAAGACGTGCGAATACACATCTAGAGTGAAAGCCGCGCTCGTGTGTCCCAGTTTCTCAGACACGATCTTCGGTGAAACACCAACCGTCAACGCCAGGGTCGCTGCCGTGTGACGTAGGTCATAGAGTCTGATACTTGGCAACCCCGACCTTTTTAGGATTGGTTTGAAGTGCCTATAGACCAGGCTATTCACATTCACTGGTCTTCCAAACTCCGTGACGAAGATCAGATCGACGGCTTCAGGCCACTCTTCAGGATCGACAACCGGATCTTCTTCCTGACGCGGTTTTAGATCCTTCAGCTTTGCAATTATCCAGTTCTGCAGTCTGATGATCCGCCCACTGCCGGCTCGTTTTGTCTCCCCATACTCCCACTGTCCCGTGGGCCCCTTGCGTAGTGTTCTCTTCACGCTGGCTGTGCCGCGTTGGGGCTTCAGCATCGAGGAAACCGCGAACAAGCTCATGGAATTGAGCTCGAAGGCACGCGAGAACGGCGAGAGGTACGCCGGACTGAGGGCCAGCAACGCAGCCGCAGCCGTGGCAAGAAAAGGGCAAGGGCAGAGCAGGGGGTAAGGGTCTGTTGTCTAAATGATGGCATGAGCCAATGTTTATTGCTACGGTCATTGCGCCAACAGCAATGGAACCATAAACTTACACCAATGCCAGAGCCACGCACAGGCCGGGGCGCGACTGCGCTAACCAGAAAAATCACTCAGTTCCGAAGCGATAATTCGGGAGAACGGAACCTGTATCCGTTCATCCGTGACCTGCTGGTCAACCCGGCGTTCGGCATCGGCCTGAAGTCGGATCAAGTAGTCGTGGACTCTGCGTTAGCCGGTGGCCGCGATATCCCTGACCTAACCTTGTTCAGCACCAAAGGGGGCCGCGCGATAAAAACCCCCGACCACGCCTATGCGGTCTTTGAAGTGAAGCGCGGACACGATGTAGCCGACAATTCGGCTGAAATATACGCCGAGAAAAAGAAGTACATCAAAGCCGGTACCCGGTGGTTTTTTATTCTTGACCAAGAAGAGATCCATAAGTGGGACGTGATGGCCAAGACGGAAGCCGCCGTCTACCGCTGGGAAGACCTGACCGACCCGGAACGCTTCGGCGTGTGCTTTGCGGAAGTGCGCCCATCGCACGTGGCGCTGGAAGAACAACTGAAGGAGTTTCGAGACGGCAAGACGCGTTACGCCTTCCAGTCCATCGATGAGCTAGGTAAGCACCACTTCACGGACACGATCCGGGAAATTGCCTCCATTCTCAGTGCTGCCGTGACGCAATTGGTGGACACGAAGGTGGTGCCTGACCTGACCACAGCGAATACGTTGCTGCAAGAAATGGAGACCCGTTGGGGCCCAGCCATCTATGACTGGAATTCCGTAGGCTTCCCAATCGAGTTCACCAACATCGTTGATGAAAGAATCGCACGCACTCTTCCAACTGAGGACATCACGGAATACCCCGAAGCGCATGACCGGTTCGCGGCTGACATAGAGCCGTGCGTATACGCGCTGCGTATCGAAAAGCACCTGCTCGGCGAGTACGCCACCAGAATGGGCATTGAAGGGGAGATCTCTTTGCTAAAGTCCCGACGCACCGGCAGCAAATTGACGGACAGCGGCAAGGTGGCTGAATCGTTTATCTATGAAACTGCCTCATTGATCGTCTCGCGTATGCTCATGGTCAGATTTTCGGAAGACCACGGGTTTCTGAAACGATTCATCAGCAATGGCGGCGTGGAAGTTTTCGCGCGCTATGCCGACTATTATTCCAAGCCGATGCAAGCATTGCTGAAGGAAACCTACCGTCAATCGGCAGAACTTTACCGGAATCTTTTCGATCAGAACATACTGGACTGGGCCTTGGATAGTTCAGATGAGAATCTCAGCTCCGCTTTGCTGCATGCGATGTATCTGCTGTCGCGCTGGGACTTCAAGGCCATCCACGGTGACATCCTCTCGGGCGTTTATGACCACTACCTAGACCCTGGAAAGCGGCGTGCCCTGGGTGAAGTATTCACCCGGCCAGAGATCGCGCGCTACATGCTGGAATGCTGCCAATACGATTCAACCAAGACCGTGTTGGACCCAGCATGCGGAACAGGGACATTTTTGGTGGAAGCGCTCAATCAAGATGTGAACCGGCTACGTACCGCAGGTATGCTCACTGAACAGACCGTGACACGGACCTTGCGGCGCCTGCACGGTCTGGACATCAGCCTGTTTTCTGTGTCTCTTGCGCAGATCCAGTTGCTCTGGCATAACATAGACCTGTTCACCGGCAAGTCCCCCAGTGAGATTCGATCATTGGCAGCATCGCTGGTGCCAGCCATCCAGGTGCACGGTGGACACTCTTCCCTGGATACCTTTGGTGAGCCAATTGTCCGGGGCCTCGACACGAGCGCATCTCAAACAGGCCTTGATTTTTCGACCGCAGCCAGTGACCTGCGCCGCAAGCGCGTTGCTACTGTGCCCAGACGCTTTAGGCGGCTGGTGCAAGGCACTTATGACATAGTCATTGGCAACCCTCCCTATGTGCGTCCACACCGTCTTTCACTGGAGCGTGGCTTCCTCCAGACCTACCACGAGGTTGCACAAGGACAGGTGGACCTTTACATCCCGTTCTTGTACCGCGCGGTTCGCGGGTGGGTAAAGGAGGGGGGCAGGGTTTCCTTCATCGTGCCCATGGGGGTCCTGGAAGCTGCCTACGCTGGGCCGCTGCGCCGTGTCTTGAGTGAATTCAAGCTAATTGAAATCGTCGACATGGAAGCCCTGCGGAAAAAGACATTCAGGGGTATAAAGCGCCCAACCATTATTTTCGTACTTGAGAATTCACCGGGTTCAGAGAACGATGAAGTGGCCACCACAACATTGTCTATGGACTGCTACAACGCGGACACTGACACTGTAGACTTCACCAAGGCCGCCAGGGCCACCGTCACGCGCAAGTTGATGTCCGAATCGGCCTACTTGCCCAACAATGCGGACAATTCAGCGTGGATGGCTGATGTAGTGACCGAAGATACCGCTGCTCTTCTCACTAAAGTGTCGGCGGCAGATGCGTGCATTTTGGAACGAATGGCTCAAGCACCACGGCTGGGCAGCATCGTCAAGGTGGTGTATAAGCGCAGGGGGCAGCGCGAAGCGGGTACTGCACAAGCTAATGCGGTTGAACGCATCCCAGACGGTAGCAACCCGCAGGAGTGGGAACCGTATGTGATGCTGGCCTACGGTATCAAGCTCGGCAGTTCGCGTGCGATTGTTCCGTCCGGCCTGCCGATTTACAAGGGCCAGAACATCTTCCCGTCCGGTGTCCTCGGTGAACCCATGGGGCACTGGGACCCTGAGCACTCAATAGTGGATTCTCTGCGCTTGTATGCGTATCGGCATCTCTTCGACCATTCCAGGCTTTATGCGGTCCGGAATGTTTCCCAACTTCCGGCCGCGTGTCCCGCGCCTGCTGACAGGGTATTCCAGAACACGGCGCAACTGATCCAGCTTGCTGAAGACTTCCCGCTAAACCTGTACCTGCTGTCTCGCATTCCGCAATGGTTCGCAGTGAAGGTATTGCGCACCAGCATCATTGAAGACTTGTTTACCACATGGGTAAAGCGCAACTTGTTGCTTATTCCCATTCCGTCCAGGCGGACCGCAGCCGACATTGCGCGGTTGAGAGCCGCCGGTGAACGTGTGATCACCAGAGACAAGGACTTGTCCAATGCCCATCGACACGTTGAACAATTGATAGCAGACAGCCCAAAGAAGTCTCTCTTTGACCTGTTCGCAGACAATAATCCCCTTGTGGCCGGTGCCGACCTCAGCGGCGCGGCATCCGAGGCCGTGGTCTCTGCCGTACACGAGGAGGGCGAAGATGTGGCCAGTGATGACCCATCCTTCAGGATCAAGGTGCCCAATCCCGCGCTGCGCCGCTACTTGGCGTATATGTTGGACCGATTGGTGGATGAAGGCGATGATGTCACCTTCGATGTTGAGAGGCTAGGCTCTTTGCAGGTTCCTTCCAACATTGATGCCGTCGTTACGGCTATTGACCTGATGCGCAGCGCTGACCCAGCCCGCCAGTTCCAAGATTCCCTTCTTGAACTCGATAAGGTAGTGGCTTACCTGTTGGGCATGTCCGACGCCGACTTGAATTACATCACGTCGGCGATGGTGAATGATGGATTCCTTAAGCAGCTACGTCCCAGTTTTGAACACAGAGGACTGCGCGTCCAGCCGTATGCGGACCATAGTCAGGGAGACCGCTATGCGTGAGTCGGATCGGCCGCTAAAAGAAGGAGCGGAAACAATACGGTCACTTTGTCGCATGGATATGCTGGCAAAGCTGAACGGGAATTCATCAACGCTATACTGACCCGGTGGAAAGGGCGCGATATTTATATGATCTCTCTTGAAGATTTTGAGCGGCAGTGGCTTGAAGAGATTGTCGCTGGAAGTCCTAGCACAACACAACTCGGCCATAGTTTCGCGGAAAAGATTCTGCGCGACTGGCACGAGATCGATTCCGCAACAGCGGAGGTTATCTTGTGCGATGGCGCAGGGGACGGCGGAATTGACGCCGCAGTTTTCGTCAAAGAGGATCTTCAGGAAGGAATCGAAGGCGATTTGTGGGTTCTGCTTCAAAGCAAGTATGGTTCGTCCTACACCGGCGCTGACACGATCACGAGCGAAGCGCAGAAGCTGTTCGCAACGCTTGAGGGCAAGAGAGAGAAGCTTTCGTCTCTGTCCACTGAACTCGTAGACCGGCTGCGGAATTTCCTGAAGAATCGCGGACCGAAGGACAGGTTGGACTACGTCCTTGCAACCACGAAAAAGCTCACTGCCGAAGAGCAGGAGTACCTGGCCAACATCAAGACGCTTGGCCGGGCGAAATTCGGAGAATGTTTTGATGTTGATTCCGTGTCCGTTGAGACCCTCTACAACAAGGTCGCTGAAGAAGATGCTTTCGGCCCCGCCAAGCTGTCGCTGAAACTGCAAACCACCGTGACCAGTTCCGGGGACATACTGTTAATTGGCGCGACGAAACTCGCCAGCATTTTCAAATTCATGCAGGACTATAAGGCTAAGACTGGGGACTTGGATTTGCTTTACGAAAAGAATGTCCGCAAGTTCCTCGGTAATAAGAGAAAGGTTAACAAGGGAATCGAGCAAACCTTGGAGAAGCACCCTGAGCGCTTCGGCCTGTACAACAACGGCATCACCATTGTCGCGGAAGATGTGAAAAGATCGGGTGATGATGAGGTAAGCCTCACAAATCCGTTCATCGTCAATGGCTGCCAGACAACGCGGTCGATATGGTCGGTATTGCAGCGCCGGCTAAATTCTGGCGGCAGTGCTCCCACTCAGGAACAGAAGGACTGGCAGTCCCAGCTCGATAATGCGGTAGTTGTTACCAAGATTGTAGTTGTCGGCTCCGAAGGCGAGGAGTTGCTTACGGAGACCACCAGATACACGAACTCCCAGAATGCCGTCGGCGAGAAGGATTTCATCGCCCTTGAAAAGGATTTCCGGACCTGGGCTCCAATGTTCAAGGAAAGATATGGGGTCTTCCTGGAAATCCAGCGTGGTGCCTGGGAAGCACGGCGCGCATACCAGAGGCAGCATCCGACAGCAACGCCACTCTATGTCGAAATGGCTAACGCATTTGAGCTTCTCAAGGCTTACGCCGCTGGCTGGCTTTGTGAGCCGGGGATCGCTTATGGAAAGAATCCGCCATTTGCGCCGGGCGGCACCCTATTCAGCAAGATTGTCAACGATTCCGGCTTCGGTGTGGATTCACTCTTTGCTGCGTACCAGATGCAGAAGATGGCAACCGGCTACGGCTTTGGGCGAGGCACGAAGCTACCGACGAGGGGACAGACCCGCTATCTCTTCATCATGGTTGCGGTTGACCTGGTCAAGGATTTCCTTATCAACAGCAGCCTTGACTACGGCCATGCCGCAATCTCCTCCGCAATCATCAAGTTTGGTGATGCGGGCTTGCTAACGGAAGTAGGGGAATCGGCCGTCCAACTCATTGACGATTACCTGACCAAGGGCAATGAAGATTCCCTCTTCAGCGAGCCAGAATTCCAGAAGATTCTGGACCTCAATGCATTTCTGAAGGCGGAAAGGCTGGGCAAGAGTGATGAGTTTTCGCCACGGCTGCGAATGCAACTGGCACTGACCAGGCGAGTGTTCAGAAAGCGCGCACCGTTGGAAAAGATGAAGGCTGCACTGGCGGCAGCGGTCCCGGCGTGAGGGGCGTCTATCCTATTGAACGCCAAGGGCATAGAATCATATTCGCTTTTTGTTCTCCATTCGGTAGAATACTGGGAAAGGCTCGCTTTCTTGGCAAATGGAGAAGGCAAAACTCCAATGATTGGAGAACGAACTGCTGCCCTGCCGGAGGAGGCAGGCCATTCTGGGGAAAAGAATTAAGGAATGACTGACCGCGCGAAATGGCTACTGGATCTCGACGCATCCGTGCAGGGGATGTCTGTAGACGGGCTTGTGCCCGTGAGCGGATATCAGCGCGACGGACGTGCGCCCGAAGAGATTGCCATGATAGAAAAAGCCCAGTCCTACGGCGCTCAGGCGGTCTTTTTCGAGGCGGGACGCAATGGTCGGTCGCCGGTGGCGCAGGCTTTTATATTCGTCTCGGATGGTCCGGCCGAGGACCAGAAATTCGCAGAGTTGCACCAGCGCCTCTGGTCTTGGGGCGGAGTACCCTTGCTTTACCGCAAGACACTTGGGCTTGTACAGCTCTTCCGGTGCGCCCACAAGCCTGACTTTGTATCCGAGACCGGCACAATCATTTGCAATCCGTTCAAGACACTCACTCTGGCGGCGACCATCAGCGATGATCCTTGGTGGGACGCTTCGCAGCTGCGTAATGGCACTCTGTGGGATGACCCCAGAGTCTGCCAAGAGATGCTGTCCGCCAGTCAGGCGGCGCAAAAGAGCCTCATCGACGCTGTAAGGCAGCTCAACGCCGACCTGAATAAGAGAAACATCCTAAAGAAACACCTTCGCCGGCGACTACTAATTCTATCGTTGCTCATATCCTATCTTGAGGAGCGCGGCGTCTTTCTTCCGGGGTTCTTCGGACAGTTCCTCAAGGGAGCTAACAAGTTCTTCGAAGTACTGAAGAATGGCAAGGCTCTGATCAAGCTCTTGGCGCATTTGGAGGAGCGGTTCAATGGCCGCGTGTTCATATTGAGCGATTCGGATCGCGAATCTCTTCGGGAGAACACGCAGCTTGACCGTTTCGCCAGGCTCATTGAGGGACATGAAGAGCCCGGCGGTCAGTTGACACTCTGGAGGCTCTATTCATTCAAAGACTTGCCTGTAGAATTGATAAGCCACATATATCAAATCTTCGTAAAAGACAGCGATAGCTCCGTCTACACGCCGCCATTTCTCGTACGCCTGATGCTGGAAGAGTCACTCAGTTGGGAACGGCTCGATCGCTTGGAGCAGCGAAATGAAATCATCCTCGATCCCTGCTGCGGTTCAGGCGTGTTCCTCGTCGAGGCCTATAAACGTTTGGTCTTGCACTGGCGGAGCCGCAATCAGTGGAAGCGGCCTGATGAGACCGTTCTTAAGAGTCTTCTTCATAAGGTTCACGGGATTGATCTGGAGGAAGGGGCGGTTGAACTCGCCGCATTCAGTTTGTGCGTCGCGCTCTGCGATGCACTGGAGCCGGAAGCGATTCGTGCCAGCATCAAGCTCTTCCCTCCGCTTGCCGAAAACACGTTGCATCATTCCTGCTTCTTTGACGCTAAGGAACAAAACCTAATAAAACAGCCAATCGCACTCGTAACGGGAAATCCGCCTTTCACATCCACCCTTAATACCGAGGGAGCGAAGCTTAGCTACCGGCGCTATGTAGACACTTACGGTTCCCTGCCGGACAAGCAACTAGCCTACCTGTTCTTGCACGAAGCGATGGAAATGGTCGCCGAAGGCGGCGTGCTCTGCATGCTCCAGCAATACAACTTCCTCTACAACCAGAAATCGCTCGGCTTCCGTCGCAACTTCATTAAGAAATGGGATGTCAGGGAAATATTGGATTTCATCTCGGTTCGCGGTCTCTTCAAGAAAGGCGATGCCGACACCAAAGTGGTTGTTGTGGTTGCAGATGCTGCCAAGCCGCCAGGGGATCGCAAAATCCTCCATGCCACATTCCGTCGTAGCGGTCGCGCGGATGCCGAACAGGGTTTCGACATCGACTACTACGACCTGCACTGGATACCTCGTGATCTTGCATTGAGCAACGATGCGGTCTGGCGGGCCGATTTGCTGGGCGGGGGGCGTGTATTGGGATTTGTTGACCGTTTGAAAAACATTCGCACGCTTGGTCAATACGCGACGAAGCCAGGATGGGATGTAGGCGAGGGGTTCATTGTCGGCAAGAAGGGATCGCTTGCAAAGGCACCCCACATCACAGGCAAGCCTCTTATAGAGCCGCCGCACCTGAAAGACAATGCCGGCATAGCGAAGCTGGAGACGGTAACGGCGACTCGCTTCAAGTCCAGCTACAGCCCCAAACGATTCCAGAGCCCTATGGTTTTAATTCATGAACACGAGGACTTGACTGCCAAGAGCTTTCTTTCTGGTTATTACACTTACAAACATAAGATCATGGGGTTTTGCGCTCCGAAGTCTGATGCTGGCGAGATAGAGAAGATCGCATCGTGGCTGAAAATAGCGAAAAGACCGCTCCAGGCATTCGTGACGGCGGCGGGAATGACCACATTTACGCAGAAGGCCAGCTGGGTCGGCTTGAATGACATTAAGGCGCTGCCATACCCCGAAAGCCGCACGCTTGACCTCAGCCCGAACGAACAAATTCTGGTTGATGACATCGTGGACTATTACCGCGACCTGATTCGCCTAGGCGAAGACTCGGCGGCAATGAGGGAGAGTGGTAGTTCTATCTGCTCCGATTTCAGCGACGTTTTTGTCCGGCAAATCAACGCGATTTACAAAAAGAATCCACTCCATGTGCTCCCGGCCCAGACCTGGCCCGGTGTCATCTGCCAAGCATTTGCTTTCGGTAAAGGCAAGGTCGATTGGAGCGGAGCCCACGAACTGAAAGGCAAGCTGACCACCCTCCTTCATGAAAAACAAGGTACGACGCTTCATGTGACCCGGATCGCCCGTATCTACGACGGCAGCTTCATTTTCATGCTGAAGCCGGATCGACTGCGCTACTGGCTACGCTCCGTGGCCTTGCGCGATGCCGACGAAACATTGTCCGACCTTCGGGCGCAAGGATTCTGAAGCTCATTCTTATGCTGGCAAACAGTCCGGACAATCCCGCTCAGGTTGGTACTCTCGGCAGAGATGTCCAAAAACCTGCAACTTTCGGGAACGAATTGCTCGACTTCATAGCGGGCGAGCTACCATACTGGCGTGACAGCCCTGACCGACCAAGAGAAACGGGCGAGACGATTCTCACGTCTCAACTTTGCGCCCACCTCAACAGCGTCGCTAGGCACTCTGCGGGTTGGGACATCCTTCAATTTAAGGTCGAGGAAGCCGATGAGCAGAATAAGGGCCGGAAGATTGACTTGATCGCAGCGCCGTGCGGCGTCACAATCACCATCGAAGGGCGTAGACACACGCAGTTCGAGACTCTCATGCCCATCGAATGCAAGAGGCTGCCGATACCGACGAGCAAAGAGCGCGACGAGCGCGAATACGTCATGAGTCAGCACTCCTCCACTGGTGGCATCCAGCGTTTCAAGGCGGGCCACCACGGAGCCGTTCACACCCTCGGTGCCATGATTGGATATGTACAGGAAGGGACGACCGCTGTTTGGGACATCCGCGTTGCGGAATGGATCACGGCTTTGGCTGGCAACGAACTTGGCTGGACGGTGAAGGACCTACTGCAACTCGAACGCCGCGATACGTCGTTACGATTGGCGGTTTTCCGTTCATCCCACGAAAGGCAAAATGGCCTGTCGGAGATTGAGCTCCGTCACTTTTGGATAGAGATGAATTGAGGAAGGACCAAGCAATGTGGTACCACGCGATTACCGATTTCGGCGAAGACACCCGCTATTGGTGGAACCGAACGAGAGAGGATCTCGTAAACGAGCTCGTTCTGCCATTGGTAGGCAAGCAGATTAGGGCCGTCAGTCGCCGCGGAAAAAAGGCACTCTTCAATTTCGGCACCATCTCCTACATGACCATTATTAGGAGTAAATCAAAATTGAAGCGGCCTGCGTCGGGCAAGGTGCCCCCTGAGCTAAAAAACAAGCACTTCGTGCAAGAGAATGACGCAACGAAAGAGTTCTTGGATGAGCTGAAAATATTGTCAGCCAGTCCGGAGAGCCGATCGCTGCTCCAACAATCGATAATCAAGCCCCTCAAACAAATATTTGTGATCATGAAATTCGGCGATCCCATCCTCGATTCCGCGTATCAGGGGGTCATCAAAGCTGTCGGAGAGGAAGAGTTTAAGTTTCAGGTGCTTCGCGTGGACGAAATCCGGGACGCAGGTCAAATCGTCCACCAAGTGCTTGATAACATCTCCAAAAGCGAGATCATTCTCGCTGAACTATCAGGTGAGCGGCCGAATTGCTACTACGAAGCCGGGTTTGCTCATGCACTTGGGAAAACGATGATATTCTGCGTTCGCCAGGGCGAGAATATTCATTTTGATCTCACCGGTTATCGGTTCATCCAATGGAGCACGGAACAGGATCTACGACAAAAGCTGCGAGAGTACTTGGAGTCCTACACGTCCAAAGCCACCGACGAGCTCTGAAAACTGATAATCGGGCAGTCGAGCTAGCACGTGATAATCCCGTTTACCGAAAAGCATGCAATCCCGAGGCACGAAGGGTAGGCGCTCGCTACGATACCAGGCGCAGCGGCACCGGATCACCCTTCACCTCTCGTGTTGTAATGATGGGTCCTTGGCGATTCCAGCCGTCGAGCTCGATAACGATTGTTCGGCCCTGCTTGTTGGTCGGTCGAAGCTTCCTAGCAAGCAAGTCACCAAAATGTTCATCGTGCGTGGATACGAATAACTGCCGTCGGTTCTTGGTCTGCCTGAATAGGTCTACCAACCCCAAGAGATTAATATCATCGAGACTCTGCAACGGATCGTCCAGTATGGCTGCCGACAGTGGCGGCTTTGGCACGCCGATGTTGAGGGCAAGGAATACAGTGACGGCAAGTGCGTTGATTTGGGAACTGGACAACACGGAGGCCGGAACCTCGCACTCCTTCTCTGCGATCGGATCGCTCAAGACTGTAGATAGCTGACCTTTGCCCCTGAAAACTTGGGAAAAGAATGTAATTACACGAAACGCGGGATGCGGATCAATTCTTGCCCAAATACTTTGAAGCAATGGACTAATCTCACGAAGCCGCTCTTCCACCACGGCTGACGCCGCTTCCCGCAGCGCCTCGATCACGCGCTGGGCCAGTTCTCCTGTGCGATTTCGGGCGGAAATGACTTGCTCCCGTTCGATATTCTCCTGGCGTAAGGTTTCGGCTTCATGACGCAATTCCTCGATTGCGGCTACAGCTGAGGACTGTGCCAGGCGCAAGGCCAGCGACTCTCCAGCACGCTGCAGCTCAGACGCCTGCCGTATCAAAGCTTCGGCTTCTGCAACCGCCTTCGTCACAGCGGCTTCACGACTGTCGCCAGGACTTGCGCTAACGACGATTTCATTTAGCCGCTTGCCAATAGTCTGTTCGGTTGTTTGCCGTTCCATCGTTGCTTGTTCACCGGATCTCAACGCCGATTCAGCAGCCGCAACTTCCTTTTCCTTCGCCGCAACGGCAGCTAGGCATTCGGTGAGTTTGTCGGGTCCAGATCCTCTTTGCGTATCGCCAATTCCACCCTTCGCCATGGCTTCGAGCCGCCGTAGCGTTGCCTTCTTGTCATATGTCTGATCACATACTGGGCAGTGGTCCGCGAGGTGTTTTAGCGCGAGAACGGCGAGCGCCTGGAGTTGCTCAGTCTTTTCTTGCAATTCAGCCTGATGACGCCTTAGATCCGCCAAGCGTGCCTGTTCCTCCGTTGCGACACGCTTCAAGTCTTCCAATTGCTTCCGCAGCGTGGTTACCCTCTCACGGAGCGGCGGAATCTCCGGCAACGGTCGGGCGGCCATTCCGGTGAGTTCGGTCCTGATCGCACTGGCAGCCTGAAGCCGCCTCTCAGCGGCGCGGCGCAATGCTTCAAGTTGCTTGATCGCACTATCAATTGCGGCCGGCGCCTCTCGTGACGCGGGTTCTACCTGGATGGCTTTAAGACCGAGCGCCGATTGACCTTGCCACCACTGGTCCCAAACCTCAGGGGCAATCGAGGGCGACGATTGAGAGGAACGGGCGGTCAACTCGGACAGGCGCGCCTCAATTGTGGTCAGTCGCTCACGGAGTGGACGAAGTTCGTCTTGACGTTGATTCGTCACCTTCGACCAGGCTCTCTTCGCGTGTTCAAGGCTATCCTGAAGTTCTGTGACTCTGCCTGCACCTACTAACTCACTGACAGCGGTGAAGCGCTCTTGGTCTGAGGCAGCTTCTATGAAGTGCCGGATTAGATCCTGCTGAAGATAGACGCTGCGTGTCAACACGGAGGCTAGTGCCTCGCGCGAATCGGAAGCGGCTGCTGCATCCGGCCAGACAAGCTCAATCAATTTTCCCTCAGCGGAAGGGCCCTGATAGGATTTCCGGCCTGCCTCCAAGCTGACTCGTGCCTCTTTTCCGTCGAAGCTACGAGTGACTGTGAACTCCCCGTGCGTCCGGTGATCCTTGAAACGAAGCTCGACCCTCGCTTGACCTGTCTCAGAGTACAACGACACAAGACGAGCATCGTCATTATGAAGCCTCGGAATTCGCCCACTCAATGCCCAGAGAATCCCGTCAAACAAAGAAGTCTTTCCGTGGCCGTTTGCTCCAACCACGACGATGGCGTCGGCGTCGAGGTCAAAAGCGCGGTGCTGTGGGAAGCCGCGAAAGCCGCTAAGCTCGATTGACACCAGTCTCATTGTTCACCCCGCATTTGATGGAGTCGTTCCAGTAGTGGCGACTGCTCACGGAATGCATCTATTAGGGTCTGTGTGGTTTCCTTGGGAATACCTTGGTCCGCGAGGAGCTTCGGTAGTAGGTCAAGTGCCGATTCCTGGCTCAGGTTCGCTCGCTCCGGACCCAATGGCAGGAGGGGGCGCAGCACGCGTTCTACATCTGTTGAGTTTCGCAAGTCATCACCGGTCGCGACGAGTTTGCGTAGCCGGGTGGTGTTATACCGGACAGCGTCAATCGCCATGCCCTCGGAAGGCGCAAAGCCAGGCGACAAGAGCACCAAGTAGCCATCCCATGCTTTCGACTCTTCATGCCCGACATGCCGGGAAATCACGTCCACAAGCGACCCCTGCAGATCCGGCCACGCCCGGAGCAGTTCGCCGCAAGTGTCAAAGACGACGACCCCAACGATATTGTATTCGTCCTCGAAGAGTCGGGACGTAGCCGTATCCCACTCCTGAAACCTGCGCGCAATTTGATGATATCCGCCCTCTTTAAGCACTTGAGAGGCCCCTGCAATCAAGTCTGTAGGAGTGAAATCAGCTGAAGAGTTTGTCATGGCACTACCTCTTGTATGCGGTTGTGATTCTCACGGAGTTCGTTGATATGAAACAACGGAAGCCCCGTTGATCCTGTAACAACATCCGGCCCGGCCGGGTCTCCCTGAACGATGTCTCTGGGTGGCGTGGGTAGCGCAGTCCAGGCATCTGAGGTGCCACCGACAAGGACTCCGCGTGGCGGTGCCGGGCGACTCCGGTACTGCGAGCGTCGTGACTCCACATCAGCCTCTACGGCTGCCTTACCTCTGTATCCACGACCGGATGCGATGAGATAGGTGCCCACAACTCGTCCGTCGCGATGGAATTCGACGACGCCATCTTCAACAATAACCGGCACTGCGCCAGAAACACGGGCCATCATCGCTAGTGCTAGAAGAAGGTCGGCGATCAGCCCGAGCGCGTTGGAATCTACTGGACAGTAAGGCTTGTCGTGAAGTAGCCAATGGGCCCGGAGTTTTCCGTGCTTCACTAATCCTAGAGATTGCAACCTAGCCAGAAGAACGGTGATATCTTCATCCGGCATTTCGTCCTCACGAGTCTTCTGTTTTGCTGCCTCGTTAAGCCGAGCGATCTGCTCCATCGACAGACGCTCCGACAGCTCCTCCATTAATTGGCCCCATCCGAGTTGGATATAGGCCAAAGGGTCAAGCGCTAGCTCTTGGAAAAATTTGGAATCTGCCCGGTTGGCCGGGTCTGCCTGGTAAAGCCTTGTCCCTGCGGGCAACGCTTTCCTTATGAGCTTCGTACTTTCGATCAGGACCGCTACGGGAGTACCTAGTCCGGCGAACACGACGACCGGTGCGGCAAGTACTTTGTTCGCGATAATCGGTTCCCAGTGTCCCTTCCAATCACTGTCCAGGGCAGCAGTACGCAGAACCCACAATTCTGGATCTGCCGAATTTACGTTCCGGTGGAGATAGTAGACGTTGATATTTTTCTGGTATGGCAATTCCTCCGGGCGCTCAACCACCCCGACAATTTTGCCTGCACCAAGTTCGCTGAGCGCGTTCGAGAGAGCGAGGTCGAAGTTGAGCGTAACAACGGAGGAAAGCGCTCCTTCGCACAACATAGCAGCGGCGATGCAGTATCCACGGTTGGGCGGCGCAAGCTTCAGATCATACTGCTCCCGGAGTCGCTCGACCACGTCGCGCTGCGAGTTCCGCTTGAGGAATACCGCATCGGAAACGAGCGAGAGATCGGCAGGATCTTTGCACTGGCCGTTCTGAAGCACTCCGTCGGCTACAAGCCGACGATGGATCTCACGCGAGCACACACTGGACACCGGAACGCTGGTAGGTGCCTCAACAGAACATCCCGCCCCCACGACGATGGCGACCTTGCCCCCTCCCGGTGACGAGATAGCCTGTAGCAATTCTGTGGGTAGAGCCATCATTGCTCCTGGCAAAATATACTCCGATACCCTGCTCACCTAAGGGATCACTTGTCCCTAAAGTCTCGGCACCGGTTCACCAGACGA
Organism: Acidobacteriaceae bacterium; assembly: GCA_003134655.1. GTDB lineage: Bacteria > Acidobacteriota > Terriglobia > Terriglobales > Acidobacteriaceae > Sulfotelmatobacter. The sequence continues at coordinate 72,273 of PLBY01000082.1, forward strand.
ACAGCTCTAATGAAAACCGACGAGGTGTGGCGAAGTTATGAATTGCTCGTGACCTAGCCAGAAGTCGCGCGCCGACGCACAAACGTGTCCTTATTTAAGCCCCGGCACACATGAGAGTCAAGCGATGGCGGAAGCCGCTGGAACTCTTCTAAGAGGTGCCTCTGCAGAATTGGTCCGGAGTGAACCTATGTCCGGGGCCTCTGCGGGACATCAATACTTCACATGAAACGTCGGGCTGTCTTCCGGCTTGCTCTTGCGCCAGTCGTAGAGGCGGGTAGTGGTGAGACGTTCGCGTGACCGAGCCACTCCTGCACTTTGGCGATGTCAGCTTCGTGCGATAAGGCGTTGGGTGCGGCAGTTGCACGCATCGAATGCACGCACACTCCGATTGCTTCAGCGCTGATACCCGTCGCCTGAGCATACTTGATGACGATATTCCGATAAATGGAACCGGGATCGAGATGCCTATCGAGCGTGCCTGTGCGGTCGTCTGCCACGGGCCGGAAGAGGGGGCCGTCCAACCCGGAACTATCCTGCCCCCCCCGCTTCCCTTGCCGACTGCTGGAGCCTTCCCGCCCCGGAGTCAGGCACACCTTTGGCACACAGCATCTGGGAAACAGATTGATTTTGGGCGAGTCGGAGAGAAAGGCCAACTTATCGGCCGTCAGTCGTCCATTCTGGTTGATCCTTTTTCCCCGTTGCACCACCTATGAGCCGCTTGGATATTGTCTGGGTGGTCGTCTCTCCAGGCCCCTCCCATTCCTTTGGGATCTTTGTGGTCTGGCACAACGTCGTTGTAGTCCGTGAACTCACGGCGGCAGATCGCGCATATTCTGTTCTGTTCGGTCACTTCCCGCTTCAAAAGCTTCCGCATTTCAGCAGGAGACCTGAGTTCCCCATATTCCCTTGAGTGATGCGGATCTTCGATTGCGGAACGCCCAAGCACACTCGTGGCTCAGTGCGAGCTTGTTGCCTACCGGACGAGAAGAGTATAGGAATCGCCAAGGAAAGTGACAAACAGAATCGGAAAACCGTTAAGATGCATCATCGGCTCTCACGCGCGAGGGGCGGAATCCCGATGGTTCCACCTACCTGGACCCGAGATCGCTATTTGATTACTCTTCATCCTCTCGGCGGCTGTAACATGGGCAACGCGTCCATCGATGATGTTGTCATTCACGTGGGTGAAGGCTTCGGTTATCGCAATCTGTTTCTGGCAGATGGTGCCATCGTGCCAGAGGCGCTTGGTGTGAATCCATCACGTACCATAGGCGCTCTGCCGAGCGCATCGCAATGATGATCTTGGCCGAAGCGCGCTGAACACTCTGCTATGAGAAGCCGTCCGAAGCTCCGCGCATTTTCTCGACCGACATTTCACTGGTCTAAGGAGTACGTCGAACACCTGCGGGCAGTCCATTTCGCATTGACTGCCGCCTCTATGGCGCTGTTGATTCTCGCTCTTTCTCCCCCGGCTTCGGAATATCTCGACGCGAAGGAGGAGTTAGCGAGCATTCAGAAAATTAGGCGAGAAGACATGCCTCCGATCATCTTGCAAAAGGTGGAAGGAGCGTTGCGAGCCTGGCACCACTCTGACTCAGTCAGCCTCCTTTCGGTTTCACTTCCGCGAGAACCTCTTCCTCGTCAGCTCGCAGATGGAAGTCTGGTCGGGGTTCCAAGCAAAAACGTATCGCTACATCTCCATATTCCCAGGCCAGATGCCGTCGTTACCAACATGGTCGGGGACGATTTTATGGAACCGCCATATCCACACTCATTTAGGTCATTAGCGGAGTTTCGAGAGTTCTGGAATCGCCTGCGGGCAAATCGGTATGTCAAGGTGTCGTCCACCACTGCAGAATCGACATTGGCAGTAGCCGTTCCAATGAAGCCTCCCAGTTTCATCTTCCAAGAGGCGACGAAAATCCAGGTAGTCTTTGACGACCCTTCTAAGCTGCCTGAAGTCTATCCCCATGACGTTTACCTTGACCCCTGCCCCAAGGATCTGAAGACGTTCCTCTCATCGCTGCAAACGAACTGTGCATTTACTTATGTCGCGTCAATTCCCGGCCAGAACATGGCGGTGTTTATGCCTGTCGAGCAAACCTATGACTTGGAAGTGGACCCTCAGTCCGCCCTCTTCTCCATCAATGACAAATGGGTTCCCGGAGAGTTTTCTGTAAGCTTCGGAGTACTTGATCGGCTCACGTCAGGTATTCAGGATCTCCCGCTTGATCGGCTGCGCACATTTCTGGAAACGAAGGAAACGACCGAAACCAGAGGGTTTGAGGTTCTTGGCGTGAAGTTTCCCGCAGAAAGCACAAAGTGGGCAGGTCTCCTCGTCCTTCTCGGCCTTCAACTTTATTTCTGGGTGCATCTTCGTGAGCGCATGCCGTTCTTAAAAACTAGCGACCCTGGCTGGGATGTAGCATGGATAGGAGTTTACCGGTCACTAACGGCTCAAATACTCCTCTTTGCTTCAACCGTAGTGCTACCAACGCTAGCTGCTATAGCAATCGGACTGCGACCGGTAACGGGAGAGCCATTGGGTACAGCGGCCCTCCAACTCGGGTTACACTGGCTATTGTCATCGTCCACGACGTTGTCCAAAGTCGGCTTTATGATCGCAACTGGAATAATTGTGGTCGTCTCTTTGATGACGTGGCACGCTCTTCGTGAACTAGCGAGGGCATTTCAAGGGCGACGGGGCGCTCGGGGCACAGCAAGACTTCGCGGATAAGCTTTTCCAATCTTCTGTGATCGGCCGCTCGACGTCATAGTTCGTCCGTTCTGAGCTGTAACCAGATCGAACCCAAGGCCCCGGTAGTCGTCAGCTTGGGAAGGGATGGGAAGCTGCCAATTCAAGCAACATGAGCCACGTGAAGAGGCTTGGCATGGCGGGTTTCCGAATCCGCGGCAAATCGACGAATTCTCGACTATCGCGTAGCGAGCAAGTGCAGCAGGCAACATTTATCGATTGAAAACCCGTGAAACTCGAACATGTCACGCGCTGTTAGCCTGTTTAAGAATCGGCCAGCCAGCGTCCTATCCGAGATCAGACCGAAGGCTGCCAAGACCAAGGTAGCCGTCAGTCGGCGATTCTGGTTGATCCTTTTTCTTTATTGCACCAGAAATACGTTGCTTGGATGTTGTCCGGGTGGTCATCTCTCCACGCCCCCCATGCCTTTGGGATCCTCGTGGTCTGGCACAACGTCATTGTAGCCCGTGAATTCTTCGTGGCAGATTGCACACTTTCTGTCTTGCTCGACAGCCTTCCGGTTCAGGAGTTTCCGCATTTCCACAGGCGATCGGAGTTCCCGATATCCTCTCGGGTGATGCGGGTCTTCAATGCGCTGGACACCGAGGCGTATAGTGCGTGTCTTTCGGACCTGTTCCCGGCCACAGCAGAAGAGCGATCGATGAAATCGGACAGTATTCATTGCGACGGAGTTTCATGGCATTCCTCCTGTTGAGCCCGGGTGATCTGCTATGGGTGGGGTGGGAAATCGGGGTCGGAGAATCTTTCAACTGCAGACGTGCTGCTACAATGCCTGCCCGAGGGGGCCGAGTAGAGTTATAGTTGGCTGCTGGCCATCACGAAACCGGCGGCCAGCGCAAAGCCGAATGCACCTCTTGCGGTACTGTCATGGAGCAAGTTGACCCACTCCGTCGCGAACTTCCTCCCAGACGGACGTTGCATTCTGGCTGGCGGCCAATTTCGGCACTTCTCGCCGTAGTCGCAGTCGTTCTCCTCCTGGCAGTTCTCAGAGCGAAACTAAGAGGGATGGAAGTCCCTTCTCTACTGCTGGTTGCCGTGGTATCAGCCTTCGGCATTGTCATCGTTCTCTACACCCGATTTCTGGTACGGGCAAGCAAAGAGCATCGTGAAAGCGCAGAGTGCTTCCAGCAGATGGCGAGCAATATCCGGGAGATCTTCTGGATGATCGACGCAGAGACGAAGAAAGCTGTGTATGTGAACGAAGCCTACGAGACGATCACCGGACGTTCGTGCCAGTCCCTGCTGGAGAATCCCTCTTCCTATGAAGAGGTAATCCACCCAGAAGACCGTACCCGCGTGCTCGGCAGACTCGAAGAGGCGACTCGGACTGGGCAGTTCGACGAGAGGTTCCGGATCACAGTGCCCAGTGGAGAAGTCCGCTGGGTGCGCGTACACGGATTTCCTGTACGAAATGCCGCAGGTAAGATTCGCCGCCTTGTCGGAACTGCGCTAGAGATCACGGCGCAGAAGCAGGCCGAGGATCAAGTCGCAAGAAATCTGGCGACAGCCGAAGCCGCTCGGGCAGAAGCCGACGCATTGAGTAAGGCGACCCTAGCCCTTACGCAAGACCTGCGCATGGATTTCGTTCTGGGCGCACTGCTCCGCTCTCTGGCGGAGCTGATTCCCTATACGTGTGCCCGGGTATTGGTTCCGGAGGGTGGTCCCCACGTGCTGGCGCTGGGTGAGAAACTGTGCCCCGAGCCCGCGAAGGCACCCTCTGGATATCCGTTAACTCTCAACGCTGATGAGTCTCCATTCTTGCAGCGCATACTGGCAGACCAGAAGAGCGTCTTGATCTCGGATACGAAACAGGAAGAAGGATGGCAGACTTTCAAGGGCCACGAGCATTTGCGCTCGTGGCTCTGTGCACCGCTGGTTGCTTCCGACGAGTACTTGGGATTTCTCTCTGTCGGCCACACGGAGCCGAACCACTTTACCCAGGAGCATCTCCGGCGTACTCAATTGCTGGCAATTCCCGCCGCGGCGGCGATTCAAAATGCTCGCCTTTACGCACGAGCCGATATCTACGGATCAGAACTAGAGAAACGGCTGGCGGACCTCCGGCAGGCAGAAGTGGCCCTTGAGCAGTCGGAGGAAGGTCGCCGGATCTCCGAGGAGAAGTTTCAGAAGGTCTTTCGTTCAAGCCCAATTCCCTTTTCGATCACAACGCTCAATGAAGGACGGTTCGTTGACGTAAATGCCGCCTTCGAACGGCGGTACGGGTATTCCCGTCCGGAAGTGCTCGGCCGCACCGTCCTTGATCTTAGGATTTGGGAAGATCCCTCAGACCGTGTGCACATGACTACACAACTCCAGCAAGGCCCGATCCGAAACGTAATCACGCGACTTCGTACCAAGTCTGGCGAAATCAAGCTCACAGCCTATTCTGCAGACAAGATCCAGTTCGACGGGCAATCATGTATTCTCGCCGTCTCGGAAGACTTGCCGGAATACGACCAACAGAAAGTGAACTGAAGTTTTGTCGGAGTAACCATGGGCAGCGGCAATTAGGATTCCGTACCCTCTGATGCTGGGTACCTCCTGTTTCGCCTTATAATCTTACAGAGCAGGAACGACTGTATGGCGGCGGCACCGATCAGTCCGGCGTGCCAGGTTTGCCGCGAACGCGTCGCATCTCTTCAGCGCAAGGCAGACCATGCCGAATGTCTCCTCGCGAACGGAAGCAAACTTCGGATTTCTCGATTTCTCGCGGCCCACATCTCTAACGGCGACGAGATTGCGTTTCCGCTCTTCCCTGCCCCCGTCAATCGAGGAACCGAACTCTACGTCACCAAGAACTCGCACTCGGGACACAGCCACGATCTGTACCAGGCACCGATTGGAAATGCAACTCAACCCCAGAGGAATAAGCGAGATCAACTCTTCGTGGCCGCTGAAGTTGGTGAGGGAAGTCTTGGCATCTCCTCGGTCTTCTTGCGATGTGAGGTGTTGCGCGACTATTTCTACCGTATTCCGCGAGGCGGCGGTGCTTCGGATCAACACACCCTCTACGATGTCTTGCGGGTTCCGGCTGGCGCTTCTCCCACTGAAGTTCGCGTTGCGTACAAATTGCGGGCTTTGGAACTGAATTCCGCCGGCGCTCCTCACAGCGAGCGCGTTGGCTTGGAGCGAGCGTTCAACATTTTGGCTCAGCCAGAACTGCGTGCCTGTTATGACGCACTCTTAACCGATCCGGATGGCCCCGCGCCCTTTCCGTATGGCGGCTTTGGCTCTCTGTTCGTTGCTGGCGAGCGTTCTCACGATGGCGAGGTCTTCTTCGCAACCCGCATTTTGGCTTTTCTGCCGGAGCGGCGGCGGCGTCAGTTCCATGCTCCGCTGCGCAAATGCGACTTCGACGATGACCGCGCCTTGTACCACGACGCCCGTCGCAAGCTGGAGTTTTGGATTGATCACGCCGCTCTGGGCTTGGTGTGGAATTCGAGTTGGAACCAGTGGAAACACCTGCTCGGAGCCAAGATGCAGGTCAATGCAACGTTTGTGCAGAGCGGTAGGTACCGGCATCGCCACGGCAAGTGGGAACTCGTATCGCACGAAACGGCGTTGCCCAGCCGGATGGAGGTCAAGCTCCCCGCCGATATCCAGGAACAGATAGAGACTGCGAGGAAAACCTACCACCGGTTTGGGCAGTATTCTGCCGCGTTGGCTCAGATCCGCCTACGCGTCGAGTCCCAAGCAGTGGAGAAATCGGAACTCGAGAAGATGTGCGCGGCTCTGCGCGTTCCCGGCGACTTCGACATCTCTTTGACAACTTGGCGTCCCGATTACGATCGCTTCTTTTACCGCCAACTCTCTCACCGTGCTCGTCGGATCTATCTGTTTCGTACCGAATACATTTTTGAACTGGAAAAAGTCGTTGCTGTCGAAACCCCTCAACTCGGCCATGCCACGTATCTTTTCTCCAAGCCCATACGCATGGAGGGCTTTCTCGCCGCCTATACGAAGGTCTCGAAAGACGACATCCGCCACAACCGCGGCAGTGCAGCCGAGAAGCTAGGATTTCTCGGGCGCGTCATCCACGGCGCGAATCCAAGAACCTGGCTAAAGGAGTTGCGGCAGCGCCTGGGAGAGTAGCCCAGCAAGCCGACGGCGGCGGCGATCAAGTGCTCGCTACGCGCCAGCCGCTTTATCTTTCTTCTGAACTACCTCGCCGTCAGCCAACGGTCGAGTTCGTGCCCGTCCTCTCTTCCGCATTGCTCATACAGCTCGTAGGCGCGCAGGCGAATCCTGTCCACAAGTTTGTTTTCAGGTTCAACGGTCTGAATTGTTGTGCCAGCTGAGTGGGCTTTTGCGTGCGTACCTTTCGTAGCGACCGTCCTCCTGGACGCAATTTGTCGGCTTAGTTCATGTTATCCGCCTGTTTTGCTCCCGCGGCATCGACCTTGCAGCTCAAATGCTTTTTGACGGCAGCGTCTCCCTCAAGGAACCTAACCCGGTTCTGCCTAGGTCGGGCCTAGGTCGGGACTCTATTCCTGTGGTAGCTGGCCACGATAGAATGGTTCTGAGTTTACGCGGAGTGGTCGTTCTACTGTCCTGACACGTGCGGCGGTACTTTGTCGGGGAATTCTCTTATAGCCTCTTCGTGCCACCGTCCGAGCACAAAAGTGCTTGGTGTTTCTCTCACATAAGAGTAAAAAGGAAGCCGACTGTGAGAGGGGCCACGGCAACGTCGTGGCCTTTTTTCTGGCCATTCGGTTCTGGAGCATCGTGTGTTTACGCAAGCGACATTTCCCCTCTCAGACGCAAACACCGCGTTGGGAGCCCGATTCCGGGTTGGTACCCTCATACGCGGAGGCGGTCAAGGAGTTGTGTATCGAGGCTCTAGGACGAGCACGCCTGACGGGCGACAGGTCGGCGATGACTGCGCCATCAAGTACTATTTCGACTCCTCACAAGACGAGCGCGTCGAGCGGGAAATCAGGGCTCTTGAGGGCTTTAGGCACCCGAATTTGGCAAACATAGTCGAGCATGGACACATCACCTTGAGCGGTGAGTCCGTCAGGTACGTCGCATGGGAATATATTGACGGCGATCCCTTGGACGCGAGGGTAAGAGCGGGACCAGTAGCGGCCAGGACGGTCGCCTGCGTCGGGCGGGACGTCGCCCGTGCCATTGACCACATATGGTCAAAGCGCATCGTTCATCGTGACGTTGCCCCTAAGAACATGATGCTGAGGAGGGGTGATCTGGAAGCTGTTCTTATCGACCTCGGAATCGCGAGGCATCTTTCTGAAAGCCCTTTGACCGCACCTGGACTTACTTGGGGAACGTACGGTTACCTCTCGCCTGAACAATGCCGCGCTGAACCCAACCTTTCCTGTCACTCCGATGTCTTTTCGCTCGGCGTCTCACTCCAAGAAGCTCTGGTCGGTCGGCACCCGACGCGAGGGGACCAACAGATTCTAATCACTACCCCGCCGAAGACCTCGGACTTGGTGCCCTCTTCGCCAGCGGCCCTTGCCGAGGTCGTTGACCTAATGTTGAGCCTCCGGGCTCCCTTTCGACCGCTTCCAGCCGCCTTAGTCATTCGTTTTGCCGACCTGGCGGCTAGTCTGTGAACTAACTATGTTCTACTACAACGCCAAGTATGCGTTCGCACTCCCGGGGCAGGCCCCAACTGCCATAGCAGGAGGAATCATCGCGGCTTCCGCCATGCCAGCGGGTCAGCTGGTGAGGCGCGACTTTAGAAAGTACTCCTACCTCCAACACCGATTATTCGACCCCCAGCTGTACCTATCGAGCCTCGACCCCATCGTTGCGACCAAGTCAGTGGTGAACTTGGCCTCTTGGCCCTGGTTCTGCCCCGGCGCGGCGCCAGAGTACGATTCCGACACACATACCTCCGTTAAGAACTGGAAGGACCTCCACGCAGACGCACTTCTACAAAGCTGGCACAATTGCGTCCCGAACGATCCGCAGAAGATCGGAGACGCCGCCAGAGCTGCGGTCAAAGTTCAGTTGCAGCTAGGTTGCGAAATGATCATCCTGCCGGGTCCTTTGACGACACTCGCCACGCAACAGTACGCAACGGAGACGGAGTGGATTGACGCGGGACTCGAAGCCTGCAAGTCACTCAAGGTAGGGATACCGGTTTTGGCAACAGTCGCCATTTCCGACAGTGTCCTGCGGGGGGTGGACCCGACCCAGAACCCGTTGCTGCAGACCATCACGAATCAACTCAGCGCCAGGGGAGAACTTGCTGGCGCGTACATCCTCCCCGAGCTGGCCTCGGAGAGCGGCTATGTGTGCACCAGTCGGGACACATTGTGGTCCTTACTTTTGCTCATTGACGACCTCGTACGGGGCGCGGGAAAAGCCGCGCTCGTCAATTATGTAGGCACCTTCGGGGCAGTCGCGTCTGCAGCCGGAGCCTCCGTTTGGTCGTCTGGCTACTATCGGGGCCAGCGCAGGCTGAAGCTCGCGGACTTCGAAGACCAGGAAGGCCGTGCAAGGCCGCGTTATCACAGCCTAAAACTAGCGGGAGACATCGGGCTGCAGAGCGACATCGAAAGCGCTTACAAACAGTTCGGAGACCGAATTCTGACCGACACGAAAGACGGACTCTCATTGATGCAAGCACTTGCATCGGGAACTTACCCGCCTCCTGAGTGGGAGTACACGCCGAGCAACATCGCGGCGGCGGGAGGACACTATAACGAGATAGCGTACAGACTGGGACAGATCGCCAGCCAGAGCACGGATAGACGGATCGAAACGGTAAAGCGGTGGCTCGAAGGGGCGGTCGTCTGGTCAAGTAACCTGCAAAAGATTGGTATCACAGGGTCCAGCCAAACAGAGCTAACTCACCAAGCAGTCTGGTTAAACGCCTTCCAAGCATGGCGCTCCCATGCTAGGCTGTAACCGGCCCGACTCCGTCAGCCGGATACAAAGTTTCTGCACAGCTTGAACACGCTGAGGGCTGACACACGACTGCTCTCGCGCGCTGACCACCTCACTCAGTCCGCGCGCTCGAAGCATAAACAGTCCCACGCGAGACGCACGGAACGCCTTAATCATTTCTTTGTCCCGAGATATCTGATCCCCATCGAGCACGACATACGCTCGGTCCGCAAACTTGAGATAGTTCACCGCCTGATCGAGAGCCTCGCGCCAGCGGCGCAATTTTAGCTCGACCGCCGTAACAAAGAGCGCCCTAGTAAAGCAACCGGCATCAAGAGAAATCTTGCCGTCACGAGTTAGGAGAACCAGACCGGACTCCTGGATACGCTTGAACGCCCTAGCAGCAGCGGGGGCGCTCAGGTGTAAAATTTGCGATATTTCGGATTCCAGCAACTCGTCGCGCTGCTCAAGTAGCGCAAGAATGCACGCTTCAATGAAAGTAAAATTCCGCTTTAGCGGGCGAAGCTCCTCAGTCCACTCGCCGAAAAGAAGGTCGGGTATGACATTTCCGACTGTAGGTTCGCGAAGATAGACCAAGCGATCAGGTGTCGAAGTGAACTTTTCGGGCAGGAGTTCACCGAGACTGGCGAACATGTCACGCTCAAACCTGAAGGGCCCACTAGAGCCGGTCGCGGGCAGAATCAATGCTTACTCCTCAACTTCGTCATGATTGCCACCACTTTAGCACGCCTGCTGGCTTTTCCTGAGAAGCGAAATATCTGTTTGCACCATGCGCCCGAGCCGTCGCCCACGCCGAAGCGAACGAACCACGATTCATAGCGGCGGCGCATGCTGAGCCGTGTGAACGGGTGATTCAGAGAAGTCATATTAGTTCAGACCGATAAAAGTGGCGACGCTCGAAAAGAGGCAGAGGTACTTCAAAAACCCGGGTCTCGCCAGTCTCGAATTCAAATTCCTTCCCACACTCTGGCACGGGGCAGCTTGCTCTGAACTTTTTCTTGTTCTCCCCACCTTCGGTTTGCTGTCCGACAACAACCCAAGTTCCACACTTCGGACATGTGACGCACGAACACGCAATGCGGTCGGCCATACCCAGATTATATGGTGTCCCGGTGTTGCCTTTGCCGCGTCACACGCCACGACCACTATCCCTCACCTCCGCATTGTTCTTGCTAAGTCCGGTACACAGAGAAACAATGGGGTTCAGGAGGAGGAAAAAGTGGATCGACCATCCCGCCGGATCTCTCTTGAAGAAATCGTGAACAGCACTACCCACGGAGTCGGCCTGGTCCTGAGTGTCGCGGGCTTCGTGGTCTTGCTTGCGATGGCGATTGGACATGGCACCGCATGGCACGTCGTAGGCTGCGCAATTTACGGCAGCACTCTCATTTGCCTCTACCTGGCCTCGACGCTGTACCACGGCATTCCCTCACCTCACCTAAAGCGTGCGCTGAGAATCTTGGATCACTCGGCGATCTATCTGCTGATTGCGGGAACCTACACGCCGTTTCTGCTCGTCAATTTGCGGGGCGGATGGGGATGGTCGCTGCTCGGAATCGTGTGGGGATGCGCCATGGCAGGGATCGTCTTCAAATTCTGGTTTGTAGACCATTTCAAGGTCCTCTCCACAGTCCTCTATCTCGCGATGGGCTGGCTCGTAGTGGTGGCCGCCAGACCGCTCGTGACACATGTCTCGGCTCTCGGACTTCGATGGCTGGTTGCGGGAGGCGTCATGTACACGGTCGGTGTGGTGTTCTTCGCCTCTCGAAAGATTCCATATGGCCACGCCGTTTGGCACCTGTTCGTAATGGCAGGAAGCGTCTGCCACTACTTGGCAGTGCTTTACGCCGTCGTGCTGCCGACGAAAATCTGATCTGCGGTGGCGTGTTGAGCTGGAATTGAGGGCCGGGAGCGCTGCGGCACCCTTTCGCCAACACGACACTTGAAAAGCCCTTCTCGACCTGCTTCGCGCGCGCGTGAGTTCCAGGGTGAACTCGGTGAAGAACGACGATCCCGCTTGCGCGGAAGAACATATCCCCCACACCTTATTCTGGTCAGGATCAGTGGAAGTCGTCGGACAGGTGGGGCCGAGCCTCGACCTCGCTGGCCCTTTGCGAAGATGAAGTTCTCCTGATCCTGCAACGCAAAGAATTTCGTTGCCGTACGCACTTTGGGTGGTGACACTCCGCCGGCTTCTGTCGGGCGGGTTAGGAGGAAGCTAAGATGTGCAGCCACAGAGTGTTACTAGCACCGATCGTCTCACCAGGTCTGGGATTGAATGCCCAGCACCGGCGTCGTTTGACTGACATCTGCTTTCGGTCTAAATAGGACTCACGGACCAGCCCCGCTGTCGACTCGTGGCCCTTGTAAAAGGCGGGCCACATCGCGCTCGAAAATGCCGCTTAAGGTCGAACTTAAGGTCCCGCAAGGAAGACTACGCCCATGGCTACTCTACCAAGACCGGCCGAGCCAGCCCAATCTCCATCGCTTCAACTCCTCGAGCCCCTTCTGAACATTCAGCAGGCCGCGAAGATCCTGGGAATTTCCGAGAGCACGCTGCGGAATTGGGTGCAGCGCAAGAAAATCACCCGCGTCAAAGTCGGCGGACGCGTGCTGTTTCGCCCTGATACCATCCGGGACTTTATCGCGTACAACACTCACCCGGCATCCGACTGAAGCTCATGCGCGTTTTCAAACGTCCCGGAAGCTCGTACTACTACTTCGATTTCGATCTGGACGGCAAGACCCACGTCAAGTCCACGCACCTCAAGAACGAGCGCGAGGCGCTGAGCTACGCCTCTGCTTACCGGACTAAGATCATAAAGCGGGAAGTGGGGCTAGTGGACCCGGACAAGCCGCTGGTCCCCACGTTTAAGCAGTTCCAGGCCCAGTTCGATACCTGGATTGAAACCCAGCACGCCGACCATCCGGGCACAGTGAAATTCTACAAAGGCAATTACCAGATCATGCTGGCGTTCGAGGAGATGCGGGACCTCGCCCTCGACCGGATCGATGAAGCGGTGATCGAGCGCCTGAAATTCTGGGCCCTCGGCAGGGTGGGAAAGACGACGGTCAATCGCTACCTGGCAACACTCAGAAAGGCGCTCCGCTACGCCTGGCGGAAGCTGAAGATCATCGACCGCGCCCCCGTCATCGAGCAGTACCCGAATGAGCGGCAGGTGGAATACGTCTTCGACCCAAAGGACTATCAGCAGTGGGTTGAGAACGCGGAAGAGCCTCTGCGATCGGCATCGATTCTGGCGCGCAACTCGGGCATCACGCGGGTCGAAATGCTGAACCTCGAGAAGGACTGCGTGCTCATCCGCAAACGGCTCGATGAAGACGGCAACTGGGGAGACCTGGTGATCAAGCGCGGATTGAAGCGGCGGGCCAGGAAGCGCGTCCTGAAAATCAATGAAGAAGTGAAAGAGGTTCTCGAACGGCTGGTCCTGGAATCCAGGTGCCGGCACGTATTCAGCCAGCCCCGTCACCCGGACTTGAAACTTGAGCCCTGGGTGCTCGAATCCGAGATGGGACGTCTCCGGGAGAAGCTGGCCCGTGATAAGATTAAGGTCGATCCGGACGCCGGACTTCATACTCTTCGCCACACGTTTTTGACCGAGGCCGGGGAGTATACGGACGCTTTTACGCTGCAGTACATCGCCGGGCACGACACCATCAAGACCACGATGCGGTATGTGCACCCTCGGGCGGAGTCGGTCAGCCGGGCGTTCGGCCGGATCAATCGGAAGAAGAAGCCGGCGCAGTCGGCCTAGCGGAACCAGAGGCTGGCGCGGTCGGGGTAGTGCGGATGCAAAAGGTGCATACAAAAACGCATACAGTCGGCGGCGCGAAGGGTTGAAGTTGTAGTTGTAAGTAATTGAAAACAAAGCAGTTTTTAATTTGCGGAAGTGGTGGAACTGGCAGACACACCATCTTGAGGGGGTGGCGCCGAAAGGCGTGGGGGTTCAAATCCCCCCTTCCGCACCATGATTTCTTGGTTCACCGTGGATAGCGCCACTCCACGAGATTGCTGGAACCACAACATCGCCTTGAGCGTTAGGAAAACATCCAAACCTATGATTTACCTCATTACGACGATCCACATCCTGGTTTGCTTCTTCATCATCATTGTGGTTCTGCTGCAGAGCGGCAAGAGCGGCGACATTTCCGCGGCTTTCGGCGGTCAGGGCAGCCAGACGGCGTTCGGTCCGCGCGGCGCGGCCAGCGCGCTTTCCAGAGCCACCACCTGGTCGGCTGTGGCGTTCATGATTACCTCCATAGCATTGTCGGTGTACGCAACCCGGCGCGGCGGACCGACCTCCGTTCTGGGAGATTTGAAGTCGCAACCGGTCAAGACGCAGCCTGCCCCGGCGCAGAAGCCCGTTACACCACCCACGCAACAGAAGTAAGCGCACCAGCGGCCAGTCAGTTTGGAATTCAGCGCGGCGATTCGTGCATCGAATCGCCGGCCAGCCCCTGTAGAGTCCAACCCTATCTACAGAGTCCCCGGTAATTGTATTTGCCTGACAGAGGATGTAACATCCGATTGAGGCATTCTTTCTCGGAGGCATCGCTATGTCGGATCATGACAGCAATAGTTTCGTTTGGTTTTTGGCAGGACTCGGTTTGGGAGCGTTGGCTGGAGTGCTGTATGCGCCGCGCTCGGGCAGCGAGACGCGCGAACAACTGCGTGCGCGCGCCGAGGAAGGCCGTGACTACGTTCGCAGTCGTGCGCGAGAAGCGCGCGAACAAGCTGCACAGTGGGCCGACAAGGGCCGCGATGTAGTCAACACCCAGAAAGAGCAGTTCCGCGCCGCCTACGAGGCTGGTCGTCAGGCCTATCACGAAGCCACGGAGACGGGCGCGCCCAAAGGTTTATAGGCACAGCCGCGCCGGCTTTCCTTTCGAGCAGGCGCTCGATGGTAGTTGCCGGAGCACGCTTATGGACAATCTGACTCCTTGGTTTATCGCCCTGACTGCGATCGCGATCCTGTTACAGGCAGGCGTCCTGGTGGCTATGTACGTGGCCATCCGCAAGAGCAGTGCGCACATTGAGGCCCTGGCAACGGAAGTGAAGGGCAAAGTCCTGCCCACCGTCGAGCAGGCGGAGGCCATGCTGAGCGAATTCCGCCCTAAGCTCCAGGTGATCGCCGACAACCTGCAGCAGTCCACCACGATCCTGCGCGACCAGGTGCAACGCGCAGACGCAACCGTGAAAGATGCGATGGACCGCGGCCGGCTGCAGATCATTCGCGCCGACGAACTGCTGACTCGAACGCTCGATCGCGTGGAAGAGACCACGGACATGGTCCACAGCACTGTCGTTTCGCCGATTCGTCAGCTTTCGGGGATCATGCAGGGAATCTCGGTTGGCCTGGAGTTTTTGTTTGGCGGACGCGGGCGCCGAAACGGCGGCAGCCGCGAAGAGCGTCGTCCGGTGCCGCAGGATGAGATGTTTATCTAGACCGCGGCTGCGCGCAGTTCATCCCGATTCTTCTCACCGTAGGTTAGGCATCCTCATGCTGCGTTTTTTCTTTCTTCCCAGTCGTGGTGTCATTCAAAGCATTCTTCTGAGCGGCGCGCTGATTCTTCTCGCGGTCTCTGTCCCGGCTCAGGAGAAAGTTGTCTGGAGCGATCAGGAGAAGCCGATCGTCGAACAGTTGCGCGGCTTGCGCAAACTCGATGACACGGTGCGCGTTCACACGACCAAGGATCTCGCGCTGCAGATTCGGGCACTGCCAGTCGTCCCCAACAAGCTGAAACTGGCTGGGACGTTGGCAGAATTATCCACTGAAGGCGACTTTGGGAAAGACACTCTGCAAGAAGTCACGACCACTCTCGCCGCAGCTTTGCGCGAACAGCCTGCGGCCGGAAAACCCGGCCAGCCTGATTTTTTATATGTTGAGTTGGCCTCTCTGGTGCGCTACGAGCATATGCAGGCGACTTCGGACAACCCTCAGTTTGCGGAGGCGATGGCAAAATTGGAAGCGGACGATGCCAAACGGCAGAGCGCTGACTTCACACTCTCGGACTTACAGGGCAAGGAGTGGCATCTGCAGGAACTGCGGGGCAAGGTGGTGCTGGTGAATTTCTGGGCCACCTGGTGTCCGCCGTGCCGCAAGGAAATGCCCGACCTGGACGCCCTGTATAACAAGTTCAAGGATCAGGGGTTCGTCGTGCTGGCGATTTCTGATGAAGAGGCCGCGAAGGTTTCACCATACCTTGCCGAGCACAAGGTCAGCTATCCCGTGCTGCTCGATCCGGGGCGCAAGGTGAACGATCTTTTCATCGTAGAGGGTATTCCCAAGAGCTTTGTGTACGACCGCAGCGGCAAGATGGTGGCGCAGTCGATCGACATGCGCACGCGGAGTCAGTTTCTGGCAATGCTCGCGCAAGCGGGATTGCAGTAGGAGTATTGAATGCGTTATCTGGTCCGAGCCCTCGTGAAACCCGGTCGTGAGGCAGATTTGCTCAGCGCGATTGAGCGGGAGACGCTTGGCCGGGGATCAGTCGCCGAGGGCGAGTATCTGCGTAACATGCAGGAGGCACGCGTTTGTGAGGATCAGACGGCGCGCTGGGTGGAGGTCTGCTACTGCCCGACGCCGTTGCAGGAAGAGCAGCCCTACTGGGAACAGTACTTCGATCTGACGCGCGTGCAGGATGCCCACGACCGCCGCAAATGCCGCGACGAGAATGGGACTGAGCCCTGGGCCTGCGGCGAGTGCGACTGCACGGCGCGGCTGGAAAAGAGATTGCAGTCTTCCGGCAATCCGTTTCTCGAAGCGCTCCGTAGAGACGTTGCTTGCAACGTCTCTCTCACCAACATTTCGAACGCCGCCAGCAAGACGTAGCAAGCTACGTCTCTACGGAACGTTCTTCAGGCAAGTTCCGGCAGCGTTGAGGCGAGCTGTTTCAAGTCCTGCGCCACTTCCCTCAAATTGAACACCAGCGCCCAGAAGGGCAGCATGCGGTCCAGCGCGAAAGGAGTAGTGACGCGCTGCTCGCGAAGTTGGGTCAGATCTGCGTCGAGGTCGGAGATCGCCGCGTCGAGGTCGGCTGATTTCAAAGCCGCGCCGGGTTTTCGCACCGCTTCACCCAGGAACGCAAACGTCTGCGCGGTTCGCTCGACCAGCGCGGGGAGCGAGGGCATCAGGTCGGGCTGCAACTGTACGCGCACATAGAGAGAGCTGTCTTCGGCCATCGCCGTCAAGCGCCTCCGGACTTGGTCGGCTTCGTCGACGAAGGACTGGAAAGCGCCCTGGTTGAATCGCGAAAATGCGAGTTCGCTTTTCGCTTCGTCCATCTGCTGGGTGATGCCGCGGCGCAAGTCGTGCAACTGGCGGTCGAGTTCGCGGACCTGTTGCTCGTTGTCGATTCCCTGCAGTGCAGCGGCGGTGACCGCGCGGTAGAGAGCGCCGGCGCCGTCGAGAATGCTGGCAAGTTTGTGGCGCAATCCGACGCGTGCGTGAACTGGCCAGAGCAGCGCACCCACGCCGAATGCAACGAACGCTCCCAGAATCGTATAGAGCACGCGCAGCCATGCCATGTGCCAAGGCTCTCCCTGCCCGCCGAAGACGAGGATTAATGCGGCGGTGAAGCCTGCGGCCGTGAAGGCCGGATGAAGCGAAGTCAGGTATCCGAACAAAGTCGCGAGAAGGAATAGCACGACGCCCACGCCGACTAGCCCGTTACCGAGCATCGGCATGAGCAGCGCTGCGGCGAGCGCTCCGCAGGTCGAACCGATCGTGCGGTACAGCGCTGCCTTCCACGATGCGCCGAGATTGGCTTGTGTCACGACCAGCGCGGCGAAGACCGACCAGTATCCCTGCGGCAGATTGAAGCCGGCGTAGATGGCATAAGTGATGGTACCTGCGAGGCCGGTCTTGATTCCCTGCTTGAGCGGGCCGGACTGGGTGCTCCAAAAGGAGGGAGGCGGCGCGGATGTTGCAGTGTGTGGAATTGGCAGTGAGGGATTTGCAGATGCCATGCGGGGGATTATATTCGGCGGTTTCGTTACTACGCGATCCAGCCGCCGCCGACAACGATGTCACCATCGTAGAAAACTGCGGCCTGCCCAGGCGTGATGGCGCGCTGGGGCTCGTCGAAGGTGACGAGGATTTCGTCGTCGCCCGTTCTCTCTATCATGGCGCTCGCCGGCTCGTGGCGATGGCGAATCTTCACGGCCACGCGCATCGGCTCGCGCAGATCATCGACGGAAATCAGGTTTACGCGGCGGGCACGCAAAGTACGCGAGTAGAGATGCTCTTCGCCGCCCACGATGACCTGCTTGTTCACGCCGCTGATCTGGATCACGTAGAGCGGCGAGCCCGTGGCCACGCCGAGTCCCTTGCGCTGGCCGACGGTGAAGTTGTGAATGCCAGCGTGCTCGCCGATGACTTCTCCGTTCGCGGTCACCAGGTCGCCGGCGGTGTCGGGCAAGGCCTCACCCTGCTCGGCAAGGTAAGCGTCGATGAAGCGCTTGTAGTCGCCGCCCGGGACGAAGCAAATTTCCTGCGAATCGGGTTTCTCGGCGAGCGCGAGACCGTGATGGCGGGCGAGTTCGCGAACTTCGGGCTTGGTCATGTCTCCCAGCGGGAAGATCGTTCGGCTGAGCTGTTCCTGAGTCAGGCCGAAGAGAAAGTAGGTCTGGTCCTTGCTCGCGTCCGCGGGACGCTTGAGCAGCCAGCGGGCCCGGGCCTCGTCAAAGGCCACACGAGCGTAGTGGCCGGTGGCAACTCGCTCGGCCCCAATCTGCTGCGCCACAATGAGTAACTGGTCAAACTTCAAGTGATTATTGCACAGGCTGCAGGGGATGGGTGTTCGCCCGGAAACGTACTCCTCGACGAACGGACGAATCACGTCGCGCTCGAAACGCTCCTCATGATTGACCACGTAATAAGGAATGCCGATCTGCTGGGCCACGCGCCGGGCGTCGTAGACATCGTCGAGCGAACAGCAGCGCCCCTGCACCGACTCAGGCATGCCCTCCTTGCCAGCGAGGCGTCGCTGGTCCCAGAGTTGCATGGTGAGGCCGATGACGTTGTGTCCGTCGGCGCGGAGCATGGCCGCGACGGTGGAAGAATCCACACCACCCGACATGGCTACGGCGATCGTTTCGGTACTCAACTTCTAGCTCCTGAGCTTCTAGCCTAAAATGCTTGTCATTTTGAGCGAAGCGAAGGACCTATGCAATTTCCAGCGGCGGCAGAAGTGCATGGATCCTTCGCGGCAAAATACGCCGCTCAGGATGACAACGTATCTTGACTCACCTCTCCGTGCTGACTGCCTGCTTCGTGTACTTTGGCGACAGTTCCCGCAGGCGGGCTACAGTCTCCGGCACGAGTGCCAACGCGTAGTCGATGTCTTCGGCAACCGTCTGCTTGCCCAGGCTGAAGCGGATACTGGCCCTCGCCTGATCTGTTCGGAGACCCATCGCCACGAGCACATGCGAAGGCTCAATCGCACCTGAAGAGCAGGCCGCACCTGTCGAGACCGCTAGGCCTTTCAGATCCAGCGCAATGACCATCGCTTCGCCGTCGATGTGGTCGAAGTGGATGTTCGCGGTGTTCGGCACGCGTGGGGCGCCGGCGCCATTTACCCCGGCCTCCTCTACCTGCGCGAGGATTCCCTGCTGCAACCGGTCGCGCATTGCGGCCATCTTCTGATCCTCGCCGCGGTCGAGCGCTTCTTTCGCAATCTTCGCCGCCTTGCCCAAGCCAACGATTCCGGGGACATTCTCCGTCCCGGCGCGACGCGAACGCTCATGCCGGCCACCGTAAAACAGCGGCTGAATGCGAGTTCCCTTCCGAACATAGAGCGCTCCCACTCCTTGTGGCGCGTGAATCTTGTGGCCAGAAATGGAGAGGAGTTGGCAGCCGATT
The DNA here is from genome assembly GCA_003134655.1 of Acidobacteriaceae bacterium. Lineage (GTDB taxonomy): Bacteria > Acidobacteriota > Terriglobia > Terriglobales > Acidobacteriaceae > Sulfotelmatobacter. The sequence continues at coordinate 91,812 of PLBY01000082.1, forward strand.
CGCGTCACATCAATCGCAACTTTGGCGGCCGACTGCACCGCGTCCGTATGAAAACAAACACCGGCTTCGGCCGCGATTTTCCCGATCTCCTCGACCGGCTGCAGAACTCCGGTCTCATTGTTCGCCATCATTACGGAGATCAGCTTCGTGTTCGGACGCAGCGCGCGGCGCACGTCGGCTGGATGCACCAAGCTGCGTCCGTCCACTGGCAGAATGGTCACTTCCGCGCCAATCTCTTCCAGATGCTTGCAGGCCAGCAGCACGGCATGGTGTTCGATGCTCGACGTAATGACGTGGTCGCCGGCTCCGACCAGGCCTGCAATCGCGAGATTGTCAGCCTCTGTTCCGCCGCTCGTGAACACGATCTCGGAAGCTCGGCAGCCCAGCAACGCGGCCACTGATTCGCGCGCGTCCTCGACCGCCGCCCGGGTCTGCTGCCCATGATGGTGGATCGACGAGGCGTTGCCGAACTGCTCCCCGAAATAGGGGCGCATGGCCTCGAAGACCTCAGGCAGAACCGGGGTGGTCGCGTTATTGTCGAGGTAGATGCGATGCATACAGAACCCGCTTCTATTCTACATTGCGGGTCGTGCGACGTAGCGTCCCACATCTTGCGGCGGCATTTCCGATGGTGGCCAGAGAGACGTTGCAAGCAACGTCTCTACAACGGCATTTCGTACATGCGGCGGGCTTCGCCCTGCCTGGACGGCCGAGAGCCTGCCCTGAGCGCAGCCGAAGGGGGGCCGTCCCCACATGGTCTGTTGCGCTTACCGTTGGTCGATTGGTACGTATTGGCTGGGATATTCGGGGCCCAGGTATTCTGCCCGCGGGCGGATCAGGCGGTTGTCGTTGAGTTGTTCGATCACGTGAGCGGCCCAGCCACTTACACGGGAGATGGCGAAGATGGGTGTGAACAAGTCCACATCAATGCCAAGCGTGTGATAGGTGGACGCCGAATAAAAATCCACGTTGGCGTTCAGCTTCTTGTCGGCCTTCACGAACTCTTCAATCTTGTGCGAGATCTCAAACCACTTGGGCTGCCCGCTGGAGGAGCCGAGATCTCTGGACATGGCGCGCAGGTGCGTCGCGCGCGGATCTTCCGTGTGATAAACGCGGTGGCCAAAGCCGGGAATTTTCTTCTTCTGCGCCAGCATGCCCTTCACGTAATCGATGGGGTCGGCGCCAGATGCGTCAATCGCTTCCAGAATGAGGAACACCGCCTCGTTGGCCCCTCCGTGCAGCGGTCCCTTGAGAGCGCCAATTGCAGAAGTGATGGCGGAATGCATGTCCGACAGCGTTGCCGCAGTCACGCGCGCGGCAAACGTCGAGGCGTTGAGTTCATGGTCGGCGTGCAGGATCAGTGCGATATCGAGTGCACGCTCTGCCGTCGGCGACGGTTGCTTGCCGTTCAGCATGAGCAGGAAATTCGCCGCATGGGAAAGCGCGCGGTCAGGCTCGACCACAGCATGTCCCTTGCGAATTCGGTCATACGCAGCGACGATCATCGCGATCTGCGAGGTGATGCGAATCGCCTTGTCCACGTTGGCTTTGGCGTCGTTGCTCTTCTCCTGCGGATCGTAGAACGAGAGCGCCGAGACCGCGGTTCGAAGCACGTCCATGGGTAAAGCGTGACGGGGCGCATTCCGAAGCAAAGTGATAATTGAGGCGTCCAACTTGCGCTCTTCCGCCAGGCGCTCATGCAGTTCGCGCAGTTCGCGGCGGGTGGGCAGCTTTCCGAACCACAACAGGTAGCACGTCTCCTCAAAATTCGACTGGTGGGCCAGTTCGTGGATGTCGATCCCGCGATAGGCCAGCACACCGCGATCTCCGTCGATGTAGCAAATCTTGGATGTGGTGGCAACGACCCCTTCGAGTCCTTTGGGGGCGTGGTTTGTGGTCAGGCTGGACATTGGTCTCTCGCTTCGATCGCTGGACTTTAGTGTTGCGGACCGCGCGAGGAGGACGCGGAGGAAGCAACCTTGTTTTATACCTGAAACCCGCGCGACTTTCCAAGCGCCCGCTGGTAACGTCTGGGAGTAACCGCGAACTGGCCGCCAGCAGCCAAATTGGCCCGTTTGGCGCGCCTTCACAGAACCGATCGGCGATCCCGCGCTTTGCCACTCACGTTCGCTGGGGCGTATAGTTAAAGGTTCTTCTGTAGATCTCCGCAGCATTGTAGTCAGCTCGTCATCTTCCTTCATGGAGGAATCACCCGCAATGAAACGCTTTTTCGCAGTAATGCTGGCTTTTGCCTTTATCTTTTCGCCTCTGGCGACAGCCGACGAAGGCATGTGGCTCTACAACGCTCCCCCGAAAGACAAAATCAAGGCCAAATACGGCTTTGAACTCACGCAAGCGTGGCTCGACCACGTTCGCCTGTCTTCCGTTCGATTCAACAACGGCGGATCCGGCTCGTTTGTGTCGCCCGACGGACTTACCTTCACCAACCACCACGTGGGCGCGGGATGCGTGCAGCAGCTCTCGACCGAGGGCCACGACTACATCAAGACGGGCTTCTATGCCAAGACGCAGGCAGAAGAGGCTAAATGCCCGAACCTGGAACTCAACCAGCTCGTCGGCATTGAGGATGTGACTGATAAGGTCAACGCCGGCGTGAAGCCGGAGATGTCGGCAGCAGATGCCAACCAAGCCCAGCGCGCTAATATGTCGCAGGTCGAGAAAGATTGCTCGACCGCGACTGGCCTGCGCTGCGATGTTGTTACTTTCTATTCCGGCCAGGTCTATAACCTCTATAAATACAAGAAGTACACGGATGTCCGGCTGGTGTTCGCGCCGGAATTCGGCATTGCCTTCTTCGGCGGCGATCCGGACAATTTCACCTATCCCCGCTACGATCTCGACATCACTTTCTTCCGGGTCTACGAGAACGACAAGCCTGCGCACCTCGACAACTATCTGCAGTGGTCGCAGACCGGAGTCAAGGAAGGCGACCTGATCTTCGTTTCGGGACATCCCGGAAACACCGGGCGCATGCTCACCATGGCCCAGCTCGAGTTCCTGCGGGATGTGCAATATCCCATGAACCTGAAACTCTTCCAACGGCGCATTGCCTTGTTGCAGGAGTTCAGCAAGCAGTCGGAAGAAAATGCCCGCATTGCCAACGAAGATATTTTTGGGCTGCAGAACTCGCAGAAAGCCATCACAGGCTACCAGTCGGGCCTGCTCGATAAGGCAATCATGGACGCCAAGGCCGCGGACGAGACCAAACTGCGCGCCTCGTTCAAGGCTGATCCCAAGAACGCCGGGGCCGGCGACCCCTGGGATGAGATCGCTCAGGCAATCAAGGTTCAGCAATCCATCTATCCCAACCTGACGTATCTGGAGCGCCAGCGCGGGTTCAACTCGCATCTGGCCCAGTTAGCGCGCGTTCTGGTGCGCACCGCGGCGGAGAAGCCGAAACCGAATCAGGAGCGGATGCGGGAGTTCCGCGATTCGAACCTGCCCTCGTTCGAGCAGCAGCTGTTCTCGACTGAGCCGATTTACAAGAATCTGGAGATCGCTCTGCTCGCAGACTCGCTCAGCGAGATGCAAGACGCGCTGGGCAAAGACAATCCTGACGTGCAGAAGGTTCTGCAAGGAAAGACGCCTGCGGAAGCTGCGAAGGACTACATTACGAACACGAAGCTCGAAGATGTCGCCGTGCGCAAGCAGCTTTACGGAGGCGGGCAGGCAGCGATTGATGCCAGCACCGATCCCCTCATCGTTGTCATGCGCACGATTGATCCCGATGCCCGTGCCGCCCGCAAGCAGTTTGAAGACAAGGTCGACGCGGTCGTGCGCCGGGACGGCACGATCGTAGCCAAAGCGCGTTTTGCGCAGAGCGGGTTTGCCCAGCCTCCGGACGCGACATTTACTCTCCGCTTGAGCTACGGCGCGGTGAAGGGTTATCAGGAGAACGGGAAGCCGATTCCCTTCGCCACGAATATGGGCGGAGCTTATGAACACGCGGCCGAGCATAACAGCCAGCCGCCCTACAACCTGCCGGAGAGTTGGATGAAGGCCAAACCGAACCTCGACCTGAAAACTCCGCTCAACTTTGTCGCCACACCCGACATTATCGGAGGCAACTCCGGATCACCCACTGTCAACAAAAAGGGTGAGGTCGTGGGCATCATCTTCGACGGCAACATCGAGTCACTCCCCTGGAACTTTGCTTTCAGCGACGTGCAGGGGCGCTCCGTCTCCGTGGATTCGCGAGGCATTCAAGAGGCCTTGCGCAAGATCTACGGAGCCACTGCATTGGCGGATGAACTGATGGGAACCAAGGCTGCGGGGGCCAAGGCGGGGAAATAACCGCAGGCCATATGCATAAGGATCAAGGCTCACATTTCGATGCGGGCCTTTTTCTCTCTCCCACGGGCTCACAGATCAGACAGGCCAAATCGTCAGGGCGGTCTTCGTCAGGATCTGCTGCTGAGTCGCCTCGCTGAGCGGGAGCGCGCGAAACTCGTCGAGATTCTTCTTAATGTCGGGCACGCCTGGCCCCGGCCAGTCTGTGCCGAAGAGCGTTTTGTGCGCGATTTCTTCGAGGCGCGGGAAGTATTTCAGCAGCGTCTTGGGCGGGATGCCGCTGATGTCGAGATATACGTTGGGATGCCGCCGCACCAGAAAGAACGCCGTCTGCATCCACAGCGGGCGGCCGCCGTGGGCCAGCAGGATCTTTAGCTTCGGAAAATCGACTGCAACGTCGTCGACGTAAATCGGGTCGCCATACTTGTTGCGCGCGCCGGGAAAGATCGACGTCCCTGTGTGAAACATCACTGGCACGCCATTCGCTTCCGCAGCGCGATAGATGATCTCAAGTTCCTTTGCCCCGCTCAGATAGTCGTTCGGGAACAGCAACTGGTGCGGCGGATGAATCTTGATCATTTGTAGCCCGAGCCGCAGAATGTGTTCCACATCGGCCAGCACGTTTGTGGTGTGCTTGGGATGCAGGCTGCCGCAGGAGAGCAACCGCTTCGGGTCTTCCTTCACATAGTCGGCGACAAACTGATTTACCCCGCTGGTAAAGCCGATCACTTCAGGGGCCACGTAGTTGATGAGCATGGCGCGGTCGATGCCGCTCGCGTCCAGGAATTTGAGGAAGGCCTTGGGGGAGCGGCAGAACTCGACGATTTGATCGAAGTTCGGACGATTCTTCTTCATCATCTCCAGCGCGTGGGGCTTGAACATTTCCATGGGCTGGATGTGAATGTGGCAGTCGGTGATCATTAGGCGCTCAGTTGTTTGGGTAAATGGCCGCCAGAAGAATAACAGAGTACTCAGTTCGCCGCTGCGGCCAGAACTGCTCTCTTGGTGAAGACGCGGATCATCTCGCGACGGTACTCCGGCGTCAACGCTGAAGTTGTTAGGGGCTTCGCAGTTCTCGCCGCCAAATCTCCAACGGCCTCGGCCAGCGATTCGTCCAGTGCTTTCCCCATCAGCAATTCGCCGACGCCCTTTACCAGCAGTGGCGCAGGATTGACCGCTGTGATGCCGATCCTGGCATCGGAGACGTGTCCGTTGGATCTCATTACCACGGCGACTCCGGCGAGCGGATAATCAATTGATCCCCGAACCCGCAGTTTGCGGTAGACACCGCGGTAGTCTGCCGAGGACGCGGGCAGGAAGATCCGCGTGACCAACTCGTTGGGCTGCAGCTTGCGGTAGCTGTCTCCGAGCCCGGTATAGAAATCGCTGAGCGGGATGCGGCGAATTCCGTCGGCACCCACGATATCGATCTCTGCGCTCAGGCACAGCAGCGCTGGAGGCGTGTCTCCGGAGAAAACGGCCCAACACTTGGTCCCGCCGGGAGCGACGTGGCAGAGATCACCGTCTTTCTTGATGCAGAAGCCGCAGCCCTTGCGCCAGTTGAGCGACTGGTTGTACCAGAGGCAGCGCGTGTCGAGGCAAATATTGCCGCCGATCGTGCCCATGTTGCGCAGAACAGGCGACGCGACGGTGGCGGCGGCCTCAGGCAGCACCGGATAATGCTGCCGCAGATAGTCGGATCGCTCGATCGCGCGAAGGGTCGTCAAAGCTCCGATTTCCACGCCGCCGTCGGGTTGCGGTTTGATCCCTCGCAGCGCGGCAATTCCGCGCAGGTCGAGCACGTGCTCAGGCTCGAAAAGCCTCTGCCGCATGGAAGGAATCAGATCGGTGCCTCCGGCCAGCACACGAAGCTCCCCTGCATGCTCGCCCAGGTAGCCCACGGCCTCTTCGAGGACGCGCGGTCGCAGCAGTTTGAATTGTGGAAGGCTCAATCCGCGCTCCTTGAGACCGACGGCGTTTCTCGCCGGGAGGGATCGAGAGCGTGCCGTTCCGGTCCTTTGCCCTTGAAGCACAGCGAACCACCGTGTTCGCGGAAACGCGTAGGCGAGGTTGGGTCCACGCCCCCAGTCAGATTCAGCGCCTTGGCGTTGTTCTTCGCGCGCAACGCTGCCAGCACTCTTTCGGGCGTAAAGGGAGACTCGTGCAGGCGCACGCCGACCGCATCGTAGATTGCGTTGGCAATCGCCGGAATCGTCGCTGCCAACGATCCCTCGCTGCACTCCTTGGCGCCAAACGGACCTTCGGGATCGATGCTCTCTACGATGATGGGCTCAACCTCAGGCGACTCTACCGACGACGGACTGCGATATTCGAGCAGTCCGGGATTCATCAGCATGCCGTCCTTCCAGATCATTTCTTCAGTAAGCGCCTGGCCCATGCCCATCCAGACAGAGCCGATGATCTGACCTTCCACGGAAACTGGATTCAGCGCGCGCCCGCAGTCGTGCGCTGCCCAGACCTTGTGTACCGTGACTTCGCCGGTCTCTTCGTCGACGCTGACCTCGGCGACCTGCGCCGAGTACGAGTAAGCCGGCGAGGGTCCCACGCCTCCACCTTTGTGGCGGCCGCCGCGAGCTTCTTGTGGAGGTGCATAGGATCCGGTTCCGGTGAGCGCCCCGTGGAAGTCGATGGCAGCCACGACCGCCTCTTCGAATGTCATCCAGTCTTTCGGGCCTTCTTCTTTACGCTTCTGCTGCAGCGATCCACGCAAAATCTGGCCCTCGACTCGCCCGCTGACCGAAGCTCCTGCCTGGGTAACTTCCACTTCCTCGGCCTGATCTTTCCTCACAACCGGCGGCGCGCTTCCCTTCTTGACAACGAGGTCCTCGCGAAAAACTAAATCTTCCACCGCGCATTTCATTTTCTGAGCTGCGGCTGCCGCAATCAGCTTCTTTACTTCGGTAGCTGCGCGCAACGTTGCATTCCCCGCCATAAACGTGACGCGACTGGAGTAGGAACCGATGTCGATCGGAGTCAAGTCGGTGTCAGCGGCAATTACGCGGACGCGGGGCAGCGAGCATCCCAGCACTTCGGCCGCGATCTGCGCAGTCATGGTGTCGGAGCCCTGTCCGATTTCCGACGCTCCGGTGTACACCACGACGCCACCGTCCCGATCGATCTTGATGTTCACCGTCGAGTGCGGCATATCGGAACGGATGATTGAATTCGCTGCGCCGCTGACGTAGTGGCTGCACGCGATCCCCAGCCCGCGTCCCCGCGGCAGTGTGCCTTTGCGCTCCTTCCAGCCGGAACGCGCCACAGTCTTCTCGATGCATTCCGGCAGTCCGTAACTTTGCACCCGCAGGCCATTCACGGTGATGCAAGGCGGCTGTAGCAGGTTGCGCTGACGAATCACCGCCGGGTCCATCGCGATCTTCAAAGCGAGTTCGTCGAGCTGCGATTCAAACGCGAAGCGAACATTCACCGTGCCGTGACCGCGCATGGCGCCACACGCGGGCTTGTTGGTCAGCACGCGGTATCCGTCATACTGAATGTTGGGGATGTCGTAGAGCGCACCCAGCAGTGCACCAGAGTAGAGGATGGTAACGACACCGTAGGAGCAGTACGCACCGCCGTCCTGCACGACCCGGGCTTTCACGGCCGTAATCCGTCCGTCGTTCTTCACGCCGGTTTTCAAGTCGATGATGGTGCGCGGCCGTCCGCGATGCGCCCAGAACACTTCTTCGCGCGTGTAAGTGATCTTTACTGGGGCCTGCGCCTTACGAGCGGCCACCGCCGCGATGATTTCCAGCGGAATCACTTCGCTCTTGCCGCCGAACCCGCCGCCCACCAGCGGCTTGATCACTCGAATCTGCGACATTGGCATTTCGAGCACGAGCGACAGCTTGTGCTGCAAGTAGTACGGAACCTGGGTCGACGACCAGACTGTTAGTCGTCCCGGCTTGCCCGTGTGTGGATCGATCTCGAAGGACGCCAGCGTGGAGTGCGGTTCCATTGCGGCATGCGTCACTTCGTTGGCGATGAAGCGTGCCTCGGCCACTTCATCGGCCTCGGCAAAGCCCTTCTCAGGATCACCGAAGACGTGGTGATAATCCTTCTCCAGATTCCCTGGCTTGGAATCGTGGATGAGGTCGGTCTGCGCCTTCATCGACCCTTCTGGATCGAAGTATGCGGGCAGAACTTCGTACTCGACGTCGATCAGTTCGAGCGCCTTCTCGGCAATGGCCTCGGAAACGGCAACGACACAGGCGACGTTGTCGCCGACGTATCGCACCTTGTCGAGAGCTAGCGGATACTCGTCATGCCCCACCGGCAGGATACCGTAAGGATTGGGCGCATCCTTCCCCACCGCAACCGCGACCACGCCTTCGCACTTCTCGGCCCGACTCGTGTCAATACGCTTGATGCGCGCGTGCGGATACGGCGAGTGCAGGATCTTGCCGACCAGCATGCCGGGTACGCTGAGATCGTCGGTATACTTGCCGGCGCCGGTGGTCTTGCCAGCAGCGTCGATCATCGCGGTGGGCTTACCGATAATGGAGAAGCCGTTCTCCGGGCTACTCATTGACGGACACCGCGGTTCTCTCGGCAGCAATCGCTGCCCGGATGGCTTCGTACATTTGGCTGTAGCCAGTGCAGCGGCAGAGGTTGCTGCTCAGTGCGGCGCGAACGTCGGCTTCTGATGGATCTGGATTCTCCGCCAGCAAGGATTTCACCGTCATGATGAAGCCGGGAGTGCAGTATCCGCACTGCGCGCCGCCCCAATCGCCATATGCCTTCTGGATCGCCGCCAGGGCGCCATGCTGGCTGACTCCCTCGACCGTAGTGATCTCTTGCCCCTCACAGCTGGCTGCAAGCAACGTACACGACATCATGGCGACGCCGTCCACTAGCACCGTGCAGGCTCCGCAGGACGAATCATCGCACCCGCGCTTCGAGCCCGTCAGTTCCAGTTCCTGGCGCAGCACATCAAGCAAGAGAGCGCTTGGCTCAATCGCGACCTCGTAAGGTCGCCCGTTGACCCGCAGTTCGATGAGTTCTTTTTTCATAGGTAGCTGTGAGCTTCGAGCTACGAGCCGCGAGACGAACAACAACCGATTGCTCGTGGCTCACACCTCATGGCTCGCTGCTAATACATCGGCACTTTGCTATCCACGCGTCGCGACCAGGCGTCGATGCCGCCACGCATAGACTGTGCCTTCTCAAATCCCTGCTGGCGCAGCCACACCGTCACATTCATCGAGCGCACGCCATGATGGCACGTCACCACCACCTGATCCTCAGGATCGAGTTCCTGATGCGCCCTCGACGGCACATCGCCCATCGGCATCAACTTGGCGCCCTCGATCCGGGCAGTCTCGAACTCCCAAGGCTCGCGGACATCGAGCAGTGTGAACGATTCTCCAGCGTCGAGTTTGCTCTTCACTTCTTCGGGAGTGATTTCGTATTCCACTGCTACTTTCCAGTCCACTTCGGTTCGCGCTTTTCCATAAATGCGCGGATCCCCTCGTGAGCGTCCGCGGTCTTCATTAGTTCGTCAAAATAGATCCGTTCAGCCCGGGCCAGGCCCTTGTCGAAATGCATCGAATCCCACGCGTAGGATGCCTTCTTGGCGACGGCCAAAGCCGCCGAACTGAGCTTGCGCAAATCTCCAACACGTTCATCCACGGCGGCCAGAAGTTCACTCTCGGCCACGGCACGGTTTGCCAGACCAATCTCTGCCGCTTCTTTCCCGTCAATGGTACGACCGGTCAGAATCAGTTCCGCTGCCCTCTTCTGTCCGACAAGAGCGGCGAGCGCGGTACACGCCACGGGGGGGTAGCATCCCAGCTTGATCTCTGGAAATCCCCACTGCGCCGCTTCCGTGCTGTAGACCATGTCGCACATCATCGCCAGTTCGGCACCGCCACCCAGACAATACCCATGCACGGCGGCGATCGTAACCTTCTTCGCGGCAACCAGCGCTCGGATGACGGCGTGAAACTTCTGCAACATCCCCTCGACTTGGCCGGGTGTGTGAGCGGCTACGTCCACGCCCACCGAAAACGCCTTGCCCTCCCCACTCAGGACAATCACCCACACGTCTTCGCGCGTTTCGATCTTCGCCAGAGAAACGCTCAACTCCTCCATCATGGCGATGTCGATGACATTGAGCGGCGGATTGCGCAGTGCGATTCGCGCAACAGGGCCGTCGATCGCCAGTGAGAGTCGGCCGAGCTTGGGATGCGTAGACGTTGCTGTCATGGATCGCCTACAGGTTGATCGCCGACTTCCGCACTTCCCCAATGGTCGAGAGCGGATCGCGCGCACCAGTCTTCTCGGCGATCCACTTCTTCTCGTTGTTGATGATGTCGAGCAAGAGCTTCTTGTCCGCCGTGGATGGCATGTACTCTGTCATGTGCCCCTCGTAGGTGCGGTCGTCAAGCGCTTCGCCCGTCTGGGCGTGGAATTTCTGTCCGGCCCACTTCCCAATGGCACGATTGAACATGATGTGGGGCGCATACAGTTTCGGCTCGCCCGGCTTGAGCGCACTGTTGAAGCGCTCAATCAGTCCGGCCACTTCTTCGCGATAGAGGTTGCGGTTGTAATCGTTCAGGTCGTCCAGGTCGGGAGCCTTGTCGTTCTTGGGCTCATCATAACGTCCCTTCACGCCCCACACATAGGCCCAGTGCGCGGATGAGGAATGATCGGTGCCGAACAGGTCGTACGAGCTTGAAATCCACTTATTGAGATATTTCTGAATCAGCCAGGCAGGGACTACCCCCGCCTCGACGATACGCCGGAGCCCGTCGTTGCCCGCTCCCATGTGGAACGCTTCCTCACGCAGCATGTATGACATGGAACGCCCCAGCGGAGCGAAGGCGGAATACTTCAGCATCTGCAGCTGGAATTTGCCGTCGCGGTCGACAAAGTCGGTGTAGGTGAAGAAGTCCATCCAGTTATCGACGTCGACGTTGAACGCGCCCAGCAGTCGCTTGTTCTCGAACGAGCGCCGCTCCAGCATTTTTTGCGCCTCGACCTTGCCCGAGTAGCCGAAATGGTCGACCAGGAGAGCGCACATCTGCCAGCCGTGGCGCATTTCTTCGATCATCACGCGGGTAATGGCGCGACGGTCCCACTCGGTGGGCGCGTTCTCCAGCAGGTTGCGCTGTTGCTCGACGCTGGCGAACTCGGTGTCGCCCTGGTAGACAATCATGTTCATCAGCGCATCCCGCATCTGCTGGGTGGGAATCTGGCGCAGGTTCTCCCATTTGCGGCGGCCTTTGTATGAACCAAACTCGATCTCTTCGGTGTCGATCGCGCCATACAGCGTGTCGAAGTGGAAGGCATCGATGTCGGCGGTGTTCACGCCAATGTCTTTGCGCCAGTCGTTGAACAAACCGATCCAGTCACTAAAGGTTCCAATCTTTGCTACTTTGCCGGGCATATTGACCTCTATTTTTCGGCGTTACTTCGCCTTGAATACCGCCGGACGCTTCTCCACGTACGCCGCCAGGCCTTCCTTCGCGTCCTCGCTCTGGAAGAGCAACTGCTGGTTCTCGCGCTCGACGGCCAGCGCTGACTCCATCGGAATCTCCCAGCCTGTCTGTACCGCGCGCTTGATGCGGCCCACGGCTTTCGATGCCTTGTTGGGTGGGCAGAACTGTTTGGCGTACTCCATGATGTTCTCCATGAAGCCGTCACGCTCGAAAATATCGTTCACGATTCCGAGTTCCTGCGCCTCCTCGAACGAGAACGTGTTGCCGGTCACCATGAGTTCGATGGCTTTGCTCTTCCCAACCATGCGTGAAAGCCGCTGCGTGCCGCCGGTACCGGGGAGCACGCCGAGGTTGACTTCGGGAAGGCCAATCTTCCCTGACTCCTTGCGCGCGATGCGAAGGTCGGCCGCCATGGCGATCTCGAGTCCACCGCCCACGCAGTGACCGTTGATGGCCGCAATCACCAGTTTGGGCGTGTGTTCCAGCCTGAGCAGCATTTCGTTTGCGTGCAGACAAAAGTAGTACTTGAAAGTCGGATCGACGCTGGTCAGCATCTTGATATTCGCGCCCGCGGAGAAGAACTTCTCGCCGGCGCCGGTCATCACGATCACATAGACGTCGTTGTCCATGCGCGCCTTGAGGATCGCTTCGTCCAACTGACGGTTCATTTCATAGGTGTAGGTGTTCGCCGGGGGATCGCACATCTCGATCACTGCGACGCCGCCGTCGGTGCGATAGTTGACAAGTTGGCGGGTGGTCTCTCCGGTTGTGGGCTGCACTGTGGTTGCCATGTCGCTCTTCTCCTTAAATCTCTCCGAGACGTTCTAATTCGTTGTCATTCCGAGGGAAGCGAGGAATCTGCTGGTCCCGGCGCCACAACAGTTCTCGCTTTACCGCCCATCCCTGCGCTTCTTGCCATCCGCCATCACGCCCCGCAGGAAAAGATCGCCCATTTCGTTCGCGATCGACGCCGCATCCGCGTCCACACGCGGATTGTGCCAGGTGTAAATCCAATTCATCATTCCGAACAGACTTAACACGGCGATGCGCGTGGAGAACTGCAGACCGCGGTCGGTCTTCAGATCGTCGAGCAGGCCCACGCAGATTCGGTAGTATTCCCGCTTGATGGCTGCGACTTCCGACGCGAAACCGTTCTTCAGCGCTTCGGCCTCGTGCGAAAGCACCTTCATGGCCGCCTGATTCGCCAGAAAATATTCCAGGTGATTGAGAATGAAAATCCGGATGCGTTCTTCCGCATCGCTCACGCCTTCCAGTCGCGCCTTCAGTCGCTGCACGATCGTAGTGAACGTGTGCTTCTGGATCAAATACAGCAGCCGCTCTTTCGATTCGAAGTAATAGTAGAGCCCTGCCAGCGACATACCGCTCTCGCGCGAGAGATCGCGCATCGAGGCCCCTTCGTATCCCTTCTTGCAGAAGACTTCTGTCGCATGCGAAAGGATCTCAGCCAGGCGCCGGTCATAGCGCGTGGCCGGCGCGGCCGGTGCGCGGTGCCGTCGTGCGGGAACTCGGGTTGCGGTGGAGGGACTCCCCATAGTCTCGAAGCGAGCCGGACTAATTCGAACGTTCGTTCGAACAAAGTATACGCCGCTGTGATCCTAATCACAAGTGCAGCGCAACTAGCTTGATTTCTTATTCTTCCCGGCCGTCTCATAGGCCGCTCCGAGCCATTCGAGGGCGGTGTGCAGGTCGGAGTCGGAAGAAAGTTCAAAGGTGAACCAGCGTGCCTTCCCCATCTGAGTCGACGCGACGCGTGGATCTTCATCGAGACGCGCGCGGACAGTTGGTGTCGCGGGATCCAACTTGAAGGCCAGCGAGTTTGCGGTCTCCATCCCGTGAGTGCGGGGCAACAGGGCGAAGATTCTGTCTTTGCGGTAGAGGGCAGTGAGCCCGAAAAAAGAGCGTCTGCTGACTCGGGGCCATCCCGCGACTTCGCTCACCATCGCGGCAGACCACGCCTTCATCTCCTCGGAAACCCTCGGGAGCTTGGGCCGTGAGGATTGTTTCTTCTTCACGGGCTTGGCAACTCAGTTTCTCACGTCGGCGAGGATGAGTTCGATCTCCGACTTCACGTCCGCCGTCAGCGGGAGGAACGGCAGCCGCGATGGCCCTCCGAAGTAGCCGTTGAAATCCATGCCGTATTTGAATCCGGGAACGCCGAGATCGCCAACTCGCTGCGCAGCCCTCGCGATTCGTTCTTGCTTTAGGCGGGCAAGCTCTGCGTCTCCCTCTTTCCACGCGGCATAGATCTCGTAGCAGGCCGTGGGCGCCGGGCATGCGAAGGCGAGAATGGCGCCGACGGCCCCGGCGTCGAGCGAGGGCTGCAGCTTGTGCGCTGCCCCAACCAGTACTTGGAATCCCACTTCCTTCTGACGAGTCTTCATCTTGCCCACGACGGTGACAGCAGACGAAGAGGGCTTGCTGCTGGCAGGGCCCGAGATCCCGCCCACCTGCACCAGTTCCCCGCCCTCGGAGCTGGATCCTGCGGCCGCAGCGGCAAGCATGCGCGGCGTGACCGCATCAAACGTCTCGGTGACGGTAGCGCTCCGCTTGACGTGGCGCGTGCCTTCCACCATCTTGCGAACTTTCTCCACGTCGCCGCTCGATTCCTTGATCCCGATCAAATTGGGATGTCCGGCTAGCTCGATCACCACCTCCGCTGGTATGTCGTACCCAGTGGCTTGCGGGAAGCTGTAGATGATGACGGGCAGCGGGGAGCGGTCGGCGACGGTACGGTAGAAGGCGAGGAGGTTGGCCGTCTGCATCTGCTTCTTGTAGTAGTGCGGCGTGCGCACCATGGCGACGTCGTAGCCCAGTTCGGCGGCGTATTCGGTGAGCCGCAGCGTCTCGATCGCCGATTCAATACCGGTGCCGGCAATCAAAACTTTGTTGGGCGCGGCAGCCGCTCGCGCCACCTTCAGTGCGTCACGCCGCTCCTGATCCGAAAGCAGGATCGCCTCGCCCGTCGAGCCCAGCACGACAATGCCAGCCACGGGCGTGCGCGAGTAGCGCTCCACGTTGGATTCGAGCTTCTTGTAATACACGTTGCCGTCGGGATAGAACGGCGTGGTAATGGGAGGAAAAATACCGTGTAGCAGCATGGCTAATTCTAACCGGAAACGGACCCGCGAGAGCAGGTCATCCCGCTAAAGGCCGGACATTAGCGCCCCGCTCCGCATGCAGGTGTTGCAGCGCCTTCACATTCACTTCCCCGCGCTGGAGTGCCGCGATACCCTCTGCGGCTGCCCGTGCCGCCGCCAGCGTCGTGATCGTTGGGATGCGCGCCGTCACTGCTGCACGGCGAATCGCCTTTTCGTCGAACCAGGGTTCCAGTCCGGTGGGCGTATTCACAATGAGTTGAATGCGCTGGCCTTTGATGAAGTCGACCACGTTCGGCCGGCCTTCTTTCACTTTGTAGACGCGCTCGACATTCATGCCGGCTGCTTCGATCACATCGGCTGTGCCCGCCGTGGCCACGAGTTTGAACCCCATGTCCACGAACTTGCGGGCGACCGGGGCAACGTACGCTTTGTCGTGGTCGGTCACGCTGATGAAGATGGCTCCCTGCGTTGGCAACTTCTGTCCGGCGGCGAGTTGTGCTTTGGCGAAGGCTTCGCCGAAGTTGTCGGCGACGCCCATCACTTCGCCCGTGGATTTCATTTCTGGCCCGAGCACCGTGTCGACGCCCGGAAACTTGTTCCACGGGAATACGGGAGACTTCACGTAGAAGTGGCTACCCGTATCGAGATCGGCGCGGCGATCGATGAACTCCGGCAAGAATTCTCGCAGCTTGCGACCGGTCATCAGTCGCGCAGCAATCTTCGCCATCGGCACGCCAGTCGCCTTGGAAACGAACGGCACGGTGCGCGAGGCTCGCGGATTCACTTCGAGCACGTAGACCTTGTCGCCATCCCCGTTCGCAGTACCATTTCCTCGCGGGATGGCGAACTGAATATTCATCAGCCCAACCACCTTCAGAGCGCGCGCCAGCTTGAACGTGTAGTCGCGCATGCGCTCCAGCAGAGGCTGCGGAATGTCGACCGCGGGCAGCACACACGACGAATCGCCGGAGTGCACGCCAGCCTCTTCGATGTGCTGCATGATTCCGCCGATGACAACGTCTTCGCCGTCCGAAAGCGCATCTACGTCAACTTCAATCGCATCCTCGAGGAAGTGATCAATCAGCACCGGGCGGTCGTGCGAGTACTCCACCGCCTCTTTCATGTAGCGGATGATCGCAGCCTCGTCATGCGCAATCACCATGGCGCGGCCGCCCAGCACATACGAAGGCCGCACCAACACCGGATATCCGATCTGCCCCGCGCCCGCGATGGCCTCTTCGATCGAGGTGGCCATGACGCCGGGCGCTTGCGGAATCTGCAACTCTTCCAGCAATTTGTTGAAGTGCTTGCGGTCCTCGGCCAGGTCGATTGACTCGGGCGAAGTCCCAATGATCTTCACGCCTGCGTTCTTCAACGGCAGCGCCAGGTTCAGCGGAGTCTGTCCGCCGAACTGCACGATCACGCCCACCGGCGCGCCCGTCGATGTCTCGTGCTCGTAGATCGCCCACACATCTTCGAACGTCAACGGCTCGAAGTAGAGTCGGTCGCTGGTGTCGTAGTCGGTCGAGACGGTCTCAGGATTGCAATTGATCATGATCGTCTCGTACCCGTCGTCGCGCAGCGCAAACGACGCATGGCAGCAGCAGTAGTCGAACTCAATTCCCTGCCCGATGCGATTGGGGCCGCTACCGAGGATGATTACCTTCTTCTTGTCGGTCGGCGCAGCTTCGTCTTCGTCTTCGTAGGTCGAATAGAGGTACGGTGTGAAGCTCTCGAACTCTGCCGCGCAAGTGTCAACGCGCTTGTAGACCGGCATCACGCCGTGTTTCTTGCGCAAGTGCCGCACTTTCTCCTGCCCATCCAGCCTCCAAACCGCGGCCAGACGCCCGTCGGAGAATCCCATGCGCTTCGATTCGCGCAACACTTCCGTGGGAATCGACTCCATCGGATGCTTTTCCAGTTCCAGTTGCTGGTCGTTGATTTCCTTGAGTTGATACAGGAACCACGGGTCCATCGAGGTCATCTTCGCGATCTGCTTCACCGTGTGTCCCTGGCGCAGGGCGTATTGGACGTAGGCGAGCCGCTCCGGATGCGGCGTCACCAGCCGTTTGGTCAGAATCTTGGGCTCGATCTTCTCGCCGCCCACGCGCTTGCCGGTGTCGAGCGAGCGGATTCCCTTCATCAGCGCTTCCTTGAAGGTGCGCCCGATGGCCATGACTTCGCCTACGGACTTCATTTGCGGCCCCAACGTATCGTCGGCGCCGGGAAACTTTTCGAACTGCCACTTCGGAATCTT
>PLBY01000108.1 GCA_003134655.1 Acidobacteriaceae bacterium
CATCCTCTCTCATAGGATGAGCGTAATCGAGATTTCTCGCCAGTTACCCTAACGGCGTCTCTACGCCAGTCCCTGCGGCTTCAAGTGCACCGCAATTCTGTTGAGAAGGGCCGAAACGAGCCATTCGGAAATGTGCAGGATTAAGAGGATGAAGAATACGTTAAACGCGAATGCAAAATGTGTTTGGAAGTTCTGCAGAACGACCCATCCACCGGGAGTCTTGCTCTTGTCGATATTCACATAGGCCCATTGCATGTTTTCGAACAGCACCACGCCGAAGAGAAGGAACGCTGTTCCCCTTAACTTGTCCGCCTTCGCAGATCGCTGACGCAGTGCTGCCAAGATGGTTTCCGCATCGGCGCGGACCAGCGATCCTCTCACTTTCCGGGCGCGCGACAGCGTGATCACTCCAGAGCAAAGAAAGTAGACGCACATGCCGCCAAGCAGCAAGAGAAATAATCGTTCCGAAGTTGATAAATAAATCCAAACTGACCAAAAGGGGTACGGCGGATATGAGAAGCGCATTTTGACTCCAGTGACAAAGGACACCTGTAGTGTGACTGGAGTTCCCAATAAAGGGCAACTGTCGAAAGCAGGCCGTTACACTCAGAATCCCTGCTCCGGTGCATTTTGAGTGCTATGGGGAGTTTCAATAGTTGTTAGACGGCAACTAGTCGGACACCATTTGGAGACCTATTGGCTCGGCGGCCTTGGAGGCAGCGCCATGTCCATCGTTCTTGGCTCAGCCGGAAACGTTTCAGTTCCGTTGGCGGGTTCTGGCCGGGAAAACTGTGGGGTCTCCTGCGTGTGGCTGTGGGCCTCTGGAAGAAAGGGGTAAAAACCCAGAAGTTTCATTCGCCGCAGAAGTTCCTGACCGTAGGCAGTGCCGACAACTTCAGTGCGTGGCGCAGAGACTTCGATCAGGCTGTCGCGAGGGCCAAGATAGAGCAGTGCATCAGCGGCATCTTTCAGTTTCGCATCAGAATTGGTCGTTTCAGTTCCTCCCGAGATGACGGGTAACGTCCATAGCTCGCCAACCCAGTTCCCAGCTAACAAGGCAATCGAAGGCGCAGGCCACGAATCGAATCGATGATCCACGTCGTCATATCCTTTCACAGCATTCGTACCGGCCACTATCACAAAAGTTCTCGCCCCTGCCTGCCGCAGAGCAGGTTCAATGTAGTTTGGGTGTCCTAGTCCACGCAGAAAATGATTTGAGCCTGCAATCAGGAAAGCCCGATGATGTTTGGCGACTACTTCGTCTTTTACTACTTGCGCATACCACTGGTCCCGATGTCCCAAAAAAGGCCCGATGTCATCCTTGGTCTTTGCCTTCGCCCAATTTATGTATGGATCGCCGCAGAGAACTCGCATCTGATGCTTGCCTCGACGCCGCATGTTTGTTTCACGAACCACTTTGTATAAGTTACCGTAAATTGGTGGCGGAGGACCCAAGCCAAGTGTGCTGCGCCAAGCGCGTTGCACATCAGCGATGGGAACTGCTTCCCCGGAAATGTATTGATCCACAGACTTCTGGTACAGCGAATTTCCGAGTTCCACCACCACGTCGTCAACCAGATCGGCGAACTCAGGGTTTGCAACCAGCGCATCGAGCCACTCGTATTCCTGTTTATTGTTGTGGATCTCACCCAACATCACGATATCGTGCGTCTTAAACGCTTCAAGGACGGCAGCCGTCGCGCCATCGGTCCTCGGATTCGTTTGCGCAAAGCAAAGCGAACTCAACATGAGCAACAGTGCTGACAACGTTTGCATGGAATGTAAGTTCACACCTGCCCTGCACTTCCGACAATCGGTTGATCGCAAGAGACTACGAGTAAAGACACCGGGCCCGGAACGAGAGTTCCTGATTTAAGTTACTTTGCCGCAAGCGTGAGATTCGATGCTTGCTCCAAGCCACCATTGCTCGCAAGAAGGACGCCAGAAGAACGTAGGTGTTGTTAACAGGCGATTTCACTTATTGAGAATTGGCAAACGCGGATCGTGCTCCTTAAACAAGTCAGCGCCCGGAGGTGCGCTTGAAACCGCCTTCATGTAACTACGTACCCCTGGTGGTTCACGATTTTGCCGAATCGCGGTACAATGCAAACGATCCGGTGCTGGAACAGGAGGTCTGCGCTATGCATCCCTCTCGCGTATCTTTGCTCAAACTGCGCTTTTTCCTGCTTGCAGTCTTCGCCACCACAATCATCATGCCGCACCATGCCGCCGCGCAACAAAGTACGCCACCGGCAACTTCACCGGAACCGGCTACGCAAACCTACTCTCAGGAGCCCCAGGTTCCAGCCTCGAACTACGACAAGGCCATCTTTCGCGACCCAGTTCCCAGCGCCCAACTTGAGTTCCTGAATCATTACGCCGGGCACGAGGCGAAGCGTGTGCTTCGCGACAAGCAGTATCACAAGCTCATGCACCGCATGATCCCCGATCTGATGTTTCACTACGGCTGGGACATGATGCTCACCGACGCGCTCGAAAAAGTTCTCACCGATTCGCAAATCCCGGTTCAAATCCGCGACGGAAGATATGTTGAAATCTCCGGCCGCAGCGGACCCTACCTCCAGGGCCGCGGCTTCATGTGGATTGACATGCAGGAGGGCATCGCTCTCGGCGGCTTCTATTTCCATCCCACCAACGGCGAACCTACGCCGACGGTCACTGTTTTCTCGCACCAGGTGAAAGAAGACACGCTGAAGATGAGCCAGCTTCCACCGGCTTTTGCTGAGGAGTTAACCCGCTGGTCCGCCCAATCCAACGTGCCGCAAGTGACCACGCGTTATTTCATCGGCGACTCGCACAAGAAGATCCTGCTTGAGCACGACGAAGACTATTGCGCAGGCGGCTCCGCCGCACCCGCCGACTGTGAGCAGATGAACGCCGATGCCGCCGACATCGACCTTGACGCGGCGTATTATCTTGATCAAACCAACCATGCCACCAACGCAACCGCGTGGATGATCGAGGGCCCCGACCAGGTAGCGTGGATCCAGGTGCGCGACAATACGTGCCGGGCCGTTGCCGATCGCCTTGGTTGTCGCATCCGCATCACCCGCGAACGCACTCGTGTAATCATCAACCGGCATTCCGTGGTGCAAATACCGCACAAGTAGTGCGGTTTGAAAAAACCGGATAATCCGATGCGGTTTGCGCTATCGCGCCATTGGTTTCAATACCTGTGACCGTGATCATTTACTCACGATAACTGTTGTTATCAGGCCATTACGCGTTTTGACCACTGGTCGTTGAGTGTAGAGGCGATTTTTCGCCAATTGACCCGTCGTCGGACGCGAGGGATTCCTGAGTTTAATGGGAGGACTGCCAGCCACAAGCAGTGGGAGCATCTTGTCCCGCCGCAGTTTGTTGGCGACTGAGGTGGCTGTGTCCCCTGCACCATTAACCGCAGCAATGTTTGCGCCAGCACTGACCAACGCCGTAGCGGCATCTTCACATCCGCCAACCAGTCTGGATTTCGCGTGCCAGTGCCGGCCTGGACGCCGCCGAGTCGGTTCTCGGCGCACCTGAATCGCACGCGCTGTTTCCAGGTTAAGTACAGCTCGCCACTGATGCTGACAGGGGTTGGGCTGTAGTGGGCGTGGAAATGACGGCAGAAGGTCCCGGTTATTTTTTCACCTTGACAACGGCCGTGGAGTGGGCAGAGAATCTCGGACAATTTGTCGCCGGGTAACGACACACTCAGCCCAGCTTTGAAAAAGGGGTTTCACTCTCCGGGGAGGAAGATGCTGCGAAAACTGCTTCAGACAATGGCTTTGATTGCGTGTCTCACCCCGGCCTGGGGCAAAGAAACTTTGAAATTGCCGGTCTTCCGACAGCCCAGTACGGTCTTCGTCGTAGGACCCGGAACTGTCATGACCGTTCACCTTCTACAGTTACCTTTCCTCGAGCCCCACTACGCGGTCAAGTACAAGACGGACAGCGGAGAACTGATCGAAGTGTGGACTCCCCGTAAGGACATCTTGGTGGTGGATGGGATGCACGGGATACTTACCTACTCGATCAATCCTGAGCGGATCCTTAACTTTCGAGTGGTCGAGCAGACCCAACAAAGTAGCGACATTCTACCGCGCGGTCGCCACAGCACCTGCCCGGCCAAGAAATGCACTCAGAAAGACCTGCGCATGGCAATTGTGGCGGCAATCGGGACGGCCCGAAAGCGCGTGATTCCTGCCCTGCGGGAGTGCTCTCACTCAAACACGCAGCCGTTCGGCTGAATGACAGACAACTGTAGATCGAGTCCGGAAGCCCTACTTTTTGTCTTTCCCTTCGGTTACAGCCTGGGCTTTTGCTCCACGAATTTCCGCAAGGAACGGCTGGGCAACGGCTGGAGCTGTCACTTCGCCCAACAGCAAAGCCCGAGTTGTGACATCGCGTCCATAAATCGCGTGCCGGGAATCATCGTCTTGACGGAGCGATGCACCTTCCACCGTGAGCCCCGCGAACGCACCCTTGGCACGGGAGTAGGTCAGGATCTCTGTATCCATCTTCCAATCCGTACCGGCCTCGGCATGCCGTCCAACTGGACCCGCTGCTGCTGAAGCATCCGCTCCAATTTGGAAATTACTCTCGAGCAGCTTTTGCATCCCTTTTTCATTCTGAATGATCAGTACCACGTCCACAGCTTCGACACCGATCTGTAGGCCCCAGCTTCCGCCCGAAATCGTGATGAACGCCGGCGCACTCCAACCATCCGCCGTGCGGCAGGTAGCTACGCCTTTGCCTCCTTTGCCTCCGAACACAAAGCCGCCTTTGACCATGTGCGGCACAACGGCTATGCACTTCGCGTGCTCCAGCACTTCTTCTGGGATTCCCTTGTCAGGCATCCCCATAATTTCGTGTACCACCTGTTTGGCGGCGTCAAGTCGTTCGGTGGCATCTTCCCGCGCCGAGCCTGCCCAGCACAAAGTGCCAAGACCGAACATCGCAAGTACGAACATTATTTTTCTCATTGGGACAGCCTCATTTCTGTTACCGGTGCGCCGACCTCTGGCTTCGTGCTGTGTGTGTACGCTCGCACGCAAATCCTCATAGATAGCCGGGCGCACCAGGACAATCTCGACCATAGCAAATCACGATTCGATAGGTCTGAGCACTAATGCTCACCCTCGCCACACTGGAGTTGACCGCGAATTGTCGTGAAGAAATCTATCCTGCAAGATCGCCCGCAATTTAATGATAGTTGACGTAATCAGGCGTGGGTGTTGAAAGAGTCCCCTTTTCTCAAAACTGCCGAAATTTTGGGGATAGAAAATGTCTACCAAAGCAGAGATCGTCGATTGTGGGACTTCCTATTGCAAAGTGTTTTCGACGATTTTCTGTCGGATGAGTTTTTCAACAGCCACGCCTGATTTCAACAGTTACCCTCCGAGTCGCCCCTCATCTGCCCAGCAAATCAGCGCTAGGGAGTTTCCAATGCGTCATTCTCCGGCAGTTGCTAATACTGAACAACTGCCGGAGTAGTGGCGGCTTGCAGCGACCGGCGGCCTAGGGAAGGGCGTTGGCAATCTTCATGCTTAGTTCCCGGTTTCTACTGCTCACTGAGTACATTCGTTCGCTCGTATTACGGACAACCGTCGCCTGCTTAAGCGCACCCTTCTGGTCGAAGTCCTCAATCAGCAGCGCCGGACCAGCCCCCAGCGCAACCTCCTGGACCTTCACCACCGCATCAGGTGGAATATCGAGCAACCAGGATGGATGGGCTGCGAACTTCTGGGCCATTGCATGCGATTCCCAGGAGGAAACCCCGATGCTCCGGAATGCCAACTCAGCAAAGTGCTCCAACGCAAAGCCGGAAGGAACGGAGAATTCGATCGGCCGCGCCTGCAGGATATGGACATTGTCAGGATAGTTCGCCGCTACCATGGGTCCAATCTCGATGCGCAGTCGCGCACCTTCCCATTCAGCCGGCACCTGCACGTCGCTTGCTCCCACCCTGCCGAGAGCAGATTCGAGGTCGCGGATGTGGATTGTCTGCTCTACCGAAATCGGCCCAGTTATCGTGATGCCAGGATTCGCGTCCAGAACCCCAGGTGACGGTAGATACGGCCTGAAACCTGCTTTGCGTTCGGCTTCATCCACATTCTGTACGCTCTGCTCCAGACCGTTGGTTGTCACCTGCATGTGCAGCGGCAACTTCGATAGATCGAGCCGTACAACATCTACGCGATTCAAGACAAACCGGTACCAGAGCTCTTGAGCAAGCGCCCTGGTTCCCGGGAATGCGAGCACCGCGACGCACACGGCAGCAGTGGCGGCAGCCGCCATCCAGGTCCAAGAGCGGCGTGGCTTCGCCAGCTTGGCATCGAGCAATTCGCGCCCACGCGCGAAGTTCGGACTCCACTGCGGTTCGATCGTTGCAAGCCGGTTGGCGACCCAGTTGTCATCGTGATTGGTTTCCATATCGTTTCAAGTACTCCTTCCGGAACGCTTCTTGAGCACGGCTGACGAGACTTCCAACGTAGTTGGAATTCACTGCGAGAGAGACGGCAAGCTCCTGGTAGGTGAGCCCCTGGCTCCACAGGAGCAGTAGCTCCGCCTGACGCCGATTCAAAACCCCGAGCACGGTCCGCACCCTATGCTGCTCGGCGTCGACGGCGTACAAGTGCTCCGGCGTTGGAGTCGACTCGCGGACGAAACTGAAGAGGTGCTCGAATCGGCTCCGGCGTGTCTGGCGTCTTAATTCGTCCAACGCCTCACGTACGGCGGTCCGATAGAGCCACCCCTCCGCGTGCTCTCCGTGCGCTTGCGGATTCCGCCACCACTTCAGAAAGACTTCCACCGCCAGTTCCTCCGCGCGGGCCTGGTCATGAATGACCCTGCCAATGACGCGGGCAATGCGCTCGTAGTGAGCGCGAAAAATCTCGTCCAGTCCTTCGGTGTTGGTGACTTCCATCTCGTTTGGTTCGGCCATGCTTCTTGCGTTCACATATCAAGAACGTATGAGGCCCAAAGTTTGTGGCAGCGGTTGCAACGAAAAACGACTTGGGACAGTATGCGAGAGACTCCGTAAAGGCCCCGCCTACAATACTTATCTGAATTCGATTCGGGTATCCGAAAAAGTGCCGTAGGGTAGACCGACCCCATCCCCACTTTAGGAGATGGTCGGTACGCCGCACACTGTGCCAATGGTTGGCGATCGCGGTAGGGACACCA
>PLBY01000053.1 GCA_003134655.1 Acidobacteriaceae bacterium
ACACCGGCATCTCCCTGCTGCAATCTCAGGGGCGCATCACCGAGATTTCCAATCCGCAAGAGCGCATTGCCGCCATTGCCAGGGACTACGCCTCGAACCCCGAAAAGACTTTGATCGTCTCTCCCGACAACGCTTCCCGGCGAGACATCAATCAGGCCGTGAGGGCCGAGTTACAAGCCTCTGGCGCACTTGGAAAAGAGAATGTTTCTTTTCCGGTGCTCGTGGCTCGAAACGACATGACCGGCGCAGATCGAGCGTGGGCCGCCAGGTACAACCCCGGCGACACCGTGCAGTACATTCGTGGCAGCCAACAGCTGGGCCTGGAAAGAAACAGCTACGCCACGGTCGTCGCGACCGATCCCGCCAACAATCGAGTCACCGTTGCCAGAGCAGATGGCCAGCAGGTGGCCTACAATCCGCAGCGTTTGCGCGGAGTCAATGTTTACACCAGCCTTTCGCGGGAGTTCTCGACCGGCGATCGCATCCAGTTCACGCACAATAATAAGGACCTCGACGTACACAACCGTGATCGCGGTCGGATCGAAGCCATCGGCAATGACAATCGCTTGACCGTCAAAATGGATGACGAAAGAACTGTCACTTTTCACCCCGCCCGGATGCGCCACTTCGATCACGGCTATGCCGTTACCAGCCACAGTTCCCAGGGTTTGACCGAAGACCGCGTCCTCGTCAATATGGACACCAATACGTTCTCCGAACTCCTCAACCCCCGCTTTGCCTACGTCTCCATCTCCCGCGCGTCCGAGGACGCCCACATTTACACCAATGATGCCCCCACGCTTGCCCAGCGCCTCAGCACCGATGTGAGCAAAACCTCCGCTCTCGATTTTCACGAGGCGCCCGCTGCGCATTCACAATCCCAAACTCCGAAGGAGCACACCATGCAGCAGCACAATGAATTGCAGCCGGAACAACAATCTCCCCTCACGACCGAACAAGTCGAGCGCATCCGCAAGTACGGCCCCATCGAAAACGCTCTTCCAACAGAAGCCCAGGGCTACAAGTGGCAACGCGAAACCGACGGCATCCACAGTTACCAACATCCTGAGAGCCACCGCTGGTTACACATCGACACCCAAGGCCAGTTCTTTGACCGGCACGCGCAGCCCATCACACGCGAGAATGCGCTTGCACAAGCGGGCCACTCGCTTACGCAGTCCGTCGCGGAAAACGCACAGTCTCCTACCGGCAGCGGACTCACCCTCAACAGCCACGGAATTAGTCTCTAAACGTCGCCGAGAACAGATACGGAAAAGCGGCTCATTACCAAAAGCAAGAATCGGATCGATCAAATAAGCGGGAGGAAAACTGATGAACAAGCATATTGTGCAACTGATACGAGAGCGCTTTTATCCGCTCGTCCGTTTCTGCGGGCCGCAATCTGCAGGGGAGGTAGAGATCGAGGAGGTGCGAGGGACGGTCTACCTCGGCGAACTTTCGATTTGGCTGTGGCCGGCCAAAAATTCTCACAACGGAGTTCTGTCCGATGAACAACTCGGCGACGTAGTTTCGCCACATTTACTGGTTCGCAATCTGCTGTTGTCGGCGCAGACGTCGATGCAATGCCTGTTATGTCACCTAGACAAGATTGAAGCGGCCGACGGAGACACCGTGTCACTACTGCGCTATTACCTCGAAGATTCCGCTGCAACGGTAGTCGATGGGATGGCTCTGGGGCGGATACTCGGTCCACGGGCGGGCGAGACAGCGCAGTGAACCGCACGTTATGACTGATCACTCTGGTGGAAGGACAGGGAATCGGGCTAGGGCGCTAATAATGCCAACTGTTTGAGATGGAAAAGTCGCGATGAGCCCTCGAAATTCCGTGTTACAACCCTGAATACACATTTGTCGAAAAAGTCCAGGCCGTAGTTCGAAAATACGGCCAGTTCAGTGGAACTGGGAAAGTTCCAGCAAATTTCCTTCGGCACTACTACGACATTCATCAGCTTCTTGACCTAGAAGCCGTGCAGAAGTTCATCGGCACCCCAGAATATTTGGAGCACAAAAAGAAGCGTTTCAAGTCCTTGAACCCGAACGTTGCGGCGAGTGGGGCCTTCACCATCCATGACCAGAATATTCGCAAACGATTTGAAGCGGAATATTCAAAGACAGCCCCACTTTACTATCGTGGACAAATTCCGTTCGACACAATTCTCGCCCGCATTCAGAAGGACCTTGCGCGTCTGTAGCCTTAAGGCCGGCCATTCTCGACTTACGGCCCATCAATCGCACAAGCGTCTAAACCACCAGAAACAGAGCCTCGCGCCGGGAATTGTGTGTCGCAGGTGTGGAGAAACTCGGGACGCGTCAACAGGAGGGTCCAAAAACACTTCCTATTAATCTCCTGACTTGCCCCTGAATATAAAGCGGTTACGGAGCACCTTGTTGGCGGGCGAAAATCAACAGATTTTCGCGCACTCAGCCGGCAAGTGTTCAGAAGGGAGTCACGCTGTTGCCGATGTGAGGCGCTCGTATTCAGACCGGCCAGAATAGTGCTAATCTTCTCAACGTCTTAGGTCTTTGGTCCAGAGATGAAAAGAACCGGCCAGGCCACGCGAAACACTGTAGTGCTGTCGACGAAAGGAGAAGTTCGACCGTTTATTGAGGCCGCTCGAACAAATGCGGATCAAGACAAGATGGCGCTGGGCTTTCTTCCTGCTGGCGCGTATGAGGAGGCCGCAAGTCGTGGAAATCTTCTTGTCGCAATTTGTGACGGCAGCTACGCGGGGCACCTACTTTTCGGAGGATCGTACCCTTCATTGAAGGTATTCCAGCTTTACGTATCGGAATCCCTTAGGCGCTGCGGAATTGGAACGGCGCTAGTTAGTGGACTTGTGAATTTGGCTAACCACCATGGCTATCTCTCGATCACCGCTAATGTGGCAGAAGATCTGGCTGCCAACGCCTTTTGGGAGCGTGCAGGCTTTGTCCTACTCCGATCGAAGCCGGGCGGTGCCAGCCGGAATAGAATAATTAACGTTCGTGTTCGTGAGCTAGACACTCCAACTCTGTTTAAAACGAGCTCCACCACGCTTCCGGAGCTTGGAATCGTCCCCAATTATTCTGTACAGTTGCCAGTATATGTGCTCGACCTGAATGTGTTCTGGGATGTCGTTCAGCGACGCCCCCGTAGGGAATTTGCCGCACAAGTTCTCGCCGCTGCATTCGATAATCTTATAAAGGTTCTGGTAACGCAGGAATTCATCAATGAACTCGAACGTACTTCCAAAGTCGCCAATGATCCTGCACTAGAATTCGCACTCCAACTGCCTGTTTTGCCGCTCCCCCCTATCCCTGTTTCCGACACTCTAGTATGCGAGATTGCTTCGATCCTATTCCCGGAACGGGTTGCTAATGGCAAGGTCTCTGCCCATGACCGGTCTGATCTAATTCATCTTGCGACGGCCATACACCACGAGGCTAGTGGTTTCGTGACGAGTGAAAATGCTTTGGTCAAAAAGCGCGACTTGATCTACGAGAAGTTTGGAGTAGACGTTTTACATGTCAAAGACTTAGCAACAGGCATCGTGTCGTGTCGGCGCGACACTCCGGTGTTTCAGACTTTTCTCTCAGGTGAAACCGTTCGGATCTGGAATCTCATACCAGGACCAAGCGATTACGTTGAAGGTTTCATCGCCAAGTTGTCGCCAAACGAAGCAACTCGCCAGGAACTCATGAGTTTGCGAACACGTCGAAACCAGAAGAGCCTGATAGTGACTTCTGACGAGGAGATCGTGTCGCTAGCCTTTTGGGACGGAAATGCTGGACTGAGTAATCGAGTGAACCTCCGACTACTCACTGACGGAGAACATCCAGCGGCCGAGGCAGCCCTCGACTGCCTCTTTGATCAAGTTGCAAGAGACGCGAGCGCAATCGCTCCTGTAGTACTTAGTCTCACAACTAGAACGGGAGACGTTACGACCACAAAGGTTGCACTGTCGCATGGGTTCGAGAAGCAGGGCGGAGAACAATTGCACACTTGCTTTAATAAGATCTGTGTCGGCCGGCCGATTTCGCCCTCAAGCTTTAAGCGACTAGGAACTGCGCTGCAATTGTGCTCTGGAATACGATTCCCCGATATGCTTCCTGAGTTTAGGTCTGTACACCAAAAAATCACGTTCTATGATGTGTCTGGTCGAGAGCGTTCGCTCGAACTGGCCTCACTTGAGAAATACCTCTCACCGACGTTGTTGCTTTGCCCGAATCGTCCTGGTGTAATCGCGCCCATTCAACGAGTGTTTGCTGACGACCTCTTTGGGACATCTCGCCAGCTTTCCCTGTTACCCTCCAAAGAAGCGGTGATGTCCTCGGAACGTGTTTATTTCAGCGCGGCGCGCAACCGAGTGGTCCTCCAAGAAGGCAGAATTCTCATCTTTTACGAATCAGGAAAAGACAACGGTCGTTCCGCCGCCATAGCAGCAGCGAGAGTTCTCGCAACAGAAGTGGTTGAAAAACGCTCCGTTTCCTCAACTTTGCTACGAAAAGGTGTTCTCGAAGAATCCCAGATTGCAGAACTCAGTTCGACGGAGCAGATTGCGGTTACCCGGTTTGACAACATCCTCGTGTTTTCAGATCCGGTTCCGCTTGCTATGCTTCGAGAACTGGAGTGCGTCGACGGCGCAAATCTAGTCACTGCACGAACATTGAGTGCGAACCGCGTCACTGCGTTGCTGGAAGCCGCCTTCAATGAATCATAATGAACACATCCTAATTTCGGTCCAAGCTAAATATGTTCACAAGATGTTAACGGGCGAGAAAACCGTAGAACTCCGAAAGCGCCGACTCCACATTCGCCCCGGTACTCGCGTTTGGATCTACACAACAGCTCCAAGTTCTGTCATCGAGATGTCGGCTGTGATCGATCTTGTCGTAATCGCTTCTCCGGAGCGCATTTGGAGGAAATACAAAGCGAGCACGGGTGTCTGTCTGAAGGAGTTTAACGAATACTTCGGTGCCTCTAACACAGGCTGTGCTCTTGTTTTGAAGGAAATCAAGAAGCTGAAAACCCATGTAAATCTCGCCGAGATGCGAGCCGCCTCACGACGATTCCACCCACCACAGTTCTACACCCGTCTATCTATACAAAGCCCTGCCCTCGAAACACTCATCAGGTTCTCGGATAAAGACTAGGCTTAGGCGCCCAATGTGCCGAGCAAGCATTGGACTGCACACCGTCACCCGGCATTTCTTCCCCAATACAGAGGGCTAGCGGCTTCGTGGCAGTTCAGCCAAGCGAGATACCCGTCAACTTCTGGCCCACCCAGGTTAAGCGCAAACTCCAGTCCAAATATGGCCAAAATGAAGTAGTACTCGCTGGAATCAGTTTGCAGGATGTCAAATTCATGCACCACCTGCACCATTGATCCTCTTTCATCTGGAGAGGTTCTATTGGCGTCGTAGATCCGTCGAACGTGATATGGCCAATCGGGCAGCGTCCCCCTCCGAGCGTGGTCTCGTACAGCATCAAGTTGGGGTTCCGTGACGAGGTACTCCAATCCCTCAGGATACCTAACTAGCCTGCTGGCCAAAGCTTCGAGGCCCGCCTTGCCGAGAAATCTCGAAACGACACGATCGCTTGGTGGAACCCCCTCAGCGGGTATAATGATCCTACCGGTGTCGTATGAAAGCAGGTGCTTCAGACCGTCTTCTTCAAGCGCGACATGGGCCAGAACGGAATCCTTCGGTTCCTTCCAGCACATAACCGGAAATCGGGGCACGAGAACCCCTTGGACAGATGGCACCCTGCCGCGCTTACTCGGAATGGCCTGGTGAAATCTCAAAACAGTAATGGCAGCTGATTCCAAGAATGGCTTTTCCACCTCTCGGGAGAAGTAGTTGTTGCACGAATCGCACACAAGGCCGACGGGCAACACATGCCTCGTGTTCCCGAGTGACTCAGGAATAATGTGCTCCTGACTCCGCGATCCGGTGGACTCCTTTTTGCAGAATAAGCAATGCATAGGACTCTGACAGATACCTTTTAACGAAGCTTGTGACCAGTGTAGACGAATACCTCGAGGGGCTGACTGTCGGCAAGCTGAGAATCTGGGGATCTACTGAGTTTCCCGGCTCCTTCGTGTTCCGCTAGTGTGCGTTCTTTTTGTCCGGGTGGTGCGATCCCGTCATTGCGACGAGAGGGAGAGGTCGACTGACATTCCATCAGCCGGCCATCATTCCCGACCGAAATGAGCTCAGGATGCCATCGGCGGTTTATGCAAGATACTTGCTTTATTACTTGTTTCCGCCAAAACGGGTACTTGAGTTTGCCATTCCCGTCAATCTCTCGATATTGCGACGGCGGCACTAAGGTCTTCAATGGGACTGTCTTAAGACTCTAAACGAATATTGATCGACTCCTAACTTGTATAGAAAGCATTATCGCGTTTAAATGCAGCCAGTTGACCCGTTAGATACTCCCGACGCCCTTCCGCCGAGCGTCTCGGTCCTTGTGGTAGTGATTCCAGAAAGTTTCGTTGAGGAGTTGATCATTCGTCTGTAGCCGAACTACCGAGTCCGTGAGCTTCTCCTTCAGCCGGAGAAAGCCAGGCTTGGGTTGTTCCAGGTAGTACACCATCCGATTTTCAAACAGCCGGTGGATCAGATCGGAGACATCCTCAAGCTTGTCCGTCACCATAGCGCCCACCGCTATTCCCGTCTCGAATTCAATCAAACGACTAAGCGGGTGAACATCTCGATAGAATCTTCCTCGTTGTTCCTGGTCACAATAGAAGATGACCGGCTTGCCTAGACTCAAGGCCATAGCAGCCTCAGCGTCCTTTCCATAGCTCTCCTTCTCCCCGGCGGAATATACGAGCACCTTCGCGCACTTAACCATGAGACATTCGATGAGACCCTTGTCCTCGTGCCCGCCGGCGGCGCTCAGTGTCGGGTCGAAGTAGCGGAGATTCATTTCTTTCAGTCGGGCATCTGAAAATATGCGCTCACATGTTTCCGCCATGCTCCGAAAATCTTTGCGGCTGCGCATGCTTGTCGCTACGTAAACATCAAGGTCACTTAGCATTGAAAGGTAATACCGGGTGTTGTCGAGTGCCGCTTTTCGCGCCTCTGCGAATTTGGACGCTATAGCCCCATATTTCGTCGAGAGGTCTGATTCGGATGAGATCCTCTCATCGAGAACTTCGTCTGCAGAGAATATGAACTCTGGCTGACGAGCCTGCAGACCTGTTGGGATTCGATTCTCAAGGAGTTCCCGAATCGTCGGAGAGGGGTTTCCAGCGGCAGCGTGGGCCTTGTAGCCTTCGATTAGGACCGCGCGTAGGTCTCCTGTTTCACCTAGGTCACCGTAAGACTTGCACGCCATTTCAGAAATTAGATAGCGACTATCCTTTGCGATTGTTCGCAATGGAAGTGGGGGGCCCCGCCTCTTGATGGCCTCCGTGTCGAATCGCTCAGAACTGAGCAAACCTGTGATTTCCGCGATAGAAAGGTCTCTAAGCCTGCGGAAGGCCGTGCGAACATTCCCGAAATAAAGAAGCGCATCGACGTAAAGACGGTACATGCCCCATTTGAGCTGTCCGAGGGATGCGATCATCTCCGTGGACTGCAGCCAGGCCTCCGAGAAACCGGGAATATCGCGTACATTGTACGGGTGGTCGCTCGGCGCTTGAAGCCAGTAGTACCGGTAGAACCCATCTCCTACGGGGGCTTCATGCCCCATCACCAAGAGCTGGTTTAGTTGCACAGCGGAGAGTGGCTCCTCGTCGATCCTCCCGAGGCGCTCAAAGACATCTGAATGTGTCTGATCCGTAAGCCAGCTTCCGATCCCCCCAGTAGGCATCGAAAAGAGGCAGAACTCTTTGAGAATCTCTGCCTTAGATTTCATTTGAACCTCCGCTGGACTTATAGGGATATGTCGCCCCGCCAAGACTTGTCGAGCGTTTCCATCCCAAAGTTATACTCGCAGTTCACTTCTGGAGGAAGCCTAACAATACCTCCGCTCTTTCTGATTGTTCTGTCTGATAAATTCTGTTATTGGCCAGATCATGCTTCAGGAGAATAGAGCGCGCAGATCATCCAAACTCGCAGAATATCCGAGATCGCGCAGAAGCTGATTGGCCAGAATGGCTACAGCTTCAGGTCGATTGCTGTGCCTCGTGGCGTAAGTGAGATCGACGGCTGCGGTAGCTCTAGCGCCATGCTTTACAGATCTCGTCAATTTGTCCGCAGTCAGGACCTTTGCGCGTTTGCGCGGGCTGCCCTTCTCGTAAAGACATGAAGAGTAGGCCGCTTGGAAGCCACCTACCCGCTCAAGGAGGGGCAGGGGCTCAACACGCAGCTCCACGAAAACATGCGCTTCGCCAGGATAATTCAGGTAGTTCCAGAAGCGGTGCGCTGCTTCGATGGTGCAATCGAGATTGGTAATCAGGTCCCCCAGGCTCCATACTTCGGGTTCCTGGCCTTTTTCCTGAAGCTTGCACCTGACCTGCGTCACAAAATAAACGGAACCGCTCGAATCTATGCCCCATCCCATTTCGTGGTCGCGCAATGTCTCCCGATAGTTAAGCTGATACCAGTCCCGCAGACGGAAATCCTCCAGCGAGGCACCGATATGCGGGCTGGGATCATGGACATTGTCCGCAAGCTCCGGATAACTCTTAAGCACAATTAAACGGAATTCCTGCTCGATGGCAAGGTCCAGCCGAACGACCTGCGGCTCTTCCGGAGTCAGACGAATCTGAAGGTAGGTTGCAGATCGCGCCCGCTGTGCCTGATATCCCGCAGGCAGAGTCATTCCGTGTGGTACTGGCTGCTCCTGAGTCACGAACAGAAATTGCGAAAAAACCGCTGATTGTGACGCCTCCAGATCGCTAGCCGAACTGGCAGCAACACGAATGGCAAGCAATGCCTGAAGGCGGGCCGAGTTTGCAGGAATGCTCTGGTCTTCGTTGCGCACATAAACGGGTAATTCCCCTTTGGT
The DNA here is from genome assembly GCA_003134655.1 of Acidobacteriaceae bacterium. Lineage (GTDB taxonomy): Bacteria > Acidobacteriota > Terriglobia > Terriglobales > Acidobacteriaceae > Sulfotelmatobacter. Next base: position 8,963 of record PLBY01000053.1, read on the forward strand.
GAGGAGGTAAAGACTATTGCCCTTTCGGACGCGCACGATGCACAGATGTCGGCCGGAGCCATCGGGAAAAGCAACATCGCGAATTTCGTAGGGAGGCGTCGGCGAAATATTGGAAGCGATCATGCTTGCAATGCGTGTTTTCAGTTCATGGCGTTGCGACGGGACGCCGACAATGTCGTCAGCCCTCCCATCTTTGTCGCTGACGCCGATAACGAGAATGCCCCCGAACGTGTTGGCGAACGCTGCGACGGCTTTGAGTGCCGTGTCATTCCAGAGGGCTTTGAAGTCGAGCAGGTAGCCTTCCTGCGTTCGCTCGGTTTGCGGCAAGGCTATCCGCGTAAAGACCTCAATGGCCGCGAACAGGTCTTTGTCCTCCGGAGCCGAAAGGTCATCTTTATAGAAGTCGATATCCGCTGCAGTCATGTGTCCGATCCATGCAGGAATCCTTAATGAATGTAAATCATTTTGGCGGTGACGGATTACGACCCATAAAAGAGGTTATGGGGCGTAATCTGGTTGACCGATCAGTCAGAGTCGGCTATCGTCTCTTCGCTTGGTGCAACCCTCGGACATGTAGTTTTTGAACGAGCCTGGCCTCGAAATTCTCCCCGCCGTGCCTTCGTCGGAGTTTCCAGTGCCGGCGATGATCGCCGCCGCGGGTCACAAAGCCCAGCGAGCATTTCCTCGAATTCTTCGCCGCCACGATCCGTAACAAGAACACGCGCGCAGCATATGTGACGGCCGTTGCGCAATTCTGCGGCTGGTGCCGGGACAATGGCCTGCAGCTCTCCACCATCCGTCCACTGCATGTCTCCGCATATATAGAGATGAACTCGCAGTTCCTGACCGCGCCTTCCGTCAAGCAGCATCTTGCGGCGCTACGTGTGCTTTTCAACTGGCTCGTCATCAAGCAGGTCGTTCCCGATAACCCGGCAATGTTTGTGAAGGGTCCGAAACTCAGCAGGCAGGTCGGCATCACGCCGATCATGGAATCGGAGCAAGTGCGGCAGGTGCTGGACTCCATCCCTGTCGTGCGAAAGGTCAAAGCCGCGCGGAAACACGGTGGGGGCTATAAAGAGGAGGCAGACATAAAAGGGCTGCGGGATCGGGCCGCAATTGGTATCATGGCGTACACTTTTGGACGCGTGAGTGCCATCGTGGGACTGCGCCTTGGCGACTATCGCTTGGAAGGCAAACGCACGCGGCTGCGTCTGATGGAAAAAGACAACGAGGAAAAGCTCGTCTGGCTACATCGTGAAGCTGAGGAACATCTCGCCGCGTATCTCTCCGCAGCTCATATCGAGGATCATTCCGCTCCTATTTTCCAGACAGTCGACAAGACACACCACTTGTCTGGAGATGCGATGAGCAGGCGGGACATGCTGCGAGTCGTGAAGCAGCGATGCCGCGCATCCGGCTTTCGGCTGATTTTTGCAACCATACATTCCGCGGTACAGGGATTACCGTATTCCTCCACAACAGTGGGGCGCTCGAAGCAGCGCAGGACATGGCAAACCATTCCGACCCTCGCACCACCAAACTTTATGACCGGCGTAAAGATCTGGCCACGCTCAGCGAGATCGAGCGGCGTATCGCATTCGAAGGAGAAAAGATCGCGCAGTCTTGCAGTTAGCTCAAAAAGCTGTACGATGAAGTTGAGATTCGCTTCGTCGCGATCTACCAACCAAGGAGAGAATCATGACCTTGCTCTCAATGTACAAACGCGACGATAGTCGCACCGTATACCGAATCCTTGCTCAGCAAGCCGTCAGGTATTTCGATCACCCTAGAGCCGGTACTGAGAGCAAGATTCTGCTAACAAATCTTTCGCGGTTGCTCGAACGTTACCGGTGTGATGCGTTCACGTACGATGACGCTCCCGGGATTCTCGAAGTCTTCAAGACGGAGGGTGAGGAGCTGCGCACGAACCATGTCAGCGCGGGCGCGAAAGCATCCCTCGATGTGATTCCGGCGCTCGAAGCGGCGCATGCTCGTGTTTACCAGCAACTTCCAAGAGAAGCCGTGGTTGAAACCCTGAAGGCCTTGTTTGCCGACCTGGCAACCACCGCCGTGCCGGACAATGAAAACAGGAGAGAGGATTTTGTGAAGGCACGTCTGTTCTTCGTAGCGCTTTTTGAGAGGCTAGAAGAGCGACACACATGAACGCCAAACAGTTCCTGCTTCAAGAGTGCGACAATGTCCTTGCAACACTGCAAGATGTTCTCAGGCACGACTACGCCGCCGGGAGTAGCGAGGAATTCTATAACGAGTTTTGCGAGCGGCTGAAATTCCTGGAGTCGCTCATCCTGCCTGTCGATCCGAGCGATGCATCCGCGCTCGGGATGTTCGCAAACGAAGTCTCACTGCTCTCCACGCTGGTGCATCGCATGGAACGCTCGCACGCGGGCGAGTTTCCATGGCCTTTCACCGAGTACCTGCGGAATCTAGCTGAGCCGCTGTGCAAGGAAAGCCTTCCTGATAACGAAGGCGAGCCGATTATCCGTGTTTACGCTGAAGGCGGACTCTTCTCGTATCAGATTAACCTGGAGAGTGATCTGTCGGTGTTGAACGTCGGACGCAGGATCTTCACGATCGTGTTTCCGCGGACACTCCGGCATCATGTCCTGTTGCACGCGATCTTTGGCCACGAGATAGGCCATGCGGCGTGGACCATACCGGAAAATAAGTCCGAGCTGCGAAGTAAAGTCCTTGAACCTTTGAGGTCCAAGGGGCACCTGAACAGTACGTCCCAGGCTACCCACTGGCTTCGTGACCCGCAGGCTCCGGCGGCCATCGTCGAGCTTCGGAAGCAGTATTCGGACGATTCGTACACGGAGATCGATCGCAATCAACTGGACTCCTGGTTTCAGGAATTTCTCTGTGACCTGTTCGGACTGGTGACGTTCGGGGGAAGCTTCCTTGCGGCGCATCAGACGTTGCTTCTCGCTCTTGATCCGAGCGGACATCGATGGGGGCCGTATCACCCTCCTTATATATGTCGCAAAGCGATGCTGTGGCGGGCATGCAAGCACCTGAAATGGGATCAATTTCCGGCGAGCATCCGTGATGACAAATTCCGGGCGGGTATCACAACATTTATTAACAACTACTCCCCGTCCACCGAGCCCGGTCCGTGGGAGGATGTGTTCACACAGGAACAGGTTGCCGCCGCGGTCGATGCCCTCATCGCCATCCTTACGAAAGCGGGAACATCCTGCTATGCAATGCCTGATGAGGAGACGCTCTCGCATTTGGTGCGGATGCTGGAGGAGCGCATTCCACCCTGTGGTTCGGATCTCAGCGGTTCGGAGACTCCGGTAAACAGGAGTGTCGATTTCCGGCATATCCTGCTTGCCGGTTGGCTTGTCGCGGACAAAGTTAATGCAACGGCGGATTCCGCCGAACAGCGCAAGCAGTTTCTGCAGCTGAACAAGCTATGCGAAATGGGCTTGCTGCAACAGCGCGCAATTGATTTGTACAACAGTGGAGAAGACAGGGAAGCCGCGTGAGCGCATTGGTAAAAACTTCGATATTGAAGAGTATGGCAGAGCGCAAACTCGTGGTGTCGCCCGTCATCTGCGGTCTCCAGCTCGGACCTTCCTCAATTGACCTGCGATTGGGAAACGTGTTCCTGTTGGTGCGGGCTCGCGGCTTGTCCGACGTTGATCCGGGAAGGCTTGCCAGCGATGGCGCTACGGCGGGCGATCACGCATCGGAGCAAGCCAAGCGACAGAAGCACGAACGCTATGAGGTGCCATTCGGTCAGAAATTCCTCCTGCATCCTGGGATGCTCGCGCTGGTGCCCACGCTGGAATGGATCAAGTTGCCGGCCGATCTTCAAGGAATCGTCACGGCCCGTTCCTCCTGGGCGCGTGAGGGACTGAGCATCGCAACGGCGAGCCTGATTCATCCGGGTTATACAGGCGTCATCACGCTCGAACTCGCGAACCTCGGGCAAATCCCGCTCGGCCTTTACCCCGGACTTCGAATCGCGCAGATTGCATTTCACACCCTGACCGAGCCTGCGCGGGAGAAAGACATGGGTAGCCGCTTCGACATGGCCTTCGAGCCTGTCGAGGGAAATGTGGCAAAGGGTGACGAACGATTCCTCCGCAAGAAGTAAGGGCAGGCCCAACCGGCTCCCTAATGTTCTTCTGGCCTGAGATGTTTCCACAACCGCTGGATTACTTGCCGGAGCGCAGGCTTGCTGCAGAATTCGCAGCTCGGGTCTCTGGGGCGCTGCTGCCGGAGTTCTGTCACCGGGTTATTCCACGGACTGACGCGCCAGTAATTGAAGCGTTCTTCATTGGGGGCGGCGATGCGGATCGCGAACTCCACCGCAAGATAGGCTCCCGCCAGGACTGAAACAAAAGAAAAGGGCGCAAGGACCTGGTGCCCACCAACGGTCTTGAGCTTCCCGACGCCGCACAACTCCTTGTACACGGTGTCAAAAGCCCTGCCGATGAGGTCGTCGGCCCGAAGGTCGGTGTATTTATCGCAGATCTTCGCGGCCACTGGCGAAGAAATATACCCGGCACGCACCTCCTCAATCGTGAGCCCAAGCGCCTCGGCAACATTTTCTTCGTGCTTGCGCTCCCGTTCACTCTCAGGGTAAACGCAGCTCAGGCAAGCCAGCTCTGTCGGCTGGCGATTGAAATGAAGCACGACTTCGGTGATGTCAGTGGTGGAGGCGTCAAATACAGTGCCCGGCAAGGCAGCCTGCAGCGACCTGCGGACGCGGCGGCTATCGACGCCGATGACCAGTTTCTGAATGAGGAAATCCTTGCCGCGCAGCTTCCTCGCGTCATCGAGTTCCTTGTCGATGGGGACTAGCGTCAGTTTCGGAAACAAAGGCCCAGCTACTTCGCAAACACGGGTTGCCTTGGGGTGACCGAGATCGTCGGCGTCAAACAGGAGACAGCGATTCAGTCCTCCCGCCGTCGCCTTCTTTGGATCGGTAACGTAGAGGGTACCGCTCACATCGAAGTAGCGGAGCGTGTAAATGAATCCATGGCCCACGGCGCCGGCGCCGGCAAGATAGACTTCACCTACATCGATGGGTTGATTCAGTCGTTCGAGGTCATCGCCAAACAGCTTCGCCCAGGACAGGACGATGGGGCCGAAATTTCGAAACGGAAATGTCGGGCTTAGAGCAACCCTGACGGCGGCCGCGCTGACATAGCAGGCGGCTATGACAAGCAAAGGGCGAGGGATTAGCAGATCACATTTCGCCAGCGGAGCCGTTTCGCGAACAACAAAATCAGCGCCGTCCTCACCTGCGTAGACTCTGAGCGGCGCTGCGGTGACCGGCGTACAGCCGCCTATCACGATTTCAACGGCAAAGGGCTTGTCGTCAGGTTGTCCTGCATGCTCGACCGTGCGGCGGAGCATTTCGATAATGTGTGCGGCTAACTCCCGAATTGCTTCGGTCTTGGAATCGAAGGTCACGGCGATCCGCAAGGACAGCCGCTGGGCGGCCTCTTCCTCTTCTATGCCGAGCAGCGCCGCAAGGGTCTTCGCATTTTCCTGACGGTAACTGAGGCTCATGGCGTAACCCGCAGCTGATCTGGGACGTTCTCGCTCGCGACTTCATTCCAACGATTGCGCGAGTCAAGCTGAAAGACAGCTGCTTCCTGCAGGAAGTGTTCAACCGTGGTGGATTCGGCAAAGAAGGGCAGGACAATTGATAGCGCCCCGGTATGCCGGACGATGGCCCACTTGTCATCGGCGTGCGAATGAAATGCACGCCCTGGGTGCGTGTGCACCTGTGAAACAACATACAGTCCCTGGGTGCGAAGGCGCTCCATCAGAACGGCCATGCCCTGCCTGGGTATCACAAAATAGTCTTTGTCAGCTTCCTGTATCGGCTTATATACGTCAACAATCCGCTGAATTCCTTGCTCGCGGCGGCCAAGCCAAAGCAAGATGCATTCCTGACGCCCGGCGTCCCGGAGCAACTGGATGGTTTCGGCGATCTGAGCCGGAGATATTTCAACCGGGTTAGTGTTCATTTGTGAATACTCCTCCATACATGCCAAAGCTGAGTCAGAATCCCTCCGAGCGTGAACTTGTCCCCTCCCCTTATGGCTTCCCACGCATCGTTCGTATGGCTCGGGTGCGTGTGATACTCCCGGATTCCTTTCATGCAGATGAAGGGCCTCCCCGTCGAAGGATGCGGTGAATTGTTGAAGACGCTCGCCGGATCGCGCTCGATGCCGGCAAGCGGACGGCCCTCCCAGTCCAGGAACTGAACCGAAGGAGGGCGCTCGTTCCAGTCGTCGCACTGGAACCGCAACCTTAAGCGAGCGCCATCCTTGGCCGAGAAACCCACATCGAGCACGGGGAAGTCCTTGGAGAAAACGCTCCACCCGCGTGATTCCAGGAGTTCAGGGCGGAGTTTCGCGATCTCCTCCTCGAATAGGGCGCGCGACGCTGCCTCATGCATAGCCGCCCGCTCCGTGATCCGGACCCCAATCGATCTCCACCCGGCCGGCAAGCGCGTTTTCGCGATACGATCTCGCGATATCGATCTTGCGACCGCCAACCACGGCAATCCACCCCGCCGTGTTCGTGATGTGGAGGTGGTGATCGGCCTTCTTCAGCACAACGTCAACAACCTGGTGCTCCGGAACCCGGTCAAAACCGGCCTCCGGATAAATGCCCGAGGTGGTAACCACCCGGACTTCAACGAATTTCTCGTGGTGCTCTTCCATAGCCATACCCCCTTTCTTCCTGCGCGGTTGCTTCATTGTTACCACGCTATGCGTACTATAACACGCAATGCGGCTTGATGCAAGAGGTGCTTGATATAATCCGCAAAGAAAGTATAATTGGTTTCAGATCAACTCGTTGGATGGGCTGCAAGATGGAATCTCGTCTTGGGGAAGAACTCGCGCGACTCCGGCAGGTGAAAGGCCGGAGTGTGAGCCTGCGGGAAGTGGAACGTCAGACGGGCATTTCAAACGAATATCTCTCTCAGCTGGAGCGGGGGGTTGCGAGCAAGCCTGCGCCGGATGTTCTGCAGAAGCTAGCGAAGTTCTATGGCACACCATACGAATCGCTGCTCGTCGCAGCCGGATATCTGAAGGAGAAAGCCGGGAAAACCCCGCGCGTCATCCCACGTGACGTCGAAGCCATGGCTCAGAGCGCGCAGTTCTCGGGCGATGAATGGGACGAGGTCCGAAACTTCATGGCGTTCCTAGCGACGAAAAGGAAGCCTTAGTGAAAGTAAGTCTGCGAAGCGATCAAACTGTTTGTGGACTTGCGCATTTGTTGATCGCTGAGAGTCGTGGATTAACAGACTGACTGTCGGTCAGTTCGCGCCTTCCAAGATGGTTACGACAAGCCGACTTGTCATTACTTATCCGCGTCGTTGAGCGCATTGGCGTTCTTGCGCTGATTGCTACGTAGACGACGGATCAGCGGTAAGAAGTGTGCTTGAAGCGTGGTGGCGTTTTCTATCCACATCTGAAGTAGCTCAGGCTCATTCTCCGCGCAAGGCGAGGAAAGGAGCCCAGTGGATAGGGTGGTCCAGTGGTACCCCAGAAGTCGTAGCGTTGCTCGCAAGGTATCTCCGGAGATCTCGGATTGCTTCGCCATATGCCCGATTGGGAAACATGCCCGTAATCATTTGCTTATAGAACGAAGCTGTAAATACCGTTGCGCAATCCCCACGTACCACCCAAAGACTGCCGATAACGTATCGAGCTCCAACGCGTAAGAAGCACGACGCAACATCAAACAGCTCGGAAGATCCTTGCTCGCCTCGGGCGGTCTCACATGCGCTCAGTACGATCAACGGTCGTTGGCGCAAAGCGGGCATGGCGAGAATTTCATCTTCGGACAGCAGCGTCTCGACTCCTTCGTCATTCACGAACACGAGGCCTGACTGCCCTCCGGAGCGTGTTCCGTGGCCTGAGTAGAAGAAATGATCCCTCTCCGCCATCAGTTCCGTGACACGACGTGGTGTTGGATTAGCATCTAGCACTTCAACATTGGAGCCGACCGTTACACTGCGTCGCGCGAACGCAGAGGCTCCGGAAGCCGCGCCGGTGCGCGCCAAAACAGTGACCTTGGCCCCGCCTTGCGCGAGCGACTCGGCGACGGACTTACACTCCGTCGCCGTTGAAGGCAAATCCTCGAAGGGGTCGGAGGCGACGCACAACGCCGTCTTTGGGAGGTTCCACTCCTCCTTTACTGGCGATAACACTGAAAGGTTTGGGATGTACTCTACAGCGCTTAGGCTTTCCGCAACGAACCGACCATCCTTGAGACGGGTGGCGTGGAGAGGCAGACCGGCTAAACGGCCAGCAGCGATTACGAGAACAAACTCGATCGCATGCTCGCCCAAGTCATCCATGCATGGCTGAATCAGTTCTGGCCCGAGGAGTTCAAGAAGGCGGTCCGTTGCCGCTGCCCACTCCTTTCGCGGTTCCTCACGGTCTTGCACCGATGTCGCGAGATAGGAGAAATAGCTCCATAGCCACTCGTGAACAGGGCGCATTATGCTCGAAGTTTTCAGGGCGAGCGTGACTACCTTCGACCCTTCGGCCCACGGGGTCTCCCTTCCCCCAAAGACAACAGCTACAGTGCCCCATCGGCTCAGTGTGATGTCCAAAATGATCGTCTTGGGATGCGTCCGCAGGAAGTCTTCCACGGTATCGAGGATGTCAACATCGTTCTCAACAAGAGGCCGCGGGAAAAGAAGTCTTCTCGCGAATTCGACGTGCCTCATCTCTTCTGTAGAGGTGCGCATCACTTCGTCGAGCGCAATATCGGGTTTCGCCTTTCTCGAGGCTTGCCATCGCTTCCGCTCTGCAAGCCTTGAATCCACCCTGAGTTGGTCTGCATATTCGCTCAGCTTTTCGCTCGAATCAGTTCCAAGTTGAAGCTCTTGAGCATGCGCCACGAATTCACGTCCCTTGGAGCGTGCCACCATCGATACCAAATCGCGCAAAGGCTCTTGCAGTGTCGCTTGGCACCAGGCAATGTCCGCGTAGATTTCTGAATAGCGGTCCGAGATCAGGTAATGCCAATCGACCGAATCGATCTGCGTCCACAGGTCGTCTACCCATCTCGCAGCGGTCAACAGGACGTCTTTGGCATCTCTGACTGCATCCAGGGAATGGGTCGTGTTGAAAATCTTCATGTGCACCGTCGAAATCCGCTTGGCGGCGGAAATCGCATTTTCGGTGGACCCGTTGGCAAAGAACTTGTCACGGGAGCGCGAAAGGTAATCGATGGCTGCCTCTTCGTCGTCCGCGCGGCCTCTTAGCAAATGCAGTTCCGCAAGACAGGCCCAAGCACGGGCGAGTGCGCCGGGATCATTCGTCTGTTCGATCAGTGCCAGCGCCTTTTCGCCTGATGCCAAGCTTTCCTCGATCGCTTCCGGCGAAGAGTATTCGGGCACTTCTGAAACGAGCATCGCGGTGCCAAGAACAGCCTGGCTGTATTCAAGCGGGTACGGCTGGAGAAGACCTTCGGCCTCTTGGTAGGCATACATTGCATTCCGGGCCTCCGCCTCATCTCCGGTCATACCATACAACGCTATATAAGCATGACCGAGGTCTAGATTGATGATGCCTCGCAGCTGGTCATCCTGTGCTTTGCCCAACTTGTCCCAAGCACTATGGAGCGCGTCGATCGCGGCTTTATGGGCACTGAGATCATCTCCGACCTCGCGCTGCAAGATGACGTTGCTCTTGGTGAGGTACGGGCCGGCTATCGTTCGACGCAGGTAATCGTTGTCTGGGTCGTACTCTTCTGAGTCGCTTTCAATCAGATCGATGGCCTCTTGCGCGAGGGCAAAGGCACGTTCCTGATTTTCGATTCTATCTCCAAAATGGCGTTCGTTGAGATAGACCGCATACGAGTTTCGCGCCAGCGTTCCGCCGAGGATACGCTTCTCAGTCCGGAAGACCGCGAGAGCTTCCTCGAACGTTGCGATGATCTTCTTGTCCAGCGCAGCTTCGTCTTCTCGATGCAAGTGGGAAAGCGTGTTCGCGTAGTCTGTGAGGGCCATTCCACGGGCCTCGAGTTCGAACGCGATGTTTGGAACATCGAGACCGCGCTGGTATGAGTTCGCAGCATCCTCGTACGCCTCAGGGTTCCATATGCCAATGTTCTCCAACAACCGAGCTCGCACAATCCACAGGTCGCGAGTGAGACGCGGCGATTTGGCAGGATCTACCAAATGAAACGTTTTCGCAATAAGATCAGCAACTTCATGCAAACGGTTCTGCGGATCAGGGACGTAGCGCCAATGGTTCAAGACCGCTTTCGCATATCGCAGCACGAATGTCGCATGGGCCTCCTCTGAACTCCAATGACCCGTTGTCAGCAGATCACGATAGTGCTGTAGGGCGTCAAGGCGGCTCTGGGGGCTGCCTACGAGGAGTAGATGTTCGAGGAAGGCGGAAGTGAGGTAGGTTGCGGTAGTTTGATTGTTCTCCTTCTCCTGCCGCACCCAATGTTGGCCTTCTGGAAGCTCAAACTGAACAATGGCCGCTACTGCATCCTGAAGTGCTAACGACTTTTCGTTTATCTGCTTCGCGAGCTCTGACGCTACCTTGAAGAATTCTTCGCTAATTGCAAACCAAAGATCCGCCTGTTCCGGCGTGAGGGGCAATTTGATCTCAACGTACCCTTCGTCGTCTCCACCCGCAGCCGTATGCTCTTCAATCTTTGTGATAGCCGTAGCCATCTTGCAGCAGAAGCGCAGGTACTTGGCCATTTCAGCAAAACCCCCGGCCGACGGGTGATTGTGCTTCCCGGCAAAAAGGGCTCGTCTATCCAAGAACTCGTGGAAAGAAGGGTCGCAAAGCAGAGGGCTGCTTTGCAGCTTCTTGGTCCAACTGTCTTCTCCTTTTCCTTTTGGTTCCATTGTCTCGTGGACGGCAACATAGACGTTTTGAAGGAGCTTCATTCCTCTTCGGAGACCCTGAATTCGTGGTTGATCGCCGCTCTGCAGAGCGTCTGACCAGAACCCCCCAAGAATTAGGTTGAATTTGCCTGTCCAAGTGAACTCATACGATTTATGGACATTGAGAAGCTCCGCCATGTTCGTGACTGCAGCGAACTGATCCACACACATATGGACTTGCGACACCGCGTGGCCCATCTGCTCAAGGCGGCTCGCAAGATCTGGGTTGAGCTGCCGACACGCGTCGGCTTCACGCAATAGCTCGGGCGCAATGTCCGCCGAACGAGCCGCAGACTCTCGCCCCATGAGTTTCCAGAGGTCGTCATAGCCTCTTGAATCCCAAATCTTCTCAAGAACGGCCTGTCGTGGCGTCATATTGGTAGGCATAGGCGGCAATCAATTGTGAAGCATATTCGTGGCGTCTGCCAACACAGCCCGGGAAAGACTTTTGTTCAGCCTGCGCTCGACATCAGAGCATTCGTCCTAACAAACGCGCTTGTGGCACCGGTTCGTTGCCCCGGCTTGTGTGCCGGGAGTGTGCCAAATTTGGTTAGGCCTGCAGCGGTCGCGGAGCAAAAGTGCGCGGCTGACTGTCGGTTAGCCGTTCGCCACCTTGAGACTTCTCAGAAGCCGACTTCTGGCCAATGTGGCTCCCAGAGTGGGCGTCTCCGTGCGAACGTCCAGGTCAATGAGTGAAATCGCTGATAGCATCAGTTGAGGATTATCACCGCCTCGATGCGCTATCTTATCGTGTGTATGCCGATACAATGTGCCAGAGGTCGGGCCATCGCCGATGAATCTGATCAAATCCAAGAAGCGCGTTGCAGACCACGCGGAAGTGTTTACGCCTCCGTGGCTGGTCGAGAAGATGCTTGACCTGGTGAAGGGCGAAACCGAGCGCATCGACTCTCGTTTCCTGGAGCCTGCTTGCGGAAGTGGGAACTTCCTCGTCCCAGTCTTGCAGCGCAAACTGGCCGCCGTGGAGGTAAAGTTTGGGAAAACCGAATTCGAGCGGCGACATTACTCCCTATTGGCGGTGATGTGCACTTACGGGATTGAACTTTTACCGGACAACATCGCTGAGTGCCGCGCGAATATGCTTGAGGTCTTCGCCGAGTATCTGAATCTGGATGAGATGGATGATCTCTATCGGGCCGCTTTCTATGTCTTGTCGGAGAACCTCGTGCATGGTGACGCGCTGACGATGCGCAGGCATGACGGCCAGCCCATCACCTTTGCCGAGTGGGGCTACCTTGGCAAGGGCAAGTTCCAGCGGCGAGACTTCCGTTTTGACGCTCTTACGCAAATGTCTTCTTTCAGTCAGGAAGGCGCCCTGTTCGCCCATCTCGGCAAGCATGAGGTATTCACACCTGTTAAGGCGTATCCGCCGATGACTACGCGAGAGCTTGCTTGCTCGCCGTTGGGCGATGGCTTGGGGGAGGCCATATGAACGATCAGGCGACCTTTACGCTTCGCGGGCGCAACCCGGACGTTCTGACCTGCATAGCCAATCTTTCCAACGACGAGGTGTTCACGCCGCCTGAGTTTGCCAACCGGATGCTCGACACACTTGCCGAAGCCTGGGCGGCAAATAATGGCGGAGCGGACCTCTGGGCGGATAGTATGGCTAAGTTTCTCGACCCGTTCACTAAGTCAGGTGTGTTCCTTCGCGAGATCGCCAGCCGCCTCACCAAGGGCCTCGCTGCCGAAATACCTGACCTCCAAAAGCGCGTCGATCATATCCTCACCAAGCAGGTCTTCGGAATCGGCATCACGTATCTCACCAGCCTATTGGCGCGGCGCAGCTTGTACTGCTCGAAGCACGCTAACGGCCCACACTCCATCGCCAAGGACTTCGGCAGCGATGCAGGCAACATCTGGTTTGAACGCACCGAGCACACATGGGTAGAAGGCAGGTGCAGGTTCTGCGGGGCAAGTCAGAAGGCGCTGGATCGCGGTGAGGGGCTTGATACACATGCCTATGCATTTATTCACACCGACGACATCAAAACTCGGATGACCGAGTTGTTTGGAGACGATATGCAATTCGACGTTATCATCGGCAACCCGCCCTACCAACTCTCCGACGGGGGCCAAGGTGCGAGCGCGATGCCGATCTACAACAAGTTTGTCGACCAGGCGAAGGCTCTCGACCCGAAACTTCTTGTGATGGTAATCCCTGCGCGATGGTTATTTGGTGGAAGGGGACTCGACTCCTTTCGGAAGTCGATGCTCGATGACAAACGAATTCGGAAACTTGTCGACTATCCCGATAGCCGTCAGGCTTTTGAAAGCGTCGATGTTGCCGGCGGCGTCTGTTACTTTCTGCGGGACCGTGACAACGAAGGCGATTGCGAGGTAATTACCAACGATCTTCTAGAGAATCAGACCACTAGCGTGCGTTCTTTGCTAGAACTTGGCTCAGAAGTTTTCATTCGGAACAACCAGAGCATTTCAATATTAAGAAAGATTGTGCTCAAGGAGACTGCTGGAAAGGGAGCCGGAATTGGCCTGTCTCCTGACAGAAGGTTTGAGCGGCAGGTAAGCGGCCAGAAACCATTTGGTCTCCGGACCTTTTTCAGGGGAGAAAAGCAAAAGAAGCGTCCCGACGATGCTCTCGTCCTGCAGAACGGCGGGCGGGCGTGGGTCCGGCGTAAGGAAATCACTGAAAGTGTCGACTTGATCGATAAGTGGAAGGTATTTACTTCCAAATCGTCGTCTGAGCATGCGGGACAGGCAGACAAGAATGGCATGCGGAGGGTTCTTTCACTCACCGGAGTGTTGCCTCCTGGCTCGGTCGTTACCGAGACGTATGTCATCCTTGGCGCATACGATTCCGAGATTGAAGCGCGCAATTGTCTTTCCTATGTCACAACGAAGTTCTTTCGTTTTCTTGTTGCGACGAGAACTTCCGCGCAGGACCTGCCCCGGGTAGCATACTCATTCGTGCCAATACAGAAAGTTTCTCGACGGTGGACTGACAAGGAACTATACGCAAAATACGACTTGAGTGAGGATGAGATCGCGCTCATTGAGTCCACTATCCGCCCGATGAACCTCGACGACACTGACAATGAGTAAGCCCACCGTCGACGAGATCCTTACACCGAAGCCAGTGGCTCGGCCGCGCATCTATGCCTATTCGATCGACGACAAGGCGCACAAGGGGCTTCTCAAGATTGGGCAGACGACGCGTGATGTCGGACAGCGCGTCGCTGAACAACTCAAGACTGCCGCCATTAAGAACTACAAGATCGAACTGGAGGAATCCGCCGAGCGCGACGACGGCACTATCTTTAGTGACCACGATGTGCGCGCGGCGCTCGTCAAGAAGAAATTCGAGAACACCGAACTGGAATGGATGCACTGCTCGATCCGGGAGCTGAAGACCGTGCTCACCGAGCTGCGCACGGGGCACCGGTTCACCGGCACGCATCACCAACGGTTTCCGATGCGTCGTGAACAGGCCGAGGCTGTCAACAGGACGCATGGTTACTTCCATTCGATCTGGAAGGAGGATATGCATGCGGTACCGCGCTTCCTCTGGAACGCGAAGATGCGTTTCGGAAAAACTTTCACCGCCTACCAGCTAGCGAAGAAGCTTGGCGCCAAGCGTGTACTAGTGCTGACCTTCAAACCTGCTGTGGAAGACGCATGGCAGACCGATCTCGAATCCCATGTCGATTTTGACGGCTGGCACTATCTCTCCCGCAATTCCAACAGCGATCCCACCAAAATCGACGACAACAAGCCAGTCGTCTACTTTGGCTCCTTTCAGGATTTGCTGGGCCGCGACGCGACCGGAAATATCAAAGCTAGGAACGAATGGCTCCACGCGGTGAATTGGGACCTCGTCGTGTTTGACGAATACCACTTCGGTGCTTGGCGGGAGACCGCGAAGGAACTGTTTGAGGGCGAGGAAGAAGCTGTTGCGAAGAAAGAAGCTAAGATCGAATACGGCGTCGCGCTGGAAGATGTGAACGAAGACCTAGGAGTGCTTTCGGAGAAAGAAACTGAGTTCCTTCCCATCACGACCAAAGCCTATCTCTACCTCTCTGGAACACCTTTTAAAGCGCTGGCGACGGGTGAGTTCATCGAAGAACAAATCTTCAACTGGACCTATACCGACGAACAGCGCGCCAAGGCAGATTTCGCCGTCAAGAACCTCGGCAAGTGGAACCCTTATAGTGCGCTGCCGCAGATGCGTCTGCTTACCTACCAGATGCCGGACGAACTGCTGACGGTCGCGAGCACCGGGGAGTTCGACGAATTCGACCTCAACGAGTTCTTTGCGGCTACGGGCACGGGAAAGGGCGCGCAGTTCAAGCACAAGAGCGACGTACAAAAGTGGCTAGACATTATCCGAGGCCAGTACGCACCGAAGATTGTGGATGGCCTCAAGACGGGCTCGCCGCCACCGTTCCCTTATTCGGATGTGCGGCTTCTTCCGTACTTGCAGCACTCGTTCTGGTTTCTGCCAAACGTCGCGGCATGTCACGCCATGGCAAACTTGCTGGCCGAGAAGCACAACATCTTCTGGCACGAGTACGAGGTTGTCGTGGCGGCTGGCGCGTTGGCGGGTATCGGCCTGGAGGCGCTGCCTCCGGTGCGCAAGGCCATTGGAAGTGGGTTCACGACCAAAACCATCACACTGTCATGCGGCAAGCTTGCCACCGGCGTGACAGTGCCGCAATGGTCTTCGATCCTCATGCTGCGCAATCTGAAGAGTCCTGAAACCTACTTCCAGGCAGCCTTCCGCGTGCAATCTCCGTGGTCTATCAAGAACCCGAATGGTGACAACCCAAACGAGGAAGAAATCCTCAAGCCTGTATGCTTCGTCTTCGACTTTGCACCGACACGCGCGCTTCGGCAGCTCTCCGAATACGGCATCGGACTCTCGCCCAACGAATCGAACCCGGAAAGCGCGGTCAGGGACCTCGTGTCGTTCCTGCCGGTGCTGGCCTACGACGGCGCGAATATGACTCAGATCGATGCTGGCGGCATTCTGGACATCGCGATGGCAGGCACGTCCGCCACGCTGTTGGCGCGGAAATGGGAGAGCGCACTCCTGGTGAATGTGGACAACAATACGCTGCGCCGAATCCTGGATAACGCCGAGGCAATGGCCGCTGTAGAACGCATCGAGGGCTGGCGCGCGCTGGGCGACAACATCATCGAGACCATTATCAACAAGAGCGAGAAGGTCAAGGAGCTCAAGAACAAGGCCAAAGGCAAGGAGCTGACCGAGAAACAAAAGAAGCAGCTCACCGAGGAGGAGAAGGAATACAAGTCCAAGCGCAAGCTCGTGCAAGAAAAGCTGATCAAGTTCGCGACGCGCATCCCTGCGTTCATGTACCTGACCGATTTTCGCGAGAACACGCTGCAGGACGTGATCACCAAATTAGAGCCGGACTTGTTTGCGGTTGTCACTGGTCTGACGGTGAAGGACTTCCATCTGCTCGTGCGCCTCAAGGTATTCAATACCGAGCAGATGAATCAGGCGGTTTTCGCGTTCCGTCGATACGAGGATGCTTCGCTGCGGTACACGGGCCTCGATAGCCACGAAGGGCTCACACATTATGGGCTCTATGACACAGTGGTAGGAAGAGAGTAAGGCGATAGCGGCTCATCTGTGGTGCCCGATATTTTCCCTTTCTGGAAGTTGAGAGGTAAATTGCCTGGAACTCCTCCCTTAAGAATGGCAACCGCCGATTCTGCAACACCAGAATGCGTCGTC
Source organism: Acidobacteriaceae bacterium (assembly GCA_003134655.1). Lineage (GTDB taxonomy): Bacteria > Acidobacteriota > Terriglobia > Terriglobales > Acidobacteriaceae > Sulfotelmatobacter. Next base: position 25,621 of record PLBY01000053.1, read on the forward strand.
ATCCTTCGGTCTGTACGCCGTTCACCGGTTCCGCCTCTCCACCTACAGCCCGCAGTTCGTCCACGTACGGCAAAAACACGCGATGAAAGAGTTCGACTCGCTCCTTCAGCCACTGGTGTTGTTCAGGCCAGAGCTGTTCGCTGAAGAAGTCTGCGGTGCGCCGAACGTAAACAGAGCACGAGTTTGTCGTTTCGGTGCTGTACCACGTCACTGGAACACCTAGAGTCTGTTCGATCTTGTCGCGCTTTTCGTGCAGAATCGCGTACCGCGCCTTCGCACGCTTGCCCCACAGAGCCAGGTCCACCCGGATCTCTGGCTCACTCACACCATTCTCGGAGTTCCATGTGGAGACTTCGGACGCGATCGAGACGCCGCCGATGCCCAGCCGAAACGACAGCCACTGCCTCGCCTTGGCTTCCTCGCACTGAACAATACTTTTCTCCTGCATGTAGGCGCGGAACGCCGTCCAGTACCGGAGTTGCGTTTGCCGCGTGTCGGACAAATCACGCCCTCGCGTTGATCCATCGCCACTGTCCCCGCCCGCAGGCACCTCTTTGAAGGTTAGGCGAACCTGATCTTCGTTCTGTTCAAGAACCCAACGTCGAGTAGTCACGCCCTTCTTTTCGATGGCTCTCAGCCGCTTCTCCAGTGTCTTTTTGAATCGAGTTTCGAGCAGCGGCACAGAGTGCCATTCACCGTCGGCAAGGACGTTGAACACTTTCGCCACAGTCCTGGTCGCCTTGAACGGGTTGAGGCTAGAGTGAGGAACTCCTACCTCATTCAGCGGAGGACAGATGATCACCTGGATTTTCTTCTCTTCCTCTTCGGTGGGCGCAGCCGAATCCCGTAACGTCTGGAACGCCTTCTCGATCACCTTCGCCATTAGCTTCCGCCGAACGGCGAGAAAGTCTTCGTACGGCATAGCTGTCCAGTTCGGCGGCAGCGCGTGCCACTCCATCGCCGTGCCGAGGTCGGCGTCGTTCCTATATCGCTTCGAGTAATCCAGCCAATAATCGGCCGGTGCGATGTCCGAGATTTCGATGTTGTCATCCCACTCGACCCAAGCGAAATTCGCCAGTTGGTTAACAAGCACCTTGTCTTCGATACCTAGCTTCTTCAGGTAATTGCGGGGAAAGAGATGATGCGTTTCAACAGGAGCCTTCTTCGCTTTGAGGTAGGGATCAAGCAACTCCGCTACTTTGAGATTCGAGAACAGTGCCTTTGCTCCCAACAAGTTCAGGGCGGCGTAGTACCCGTACAGGGATGGGCTGCGCGTGGCGCTCGTTGCCAGCTCGTTTGGAAGGTTGATGTTCCAGTAGTCTTCGGTGAAGGCGCTGGCGATCATGCCATCCAGCGTATCTACGAACTCAGGCGGGGTACTGATCCTGCGTAGGCGCAGCAAGTCCTCTTCCATCTGCGTCTCTGGCGATCCGCTGTACCTAGCGGTGAGCGTGGTCATGAAAAACCAACGAGCGATGATCTTCCGCAATTCCCAACTCGGTACGGCAAACTCGCGCTTGCCGATCAGGTACATCACGTAAGCGTAAACCACTGCCGTTCGTGACGTGATCATCCCGGCACTGCGGAAGCCGGCGGAAACCAGGGCCTTCAAGAACTCGTGCCAATTGGTAAGGTCGAGTACTTCCCCCTGTGCCTTCTGGAGTACCCCGAAATTCTTGACTCTTCGCTCGTCGGAGAACTTCTCGGTTTCGAGGTCTTTTCCACGCAAAATCGAGTAAACGTATTTCAGTCGGGCACGATGGAAGCCGACGCCAACGGAGACCCGCAGCAGTTCATCAGGATCGGGCTGGAGGAAGTGATTGAACGGAGAAGCTCCTTGCGCGGAGGGTGTTCGCGATTCGCGGCAGAAACTCTCCAGTTGCGCTCGGCCCTCGTCCCAGAACACCGACATAAGGGTCAGAATGAAGTCAGCTTGTTTAAGCTGGACGCCTTTGCTGTTGATCCGAACGAAGACTTCTGCGACCTGTTCTTCGGTCACACTGGATGACAACTCAAGGGTCGTAAACGTGTATTCCCGTACGCTCCACAGCCGCTCGATAGCCGCCGCCAACGCTCGTTCTTCTTCCGGGTTGAGTTGCCGCGCTGACCGGAGTTTTGTAATGTAGGCGCTGATGAAGCTGTATGACCCTTCGTAGTCCTTCCACATCGCGGAGATGCTGGGAATGAACTCAGGGTCTTTGCGGATAGCAGCATCCGTCACTTCGAACTTCGCATCGCTGGGACGAAATGCAATTTCGATACGCTCTTTCTCGTAGTCAACATTAATTACCGGCTGGCCGCGTACTACGGCGTACAACGAGGTCAGCCGTTGCTGTCCATCAACGATCAGGAGTTGCGGGACCTTCTGCTTCTCGTTCGTGCCGATCTGCTTGTGCCCGTTAGCGATGCCGTTAGCCCAGAAGAGGAGATAGCCGACGGGAAAGCCCTTGTACATCGAGTCGAACAGATCCCGCACTTTGGCCGCAGTCCAAATGAATGGACGCTGGATTTCTGGCAATCCGATCAGACCGAGGTCGATGTCTTCGATCAATTTGGGGAGCGGGTAGCTGCTTTCCTTGAAAAGTGCGGATTTCATAGGGCAGCCTCCAGTTCATTTCCGATACGCCTGATTCGGACTTCGTCGGATAGCAGTTTTGGCAACATCGCCCCATTTCCCGCATCGTTCGATTGAGCAGAACTTCTTGCGGTCAGCCAGTCCGGAGACTACTCCTGTTACCGGACAGCACAATGCCCTTATGCACACAAGCCGCCTAACTGCTTTTTATGGGGGAAGATAGTACAAACATTAACACAAGAGTTCCCCAATCAGAAAGCTGGATTCGATTCAGAAGTCGTGTACTGCTGCCGAACGGGCAAATCGCTAGTGTAAGGCTTCGCCAACTTTTTCCACTCCGCCTCCTCCGGGTAGACGCCGCTTGGCCGCGGCTCGGGCGGTCGCTCGGGCTGATGCGCCGGTGTCGCGCCAAACCATAAACCCAAACCGGTTTGTCACGCGCCGCGCCGCCACTCGCGCCCTGCCACCCTCCTTCGGCCTCCGTTCTGTCCCTTTCACCGTTCCGCCTTGTTTCTTCCCGCTGCCGCTCAAGTGAAGAAAGAAACAAGCCGGAAACGGCAGAAAGGGAAAAAACATGAAATTAGAAGAAGTCAACACACGAACCAAAGAGGCCGTAGATTTCCTCGTTGCAGCATTGGAGTCCGGTCACAGTGAAGTCCTCACCGCATACCTCGGAGCAATGGCGAGGTTTCACACCTACAGCTTCGGCAACATCATGCTCATCGCACGTCAGAAGCCCGATGCTACCAACGTTGCNNGGCATTTTCATTCTCGCCCCGATGGTCGGACGACGAAGCACGAAGGATGTAGCGACCGACGAGCCGAGTCAAGACGCAACAACCGAGGGTCAGCGGACGCTTTACGGATTCCGGGCCGTCTACATTTTCGACATCGGCCAGACCGAAGGCAAAGAACTCCCAACACTGACCGAAGTCAATGGCGACGTGAGCGGATACCGCGAACGTCTGTTTAAGTTCGTCGAATCGCAAAGCGTCGAGATCAATTTCTCCGAGAGAATTGCTCCCGCGAAGGGTCTCTCGTATGGCGGGAAGATCACGCTCCTTTCAGGGATGCAGCCAGCCGAGGAGTTCTCCACGCTCGTGCATGAGATCGCCCACGAAATGCTGCATCGTGGCGACCGCCGCACGTTAACCACCAAGCAGGTCCGCGAAACCGAGGCCGAAGCCGTGGCCTTTGTTGTTTGCCAATCGGTCGGACTTCAGAACGGAACTGCATCCCAGGACTACATCCAGCTTTGGCACGGAGACGCCAATCNNTTGGAAGCCGTTCAACAAACCGCTGCCGTGATCCTCGGGGGCATTGCCCCCGAGCCAGCGGCACTCGCGGCAGCCGCATAACACGCCAACACCTGCACCGTTTGGTTTTTAGGCCCGACGTGTGCGCCGAATCCACCGACACATAACCAAGACACAGAACAGGAGAAAACACGATGCACAGTACACAAAATGCAGTTGCCAACCACGAATATCGCAGTGTTCCGATCACCGCGCTTGCGGAATCACCGACCAATCCCCGCAAACGCTTTGATGCAAAGAGCCTCGAAGAAACTGGCCGCGAGCTTCAAGACGCAAGGGATTCTGGCCCCTCTTCTGGTACGAGAACTGGAGGAAAGCAAGTACGAGGTTGTGGCCGGGGCACGTCGCCTCAGAGCGGCGAAACTGGCGGAACTCGAAAAACTTCCCGTCCGCATAGTCAAGCTGACCGATGCCGAGGCAATCGAGGCCCAGTGCGTTGAAAACCTGCAACGCGAGGACATCCACCCGCTTGAAGAAGCTCTGGGTTTCAAGTCGCTTTTGGAACTCGGAGAGCCTGCCTACACCATCGCTACCATCGCCTCACGTGCTGGCAAGAGCGAGGCGTACATCTACGGTCGTGTTCGGCTAGCTGACCTCATACCGCCCGTGGCCGAGGCATTTCTGAAAGACCAGATCACCATCGGCCACGCTTTGCTGATCGCCAAGCTCGCGGCTTCGCAACAGCAGGAGGCATTCTCGGCTGCGTTTCGCGGCTTGTGGACAAGCGAAGGCAACAGCCAAGTCCTGATTCCAGTGCGGGAGTTGGCAGCGTGGATCGAATCGAACATCTTGCTACAACTGGCGTCCGCGCCGTTTGACAAGCAGGATGAGACACTCGTTCCCCAAGCCGGTTCGTGCGTCAACTGTCCGAAGCGAACCGGATTCAACAAACTGCTCTTCCCGGATGTGCGTAAGGATTCATGCACTTCGCCGGACTGTTTCCGCGCCAAGATTGATGCTTCCGTGAGAAAAACTCTGGAAACCAAGCCCCAGTTAATACAGATTTCGGCGGCGTGGAATTCCCGCGAAGGCGCTCCCTTGGGGCGGAATCAGTATGTCGAATTGGAGATCAAGAGACCCAAGCCGAACGGCGCAAGCAGCAAGCTCTCAGCCGTTCAGAAACCCTGTGACAAGATGACCGAGGCGATCGTCATGGACGGCGGTAAGCGTGGACAGGTGGTCAAGGTTTGTGCCGATCCAGCTTGCCGCATCCACCATCCCAACACGCCTTCTCCACAGCAAATCGAACGGGAACGGGCAGAAGAACGGAAGCGGATCGAGAAAGAGAAACTGGCGATTACGACTCGCCATCGTATCTTGGCCACGATCCTCCAACGTGTGTCGGCTCCCCTGAAAAAGCCTGACTTGCTGGTGGTCGCTCATTACCTGATCGGCCATCTCTCCTACAGCCAAGTCCCGGCATTGGCGAAGCGGCACAAAGTAGAGGCGAAGAAGGACTCTGCGTCCGCGCAGGAGCTTCTGGTCAAGCAAGTGGGCACCTATGACGACGCTGAACTCTGCAAGCTGCTTCTGGAAATCAGCCTGCTGGATTCGGCATATCAGCGATCCACCACAAGCCGCAGCGATGTCCTGATGGACGCCGCCAAACGCTACAGAGTGGATGCTGAGAAACTCCAGAAGGCCGTGGCAGAGGAGCTTGCGGCCAAACGAGATAAGAAGACGAAGGCCAAGGCAAAGCCGAAGGCCCGCAAGACACCGGCTTAAGCCAATCATCCTTAGATTTGTGGCGGAGTGCTAATTTGCACTCCGCTTTTTTCCCAGTTACTCGCTGCGGCGCTCCAATCCGGCACAGCAGGGCTGCGTAGCAGGGATCGGAGCAACTCACGGATCGGGTTCAAATGCCGGTCGTCTGATATCTCGTAAGTGAGCCCGGCGAGGGCGTCCCGCCCGGCCATTCATCTAGTGTGCTGTCTTCGCGCAAAACCGTGGGTAGCGACCCGCCCAGCGCCACTGCTAGCGATGGGTATTCGCGAATTAGATCCAGCGGAAATTTGTCCCTGACTTCGTCGGGCACCGATTTAGCAAGCTCAAAATGCAGCGTCTGCCCGTTGAATGCCCAACCTTTTTTCTTGAGATCCTTCACCATCGGAAGCTCACAACCGCCGCCTGTTAGTACGAGCTTTGCGGATTCCAGGGGTGTCAACCAACTCTTATGAACACGGTCCAGAAATCCCTGCACCGTGCCATCGAGTTCCTCCGTAAATTTCACAACACCTTCGGATTTGAGGAATTCCTCCAAGGTGATAGAAACATCTGTGTTGACTATGCGATGTTGAAGAACACCCGAGGTGAATAGTTGTTCCTTGAGGCGTCTTACGCCGCTGAGGAACAATCGATAGCTCACTTGTCGGAGATACCCATGATCCTCGCCCAAGTGTGCTCTCTCAAGCAAGGTGGTGGGGAATTTGTAATTGTTAACGTGAAATTGCCCGCACCATCGGTTCGAGCCATCTCGGGTCGGCCACTCAAGGTGATTTCAGCATTGGCCACTGCCGTTTTCGTATCTCTGTCCGTTATGTGGCCGGTAATCGCACCCCCAGCAGATCCTCCCTGATTTACGAACGCCCAGGAGAGAATTCCGAGGGCGCCAATGCCGAAGGTGAGATACATCAGTTGCCTGATGAGCAAATAGGCCTGCTCATTATGGAGCATGGGGAAGATGTTCTTTTTCAGAATCTCCCGGAACAGGAGCAGGACAAGGCCGATGCTGAAGCCACCGAGACCAGCATATTTGCCCAGAACTTCGAAAAGCTTTGCGTCCATAACGCTCTCTAGAACTCCCGGCTTTTTTCTGAACTTCATTATGGCATAGGCATTGATTGAGAGAAAATGGTTTGCCACGGGAACGAAACACTTACGGGACTAAACTCCGCGCACCTCTGCAATGCACATCGTGACTGCGGTGACACGACCCACGATGCCCGCGTCCCCTGGGTAGCGAACGTGTCTGGCCTTCTTTCCAGATTGTGCCGAGGGCAGAAGCACCAACTGGCTGCCGTCCACCTCGCACCAGCTGCACATATACGTATCTCGAAGCTCCACAAAATAGATTGGTCGCTCGAATTCGTCGTGCCAGCCGTCAGGTTGGACCTTCGTCTGCTGGGAGTCGATCTGTACAAACGAACCGGGCCTCAGCATTGGGTAAAGCGTGCGGTCTTCGATCCCGATATATCCGTAAAGTGAATTCCGCCAGTCCATGTGCTGGAGCAGCGCGACCGGAATCTCGCCCCAGCTCTCAAACATCCGCGAGACCAAGTTGGTACTCCCAAAGTCCACTTTCTCTCGGAGTTCCAGAGGGGCCACAAGTGTGCTTTGAGCACCTCCAAGCGTGGGCGTCACCAAGTAGGTGTGTGGTAGCCCCACGAGTGCCTGTTCGGTACCAGCGTCTGCTATATCAACACCGAAGAACGACAAAAGTTCGTCCAGACCCAGCCTATAGATCAGGCTCAAGCTCTTAAGTCTGTAGATATTGGGTTTTAATTTTCCTGCTTCAATATCGCCTAGCCAATTGCGAGAAATGAAGTAGTCAGGAGCGTTTTGCTTGAGGGCAATTTCCCTGCTGAGGTGTTCCACTTCGCGCATCGAGAGGCGCAAGAGTTTCCGTACAGCTCTGAGCCGCTTACCAGCATCCGTGGACGATGTCGGGGCCAACATCGCACTACAACCTCGGAGTTGGGCTATGTTACCGCAAATCTCAGCCTTGTTCACAAGTTTAATGGGCCATTTCCGAAAAAGGGAATTCCCGTCGTTGGCGTTGAAGTCCTTGCTGCTGGCCGTAGTTGACGGGATTCATCGGGTCTGACCTCAATTCTGGCCACCTGTCAAACCGACGCATTCTCACCAAGGTCGTCAGACCCATCCTGTTTCTTAGCGGTTCGGGCCCTACTGTCCCCAATCTGGGACAGGTTACAAAATGTTCATGACGGTTTGCGAACTCGCATTTATACCGAACAAATCTCTGCGAGCCTGCAGTCTGGACGCGACCTGGATTCGTGTGTTTTCAGACAACCCGTCTGCGTACGAGCATTTCTGCCGGAACACCTGACGGGCAAACACGCACGCCTCGCGGGAAAGACATAGCAAGAGGCTTACCCGTGGGCACCAAGCCAAATTCCGCAAGAGGCGCAGACCTCGCTGAGCGAGTCCGGTCCATCCTCAGGAGCAAACACCTCACTCTCTCTAAAGTTTCCCTACTATCTGCGGCGCCGTTCGGGCGTTCTTCGCGTTACTTCCTTCCTCACACTCTGTACCATGAGCTCCGGCTGGGAACCTTCAGCCCAAGTCTTCATCAGGTCTTTGCGCTCAGCCAGGTCTCCGGCTACCGGTTCTTTGATTGGCTGCGCGTGTTGGGATGTGACCTCGAAGACATTCCCCGATTGCAGGTTCTTCTGCCTTCAAAGCGCACGACGCTACTCGATTCCTCTCTGGTCGATGCTGATGCGTGGATTCCTTGGTTCCGAAACCGCCCCGGCGGCGCTTCGGCGCCTCCGATTGCACCTCTGGCACAGCTTCTCGAAGTCACTGCCCCCAGGCGACTTAGTTCCCTGTCCGAAATCGGCAATCGAGGCTTCTTGTACGCAAGGATCGGACGCCAAGACGCCCTGGCTTTCCCCGATCTGATTCCCGGAAGTATTGTCCGAGTGAATCCAAAGTTCTCGAACGGTCGCATCCCCAAGTCAAATGGCGCAACCTCCTCCCAAGTATTTCTGGTCGAACACAACGGGGGTCTCTTTTGTTGCCGCTTGCGTGTTGTAGAAAGGGGCATCATCGTCCCGATCGGTACGTCGCTCCCTTATGCCCAAGTCGAACTGAAAGTTCCACGCGAGGCGCGGATTTTAGGCGTTGTGGATCTCGAAATTCGACCTATGCTTCGAGCCGAGCAGCCAGAAGTTCCAAGGGACCTCGGAAAACATTGGAAACCACGACCGCTTGTCACGGACAAAGAATTTGGCCAACTCCTTCGCACCTCACGTACCAAGCTGCACCTGTCTCTGCGGGAAGTTGCGGAGCTAAGCCACACCATCGCAGGTCTGCTTGGGGATGAAAGATATTGTGTTTCTCCCAGTTCTCTCTGCGATTACGAGCTTTTCAACGCGCCACCGCGTCACTTCCACAAGGCGATTACTCTCTGTTCGCTGTACGGCCTGCAATTTCAGGTGTTTCTGAAGGCGATTGGAATTGCCTTGGCTGAAGCCGGCACGGAACCGATTCCCGATCATCTGGCTCGTAGAGTTCTAGGTACGGAGCCCGGCGACAAGTCGAACGACAACGACATACCTGGTCAGAGTGGATTCCTTGAACAGATACTTGAACGATGTGAGGAAATTCCGTTCTTCCTGCGAAAATCCATCGGGTCGTTGTCTGGCCTGGAAGACGCTTCTCTGGACGACTTCTTCTGGATCGGCGGCGAATATGATGTCCTTCATCCTAGCCTGGCAAACGGGCTGTTTGCCCTCGTGAACCGTCGCGAGAAGAGGCCGATCCATTTCACGACGAAACCGCCATGGCAACAGCCGGTGTATGTGATCCTGATGCGCAATGGGACATACCTGTGTGCATGTTGTGGCATCGAGAATGGCACTCTGGTCATCCATCCGTACTCCCAGCAGTTCCGTCGTTCCGAACATTTGCGCTACCACCAAGATGCCGAGGTGATTGGCCGAATTGTCACGGTGGCAAGAACGCTTGAATGATCCTGTCGGTTTGCCGGACAAATAGTGACGCTGTCCTGTAGGCGAGTCTTACTGATTGCCAAGAAAATATACGCAATTGAGCGAAAAGCGAACGCTCTACTCATTTTGTGGACAAGCTTTCCGTACTTGGCTAGTCTCGGTTTTTAGGTGTGACTGTTGTCCTCTCTCTTGCATGGGCGAAGCCGCTGGACATCCTGGCTACCGAGTGAACTCGACTGGCTTTCAAAACAGGTTCGACCGCTTCTGCACTGGCATCTGGCTAGTTTCCTCTGCATAACAGCCGGGAGTCTACTCGGGCTCCTCACTCCACTTGTCCTCAAGTGGGTGATCGATCGACTCATCCCGCAGAGACGACCGGGATTGCTCCTATTAGCAGCCGGCCTGATTTTTCTGGGCTACCAGGGCAGGATGGCACTCACGAGTCTGGGAAGCTATTTGATGCTGACTGCTGCCCAGAAGCTCGCCCTCACCTTGAGAATGAGCCTACTTGGACGACTCGACTCGCTCTCGACTGAGTATTACGAGGACACGCCGGTCGGCACCGTGATGTACCCGCTGAAAGAGCCGATCGAAGAGGTCGCATATTTCGGGTCCGACCTCATGCCCGCAATCTTGCGCATGTTCCTGACGACCAGCTTCACGCTGGTGACTATGTTCATGCTCAGTCCTTTGGTTACACTGGCTGTTCTCCCTCTCGTCCCAGTCTTTCTGATCGCGCGGCAGCACTTCCGCCGAAGGCTCTCGGCCAACGCGGACACCGTGCAGAACAATCGGTTGGCGTGGAGCACCTTCCTTGAGGAACATCTTTCCTCGGTGATTCCCATTCAACTGTTGGGACAAGAAAAACGCCAGGAGCGAAGAGCCTTCCGGCTCCTGGCTCGTGGAGTCAGGTCACAACACAACTTATTTACTACCAGCATTTGGTTTACGGTATGGGGTTCCATGGCAGTTGTTTTGGCCATGTGCGCTGTCATTGGCTACGGCGGCGAGATGGTGCTGTCAGGAAGCTTAAGCGTCGGCGGACTGGTGGCGTTCTATGGCCTAGTTACCCAACTCTTTGATCCTCTGAGTGGCGCCGCCGATCTCTACGCGAGAGCACAGAAAACCTTCGCCAGTGTCCGGCAGTTGAAGTCCGGGCTTGAGTTATGCCCAACCGTAACTAATGCCGCTGCTGCCGTTTGTCTCTCGCGGGAGCATCTTTCCCAGATTGATTTTGCCGAAGTTGGGTTTGGATATCGAAGGCAAAGAAACATGCTTCACATCCCCTGGCTAAGAATCTTGCCGGGCGAACACGTCGCCATCGCGGGGGAGAACGGTGCCGGAAAGAGCACCGTTGCAAAACTCATAGCACGACTCTACGACCCTGATTCCGGATCGATTCGTATTGGAAACCTAGATATCCGGAACATTCAACTTAAGGATCTGCGCAGATACGTCTGCTATCTGCCGCGCGATCCCGTCCTGTTTGATGGAACGTTGTCCTTCAACCTTCGCTTTGTGCGGCCGGCAGTGCCTGACGATGAACTACAAGAAGCCATTCGCAGCGTGGGGCTCTCGCAATTTGTTGCAGCATTGCCCGATGGCTTACACCAACGGATCGGACCGGGAGGCTGCCAACTTTCCGGTGGTCAGCGCCAACGACTCGCCATCGCAAGAGCGATTCTGCAGCAACCTCGGATTTTGATATTGGATGAAGCAACTTCCTGTCTTGACCCCTCTTCAGAGAGAGTCGTTCTTGGGAATATTCGCCATGGCCTCACAGCGTCAACGCTGATTGTCATCTCGCACCGTGCTTCAACATTCTCTACATTCGGTAGACTTCTTGTTCTTTGCCGCGGAGAAATCGTTGAAGATGGCAATCCCCATTCCCTCAAGTTTGCTACGAGTCGCACCTCCAACCAATCTTTTTCCACAGCCTCGACCATCGATGGAGATCTCCCAGAAGCTCTGGTGTAAATGCAAGCTGCGGCAGACTTTGTTCTTTGCCGCCCTACCGTACGGGACTTCAGGAATGGCAATGCTGAGCAAAAAGCGGACACATTGATTCTTCCCACACAGGAAATCTCCAACGCATCTTGTTGTCATTAAGCAACTTCTCTTCGCCCATGTTGGGTTACCGAACCCTTTCACCTTTTACTGGCTTTCAGATGTCGAAGGGTGGCACAGTGCGCTCTAGGCATTCGATTTGTCGCGAAAAGCAAGGGATTGGGCAGCAATGTACAGAGTTTCTGACACGGTGCGTACCACACACAACCAGGACGGCGCAATTGTGCTGGATGTCCGGCAAGGTCAGATGTTCAACGTCAACTTCGTTGGGTCGCGAATCCTCGAACTTCTCAAGAGTGGGTCCACCGAATCAGCGCTTGTCGATGAGATCAGCCGGGAGTTTGACGTGAAGCGGGACCTTGCCGAGAAGGATGTGCGGGAATTTCTCCAGAACCTGAAGAAGTGTCACCTAGTCGAAGAGCGAGAATCGAGCGTGTCGGTCTGAGCTGGGACCAAGATCATGGAATCGACACGAGAGTCCGATCGACAGACCTATCGCGCCATTGTGGCGGGAATGAACTGCTCACCAGTTGCAGCCTAGCAGTGTGAATGAGGTGTGCACCATGTCGTTTCTTGTGTTGAAAGCGTACTTGAAGCTTATTTACTTCGATCTCTACTTGGCGCGAGGTAATTTCGCGGTGCTCTACGACAAGGTTCGCAACTATCCGGTGGAAAAGACGACCCCTGCTCCTGACGCAGTGGAAAGTGTTTGTTCGGCCGTCGACATGGCTTGTATCTGGTACTGGAAAGAGGCACTTTGTTTGCAGCGCTCGGCAGCGACGAGCTGCCTCCTCAAGAGCAACGGGATATTCGCCCAAATGGTAATCGGGGCACAACAGTTGCCATTCAAGGCGCATGCCTGGGTCGAGGTAGATGGTCGCGTGGTCAACGACAAACCATACGTGCCGGAAATGTACGCAGTCTTGGATCGTTGCTAATAAGCGACAGGTTGTGAACTCTGGGCAAAGGCAACTATTATGAGCGTCCAGTTTGGAAGATGGAATTTCGAAGGCCAACCGCTTGCCCCGGACTACATCGAGAAAGTCAGCGCGACTCTCGCTCCCTACGGCCCCGATAGCAACGAATCCTATTCCAAGGGTGGCGTAAGGATCCTCTATCGCGCCTTCCACACCACGAAGGAATCGCATCGTGAGAAGCAGCCGCATATTTCTCCTTCCGGAGCCGTGATCACTTGGGACGGTCGCTTGGACAATCGTGCTGAGCTCATCAGCGAACTGAGCGAGTCCCTAACCTTCAATTCCACGGATTTGGCCATCGTCGCAATGGCCTTCGAAAAGTGGGGCGCTGATTGCTTTTCCAAATTCATCGGAGATTGGGCGCTCTCCATCTGGAACCCTGGCAACCGCTCGCTGAACCTGGCCAAAGACCCCATCGGCACGCGCCATCTCTACTACTCTTTCGACAACGACCACATTACTTGGAGCACGATTCTCGACCCACTCGTCCGGCTTGCGGGAAAAACCTTCGCTCTCAACGAAGAATACATCGCCGGTTGGTTCTCTACGTTTCCGGCCGTGGATTTAACACCCTGCGTCGGCATTCACTCCGTACCACCGTCTTCGTCGGTGCTCCTCCGACCCGGAAAACATGCAGTGAGCAAGTATTGGGACTTCGACCCAAAGAACGAAATCCGTTACCGCACTGAGGCTGAATACGAGGAGCACTTCCGCGTCGTTTTCGCAAAAGCGGTCCAGCGCAAACTCCGTTCCGATAGGCCCGTTCTCGCCGAGCTCAGCGGTGGTAGGGACTCCTCGTCCATCGTCTGCATGGCCGATACCATTGTCGCCCGCGGCGCCGCCGACACGCCTCGCCTCGATACCATCTCCTACTATGACGACTCCGAACCCAACTGGAACGAGCGCCCCTATTTCACCAAAGTTGAAGAAAAGCGCGGTCGCACCGGCTGGCACGTCAACGTCGGCGCACGAGATCCGGAAAAAATCCTAGCGCCTGAACCACCGCCCGAATCTGCTCACGCCCGCTTTGTGCCAACTCCCGGCTACGATGGCCGCACTGCTCCGCACTTCAGGATGTGTATGGCCTCGCAAGGAAATCGCGTCGTGCTTTCCGGCATCGGGGGCGACGAAGTCATGGGCGGTGTGCCCACACCTGTGCCGGAGCTTGAGAATCTTCTTGCAAGGGCACAATTCGGCGCTTTCGCTCATCAACTGAAAGTCTGGGCGCTGGAAAAAAGAAAGCCCTGGTTCCATCTGTTCTGGGAAGCCGCCCGTGGATTCTTCCCTCTCGCCCTCGTGGGCGTCCCGAAATACATGCGCCCGGCTCCATGGCTGCAGTCCAGCTTTGTGAAGCGCCATTGGGCCGCGCTGACCGGCTATCCCTCCAGGACGAAGTTATTCGGTCCTCTGCCAAGCTTCCAAGGCAATGTGGGCACACTTGATGCCTTGCGGAGGCAACTGGCGCGCACCGCTTTGCCATTCGAACCACCTTTCGAGAAGCGGTATCCCTATCTTGACCGCGGCCTGCTGGAATTCATGTTCGCGATCCCCCGAGAACAACTGGTCCGCCCGACCCAACGGCGTTCCCTCATGCGCCGCGCACTCGTCGGTATCGTGCCGGACGAGATCCTGAACAGGAAGACGAAAGCATTCGTCGCCCGGTCGCCGATGGTAGCCATCTCAAACGACTGGGCCCATTTCGCGGAGATGACCCAGAACATGCTTAGCAGTTCGCTCGGAATTGTGGATCCGGAACGTATCTCGGACGCTTTGCAGAAGGTCCGGCGGGGCGAAGAACTTCCCATAGTCACTTTGAAGCGTACGCTCTTCCTCGAAGATTGGCTCAAGGATCTTCGCGCGTTGGGGATCATGAACCTGGACACCACCTTTAAGCCCAAGCTGAGATGGCAGGCTTCTATCCAAGGCTAGCCCATATAGGGCACATATCGAGATCGAACGGGAAGCAATGGAGTAAATCATGAGTGTCCAGTTTGGAAGATGGAATTTCGAGGGCCAACCACTTGCCCCGGACGACATCGAGAAAGTCAGCGTGGCTCTCGCTCCCTACGGCGCCGACAGCAACGAATCGTATTCGAAGGGCGGCATAAACATCCTCTACCGCGCCTTCCACACCACGAAGGAATCCCGTCGCGAGAAGGAGCCATGTATTTCTCGGTCTGGCGCTGTCATCACCTGGGACGGACGCTTGGACAATCGCGCTGACCTCATCAGCGAGCTGCGAGACTCCCTGACCGCCAATTCCTCGGACGTCGCCATCGTCGCTGCGGCATATGAAAAGTGGGCGGCGAACTGCCTGGGGAAACTGATCGGGGACTGGGCGCTGTCCATCTGGAACCCTCGCGAGCCCTCCCTGTTGCTGGCCAAAGACCCCATCGGCACGAAGCATCTTTATTATTCGTTCGACGACAAACAGCTAACCTGGAGCACCATCCTCGATCCGCTTGTCCTGTTTGCCGGAAGAACTTTTGCGCTCAACGCAGACTACGTCGCAAGCTGGCTTTTGTCCTTTCCCGCCGCTCATCTAACGCCCTATGTCGGCGTACAGGCCGTCCCGCCAGCCTGCTTGGTACTCCTTAAAGAGGGAAAGTGCACGCTCAGTAAGTATTGGGATTTCGATCCGAGCAAGAGAATCCGTTACCGGACGGACGCGGAATACGAAGAGCACTTCCTTGATGTCTTCGCAACAGCGGTCCAGCGAAGACTCCGTTCCGATAGACCCGTGCTAGCGGAGCTCAGCGGCGGCCTAGACTCCTCGTCCATCGTCTGCATGGCCGACAGCACCATCGCCCGGGGGGCCGCCGAAACCCCACGTCTCGACACGATCTCTTGGTATGACGACTCCTATGACAATTCCCAACCCGACTTCAACGAGCTTCCCTATATCACTGAAGTCGAACGAAAACGAGGTCGCACCGGCTGCCACATCAATGTCGGTGCGCTAAGACGAGAAGATGCCTTCCCCCAAATAGCCGACTTTGAGGGCGACCGCTTTGCGGCAACTCCAATCCCCAATAGAGATCTCTCGGAACTCTTCAAACGGTTTGCAGCGTATATGACTTCACAGGGACACCGAGTCACTCTCTCCGGCCTCGGGGGAGAAACTGCCACAGGCGGCGGTGTGCCAACGCCGACGCCAGAACTTCAAGATCTCTTGGCAACAGCACAATTCTCAACACTCGCTCGCCAACTGAAAAGCTGGGCTGTCAAGATGAGAAAACCTCGGCTTCCTCTGCTCTTCGAGGTCGTTCGGGGATTTGTTCCAGCCGCTAGGAATAATACGCATCCCGTTCCCTGGCTTCATTCCGGCCTTGTCCGCCGGAAGCACGCTGCTCTCTGCGGAAGTCCATCAAGGATTAAGCTATTCGGCCCTTTGCCAAGTTTTCAACACCACCTTCACGCATTAGATGGTGAGCGAAGGTTACAGGCGTACTTTGTCCTCCAACCAGAGCTACTCCGCGAGATACGCTATCCCTATCTTGACCGGGGTCTGCTGGAATTTACCTGCGCAATTCCTCGGGAACAAATCGTCCGCGTGGGCGAGCGCCGATCACTAATGCGCCGCGCGCTTCTCGGTATTGTCCCGAATGAACTACTGAACAGAAAGCGAAAAAGGTTTTTTCGGCGAGAGCCAGTGAAAAGCATCTCGACAGAATGGACCTCCCTGGTTGAAATGAGTCAGCACATGGTCAGCAGCTCCATGGGGATCATTGATCCAAATCGACTATTGGAAGCTCTGCAGAAGGCTAGGCACAACCAGGAAGGTCCCATCGACAGCTTGAGGCGCACACTAACGCTCGAGTTCTGGCTGCGTCACGTCACAACTCGGGGAATCCTGACGAACTCGATGTCAACACGACGAGAAGGGTGGTCCTCGTCTCTAGAGGTCAAAGAACTCCAACTACCCGCTCAGCGCAAAGGCTCAGCCAGCTAGTTGTACGTGTGAATACCAACTAGAGAAAGGAGGTGAAAACCATGAAATACGAAACTCCAAAACTGACCGCATTGACGCCCGCTATCAATGCCATTCAGACGCCACCAGCAGACAAGCCGTTCGTGACTTCAACGGACAGCTCCCTTTCGTATGAAATCGTCAGCGCATACGAAGACTGGGAGTAAATGAACAACTGCTGGAGCGTCCAGAAGCAACAAGGCGCTCCGGCAGCTCAATTTCTCATAGATCCCGCGCGTCACATCGGAGAGGTCTTCACAAGGGAGGGTCCACGCTGATTACGCGCTCTTACTCGTCATTCTCATCTATGGGAGAGTTGGACAAGTCATCAGTTAGGAACCAACTCTTGCTCGTGTGCGGTCAACTTCACAATCCAGATCAATTCGAGACGAACGGAGGAGGAGTCAACCTCTTCTCGTTGTCTTCCTGCATTTTTCGCAAATCGCGCCACCGGCTGTACTGCTCTGCCTTCGTGGGGTCTAGATCCTCGTAGTCTTGCAACCAGAAGCGGAACCAATCTACGGATCCCCCTTGAGACACCATGCGTACCGCCGGATTGGTCAGAACATGCTCATCGGTATTCAACATCATCAAGTCCACTGGTTTGTGGAGATAGCGAAGTTCGGCATAAGGTTCCCACATGTTGAGCAGGCTCCAGCGACCTTCGCCAACGACGAGCAAAGGCGCGGTCACCTTGTCGAGATTGAATCCGGGGGACCGCTTGAGCCATTGCTGCAAGCCTTCGCCAAAGGGAGGCGCCCCGATCGTCGAATTGAATTCGTGAGCGAATGCGTTGCCCAAGGAAAAAAAATCCACCATATTCATATATTCAAGATAAGTTTCCATCGTGCCGTCGGTGATCGAGGCCGCTTTGAGCCGAAGGGAACTCGTGGTCAGCAGCTCCATCACGTTAAAGCAGGAGTGGCTAAAACCGATAATCCCGATTTTTGCCGGATCCACCAGCCCTTCGGACACCAATTGTTCTACAGCACTTTCGTAGCTAGCCACGGTGCAAGGCCCCTCGAAGAGCGTCCCATGAGGACATCGTTCGCCGACCTGGAGCACGATGATTCCCGCCGCAGCCAAGGCTCTGGCTGCGAATGCTGTTGAGAATAAGCCGGAAGGTATGAATTCTGATTCCATAAAGCCGTGGGTCTGAATCACCAGAGGATAACGCTGTCCCGCTTTGTAGTTGATGGGCGCGTATAGTCCTCCCCTCTGGTCCCTGCCCTCTTTGTCCTTCCACGTGTAAACGCTGGCCTTCGTCAGTTCGATGTTTCTCAGCTGTGGATTGGGGTCCCAAATGACCCGAGATGCCTGTTTCTTTGCAGCGACAAGCATCGGAGGCCGGTCGAGCCCGCGCTTCACAGTGACTTCCAGACCACGACGTCCCATTTGCGATATGTTGTTAATGTGCGCATCGATATTCCACGCACCATTAGCGGCCTGATTGTACTCCGTACCTTCAACGGATAAATCTTGATGGTTATAGAAGCTCACCATCACCCGCTGCCTGTCTCCGCCTATGAAGCGGACATCCTTGATTTCGTGGTACCCTTCCTCAATGCCCATTTCGGTATTGCCTTTTAATGTTTCCAAGCACGCCTGTGTGTTGGAGCGCACATCGATAACGGCAACGCACGGCCTAGAAGGCGCCTCATCTTTGGACTTAATGAACGTACCGGGTAGCAAGATTCTCTGACCGTCGCTCGACCAACTGGGACCACCACCCGCCCACGCCCACGAAGCCGCGTAATTGCTGATTGGTGCATCCGTCAAGCTTTGCAGCGATCCCGATTGTAAATTGATGCGAACGTACTGGCTGTGGTGACCGGCGAACATTCTGTAAGGGTCGGATGCGAAAGGAGCTGGGTACAGTTTTTCCCACGATGGCGGAACCTCTCGAACCGACAGCGTTGTGACCAATGAATCGCCATCGGGAGACAGCGCGAGACTGCCGTCGGGAGTGATCGGTGTACCTTCATGCTCGACTTCGAAACGTCTGTCGCCAACAACAGCCCAGAGATGGGAGCTGAGGTCCAAACGAGAAGACAGTTCTACCACCAGTGGATCGCTGGGAATAACCAACTCGATGAGCGAACGACCAGTGCCCGTAGTTGCCGGCTTTTGAAGTTCCTCTTGCCATTTCTGCCTGTCAATCTGATCAACGACAGTATAGACATAGTGCCGTCGATCGCGGACATCGAACCGCCTCACCATCTCCCTTTCGGAAGTTAATTGCTCAACCCTTCTCTTCCGAAGATCGGCCAACACGAGCCGTTCGTGGCCACCGTTCGAGCGTTGCAAAAACGCGACCCCGGTAGAATCAGCTAACCAGCGCCAATCCCGAACTATCGGTCCCTCCGCGTCTGTGGATAGAGTAAGGACCCATAGAGGCGATGGGGCCTGAGACTGATCGGAATGCTCAAGGAAGTCCTCCACGAACTCACTGCTGTAGAACCGCAAGGAATCCTCGGGACGGTTCAGGTCCAAACGTCCGCGCTCGGTATAGACGGCGAACCAATTGCCGTCCGGCGAAAACCGGACCGCTTCAGGTGTATCACCAAAGTGCGTCAGCTCTATGTCATCGGCGACGCTGAACGGTTTAAGAGATTGTTGTGCCGATGCGACCGTAGAATCTGCGCTGCTCAGGTATGTAAGAACGACGATAAGGTACACAAGAACTTTCGGGTTCCGCAAGAAAGAGTTCCTTTCTTTGAAGTTATGGCAGCTACGACAAACTAGAAGAAGTATTCCTCGATTTGCTTGGGTTGACGGCAGAGGTATTCCGTACACCAATACATTAAGGTGCAAAAGGACTCGCGCATGTATCTCCCCTTGTCGATCCTCCGTCCATCGTTAAAAGACCAGCTTGAGAGCGAACTGCACGGAGCGCGGCCCGCCCATTTGATATAGCGGGCTCAGGATGCCACGCGAACTCGCAAGAGTCCCCGTGGCCTGCCCAAACGTAGCCTGACCGAACTGTTCGTTGACGGTTCCAAAATTAGGGTGATTGAAGATGTTGAATGCCTCCGCGCGAAATTGTAGCTTCAGCCTTTCACGGATCGGAAAATCCCGTCGGACAGCCATGTCCAACTGCCATGCCCCAAATAGTCTTGCAAAGTTGCGCGGAGCGTCACCAAGACCAGAACTTACGGAGGCAAAAGCATTGGGGTTAATCGCCCGACCTCCCGGACATCCGAGCCCTGGAGCAAGATCACCCAACCCTTGAAGAACAGACGCGCAATTCGCGCCGTAGAGATAGACCGGCTCACCCGAAACAAGATTTAACCCCAAGTCATAGAGCTGCCCATTCGGTTCCGGGGGGCCCGGTATCCCTCTCAAAGTTATTGGAAAGGCCGTTCGCACGGTAAAGCGGTTATCGACGCCCCAATGATGCATTAGGGCCTTCACAAATGCATTCTGTCCCACATCGGGCAGGTCATAGGATAAAGCAGCGTTGAGACTGTGCCGAACGTCGAAGTCGCAGTTGCCACGCTGATACCCATTGATTAGGTTCGAGGAGCCGTAATCAAGACAATGAGACCATGTATAGGAGGCCAACGCCGTTAGCCCTTGGCTCAGCCTCCGCCGGAATTGAGTCTGCAACGCGTCGTAGTCCGACGTCAGGCCGTTCTCAACAAAGTAAAAGCCAAACGGACTATTCGGGTTGTTGGGCGGCTGGAATAAATTCTCCTGTAACAATTTCTTCGCGTGTGCACCGACATAGGACACGGTGAAAGCCTGCGACTTGCCGAGCGACTGTTCAATGCTGGCGTTCCACTGAAGTGTGTATGGCAGTTGCAGATGCGGAGCAAAGCCGTACGGGGTAATGTTGTATGGCGACACAGGCGGGTTCACAATGGTAGGAACTGCGGGAACTACTGGAAACGATCCAGAGGGAAATACGTCTAGTGCACCATACCCTGGCCCATTGAAGCCCAGCGACCCCAACTGCTGGCCGGTATCAAAGAAGACACCGCCTCCACCACGCACTACAGTTTCCGATCCCGGCGCACTACGGAGAATATAGGCCGCGCCCAATCGAGGCGCAAAATTGTACCATGCAGTCTGCCAGAGCGGAGTGCCTTCCGGTGCCAACGTCCATGTATTCGGACCCGATCCTTCGACCGTATACGGTTTCAATCCCTGCGTCACACCTGGCGCGGGATTTACCTCCCAACGCAACCCGAATGAAGCGCTCAATCGCTGCGACGCTCTCCACTCGTCTTGGGCAAAGGCCGAGAAGTTTCTGTACAACGGGTAAGCTGGAGCTTGGACGCCCACAAGTACAAACGCACTGTTCGTTTCGACTGCAGATTCACTGAAATAAAGGTAGTCGACTGCGGGAGTAGCCACAGTCGCAAACGGCCCGAGCCTGCGGTAGTCCACACCCAACTTGAAGTGGTGGCGCCCAAACGAAAGACCCACTGTCTCAACCAAATTCCACTGCCGTTGAGCCCCGGACTGCCGCAACTGTTCAAGGGTAATGCATTCGCTGTAACACAGAACGACCGCAACGTCTGATCCAGCACCCACCTGCAAAAGCTGCGCTAAATCTAAGGGTGTGCTGCCTCCAAACGCATTGATGATAGTACGGTCGGTAACTTCATTTGAGGTGTAATTGAAGCGGAACTCATTGCTGACGCGGCTTGAGAAAATGCTCGTAGCACCAGCCGTATACGTCCGCAAAGTGTACGCTGAAGTTTTGTCGGCTGTTGGACTGTCAGATGTCCCGGACGTCCCCCGAGTTGTCGAATTGGAAGCCGTTTCGCTGAACCGGAAGAACAGTCTCAGTCTTTCGCTGAGGACGTGGTCAAACCGGACGCTGGTCGAATCTAGCGAAGCCGGATTAGACCAACTGCCAACGTATTCCGCAATACCATTTCCAAAATCCAGCCCGTTCGGCAAGGGAAAGGCGTTCAGCGCCTGATCGAGGGGCACCGCTGCATTTGCACGCAAGAAGGCATCAGGAACGAAGTTGACTGTGGCTGCTTGTGGCGCGGCCAGACGCAAACCCTCATACGACACGAAGAAGAAACTTCTGTCTTTTCCGTTATAGAGGCCCGGAATCCTGATCGGCCCGCCTAACGTGCCACCAAAATCGTTCTGGCGAAGGGGGGGTTGTGTCAGGCCAAAGTAGTTGTTAAACCAATCGTTGGCATCGAAGAAACCGTTCCGCAGATAGTCGTAGGCCGTGCCATGCAATTGATTGGTGCCCGATTTCGTCTCAAATGAAAACTGGCCTCCGGGGTTGCGCCCGTACTCGGACGAGTAGGTGGAACTCTGCACCCGAAACTCCTGGAGATCATCTACGGAGACAAGCGCCTGGGTAGTCCCCAACGCCGTCGAAGCGGCAACCGAGCCGCTAGGACCGGCCCCTAGCGTCATGCGCGCACCCGTAGCCGCTCCCACGTTGGCGCTCACACCATCTACTGTGTAGTTGTTGGATTCCGTGCGCTGGCCATTGATACTGAACTCGCCTGTTTGACCAACGCCGGGGCTGATGGCGGAGGCCGACTGCGAAAACTGGGGACTCTGCGTTACCACCCCCGGCGTGAGCAGGATCAAATCCTGGAAGCTGCGTCCATTCAGCGGCATGTTTTTTATATAGGATTGGTCCACAACGGTACTGACGGATGCGTCCGTGGTGTTGATCATCGACGCGCCCCCTTCAACCGTCACGGTTTCGAAAACGGCCCCTACCGGCAAGGTAAAGTTGATAGACAGCGCGTTCTGGATGTTGAGAACAATATCGGGCTTGATCAGTGTCTTGAATCCCACCTTGGAAACTTGAAGCCGGTACGACCCTGGCGGGAGATTCGGCACAACGTAGATGCCGTCGTCATTCGTCTTGCCAGAGTACTTCGCGCTTGTTGCATCGTCTATCACCAGAATGTCGGCCCCGCTGATCACCTTATTCGATGGATCGAGCACGCGGCCGTTGATGGTTCCATTGGGGGACTGTGCCGTTAGGGGGAGGGCTAGCGACACGGCACAAGCGAAAAGAAAAGCGATGCGGGGGAAGCGCACGCGCACGGTGATTCTCCTGTGGCCGACGGATTCGGAAATCCTATTCGGGTCTACGGAGAGGGGGCTCACTTGGTACCGCTCCTTCCTTAATTAGTTGGAAGCGCGCCTCGGCCAGGAAGGATGCAACCGCGATCAAGGATGATTTGGGTCAACTCGCAGGTAAGCGAAGAGAAGGGGTTTGCCGCTTGGCTTGCGACTGCCACCATTCGGCTCGATCGTAACGAACACAGCATCAACTTGTGCTAGCAGTTTCGGGTCGTCCAGTTTCAAGACCCACCGCTTTTTCGAAGCATTGTCCTCGTAGAAGATACCAAGGGGGAATGCCTGCTCCCGCTCCGATCCGCGCTGACCCCACACCTGGAACGTGCTGGCCTTCTTCGCCACAGTCTGCTGATCCAAGTCATAGGCATAGAAGATCAGAGATTTCCCCTTCGTGTAGAACACGCGCCCGTAAGGTTTCTGGGTCGCTCCGGTACGGGCCACGTCGTACACTTCCGCGACATACAGATCCCGCGCACCCATAAGTTCCCGAATGTCACGGTCGTGCGCGAGCAATTCCTGTTGCTGATCCACGGTAGCGTCACGCTCGCGCAGCAGGTTCGTCAGCTCGTTGACTCTTGCGTCCAGCGTTGCCGCCCGCTTCGCATCTTGGTAGGGCTGCTCTGCAATTGAATCGAGCTTCGTCTGCAACGCCTGCGCGGACAACTGCGCGGCGTTGAACTTCCGTTCCGCCTCAGTCTGCTTCTGGATGAGTTCCTGTCGTCCAGCGTCTGCGTTGCGTAGCGCAACATCCGACTGGTCCTGCGACGCCTTCATCTGATCCATCTTCGCGAGCTGTTGTTCCAACTGCCGACGCAGATCGGCGACCAAGTTGTCACGTTGTTCGACTTGGGCGCGCGCAACCTCGCGTTCGTGGCTGGCATCACTTAACTTCTCTGCCAATGAAGTCAGGCTTTGCGCATCTGGACGGGTCGGTGAAATGTTCGAAACGTTTATCCCCCGCCGAATGCCCACCTGATAAGCGCATACACCGAGAGCGACGAAAAGCAGTGTTCCGGCGGCATAGAGGGTCCACACACTTCGCCAAGCGGCGGCACTTTCGGGAGCGAGGACTCGACGAGCACTAGTTTCACGATGGGGCGGAATCGGTCCGTTGCGCTCGATTCCGCCCCCCCCCTCATCTCGTGCTATGCGCGCGAAGAGACTAGACTCTGCCTGCTTCTCCGACCAAGCCCCCCCCTCGTCCAAATGTTCTGGGGTCTCTTCTGCTCCCATCGCTGGGATAGCGTGGCGGATGATGGCTTCGTATTGCTGCAGTGCAGTACGGCAGGAGGAGCAAACGGCAAGATGCTCCTGTAGTCTTCTCTGGTCTTCCTCGCTCAGTTGGCCCGAGGTTGAAACGGCGCAGAGTTCTAGGAACTCGTCATGGGGTTCGGTGTGAGACAACGCCCCTGCTCCTCGGATGAATAACGCCTCCTATAATACTGCTCAATCGCCCTGCCTAAAAATTTGTTTCCGCAGTTTTTCCAGTCCCCGAAAATAGTGGTGCTTTACGTTTCCTCGGGACTGCTCCAATTTCACCGCGATTTCTTCAAAGGTGTAGCCGTCGAGCAAATGAAGCCCCAGGGTTTGACGCTGGATCTCAGAGAGAACTCCAAATACCTTTCTCAATCCAAGCCTTGCGAGCACCTCTTCGATCGAGTTTTCATATCGCGTTGCTTTCGAGCCTGGGCCGCTCAATTCGTTTTCAACGTCTTCCAGATCGACTTGGGCATAGAAATGTCGTGAATCCAGATAGCGACGACGGTCGATTGCACGATGATAGGCCATCTGGACGATCCACGAACGGGGCGAACTTTTGGAGCTATCAAACACCGCGCTTTTCTGATGGATGAAGAGAAAAACGTCTTGGAGCAGGTCGTCCGCTTCCGAATCGTCCCTGAGGACCTTGTACCCGACCGCCCGTACCAACCGGGCATAACGGCGAAAAAGGCAACCCAAAGCCTCCTTATCTCCATCGACGGTGCGAGCCATCAGGGCTTCGTCGGAAGGACCGGCTTGGGAAGCGACGCTATCAGTAGCAGCTCTTTCCGGAGTGGATGTCGAGCTCTCTTGGTCGCACTCGTGAGCCGTAGCCGCCGGCGGCGACAACGTTTGCACGTTCTCGGCTTCAGCTCGGGCTGAAACAGTCCCTTCTCCAAACTCTCGCGGAAAGTAACGGGCAGCAGAAGAACTCATGCTGTCTCCGAAAATACGGGTAAATAAATGTTGGTTATGATCCGTTGGCTTATGACCATCAAGTCCCGAACAATAGTACCGAGATGGCCAAGGGTCGCAAACAAGTTCAACCTCGATCAGGACCAGAAAGAGCGTTTGGCGAAGTCTTGCGGCAGGTTCGTAAAAATAGAGGGATGTCGCAAATGGATTTATTCATGGAGAGCGGAATCGACAGGACATACATCAGCGCCGTGGAGCGTGGCATTCAGAGCCCTACCATTCGGATGATTGTTCGATTCGCAAACTGCCTTAGGGTCCGACCATCGGATCTGGTGCGACGCATGGAGCAATCCCCGCGATATTCCGCCCGATGAGATCTGGGCGGTCGTCCTCAAGATAATACCTATTACGTATTAAATATCAACATAAAAATACCTATTGCGTCGTTCATTCCACTCGTGGTTGTCGCTAACGTCCCTGATACGATGAGTTCGGATGACACCAAGCCGTTTCGGGAACGCCTCAGAATGTTGCGGGAAGCCAAAGGACTCAGCCAGACTAAACTGGAGGAAAGGATTGGAAAAGAGGCCAACTACATCACACGTGTCGAGACAGGCCGGATCATGCCTCCGTTGGACGTAATCGTCCAAATCGCTCGCGAGTTCGATATGTCTGTGAATGATGTATTCTTCGTTGAGGGCATTGATGACAGTGCCGAGGCGCTCCGCGCCAAGATCCATCGGCTTATCGAGACTGACGATGTTAAACGGCTACGCAAATACTATCGCTTACTGCTTGTATCCAGCGAGGAGTAAGCGTCTCGCCCCCGGGTCGTCTGATCCTGAATCCCATTCTACGGACCGCCTCGATCGTGCACCGTTATTCCCGCGCCCAGTGAACGCTACGAGACTCTGAGCGTCCTCCGAGCTGGTAAGACGCCTTGGCAGTAGTCTAAGCAGATGCTGAGCCAAGCTTTCTTCAGATTCCGAGATCGGTCGATTCCTCGCTGCCGGGGAACAGGTAAGAGGACCAATCTTCCTGAACATCTTCAAGGACTTTCTTAATTCGAGGCGAAGGATTTTTGCCAAACTGCGGGAATTGCCTGAGAGTGTCCATTAAATCGGACAATACATGTTCGTCTCTTACCGTCCGGTGGTGAAGAGCATAAATAAAATCGAAATTCCCGCCCTCAGCTGAATGAACCATGCTTTCTAGATCCTGGATATTTACAACAGTGAGTGGGCGGATGAAAACACCCAAACGCAATCGGTAATGCCGCAGACGCTCCTGAAATTGCTTATTGAGATACCAGTTCAGAAAGGGAACTCGGAAAATATGGTCTTGCAAAACTAGGACTGGAAGGACGGAGCGGAAATGATCTAACGGCAACTCTTCGAGTTCTTTACGAACCGTGTCGTCCTCGGCGAACAATGAGCCGATTTTGTCTGCGAGTTGGTCGCATCCGGTCGCAAATTTTCCATTTAATTCTGTAAGCAGCAGTCTCGAGTTCCCGGAATAGCGTGCACCTCGTGAAAGAAAACCACCCTTGTACTCTGCCGGCACCAGGACATCACCTTGCAACAATATGCCGTCGAATGACTCACCCTTCGAATGCTTCCATTTGGGCGCGCGGATGTACGTTATTGGAAGAGCGGTGCGCATTCCTTCGAGTAGCCAGTGCACATACTCTTCAAACAATACTCCCCACGCATTGAAAACCGTCTGTCGCCGCTTGATTGCTAGCTTGTCGTGAAGTGTCCACTGCACGCCCGTATGGCATTTCTCAAGGACAAAAGCCAAATCCACTGGCAACACTTTTCCTTGCTCGACGGTCAACAGCGGGCGTGAACGAAAAGCGACGAAATCATGCCTGGGATCTGTCGACGTCTCATTCTCAACCGAAGATTTAAGCTGTTCCGTCGGTATTGCGATGGTGGCCAGGACGATGTCTAGTTCTGCTCGTGTGATTCCCGATTTGCCACAAAAGTTCTCGGGATTAATCAGCATGTATTCCGGATGAGGGTCGACCGGGTTCGCGCCTTGGAGGAAGTACGCATAAATAGCAAAGATCACGAACAGCCACCGCTCCAGCGGGATGCTAATCAGATCATTGAACTCCCGCTCGAAATCAAATCCTTCGCATTCAACCGCGATGCGTGATTTCACGCCAGGATCTCTCAAAAGTATCCGATACATCACTTGAAGTCGGGGCATCAAATGATCGGCCTTTGGCGAATTGGTCAGCTCAAATCCGGCGATCGTTTGCGTCATCAGTGCTACGCGTCTATCGTCCTCCGTACCGAGCTTGAGAGCCCTTCCCTCATCTTGTGTAAACAGTAGACTGTTCATCATCAGGCATGCGCGGCCTATCGCGTACCTGACCGACTCGTCTTCTTGTTCTTTGGGTGCGGGAAGCGGGTCGCAATGGGTGACCACAATTCGAAACACGCTCAGGAGATTTTGAGGCAAGAACACTGGTCGCTTATCACATCGTTCGGTTGGGAAACGCGCTTTCAGCAGTCCGAGTATCTCATCGTCTATATGACCTGCTATGAGCATCTCCTGAACCTTGCCGAAGTTCGCAGGACCGTGATCCTGCATTGCGTACCGGAGCGCCAAGTTTATGCGAGAGATAACAAACGCCGCATGACGCAGAGGAAGTTTTTCAACGAAAGCAATCAGTTCTGCTTTGGTAGGCTGACGATCAAAGACGTCGAAATAGGAAAAAATCACGCCGGAAATCACTATGCCTCTATGGCGCCCAGTGGCCGAGACTCTCATTTTAGAGCCATTTTGCTGATTTGGGCCCAACTCATGAATCGTCGGTTATAGAGCCGACTCAGGGCGGCGCCACATCGCCGTGGAGCCCCTGTTATACGCTGCGCCGCGGCTGAAGGCCTGGATTTGCTACGACAATTTTTGATCTTCAAGCACTGTGAGTAATTTATCTTTTGTTTCGTATTGGTCGACCTGAAACAGAAGACGGCAAAGACAAAACCATACATTGAAGAAAAACTTGTCGACGATATCCGTCTCTTCAGATTTCACAAGTCGCCCATGATGAAAGAATGCAGAACGAACGATGTAGAACTCTTCGACGTTTCTGACAACATCCTTTCGCTCGGCCAAAGAATTGCCTATGATAAAGGCCATTCTTTCGCCCAAATTCTTCTGAATTGGTTCGCGGGTGTCCCTTATCAGGAGCGATTCTATAGCGGCCACCACAAAGACGATCTTGTGTGGAATTTCAGCCGCGATGGAATGTCTTGAGTGCAGCAAAATCGTCGCGTATAGATCGCTTTTGAATTCCGTCGCATTGCGATTAAGCGTGAGTTTGTGCAAAGCCTCTAGAAGTCCCGGAGACGTGTGCCGAGCCTCATCGATGTTCCAGCCTGGCGGACCCTCTTCAATAGAGGCCTCTACTACGTTCTTTACCGAATCATCCTCAATAAACAGCTCCATCGCTTGTCGGGTGTTCTCTTTGCCAACGGGAAGACAATGGCTCACAAGTTTGCATGTCCAATTAACAGGAGAAAGAAACCGTAGAAACCCCACGGCTTCGCTTGCGTCAGACTGCGCTATTTCCCTGGCCTTGTTGACCTCCGCCTTTATTCGGGTACGAGCCGCAATACTGCCCTGTATCCTGGCTCTCTTCCTGTTGATCCATTGGGCCATTTCGGGATTCTTGGCTTCGTCCTCCGGGATGTGCGCATACCACTGATCCAAGAGTGCCTTCGAGACGGTCTTGAATTCGACATCACCGATAGCGAAATCAGATGCCGAGTACGTTCTATAGACCGGAACCCAAATCTCATATTCTCTGATCTCACTCGAACAGCGTTCAGCAATATGCTCGGGCAATGTGTCACTCCGTTTGGCCTCAAGTGTTTCCGTCAACCAATTCAATGTTTCGTCCAGTAGGAACCGGTTCGAGACGCGGCCCTTTATGGGTGTCGCGTTTTCAAACTTCCGAACTAGGTCCTTGATGGCATCGAATTCAGGCCCCTCCCAACCGACACGCAGGCCATTGGAGGTCCAATAGCGTCCTCTTTCTTCAAGCAATAGGTTAGAAGACGATTCGACGACTCTAATTTCTCCGATGACGTCGTCCGCAGTGATATTGGCAACCGGGTGAATCTCTGCTGTACCGCTCGACGAACTCCTGGCGCTTCCAAACGACCTTACAGATTTCAGCGCTTCTTGCGCCAATTCGATGAAACGCGCTTCGGCGTGTGGATGGAACTCTACTTTGAATCGTTCTTGATTTTTCACTTTTGAGGGCCAACGCCATCATATCGGAGCGACAAGTCCATATACTGCCACTTGCATGGCAATTAGCTTGAAATCTATACCTGCTGAGAGTTGGTCGGGCAAGCCCACGACATAAACCCGCACCAAATATTTTGGTTTTGTGCCATTCTTCGGTTATGCGTCACAGTCTTTACAAATATTACGATAAGCAACAATGGGCTAACGCTTTCCTTGACGGGAAGCTCCGTTTTCGCTCCCTCTCGTATTTCCGTGACTATGAAGATGAGCAGATACGTGGCGATAAAAACGAAGGAAAGATGATTTTTAATCCTGAAGGTGGGCTTGTGCTCAATAATCAGACTCAGGGCTTCACCAGCACAATCCCTTGGAGTTTCACCGCAACCGTACTGCTAGAGGAGATCTTTGTATTCTGCCTAAGCAGATCATTCACACAGGAGCTACGTGAACGCTTTAATGCTGTCACTTGCGTTGAGATTTTCGATATCAAAACATTCTGCTCGAGACTTGAGTCTGCCCTACCAGCTGTCGCCACATTTCCCGGAAAGCCCGGTAGGACACGTATCGGGCAAACAGTCGAATATTATGAAGAAACAAATAACTGCAATCCGACTTGGGCCTGTCCGGATATGATTGCAGCGTTGAAATTCAAAACCTTTGCTTGGCAAGACGAATATCGGATGGTATTTAGCCTTACAAATGCACTAGCGTTTGAGAATGCGCAATATGCCCTAGTTCGGAATGGAACTTCACAACAACCAAAACCAGCAGAACATCAACACTACGATCTTAAAGCGGGAAACCTGCACGATATTTGCCGAATCCATGAATTTGAAAGACAGACGGAAGTAGGCAGTGCGCCTGCGATCACTGACTCGCAACAATGATCATCAACCAACTCAAGCCAAAATCGGGATTGAATGGGCCAGAGACCCTGGTGTTAACTGTCTTGACCCAGTGAATCCAGACGCGTAGTATCGGCCCAAACTGCAGCGGTTTCGCCGGTTTCGGCACGCTTCCACTGCCGGTCTGCAGTGGTCCCACTGACAGACGCAGCCCTCGACAACGCAATGCGCCAAGTTAACCCACCCCGGCGAGAATCCCGAAGATGGATGGTTTATCCTCACTGGACTCTCATTTCGGTGGTTGTTGGCATTGTCTTGCTCACTGTGGTTCTTGCAGTGTTCAGGACCAAGCTTCGGGCCCTCGACGTATTCTCCGGTTTCTTGCTTTTTGGAGCCGCTGTTCTCTCCGTTCTGATTATCCTCTACACCAGATCTTTGCAGCGTGCGCAACAAATACAACTCGATACCGAAGAACGGCTCCAAGAGATGGCAGACAACATTCAGGAAATCGTCTGGATGATTGACACGGAGACCAAGAAGGCCCTCTACGTGAACGCGGCTTACGAGACAATTACCGGCCGGTCCTGCCAGAGTCTGCTGGAAAATCCGTCTTCGTACGAAGATCTCATCCATCCCGAAGATCGAGTTCATGTGCTTACGAAGCTTGGAGAGGCAACGCAGACCGGACACTTCGATGAAAGATTTCGGATCGTGCGTGCCGACGGGGAAGTGCGATGGGTGACGGTGCATGGTTTCCCGGCTCGGGATGACGCCGGCAGAATCTACCGTCTTGTCGGAACGGCTCAGGAAATCACTGCACTCAAGGAAGCAGAGGAAAAGATTGCCAAGCACCTAGCGTCAGCCGAGTCCGCAAGGGCAGAATCCGATGCTCTAAGCAAGGCCACTCTCGCGCTGACCGCAGATCTTCGGATGGACTTTGTTCTGGACACTTTGCTTGAGTCCTTATTGGAACTAGTCCCATGTGAATGTGCACGTGTGCTGCTCTTGGAGGGTGACACGCGGCTTCTTGTTGCACGAGAGAAACTGCGTCACGAGGCTCCCAAGAAAGCCCCGGATTATCCACTGACCCTCGACGCAGCAGACTCTCCGTTCCTGTTACGCATATTAACTGCCCAGAACAGCATCTTGCTTGCGGACACAAAGCACGAGAAAGAATGGCCCAGCTTCAAAGGCCATACCGAAATCCGATCCTGGCTTTGCGTACCGCTGGTTGCGTCCCAGCAGACGTTGGGGCTGCTTTCGGTAGGCCACGCCCAGCCGAACGCCTTCACTCAAGACCACCTCCGGCGGACGCAAGTATTGGCGATCCCCGCCGCTGCGGCAATCCAGAATTCTCGCCTCTACGAGCGTGCTGAAATCTATGGATCTGAACTTCAGCGGCGTCTGACGGATCTTCGCCAAACAGAGAAAGCGCTGGAACAGTCAGAAGAGGGACGCAGGGTATCCGAGGACAAGTTTCAAAAGGTCTTTCGGTCCAGCCCGATCCCGTTTTCCATCACGACAGTCAATGAGGGGCGATTCCTAGATGTGAATACCGCATTCGAGCGTCGGTACGGCTACCCCCGCGCCGAAGTGATCGGCCGTACAGTCGGCGAACTTGGCATCTGGGAAGACCCCAAGGATCGCGCATTGATGCTGGCGCAACTCCAACAACGGGGACCCATTCGGAACGCAATCACCCGGCTTCGCACCAAGTCGGGCGAGGTCAAGACGACCGCGTATTCCGCAGACAAGATTCAATTCGACGGTCAATCTTGTATTCTTGCCGTTTCAGAGGATCTTCCGGACAACGATAAATCGTTCAATAACTGACCGTTCCGGAGCGCCGGTCCTTCATTACGAACCTCCAGGTCCAACTCCTTCCTAGTTGCTGTCCCGAATCCGGGCCACCAAACAGAAAACCAATCATTCCTGTACGGAAATCGATCACAATATAAACTCCTTCACGGCACGAAGCACGAAGGAATCACGTAAAGCGGCGGAGTGGAGTATCCACTCTTATGAGTACGCAGGAAGTCATTGTCGTTGTCCAGCTAAGACTCGATGCCAACCATCGCGAGGAGTTTCTGCGGACGCTGTTTGATATCGTTGAACGCTCTCGGATTGCCCCAGAATGTCTTTCTTACGAACTGTTCAGTCGAGCCGAAGACGACAACACACTTGTTCTCTTTCAAATGTGGGGCACGCGAGAAGCATTCAAGCAAAATTGGGTTTATAGCGATCTACCTAGAATCAACACAAACTCACATCTGCTCTCGGCTCCGATCGAATCTTGGGAGTTGCTTGAGCTACCTTGTGAAGAATCAGTGGCGGCTATGCCGCAGAAGACATCGGTAAATGACTTTTCCCAAGTTTCTTCGCCATCTGCACGGCACGATTAACAAACGCGGCGATTGGAGACGAAGGCCTCCCTTTACAAACGATTATCGCCGTTTGGATCTGCACCAGCTCGGAAGGAAACAATCGGACCACAACTCCTTCCGGCGAGGTTCTAAACGCTCCCGAATTTGCTAGGGCAATTCCGGCGCCGCGTGTTACCAAATATTGTGCTTCGTGAGGACTAGCAGCCTCCGCCGCGATCCTTGCAGCAACACCGGCCTCCGAGAGACGGCTTAGCAGCCATGAACGGAACCGAAGATCGCGACGCTTTCCACCAATTATCAGCCTTTCGCTCTGCAAATCCTCAAGTCTTAGCGCTCGTCTTTTTGCGAGTCGATGCGCTTTTTGCATAGCCGCCGCGAGCGGCAATCTAAACAGCGGAATGACGTCCAAATGAGGCGCATCGACCGGCAGCATAACGATCCCACAATCCCATTCCCTGTTTTGGACCCGAAGGATTGTTTCCTCACATGACGAACTTTCAAAGTTGATATTCACTCTCGGTGACTCGCCAAGAACCGCTTCCTGCAGTTCGGTCATAAAACGCAAATCAACGTATGACGAGTAACCAATCGTGAGACGTCCCTTGTCCTTTGTCTCTCGAACCACTGCTGAAACGGTGCGGTCGAAATCATGAATGATTTTGCGAGCTCCATACAGCAAGCGCCGTCCCGGAGGCGTCAGTTCCACATGCCGGCTGTGTCGCTCGAACAATTGCACACCGAGCTTGCTTTCAAGGCTCTTTATTGACCGACTCAACCAAGGTTGGGAAACATGTAAACGGGTCTGAGCAGCTCTTGTGAAATGTAGCTCCTCACCCACGGCGACGAAACCTTTCAACTTATCCAGATCAACATTCACTGACATGACTGTCTCCGACTTGCCCTCAAATAGGAGAAGTGGCTTCTGTCGCATTAAGAATGGGTTGTGCTGTTGTCAGATGCAACCCCGATCCACCGAAATAGTTGCGTGCCTTTCTTGAAAACTCTAACACCATTGACCGCGTTGTCCGCGTTTTCGAGAGATTGATTAATCGCCACACGAATGTAAACGCCTGTGCCATTAGCGCCCCTGCGCGCCCAGTACTCTCGCTTGTTCCGTTGCGTGCTCCCGCTTTCTCAGCCATTCCGATCTGGCATCGGTTCGCGCCAACGAAGTCTTGGACGACCTGACAATTCTCGGTTACGGTCATTCCCACATCCAGCTCGATTCAATTGGGGGCCGTCGTGTTCAATTCCCGGAAACACCCTACGCCTGAAAGAAATCCCGCCGTTCAACACCAATTCCCAGCAACCGGACACTTCGAGCGCCTGCTCGACAGCGACGAAGCCGCAGCCTTACTGGGCATTCACAAGAAGACACTTCAGCGCATGGCCCGTACGGGAGAAGTTCCCGGCTTTCAGGTCGGCGATCTGTGGCGCTTCCGGGCTTCCACTCTCAATGAGTGGCTCGCCTCAAAGCTGGCCTCCTGATCTGATGCCTGCGCACAATTCCTCTCGACTCCACTTGACGGCTACGCTACTCTCGAAGCAGCCATCCGTGCCGTCTTTGCACACAGGAGGTTCAGTGTTCAGACGGGCACGACATCAGCAAGGCAGTCTGCAGTGCGTAAAGCGAAAGACGGGTCAGGCGGTTTGGGAGTTTCGCTGGTACGAACCAACCACCAACGGCGGTACGGTTTATCGCAAGAAGGTGATCGGCACCATCGACGAATACAAGACCGAATCCCAGGCGCAACGAGCCACGGACGCTTTGCGTTTGACCATCAACGCTGAACAGACGCCCAAATCAGTATCGATTGCGGCGTTGGTTGAGCACTACCGCACCGAGGAACTCTCGGACGCAAACCAGGGGAAGGCGTTCTCGACCAAGCAGGCCTATGAGTTTTATCTCAAGAATTGGATTGTGCCACGCTGGGGTACCTCATCGTTGCACGATGTCAAACCGGTCGCAGTCGAAAGTTGGTTAAAGTCGGTGCCGCGGTCAAGAGGCAGCAAGGCGAAAATCCGGAACATCATGAGCGCTTTGTTCAATCACGCACGACGATATGAATGGACAGACCGGAATCCGATCACGCTGGTGCGTCAAAGTGCCAAGCGCGAACGTACCCCGGAGGTGCTCACGGACGAAGAGCTGCAGGCGCTTATACCCGAGTTGAGCCTGAGAGATCGCATCCTAGTGCTGCTAGATGCTTGCACTGGTCTGCGAGTGGGAGAGCTTCTTGGATTGAAGTGGAGCGACGTGGATTTTGGAAATGGTCAGGTTCACGTCACCCGCTCTGTGGTGGACCAAGTTGTAGGAGACTGCAAAACTGAAGCATCGCAGAAACCTGTACCACTCGATTCTTTCTTGGCGCAGGAACTGCTCACGTGGAGGTCGCGCTGCCCCTACAACCAAGACGAGGATTGGATCTTCGCTAGTCCTCTGACCAAGGGCCGCCAGCCTTATTGGCCGGAAAACCTGATGAAGCGCGGAATTCGTCCAGCGGCAAAGCGTGCAGGAATTGTGAAGCACATCTCCTGGCACACTTTCCGTAGAACTTTTTCAACGCTACTGAAGGCCAACGGCGAGGACATCAAAACCGTGCAGGAATTGCTCCGGCACGCCAACAGCAGGATCACACTCGACATCTACACGCAGGCCGTAACGCCGGCCAAGCGCGCTGCCCAAACCAAGGTGGTCGAGATGATTATGCGGAAACCCAAAGAGCAGGCGGTGGCGGCGGGAAAGGCTCAATCTGCTTTATCGAACCTTTCCGAACCTACGCCGTCGAGAGCGGCGCTTGTAAGTCATTGAAAATATGGCGGGGACGACGGGACTCGAACCCGCGGCCTCTGCCGTGACAGGGCAGCGTTCTAACCAACTGAACTACGTCCCCGGTTTCTGTACGGAATGCCAGTGGTGGGCAGTGCAGGACTCGAACCTGCGACCTCCTGCTTGTAAGGCAGGCGCTCTAACCAGCTGAGCTAACCGCCCCTCGTACCCTCGCGCGACCAGACAGCCGCGCCGGTCGGAACTCAATTGAGGGGCATCCGCGCGAACCGCGCCTCCATGAGTATACGAGAGCCGTGAAGAAACGGTCAAACATCGCCGGTTTTATTTTCGTTTCAGAACCTTGCTGAATGCGTCATCGACCGCTGGATGTCCTACTTGTCGATCTGGGTGCGACCTAATGACGCCATCCTCGTTGTGGGTTTCACGAAGTTCTTATCTCTCCCGCCGAAACGCGGGCCGAGCGCGCCCGGACCACACATCCCGAATCCTACCGCCCTGCTAGACTGGCTGCGTGCGGCGTTTGATCGTCAACGCGGACGATTTTGGCTACACTTCGGGCGTGAACCGGGCCATCGTGGAGGCTCACTCACGCGGCGTCGTCACTTCTTCAACGCTCATGGCGAACGGCGCGGCTTTTGCCGACGCTGTACAGCTGTCAAAGACTGTCCCGGAACTGAGTGTTGGTTGCCATGTCGTGCTTACCGACGGCGAACCGGTTCTTGATGCGGGGCAACTTCCCTCTCTCACAACCGCGTCACACTTCCGCGACGGCATGATCGCATTCGCCGCACGCGCGATCGCCGGCGGCATGGACGCCAACCAAATTACCGCCGAAGCCACCGTGCAGATTCGCAAGATCCAATCCGCGGGCATCGCCGTATCGCACTTCGACACTCACAAGCACACTCATTTGTTCCCCAAGATTCTGCGTCCACTGCTGCGGGCGGCGTCCGATTGTGGAGTTCGCGCGGTACGCAACCCATTTGGACCTCGCCTGCCTTTGCGATCCAGCCATCTCTTGACGCGCCCCAGCCTGTGGACACGCTCCGTCGAAGTCCGCATCTTGAGCGCTTTCGCAGGCAAGTTCCGCGAGGCTGTGGACCGGGACGGCTTCGCTACGCCCGACGGCACGCTGGGAATCGTGGTCACTGGCGCGCTCGACGAAACGCTGTTTTATGCCATTGCCAGCAGCATTCCAGACGGCACTTGGGAATTCGTTTGCCATCCCGGCTACAACGACGCGGATCTGCAGGCAGGCAAAACCCGCTTACGGGAATCCCGGGAAACGGAACTTCGCGTCCTCACCCTGCCGGCGGCCCGGGCGGTGCTTGCGCGGCAAGGGATTGAGCTGATCTCGTATCGCGACCTGGCGCCGAAACTTGCCTCGCGGTAGAGGCCGCTCGATTCCACATTTCGATAGCGCCCCGAGATCATCCTTGGCACCGCCGGACGTTGGGGACTCAGGTACTGTGGTAACCTGTTGAATTCACAGCAAGTAGTATCATTGTTGGCAGATCGCCCTGTTGCTAGTGCTTTCGAATCTGGAGGGTTTTCGCTCATGTCGGCCCAAGGCTCGGCGCCGCGTGCCACGCTGGACTTAAAGGTCCGAGTGTGGGGCATGGGCGCCAATAATCAGCCTTTCTTCCAGAATGCCATGGCGCAAAACGTCAGCGCCACGGGCGCTTGCCTCTATGGAATTGAGCCCGAATTAAAGGTGGGCGATGTCATCGGTGTGCAATACGAAACCAGGAAGGCGCGCTGCAAGGTGATCTGGGTGGTCGATGCGGGAGCGCTGAAGAAAACCCAGGTTGGTGTGCAGTTGGTGCTCGACCAGGATTGCCCGTGGGCCGCAGCGCTTCCCAAAGACATGCAGGCGGAAGAACGGACGCAGGCACGCCAGGACAATCGCAGAAAATTCGCCCGCCACAAGATTTCTTATCCGCTGGAGCTGCGCGACGAGCGCGTGAACACTCCGCTGCGCGTGAATGCCACCGACATCAGCGGGAACGGTTGTTATGTAGAGACCGTCATGCCCTTAGCCGTCGCGACCGCGTTGCGAGTGGATTTGTGGATCGAAGACGAGCGCCTCACGCCCACGGCTGTGGTTCGCACCCGCGACCCTGGCGTGGGAATGGGCATCGAATTCACTGGTTTGCCTGAGGAATCGAAGAAGCGCTTTCAGGCTCACCTCGACAAACGTGATCCCGGAATGTCCCTCGGCCCCAGAGACAATCAGCCGAAAGACGGTCAATAACACCAGTCTGCGCTGTCCTTGCCCGCCACTCGTGTAAAATCTGCAACCACTGACCATTCCAGCCATCGAATGACAAGAACAACGAGAAAGCGGCCCCTCGCTCATGAAGATCGGAATCACCTGTTATCCGACATACGGCGGTAGTGGAGTTGTTGCCACGGAACTCGGCCTCGAACTGGCGCAGCGCGGACACGAAATCCATTTCATTTCCTACGCACAGCCCATCCGGCTGCGCGGTGAAGAACCGAACATCCACTTTCACGAAGTGGAGGTTTCCCGTTATCCGCTGTTCGACTATCCTCCGTATGATTTGGCGCTGGCCACCCGCATGGCGGAGGTCGCGCAACTCTATGATCTCGACCTGTTGCATGTGCACTACGCGATCCCGCATTCGGTCAGTGCCATGCTGGCCCGGCAGATGCTCGCCGCGGGGCCCCGGAAGCAGCGCTTGCCGTTCGTCACGACGCTGCACGGCACCGACATTACTCTGGTTGGCCTCGACCGTTCTTATCTGCCAATCACACGTTACTCGATTGAACAGAGCGACGGAGTGACCGCAATTTCAAATTACCTCAAAGACCGCACCCAGCGCGTGTTCGACGTGAAGAACAGCATTGAAGTGATTTACAACTCGGTGAATTGCGACGTTTACCGCCGCGACCCCGCGACATTTGCAAATGTGCGGGCGGAGTACGCACCCAACGGCGAGCGCGTGCTGGTGCACCTTTCGAACTTTCGTCCGGTCAAACGCCTCACCGACGTGATCGAGATCTTCGACCGCGTGCACAAGAAGATTCCGTCGAAGTTGCTGTTGATCGGCGATGGCCCGGACCGTTCCGTCGCCGAGTGGCTGGCTGTGCAGAAGGGCATTCACGGCGACGTCCTATTTCTGGGAAAGCAGGACCAGATCGAGGAGAAACTGTCGATCGCCGACATCATGCTGATTCCCAGTGAACTGGAATCGTTCGGGCTCGCAGCACTGGAGGCCATGGCGTGCGAAGTGGTTCCCATTTCTACGAGGGCGGGCGGAGTGCCGGAGGTCATCGAACATGGCAAGAGCGGCTACCTAGCCGACGTGGGTGACGTCGAGACGATGGCACATTACGCGATTGAATTGCTCAGCAACGACGATTTGCTGCGGGAAATGGGAAAGCAGGCGCGGGCGGCTGCCAAAGAGCGCTTC
This sequence comes from Acidobacteriaceae bacterium, assembly GCA_003134655.1. Classification (GTDB taxonomy): domain Bacteria; phylum Acidobacteriota; class Terriglobia; order Terriglobales; family Acidobacteriaceae; genus Sulfotelmatobacter. The sequence goes on from PLBY01000053.1 coordinate 64,195, forward strand.
TGTTCCACCAAGATTGTGAAGCAGTACGAGGATTTCTACCGGCGCGTGCTGGAGCGCTCGGCGTAGAAGCCCTCGGGAACCGCACTCGCCGCCTCCACCAGCGGCAGGCGGATCCGGATCAGAGTTCCCTTCCCTTCGTGGCTGTCGATGGTCATGCGCGCCGTATCGCCGTAAAGCACCTGCAGGCGCTCGGAGATGTTCGCCATGCCGATCCCCATCCCCGACCAACTGCTGCTTTCTTCGAGTTGCGCGCCGCCCATGCCTACACCGTCGTCTTCGACTTCAATGATCAGCCGCGAATCGACAAGACGGCTGCGCAGGTAGATGCTGCCACCTTCCACCTTCGGTCCCAGCCCATGCTTGATGGAGTTCTCGACCAGCGGCTGCAGCAGCATGCTGGGAACGACCACATCGAGCGAGGCGGGATCGAGTTCCTTGACCACTCGCAGTTTGTCCCGCCCAAACCTCACCACCTCAATGTCGAGGTAGTTGTCGATGAATTCGAATTCTTCCCGCAACGGCGCAAATGCTTCGCTGCTATTGAGCAAACGCCGCAAAATCGTTGCCAGCTTGAAGATCACGGCGCGCGCCATGTCCGGATCAAATCGCACCAGCGACGAGATCGAGTTCAGAGTGTTAAACAGAAAGTGCGGATTGATCTGGTTCTGCAGCGCCTCCATGCGGGCGTGCAGCAGAAGACGCTCCTGCTCCTCCAGTTTGATCTGTATGCGCACGCTGTTAAAAATCTTCAGTTCGATTCCAACCGCGATCACCGACGCGGCATAGATCGCGCTATAGATCCAGTAGTTGTCGGGACTCTCAATGCTGAAGATGGAGTGCGGGAAGTATTGCGCCAACTGCGTCTGTACGAAGCGCAAACCAATCACGGTGCAGAAGAACATGATCTGCCAGTCGAACAGGCGCGGGCGTGGCAGATTGCGTCGAATCACGCGAAAAATGCTTTCATCGATGAACGGCGAGAACGACCAGATATCATCCTTGTCGACAGCCCAGGTGCGCAATTGGCCTGCGAGAAAACCAGAAAGCACATCAAAGGGCATTGCGGCCCACTCGCCGTGCAGCAGGGCAGGTATTGCCATCAGCACGCCGCCCAGTGATCCCGCCCAGCGTCCGCCGATCACGCCCAGCAGAAGCGCGGTCTCAAAACTCATGTCGCCCGCCTGGAAACTCTTCGAGAAAATTCGGGTCCAGACTCCAACCATGATCGGCAGGCCGAACCAAAGCACCAGGTATACCTTCTGCCGGAAAGTGCGTTCTTCGCGAAACAAGAGACGCTTGAATTCCTTGGAGCGCACCAGGCTGCTGGACACAGCCGCCGCTACGCCCAGCTTGAACAGCAAATTGAAGAGGATGAGCCGCTGTTCCATGAGTTTCCGTTTCGAGTGAATCGCCGGAGTATCCCTACGACGATCAGGAGCGCCCCAGAAAACTGTAGCACGAAGCCGGACGCTCAATATCCGTTGTTCTTATCGACCACGAATCGCAACGGCTGCCACAGCTGCGCAGATTGTCCGCAACAGAGGGGAGCACGCAAGAAATCCGACCTCGTGCGATCTAACGAAGGCGGAACTTCGACGCGGTTTTCGGAGTCTTAGCACTGTAGAATTAAACTGTTGGACGTCCCAAGGCCAGGCTCTTTACGGGGGGCAACAATGCGGCTGATTCGTCTGGTTTCCTTTTTTGTGGCAGTGACTGGCACCTTGCTCCTGGCTCAAACTTCCACGCCCACGCCTCCTCCCCAGTCCGCCCGTCAGGCGCTGCTTGAAATGTTTTTGGGCAAGGGTGAAAACGACTTTACGAAGCACCTGCCCGAGACCGCACACCAGGCGTTGATTCACAAGGGCGACAGCCCAGAGACGAACGTAATTCTCAAGATCTCCACCATCGGCCGCCAGATGGTTGCAGGGGGCGAACGACTCGAGTCATTCGAAACCGGTCCCAATCTACTGGTTAGCGAACAGAACAACGGCCATGAGAAGTACGAAATAGCAGTCGAGCATGACACCCTGCTCGGCGAGGACGACGAGATCGAACTCTCCGTCCACTATTACAAAGACGGGCAGCTGCAATCGCTCCCTGTCGTGCCCCGCCTCATCTTCACTCTGCGGCAGGAAAAAGAAATCTGGCGCCTCACCGAGGTCACGGCTGCGGTACACGCGCCACTCACCGACCCTGACTATCTCAAGGGATTGCGCAAAGACCAGAATGAGTCGAACGAGACTGCCGCACAGAACCGTGTGACCGTCATGGGCATGGCCGAAGGAAACTACGCAAACCGGCATCCTGATCGGGGCTACGCCTGCGCGCTGGCAACGCTGGTCGCGGCCGAGCCGGGTGCTATGCCAGGAGAGAGTGGCTTTGTTTATGATCCCGGTCAGGGCAACGAAGAGTGGAGCGGCTATCGTTTCGCGCTCACGGGATGCGAGGGAACTCCGGCAGCGAAGTATCGCATCACCGCCGTGCCACTTGAGTCGGACGCGGGCATGAAGACGTTTTGCGCCGACGAGTCCGGTGCGTTCAAATTCGTGACCACCGGAAAAAGTTCGAGCTGCTTCACTCGAGGACAGCCTGTGAATGCGCCTCAGGCCCCCGCTTCCTCGGAAGACTGAGGCCGTCGCAATCTCTAGCTGTAAGCGAGTTCCTTCGCGCGTTGCGCCGCCTTCACGACTGCCTTGATCAGCGTAACGCGCAGCTTCCCTTCCTCGAGTTCCATGATGGCGTCGATGGTGCAGCCCGCCGGAGTGGTCACTGCATCCTTGAGCAGCGCCGGATGATCTCCGGTCTCGAGTACAACCCGCGCCGCGCCCAGCGTGGTCTGGGCCGCCAGCAGCGTCGCGATATCCCGCGGCAGTCCCACCTTCACGCCTGCCTCCGCCAGCGACTCGAGGATGATGTAGATGTAAGCCGGGCCGCTGGCCGAAAGCGCAGTCACGGCATCCATGTGCTTCTCGTCGACCACGACCGTGCGCCCCACGACATCAAACATGTGACAAGTCATGGCCACGTCTTCCGCGCTGGCGTGCTTGCCTTTGCAGATCGCGGTCATTCCGGCTCCCTGCTGACAGGGTGTGTTGGGCATGGCGCGGATCACACGAACGTTCGGCGGCAGATTCTTTTCGATCATGGAGGTCGGCACCGACGCCGCCACCGACACAATCACCTGCTTCGCGGTGATGTGACCGCTGATCTCGCGCACCACGTCCTCGACCACCTGCGGCTTCACGCCAATCACAATAATGTCGGCACCCTTGGCGGCTTCCACGTTGTTGGTCCCGACTTTGATTTTCAGCTTTGCAGCCAACGCTTTGGCGCGCTCCTCATGCGCTACGGTCGCGCGCGTGGACTTCGTCGAGAGCAGACCATTCTTCAGCAAGGCCTGCAGAATGATGCCGCCCATCTTGCCCGCGCCCAGGAACGCAACTTTCTTTCCCGCCAGATCATTTCCCATGATTTCCCTCAGAATCTCGATTAACCCAAAATCTTAACCACGGAGGACACAGAGTACACAGAGGCAAGTCGGTTCAAAAAAGAATTTCCTCTGTGTCCTCCGTGTCCTCTGTGGTGAAAATCTATCTTGCCGCAAGCTTGCTCTGCCGCTCCATCCACTTCCACGCGGTCGCCACCACGTCACGCAGGCCGCGGGTCGCCTTCCACTGCAGCAGCGCCTGCGCCTTTGCCGGATTGGCCACCAGTATCGGGGGATCTCCCGGACGCCGCGGTACCATCTTCCGCGGCACCCGCTTTCCCGTCACTTCCTCCACGGCGGTGATCACTTCCTGCACCGACGCTCCCGTTCCCGTGCCAACGTTGACGGCAAAACTTTCCTGCCCCGCAGCCAGGTGGTCCAGCGCCTTCAAGTGCACGCTTGCCAGATCATTCACATGGATGTAGTCGCGCACGCAAGTTCCATCCGGCGTCGGATAATCCGAGCCAAACACCTGCAGTTCAGGACCCAGCCCCGCAGCCGCGCGCAGCGCCAGCGGAATCAAATGGGTCTCCGGTTCGTGCAATTCGCCGATCTCGCCGCTATCGTCGGCACCCGCGGCATTGAAATAACGCAGGCTGGCGAAGCGGAAACCATACGCCCGGTCATACGCTTCGAGCGCCTGTTCGAAGAACAGCTTCGTCACGCCGTAGGGATTCACCGGCTGGCGCGGAATGTTCTCCTCGATCGGAACTTTCGCCGGTTCGCCGTACACCGCGCAGGTCGACGAGAAAATGATCTTCTTCACTCCCGCGTCTACCGCCGCATTAAGCAGAGAGAGCCCTCCCTCGACATTGTTGCGGAAATATTTCCTTGGATTCGTTACCGACTCACCCACATAAGCGTGCGCCGCAAAATGCATGATCGCGTCCGCGCGTGGCAGAACTCGCGCCAGTGCGGCGGAATCCAGCACGTCCCCCTTGATCAGTTCAAAGCCCGCAGCCAGGATTTCATAACCGGTGCTGATGTTGTCGAAAATGATGACCTCATGCCCCGCGCGCTTCAGCGCCCGGGCCGCATGACTGCCGATGTATCCCGCACCACCAATGACCAGAACGACCACGAAGTTTTCCTTTCCGTCCACGTGCTTCGCCGGGGCGCCTGTGTCTCAGCGCCAAGGCACTGCAAGCGCCGCGACCACAGCGATTTCCAATGGCTTCACGGTTGCCGGATTTTCCAGACCGGGAGGGAGCAGAAGGATATTGTACACAACCGGATGGTAGGGCCTCCGTCTCGACGCGAGCCAGTGGACTCGGAGCAAGTCGGCGTTTTGATTAGTATTCGGACAGAATTGGTGAGACCATTGCAGTAGAGAACGGCAGGAGTCACCGTATGAAATACCGGATTGCAATGTGGGCAGGCGCGGGTTTTCTCGTAGCGGGTGGGTGGGCGCTTTACGCCTTCGCGTCAACTCCTCCGGCCTTGACCTTTACCGACCCGCTCATGACGCTGGTCCGCATCACTTGCCCAATTGCGCTGCTGGGGCGCTCCTTTCCGATTCGCCTGGAATGGGTCCTGCTTGCGAATGCTGCCACCTACGCGTTGCTCGGTCTGATCGTAGAACCCTTGCGGCAACGACTGGCTCACGCGAAATAGCTTCAACCAGCCGCCAGCTTAGACCTTCATCCGCTCCACGGTCCTGCTAAGATTGTGCCTTCATCTGGGAGGTTTCTTGGAAACCGAACTGCCGCCAGATCCCGGACCAGCGCCCGAAGCCGTGCCCGAACCTCTGCCCGGAACCCTGCCTAAAACAGAGACGATCGTCTCCCCGGTCGTTGCCGTCGCTGCTGCTCCGTTGCCGCCACAGGTTCCCACCTACCGCGACCGCGGCACCGGCTTGGTGATCTTCGGCGTGGCCCAGATCATTCTGGGATTGCTGGCCGCGCTCATGGTCCCCCTGGTCGCTCTCGGCGCGTTTATGTCCCGCCTCTCCCCCGGCGGCACCATGCGTCCCGGCCAGTTTCTCTCCGGAGCGGCTACTTATGGCTTTCTGGCCGCGGCGCTGCTTGGGCTGGGCATCGGATCGGTGCAAATGAAGCGCTGGGCGCGGGCGCTCACGCTGGTCACTTCCTGGTACTGGCTCATCATGGGCACGCTCGTCACCGTCCTGCTGACCGCAGTCCTGCCGGTTACCATGCGAAGCGCGCTGGCGCAGATGAAACAGAGCGGTCCAAACGCGCCCTCTCCCGAAATGTCCACGGCAGTGATTGCGGTCATGCTTACGGTCTTAATTATTTTCATGGCATTCTTTCTGGTGGTGGTACCGATCGCGTTCGTGGTTTTCTACAGCCTTGAAGATGTTGCCGAAACTTGCCGCCATCGCGATCCCGTCGAGCGCTGGACCGACCGGACGCCCTTGCCAGTGCTCTTCGCCAGTGTCGTGCTCTTCACTGGAGCGATGTACCTGCTGGTGACGGGCGTTACCACCCCGCTGTTTCCCTTCTTCGGGCGATATCTGACTGGAGTTGCAGGCGCGGCGTGCTTTCTCGCGATGGGTGCTCTCGATGTCTATCTTGCCATTGCACTCTTCCGTCTGCAGTCTGCCGCCTGGTGGATTGCGATCTGCTCCCTGGCCATTCGCCTGTTCTCGATGGCGCTCACCTACGCCCGGGCCGACATGATGACGGCCTACGCGAAGATAGGCATGTCGGACGCACAGTTACAAATGATGAACTCAAGCCCGATGCTTCGCGGGCACGTACTGCTATGGTGGAGCCTGCTCTCGATGGTATTTTTCTTCGGCTACCTGCTGTGGTTGAAGAGGTATTTCAAAGCGCCATCCACCATCTCTTCAGCAGCGCTGCCTGCGCAGATCGGTTGATTTTTGGAGGACGGTATGTCTGAACAACTTGCCGACAAGAAATGCGTGCCTTGCCGCGGAGGCGTTCCGCCACTCAAGGGGAACGAACTGGAGAAGTTGCACCGCCAGGTTCCCCGGTGGACCATCACCAAGGATCATCACATTCACCGCGAATTCAAGTTCCCCGACTTCCAGCAGGCGCTGGACTTCGTCAACCGCGTGGGAGCGGTGGCCGAAGAGCAGGGACATCATCCCGACATTCTGCTGGCGTGGGGGAAGGCGGAGATCACGCTGTGGACGCACAAGATTGACGGCCTGACCGAAAGCGATTTCATCATGGCCGCCAAGATCGATAAGCTGAGCGGCGAATAAGCGCTTTCGCCGCCGGCCAGATCGCAAAATTATGACTCGGCCGCAGCGCGTGATGCAGCTTCGCACTCTTTCCGCAACTCCTCGAAAAAACCCTTCGTGGCCTTCGTGATCGCCGGGGCCAACGCAAAACCCAAGGTCCGGGAAGGTGTGCCCACAAGATTCATCACAACGTTAATCGCGGTCTGACCGCCAGCAACGCGGGTGAAGATTACTCGCGTCTCGCAAGTGATTCCAAAGACGTGGCTGGGGTAAGACACGCTTTCCTTTGGAGCAAAATGCTGCACGACTTGATCGACATTGGCACGAATCGGTTTGAGGGTCTCGATGCGCAATCGGCTTCCCTCTTCCCAAGGCGTGCCGTGCACCCAGCGAATTTCGCCGAACACGTTGCGGTTGCGCCACCGGTCTACGTCGACATAAATGGAAAAGACAGTGTCCAGGGGGCAGTTCAGGACGATTTGAAAGTCAAACGACTGCATGGCGACGGCAGTGAAGAGGAAATCAGCAAGGCGCAGCGCTCCTCACGCCCCGACTGGCAAGCCCCGATTGGCAAAGTGCAGGAGAAAACACCGACGAGGGCAATCACGAAGCCGCGCGGGCATGGCTCAATCGGCTCGCATGCAGTGCCCACGCGAGAATCGCAGCCGGAACCAGCATCAGCAGCCCCGTACCGGTCGCGACCGTGCGCGCAGAGATTCCTGCATCCAGAAAACGGCCCGCCAGATACGCCGTGACGGCGAACGTAAGGCTGCCCAGGCCAAGGTCCGCGGCAAACACGCGTCCCCGAAAGCGGTCCTCCGTATGAAGTTGCAAGAGTATGGTTGAGAAGACCCAGACCGTCGAGCCTCCCATGTGCGCCAGCATGGCACAGGCCGCGGCCATCCAAACGCTGCGACTCGCCCCCAGCACTCCATAGCCGCATGCGATGGTGAGATAGCCGAACAGAATTCCCAGGCGCAGCCTGTGATCGCTCTCGCCCGCCCAACGGGCCGCCACCAGAGGGCCCACCATTGCTCCCAGGCCGCGCCCTGCGAGCAGAATGCTCATCCCGAGCATGGCTCCGCCGGCGGCATTGATGCCGTGCCCGTGCACGGCAAACTCACGCGCTCCCATCACGGTGAAGATCACCCAGCTTGGCCCGACCATCAATTCTCCGGCTTTGGCAAAGACCGCCGGCAACAACGTCGGATGGTTGCGGATATAGCGGATCCCCTCCAGCACCGGCGAGAAGTCGACGAGATCACGCGGGCGCAGTGGAGCTGCAGCGTCGGCATGCGGCTCGGCAAAGCGCATTCCTCCGATCAGCAATGCCGACGCCAGAAACGAAAGCGCATTCAAAACGAAGACCGTATCGCGCCCGAAGAACGCGGCCACCACCCCGCCAACAGAAGCTCCAATCAGCAAATTCACCGACCACGTGGCCGATGACAGCGTATTGGCGAGCAGAACTTCCCCCTCAGCGGCAACGTTTGGAATCACCGCGCTGCGTGCCGGTTCGAAAAACGCAGCCATCGAGGTTTCAGCCAGCAGCAAGGGATACACCAGCCACACCGTGGAGCGGGATCGCACGAACAACATGGCCAGCACGACCACGCAGCGAATGATGTCGGCAGCGATCATCACGTGCTTGCGCTTCAGGCGGTCGTTCACTACGCCTGCCGTCGGCCCCACAAACGTCTGAGGTAGAACCTGCAGCATCAGGGCCAGGGCCACCGAGCCCGCGTGCCCGGTCAACTGCAACAGCAAGGTATAAATCGACAGCGTGTAAAACCAGTCGCCCACCTCGCTGACGATCTGCGCCATCCAGAGCCGCCGGAAATTGCGGTTTCCGCGCAGCAGCCGAACATAGGACCCGACCGTAATCGAAGATGCGACGCGCTCCGGTTGAGGATCCATACGTGAGGGTTAATCTACAGGGTGGGGGCGTGCGCAGGCTACAGGGCTAGGATAGAGCGGCGCTACGACCGCAGTTTGCGCTTGAGGTCGTCGGCGATCTGCTTACCGTGGAAGCGGCCGTTTTCAATGAAGATCTCGTTGGTGCGCGATCCCGCAACAATCACGCCCGCCACGTAGATTCCCTTCACGTTGCTCTCAAGCGAGATCGGATCGCACACCGGACGGCATTGCTGCTCCGACAATTCGATGCCCATGCTGCGCAGAAAATCGTAGTCAGGATGGTAGCCGATCAGGGCCAAGACAAAGTCATTCTTCAACCGCATCGGCCCGCGCGGCGTGTTCAGGACCACGTGGTCAATGCCGATCTCCTGCACGGAGCTGTTGAAGTGAGCTTCAATCTCTCCGTTCTTAATGCGGTTCTCAATGTCGGGCTTGATCCAGTACTTCACGTGATGGTGGAGCTGCGCTTCGCGGTGCACCAGCGTGACGCGGGCTCCGTGACGCCATAAATCGAGAGCCGCGATCGCCGCGGAGTTCTTGCCTCCAATGACCAGCACATCCGTGTCGTAATAAGGGTGCGGCTCACCATAGTAGTGCGACACCTTGGGGAGATCCTCACCCGGGATCCCCAGCTGGTTCGCCAAGTCGTAATAGCCCGTCGAAACGATAACCTTCTTCGTCTTGTAATCATGCGGCCGCCCCGCGCGGTCGGTCGCGGTAATACTGAAGTTCCCGTCCTCGCCCATCACCGTCTTAACCCACTCGTACTGCCGAAGATCGAGGTGATAGTGCTCTGCAACTTTGCGGTAGTACTCGAGTGCCTCTTCGCGCGTGGGCTTCTGTAGTGCCGTGGTGAACGGAATGTCGCCGATCTCGAGCAGCTCCGGGGTCGTGAAAAACGACATGTTCGCGGGATAGTGGAATAGCGAGTTCACCAGACAACCCTTGTCGAGAACGATGACCTTAAGGCCGACTTTCTGCGCTTCAATGGCACAGGCTAGTCCTGTGGGCCCCGCTCCGATCACCAGCACGGCGGTGTTCATCTCAGGATGAGCCTTGGCCTTGGTCTTGGCGAGGGTATCGAGTTCTACGGCGGCGAGAAATTCGGGCATGGGCCTCAGTGCAGAGTCGGTCGAGGCAAACGGGGGTTCGAGCGCAACTCGGAAACCGTTGATTCTAGCATGCGGAGATTATGCGAGAGGGGCCGAGAATCACAGCTGACAATCTTATGCATTGCTGATTGCTTCCGCGACCTCTTCAGGATTTTCATGAACTCCGACAAGTCCTCCACCACATTGGATCGCAGAGCCGGAGCCAAACGGCACTACTGATGTGATCGAATCCGCGTCTACCAATACCTCCTGGTCCGGATTCATGTGGTCATGCAGCGTGATCAACTTCATGCGTCCTCCTCGAATGTGGGCGTGAGGAATTCTACGCCTGCGATGGCTTCACGTGGGTGCGCCATCCTTCGCGGCAGTTTCGCGAAGGGTGGAAAGCAGACTGAGGACACCGTGGGATTTTGCCTCTCATGCCGCCGTATAATAAGCGGTTCTCATAGCCGTCGAGGGCCAAGCGAATCAAGCTTCGGCCCGCCAGACAGGAGCCGTCATGTCCACTCTTACCGAACCCGCAACCCCAGCGCAGGTCAAGACCCGCATCGAATCCGACAGCATGGGGAAGATCGAAGTCCCAGCGAACGTGTACTGGGGCGCGCAGACGCAGCGTTCTCTGCTGCACTTCAACATCGGACGCGACACCATGCCGCCGGAACTGATCCGCGCCTTTGGCACGCTCAAGAAAGCCTGCGCCCTGGTGAATCAGGATCTGGGCAAGCTTCCCGCGGACATAGCGAGACTCATCGTGCAGGCCGCCGACGAAGTAATCTCCGGCAAACTCAACGACCAATTTCCCCTGCGCATCTGGCAGACCGGCAGCGGCACCCAGACCAACATGAACGTGAACGAAGTGATCTCCAACCGCGCCATCGAAATTGCGGGTGGCCCGCTTGGACGAGAAATGATGGGATCGAAAAACCCAGTTCATCCCAACGATCACGTCAACATGTCACAGTCGTCGAACGACACGTTCCCGGCGGCCATGCACATTGCGGCTGCGGATCGCGTAAGGAATGCGCTCATCCCGGCGATCAAGACCGTGCACCACGCCATCGCAGCCAAGGCGAAGGAATTCGATAGCGTTGTGAAGATCGGGCGCACCCACCTGCAGGACGCCGTGCCCCTCACCGTGGGGCAGGAATTCGGCGGTTGGGCCAGCCTTCTCGAACGTGACATTCATCGACTGGAGCAAGTACTGGAAGGCCTATATGACCTTGCGATCGGCGGCACCGCGGTCGGCACGGGACTGAACACGCATCCCGAATTCGCCGAGCGCGCCGCGAAAAAGATCGCCGAACTGACGAGCCTTCCCTTCCGCTCTCACGGCAACAAGTTCGCAGCGCTCTCGGCGCACGATGAAATCGTCTTTGCTCAAGGCGCGATGGAAACGCTCGCCGCCTCGCTGATGAAGATCTCCAACGACATTCGCTGGCTGGCCTCAGGCCCGCGTTGCGGACTGGGCGAGTTGTCGATCCCCGAGAACGAACCCGGATCATCCATCATGCCCGGCAAGGTGAATCCTACGCAGTGCGAAGCCATGACCATGGTCTGCGTCCAGGTCCACGGCGCAACCGCCGCAGTCGGATTCGCCGGATCGCAAGGCAACTTCGAACTCAACGTCTACAAGCCGGTGATCATCTACAACTTCCTCCACTCCGTCACGCTCATCACCGACGCTTGCCACGGTTACGTCGAATACATGCTCAAGGGCATCGAAGTCGACCGCGCCAAAGTGGACTGGTACGTGAAGAACTCCCTGATGCTGGTGACGGCGCTAGCGCCAAAGGTGGGATACGACAAAGCGGCGCAAATCGCGCACACTGCTCACGTCGAGCACTCAAGCCTGCGCGAAGCAGCGCTGAAGCTGGGATATCTCACAGGTGAAGAATTCGACCAACTGGTGAAGCCGGAGAAGATGACGCACCCGTAGGCCCGCCCTGACTCCGGCACACGTCCGACGGCGTCATCCCGAAGCCCCGCGTCTTCTCCAGCGGGGCGAGGGATCTCAGCGTCCGGCGTTCCGTTATCCACAGCTCGATGTTCCTCCGTCACAGACTTGAGTCGGGGTGGAATGGTAAGAGTGGGTTCGACCGCAGGAGCGCTTCCGTTCCGCGCGAGATCCCTACACTCGGCTGAAGTGCGCCGGGTGGGGATGACGTCGTTGGGAAGAAGGTCAGAACGAGGGGAGCCCATGCGACAACCGAGACAATTCTACGTGTACATCATGACGAACCGATCTCGCTCTCACGTCCTATACACGGGCGTCACCGGAGACCTCAGCCGCGGCGTCTTCGAGCACAAGAGCAAACTGGTTCCCGGCTTCACCAGCCGTTACAACCTGACGCGACTCGCTTACTACGAGTGCTTCTTCTACCCCGACGCGGCGATTGATCGCGAAAAGGAAATCAAAGGGCTGGCGCCGAAGCAAGAAGATAAGACTCATCGAAACGATGAATCCTCTGTGGGGCGACTTGGCGGAACGGTGGAGCGAAGTCTACAAGCCGACGGTGCCCCCCGATCCGCGCGAGATCCCTCGCCCCGCTGGAGAAAACGCGGGGCTTCGGGATGACGCCTCACTCTGGAATGACCTTAATCTGCCTCGCTTACGACGGGTTTGAGTTCACTCTTCGCTTTCGGTGTGGTCGTAATCACCACCACGCTCACCAGCACCAGCAGCGTCCCCACAATCGTGCGCGGACCGATCGCTTCCCCGCCGAGGAAATATCCCACCAGCACCGCCACCACCGGATTCACATACGCATAGGTTCCCACCTTGGTCGGCGATTCGTGATGAATCAGCCACACATACGCCGTGAAGCCCACGATCGATCCCGCCACGATCAAATACGCCAACGCAAGCCATGCCCCGCGTGAAACCGCCTGCACGCGGAAGCCGCGAAATTCCCCCAGCACCGCTGCGGTCAACGTGAGCAGGACGCCTCCCGCCAGCATCTGCGCCCCTGAACTCATGGCTTTGGCGGCGGGCAGCGGCAGTTTGCGGCTGAGCGACGCAGCCACCGACCAACTGACCGCCGCGACCAGCAATGCGCAAGCACCTGCCGTGTCGACCAGAGCCTCGTCCAAACTCATCGTGTGTCCCACGAGAACTGCGACGCCGCCCATCCCCACAAGCAGCGCCAGCCCAAGTCGCAACGTCAGACGCTGCGTTCGCAGAAACACAATCTCCGCCAGCGCCATAAACACCGGGATCGTAGCCATCATGACCGCTGCGATCCCCGAGGGCACACGCCGCTCCGCCCAGAACAGCAATCCGTAGTCGAACACAAAAATCAGCACAGCCAGCAACGACGCCGCACTCCACTCGCGCACAGTCGGAGAAGCCGTGCCCCGGGCCCTCATCCAGCCATAAAGTACGAGTCCCGCCACGAGGAATCGCATCCCAGCCAGCAGAAACGGCGGCACCTCGCGCACTCCGACCCGGATCGCCAGGAACGTCGAGCCCCAGACGAAATAAATAATGGCGAAGGCAAGAAGCACCTCCCAAGCGCGAGGTTGGGAAGCAGCATCCATGCCGATGATCCCTTCGCGAGATTGAGAGACAATCCCGAGCCCGATTAGATCACCGCAACCCGCGCGGGGCGCGGATTTCCCGCATAAAACAATTTTATGGGCCTATAACTGCGATGCAGATCAGATCGGAAGGGCTCACTCACACAAATGCAATGTTGAAAGCGTAGCAGGATTATTTCTTCAGCAGGCTGGTATGGCTGGCCACGCACTGCCACTTGCCGAGGTCCAGAACCCAGGTGTCAGTGAAGCGTCCGACGTGGTCGTAAGGCTTGCCCTGATATGTGCCCTGCGTGTGATACACGCCCGTCACCACCGCAGTATCACTAAAGAAATTCATCTTGACGTCCTGAATGTTGGCAACGGTGGGTTTGAAACGCGGGTCTTTGATGTCGGCCAGAAATCTCTGTTTATCGCTGATTTCGCCATCCCATTCGGTATTCACAAACCGGCTCGAAACCAGCGCCTCGAGGGCCGCCGAATCGCGGTTCACTTGAGCCTCATTCCACAGGCGTTCCAGAACCAGCAGTTTGCTCTCGCGAGGATCGGCCTGCTGGGCGGCCATTCTGACCGTGCCCAGAGCCAGCAGAAGACAGCAGAAGATGGTCGTGCGCTTCATAGCCGTACACGCTCGCCGGCATCCCCACGTGGGGCGAACGTTCAAAAACGATAGCAGCGGCGGCAGCAGTCAAGCCACCGAAATGCACAAAGGAAAGGTTACGAACGTCACGGGAGATGGATGATGTAGGGACGTAGCTTGCTACGTCTCTGCCGGCAGCGTTTCGAACGGTGGAGGGAAGACGTTGCAAGCAACGTCTCTACGAATCGGTTCTAGAACGCCCACCGCAGCAACGTCGCGCCCACGGTAAATCCGGCGCCCACCGACGCCATCATGACGAGACTTCCCTTCTTCAGTTTCCCCTGCTCGATCGCTGTATTCATCGCCAGCGGAATCGTCCCAGCCGTCGTATTCCCGTAGCGCTCGATGTTCACGACGATTGCCTCCGGCCTCAGCCCCAGCCTGTCGGCGGTGGCATTGATGATGCGCAGGTTCGCCTGATGCGGAATAAACGCATCAATGTCGGAGCCCTTCAGCCCGTTGCGTTCCAGCAGCTTCTGGCACAGTTCGGTCTGCTTGCGCACAGCGAACTTGAAAACCTGCTGGCCGTCCTGGTGGACGTAATGCATTCTCTTCGCGATCGTATCTTTGCTCGTCGGGTTCAGGCTGCCGCCGCCGGGCATGTACAGAAACTGCGATCCCGAACCGTCGACTTCGTGAATGTAGTCGATCAGACCCACCGAGTCATCTTCCGCAGGCTCCAGAATCGCCGCGCCCGCTCCATCGCCAAAAATCACGCAAGTAGCGCGGTCGGCGTAATCGATGATGGACGACATCACGTCCGCGCCAATCACCAGAATTCGCTTGTGCGATCCGCTGGCAATGAACTGCGCTCCCACCTGCACCGAATAAAGAAAGGCCGAACACGCTGCGGAAAGATCGAATCCCCAGGCTCCCTTCGCGCCCAGCTTGTCCTGCACCAGACAAGCGGTCGAAGGAAAAAACATGTCGGGAGTGACCGTGCCCACAATAATCACGTCAATGTCGGTAGGAGCCAGGCCTCGCTGCGCTAGTGCGATCTTGGCGGCTTCGACGGCAAGGTCGCTTGTGGCCACGCCCTTCTCCGCAATGTGGCGCTCGCGGATGCCCACACGCGCCATGATCCACTCATTGTTGGTGTCGACCATCTTCTCCAGATCGGCATTGGTGAGCAGGCGTGGCGGCACGTAGGTGCCGAGGGCGCTGATTTTGGCGCGAATCGGTTTCGTCAACAAGAACTCCTGTGGATGTATGCTCAAGTATTCTGAAGGATTGGAAGAAGAATGTCTAACGGACCTTGTCATCCTGAGCGGAGCGAAGGACCTATGGAGTTTGCCGGTGCCGGCAATTATGGAGATCCTTCGCGTCGCTCAGAATGACAACAACCGACAGCCTCCGCTGCTAGTACGCCCAACGCAGCAGCGTCGCCCCAGAAGTAAACCCCGCCCCCACGGTCGCGACCAGCACGCGGTCTCCTTTTTTCAAGCGTCCCTCTTCCAGCGCCGTCCGCATCGCGATCGGAATCGTTCCCGCCGTAGTGTTCCCGTAACGATCGATGTTGATGATGACCTTCTCCAGCGGCATCCCCAGTCGATCTGCCGTCGCAGTGATAATGCGCCGGTTCGCCTGGTGTGCGATGAAGCAATCGATATCCTTGCCCGTCAGCTGATTCTTCTCCAGAATGCGGTCCGTCATCTCCGCCATCTTCTTCACTGCATACTTGAAGACGTTCTTGCCATCCTGATGAATACAATGCATTTTCTGGTCAACCGTCTCGTGCGTCGCCGGGTTCAGACTCCCCCCTCCCGGCATGAACAAGTACTGCCCGCCAATGCCCTCGATCTGCGCCACGTGATCGATGATGCCCTCTTCCCCATCCTCCGCCGGCTCCAGTAAAACCGCGCCCGCTCCATCCCCAAAAATAATGCAGACCGCGCGATCGGTGTAGTCGGTCATCGAAGAATTCACGTCTGACCCGATCACCAGCACCTTCTTGTACTGCCCCGACTCGATGAACTTCACTCCCGTGTTCAACGCGTATAGAAATCCCGAGCATCCCGCGGACACATCGAATCCCCACGTATTCTCGATCCCCAACTTGTGTTGCACCAGGCACGCCGTCGACGGATACATCATGTCCGGCGTTACCGTCCCCACCACGATCAGGTCCACCTCCTGCAAGTCGAAGGGATGCGATTCGAGCAGATTCTTCACCGCCGCGACCGCCAGATCGCTGGCAGCCACGCCCCTGTCGACGATATGGCGCTCGCGGATCCCCACGCGCTCCATGATCCATTCGTTGGTGGTGTCGACCATCTTTTCCAGGTCGGCGTTGGTAAGAACTCGCGGCGGCAGGTAGGTGCCGAGCGCGCTGATTTTGGCGCGGATCGCTTTGGTCAATGGGGCTCCCAGTAGGAAACTGAGTATTCTCAACAATTGGGAGCAGAATGTCTAACCCTATCGGCCAACGTGACGATAGCCGCCTCGGCTGTCTGGGTTTTGAATCGGTCGCACTCAAGCCGCAGCCCGGCCATCCTCATGCTCCATCCACTCTCGGATGAAACTCGGGCAAGACACGATCCCGAAGTCGTGATTTTCCCCGTCGATCAGATAAGAGAGCGCCGCCCGATCCAACTCCTCAAGGTGCTCGAGATTCAGCAGAGGCCACAATTGGCACTCCGCAGCCGACTGAACCAAGTGCCCCAGATACGGCAAGTGTCCCTGAAATAACTGACCAGATACGCGGATGGTGATATGGGGAGCGACTTTTGGACCGATACTGCGACGATTCATTGTTCTCCTCTCGACGGCCAACGGTTTTGCCCGGCCTACCTCTACTTGATGCTCGAGAAGACGTTTCTTGCGCAAAGAGTCGTAAAGGAGTTGTAAATCTTGGTAATCAGGAGGGCAGGAACTACTCTGTGCAAAACAAATAAGCCAGGCACCGGGGACTCACTGCACACGCAAGAGCCCGTTACCGTTGCTTCCTTCCGGACCTGGCGGGGTTGGCGGGAGTACGTCGCGTAAGACCGATGCCTGACCTAACCCATAATAGCATTCCGCAATTGCGGCCCCCGTGTAGCGCCGGCGTCCCGCCGGCTGTCGCGAGCGCATCCTGCGCTCGCACCCGTCCCTCACCACGACCCCCGCCAAAGTGCATGTGACTTTCGGTGCAAGTTTCCCTCGCCAACCCCTTCCCTTCTGGTGACGCTTGTCGAACAATGGTGGTCGAGGCTGAAGACTTCAGCCCGCAGTAGAGGACTGCCCGAAATTCCTCTGCTAACTACATCCATGGCGCCCCAGTCCCCACAACCCGGCGTAATCCCGCTGAACCGGGCCATCGACCACTACTTCGAACTAGCTCTCTATCTACTTGTGCTGACCGGCTTTGCCACGCTCGCCAGCACCGGAGGCCTCGACCTGCCTTCCACCATCCTGGTCGGCGTCGCGCTGGCAGTGCGCGGATATCAGCTGGCGAAACGCCAACGATTCGTAATCTCCGAAGCCTGGACCACTCCCCTCTCCATCGCCTACTTCGTCTTCTTCGCTGCCGACTACTTCATTCTTTCGCGCGGATTCCTGCCAGCCACGGTGCATCTCGCTTTGTTCGGTGTCGTGGTGCGGATGTTCTCCTTGCGTCGTGAGCGCGACCATGTCACGCTGGCCATCCTCGCCTTCCTGATGGTGCTCGCGTCCGCGGTGCTCACGGTCGACAGCATATTCCTGTTCTCCTTTGCCTTATTCATGATGATGGCCGTGGGAACGTTCGTGCTCATGGAGATGCGTCGCTCCGGCCACGCTGCCAACATTCAGGCACGACATTCCAACGATCCTCAGGAACATCGTCACCTCGCTTTCGCGCTGGCCCGCGTCGCTCCGGCGCTGATGTTGATGATCCTCATCGGCGGCGCCGTCGTCTTCTTTCTGATGCCCCGCATGTCCGCCGGATACATGGGCGGCTACTCGTTCGGCACCGACCTCTCGTCCGGTTTTAGCGATCACGTCCAGTTGGGCCAGATCGGTCAGATCCAGCAGTCCGGCGCCGTGGTCATGCACATCCAGATCGATGGAGATACGGTCGGCCGCTCCGACCTGCATTGGCGGGGAGTGACGCTCGCCGATTTCGACGGCCGCACCTGGTCCAGCCCTCGCGACCAGTTCACTTTGCAGCACCAATCCGACAATACCTTCAAGGTCCCGCGAGCCACCGTGTTCGCGCGGTCGTTCGCGAAACCGATTCTCGCACGTGAGCACGTCATCCACTACCGCGTGCTCATGGAACCGATCGACACCAACGTCTTTTTCCTGGCTCCATGGGCCCGCAGCGTGACTGGCAATTACCGCATGCTCGCCTCCGACGGCGGAGGTGCGGTCTACAACCTCGATTCGCAGCGCTCCATCAGCCGCTACGAGGCCGACTCCGATATCGCCACCGCCACGCCCGCGGAGCTGCGCACAGCGGGACGCGATTATCCGGCGCCGATCACCGGGCAATATCTTCGCCTGCCTTCCCTCGACGCGCGTGTTCCCCAGCTCGCCGCTCAGATCACAAGATCAGCCAGCAACGATTTCGACAAAGCGGCCGCTATTGAGAATTATCTAAGGACGCGCTTCGGCTACACCTTGCAGCTGCCGCTAACTCCAGTCAAAGATCCCATCGCCAATTTCCTCTTCGAGCGCAGGCAGGGACACTGCGAGTACTTTGCCTCGTCCATGGCCGTCATGCTCCGCACCATCGGGATTCCGTCCCGCGTGGTGACTGGATTCCGCTCTGACGAGTTCAACGACCTTACCGGGAACTACGTCGTCCGCGCCAAAGACGCGCATGCCTGGGTCGAAGCCTACTTCCCCGGATACGGCTGGCAGACCTTCGATCCCACTCCCGCGGGTGGCAGCGGGTCGCCGCAGGGCTGGAACCGCCTCGCGCTCTACGTCGATGCCATGGCTTCCTTCTGGCGCGATTGGGTAGTCAGCTACGACACCTCGCACCAGTACTCGCTGGGTCAGGCTGCCTTCAGCGGCACTCGCGGCGCATGGGAGAACGCGCGCAAGTGGGCGCGCCTCCACTACGCTTCCATGTTGAAGTGGGCCCGCCGCAGCCAGGACCGCGTGCAACATTCGCCCGGCCGCTGGGCCATCCTCGGCGCGGGAGTCGTGCTCATTCTTCTGCTGCTCGGGAACCTTGGCCGCATCGCGCGCCTGCTGCACGAAAAGTGGCTGCAGGCCCATCCCGAGCGCTCTCCGGAACAGGCCGCCGCCATGTGGTATCAGCGGATGGCGCGCACACTGGCCCGCCGCGGATTAAGAAAACCTGCGGCGCAAACCGCCCAGGAGTTTGTGAAGAAGATTGAAGACAGCCGGCTTCGTGAGCCGGTCGCGCGTTTTACTCAGGTTTACGAGTCTGCGCGGTTTGGAAATTCCGCCGAAGATGTTAAACGTCTGCCGGAATTGTATGAAGAGGTCGAGACCGCTACGCGCAACCGCTAGGCGAATCGTTTTAATCGACGAAGAGGAAAGCCGCTAGAACCGCCAGAACGCGCCGCCGCCGACAAAGAAATTGTGCTGCCGGCTCTTACCCGTGGGAGCCAGCGGAAAGTCGACCGCCCCAGACCAGAAGTCGCGAACTTCCCCACGGATGCTGAGCTTCCGCCAGACCTTTACGTCAAGACCGAGGCCGCCCTCGAACACAGCTGACGTCGAAGACGTGCCCGGATTCGTGCCGCCGTAAAGCAGCTGTGAACTTTGACTGATATGGCCAAAGCCGCCTCCGACGCTGATCCAGGGGGAAACCGCTGTCGTCGGAAACAAATTCACCCGTGCCGCCGGGGTCACAAACAGTTGGCTCAACTGCGGCGGAATCACCGCGAACCCGTACGAACCGCCGTTGATATCTTCATCCTTGTTGTACATCAGTACGACTTCGCCCGAGACCGCATATACCGGCGTCACTAGAAACCGGCGGGCGTATTCCACGTCAAAACTCAGACCCTTGCCGAAGGCTATGATGGTCCCCGGGTCCGTCCCGCCTGTAATTCCCTGGTTGCTGATGAACGTGCGCCCAAGGATGCCGCCCAGTTCGTTCTTCTCGTCCTGCGCTACCGCCGACGCCACCAACACGGTCAGCACAATCACGACCGCAACTCCAAGACGTTTGCCTAGCATTTCCCCTCCAGCGAGGTTCATAAATTGTTACGGCGGTAAGACATAGCCTAGCACGACCCCGGCTATTTTGGATCAGCCGTACTATCTTTTCTGGTGCCGCTGCTTTCGCACGATTAACAGACTGCGATGCGGGATGCCTCCGCGCGGGATGCTAAAATAGAAAGATTGCATGCCAGTAAAAGACCTCACTGTTAGCGGTTCCCCCGATCTCAAGCCAGAACTCAGGCCAAATCTTGGGAAAGAAAAATCTGTGGAAAAGCCGCACGCAGGGCGCCCGCAAAAAGTCGGCTTCGTCAGCCTCGGCTGCCCCAAGAACCTCGTCGACAGCGAAGTCATGATGGGCCTGCTCGCGCGCGCCGGAGCTGAACTCACCCGCCGCGCCGAAGACGCCGACGTCATTGTCGTCAACACCTGCTCGTTCATCGAGAGCGCGCAGCAGGAATCGGTCAACACCATCCTCGAGATGGCCGCGCACAAAACTGGCGGCAAGGCCAAGAAACTCGTCGTCGCCGGATGCCTCGTCGAACGCTTCCGCGATCAGATTCAGAAGGACATTCCCGAAGTCGACGCGGTGGTGGGTACCGGCGAATTGGAAAAAATTCTCGCCGCCTCCGGTTTGAATCCCGCTCCCGCGCCGCAAGCGAGCAATTCCCCGTTCGTGGTCTTGCCTTCGCGCCCCGAAGGCGATGCCCGCGCCGCTCAAGGCCGCTTCTCGCGCGAATCCTGGGATGGGGCTATCACCGACCTCCCCAACTATCTCTACGACGACGCCACGCCGCGCATTCTCGCGACTCCGCACCACATGGCGTATATCAAGATTGCCGAAGGCTGCGACCATCCCTGCACCTTCTGCATCATTCCGCAACTCCGCGGCCAGTTCCGCTCCCGCCGCTTCGAATCCGTAATCGCCGAAGCCGAACGCCTCGCCCAGAGCGGCGTCCGCGAAATCACTCTGATCGGCCAGGACACAACCTGCTACGGCGAAGAATTCGGCCTGAAAGATGGACTCGCGCTCCTGCTGGAAAAGCTCGCCGGAATCGAAGATCTCCGCTGGGTGCGTTTTCTCTACGCCTATCCCAACAAAATCACCGGCAAGCTCCTCGACACCATCGCGCAGCACGAAAAGATCTGCTCCTACATGGACGTCCCCCTGCAGCACGCCTCAGCCTCCGTGCTGAAGCGCATGAAGCGCGGCGGCGGAGCCGACGTCTTCCTGCGCTCGATCGCCAAAATGCGCCGCACCATTCCTGACTTGACCCTGCGCACATCGTTCATCGTAGGCTTCCCCGGCGAAACCGAAAAGGAATTCGATGAACTGTGCGACTTCGTCCGCGAGGCCCAGTTCGACTGGATGGGCGCCTTCGCCTACTCCGACCAGGACGGAGCGCAAGCTTACGCCCTCGAGAGGAAACTTTCTCCGCGGGAAATCGAGCGCCGCCGCAAGCACCTGATGGGAATCCAGCGCCAGATCAGCAAAAAGAAAAAGAAGTCGCTCGTAGGGCGCGAATACGATCTGCTGCTCGAAGGCGAATCGGAAGAAACCGAACTGCTGCTCGAAGGCCGCACGCCCATGCACGCGCCCGAAATCGACGGCAAAGTCTTCGTCAATGACTTCCCCGAGGAGATCGACCCGCAGCCCGGCCAGTTTTACCGCTGCCAGATCACCGAAGCGCACGATTACGATTTAGTGGCAAAAATTCTGTAGGGATCGTTTCTCTGCGTTCGTCTCTCGACCAAGCGCCCGACTACAATACGAACCGTATGCCGCGCAAGCGTACCGTCAAACTCCGCTGCCCCATTTGCAAGAAGTCCGTCAAAAGCACCGACGCGGACTTCCCCTTCTGCAGCGACCGCTGCCGCCTCATCGATCTGGGCAAATGGGCCAGCGGCCAATACGTGATCTCCTCCCCCGTCACGGACGCCGAAGAAGCGATCAGAGATCGCAACCCCGAAGACGAAGAGGACGACCAGTGAAGCCCGATCCCAGCCCCACCGCCGAGAGTAACGCGACTCCAGACGGTAGCGCCGGCGTCCCGCCGGCTGTCGCGGGGGCGTCCCGCCCGCGCTTCGGCGAAGTAACCATCCGCGATCGCGGCCGCCTCCCCCACTGGGAGAAAGAAAGCGCAACCTACTTCATCACCTTCCGCCTAGCCGACTCCCTCCCCAAGTCTGTTCTCGATCAAATCGAATCCGAGCGCGAATCAATCGTCAAAACTGCGAACCAACTCCACCGCCCCCTAAGCCCCGACGAGCGCCGGAAAGTTCAAAGCCTCTCCTCCCCCATTATCGAAAAATACCTCGATAGTGGCGCAGGCGCCTGTGACCTCAAGAACCCCGCGATTGCCGAAGAGGTAGCCAACACCTTGCGTCACTTCGACAACCAGCGCTATCGCCTCTTCGCCTGGTGCGTGATGCCAAATCATGTGCACGTAGTCGTTCGGCTGCTTCCAGGTCACACGCTCGCAGAAGTAGTTCACTCGTGGAAGTCTTTCACCGCGAAACGAGCAAATGAGGCTCTAGGGCGACAAGGCTCCTTCTGGCAGCGGGAGTACTACGACCACCTGGTCCGCAACGAAGGCGAACTCGAACGGTCCATTCACTATGTCGCGGAAAATCCGCAGAAAGCAAATCTGAGAGATTGGAGATGGGTATGGGTGTGCGGGCAAGGTGCCCCGAAATATGTCCACCCCACGAGAACACGCGACCGCCTCGGAGCCAGATAGTAGCGCCGCCGCGCCAGACCGTAGCGCTGGCGTCCCGCCGGCTGTCGCGGGGGCGTCCCGCCCCCGCGCCCCGCAATGGGCAACCCTGACGGCCACTTTCTTCGGCATCGGCCGCCTCCACCCCGGCCCCGGGACCTGGGCGTCGGTAGCCACAGTCGGAATCTGGGCCGCGCTAGCGCACGAGCTATCTCCCGCACTGCGCACGCCAGTGGCCGCAGCCCTGGCCCTCCTCATCACCCTGATCGGCATCCCCGCCGCCACCCGCGTCGCGCGCGCCACCGGCGGCAAAGATCCCCAGTTCGTCGTAATCGACGAGGTCGCCGGACAGCTCATCGCTCTCATCGCCGTCCCTCTGGCATGGAAAACTTTCCTCGCCGGTCTTATACTTTTTAGAGGGTTCGACATCATCAAGCCGCCTCCGGTGCGCCAACTGGAGAAACTCCCCGAGGGCACCGGAATCGTGCTCGATGACGTTGCGGCAGGAATTTTTGCCTTCGTCGTAATGCATCTCTTACTGCATTTTGGGCTACTAACCAATTAGCAATCAGTTCACTCTCATGGGATTCTCCGACCGCATCCTCGGCAAGAAAAACGTCAACGGCGGACCGCGCATCGAAATGGTCGCACCCTCAGCCGCGCTCGCCGGAGGCGAACTCCGCATCAGCGGCTCCGGCCTCCGCCCGCAGGAACTTCACCGTCCGAAAGTGAAGTTCGGCGACTTCGAAGGATCGATCATCGTCAGTTCCGACGGCTTCCTGGTCACCCGCGTCCCCGAAGGCGCGACCACCGGCCCCGTCGTCGTAGCCACCAACGGCCACGTCAGCAATCCCCACACGGTGAAGGTCGCCGTGCCCATCGCAGAGAATCTTCACCCCGTGACCAGCCCCGCCGTCGACGCCGAGGGCAACATCTACGTCACGTTCTCCGGCTCTCGCGGCCAGAAGGTTCCCGTCGCCATCTTCAAGATCGACACCAACTACAACGTCAAGCCCTTCGTCACCGAGATGATGAACGCCACCGCCATCGCCTTCGACCGCCAGGGACAGATGTACGTCTCCTCGCGCTTTGACGGCGCGGTCTACCGCGTGGCTCCCAACGGCACCGTGACCACTTACGCTGAAGGCATGGGCGTCGCCACTGGCATCGCCTTCGATCGCGAGCAGAGTCTTTACGTAGGCGACCGCAACGGCACCATCTTCAAGATTTCCCTCGACCAGCAGGTCTTCGTCTTCGCCACACTCGAACTCAGCGTTTCGGCCTACCACCTCGCGTTCGGCCCGCACGGAGACCTCTTCGTCACCGGCCCCAACGATCGCGTCTTCAAAATCGAGCCCAACGGAACCGTAACCACTTTCTACAAAGGTCTGGGCCGCCCGCAGGGACTTGCCTTCGACGTCGACGGCAACCTCTACGTCGCCGCCTCGCTCTCCGGCACCCGCGGCATCGTGAAAATCGCGCCCAACGGCCTGGCGAATCTTGAAGTCGCAGGCCAGGGACTAGTAGGTCTCGCTTTCGCCCCCGGACGCTCGGTAATCCTCGCCACCTCCGGCGCCGCTCAGCAAGGCGGCGGAGCCGTGCACCATCTCGCCTGGAACATCCAAGGCCTCCCGCTAATTCCCGACTAATCTAGTCTTGTCATTCCGAACGAAGTGAGGAATCTGCTTCCCGCCGCCCACTCCTCTGTGTCCTCCGCGTCCTCTGTGGTTTTCATTTAAACTTCTACCCAGTGAACGCCGAAATCATTGCGGTGGGTTCCGAGATGCTCACGCCCTTCCGCATGGACACCAATTCGCTCTACCTCACCGAGCAACTCAACCGGCTGGGCGTCGACGTAATTTTTAAAAGCATTGTCGGGGATGACTTCCGCCGCCTCGTAGCCGCTGCCCAGCACGGCCTGTTCCGCTCCGACATTGTGATCTTCAGCGGCGGCCTCGGCCCGACTGAAGACGATCTCACCCGCGAAGCCGTCGCCGAAGCTCTCGGCCTGACCGTCCGCCGCGATCCCGAAATCCTTACCCTCCTCGAGAAGCGCTTCGCTGAACGCGGCTGGAAGATGTCGCCCAACAACGCCAAACAAGCCGACGTTCTCGACGGTGCGACCATCCTTCCGAATCCGAACGGCACCGCTCCCGGACAGTGGCTCAGCGGAGAATTCGACGGCCGCGAGCACATCATCGTGCTGCTCCCCGGCCCACCGCACGAACTCAAGGCTCTGTTCGAAGCCGAGGTCCGCGAGCGCCTGCACGCCAAAGTCCCTCCGGCATTCCTCGCCGTCCGCACGTTGAAGATCGCCATGCTCGGCGAATCCGCGGTCGACGCGCGAGTCGCGCCCATCTACAAGCGCTACACAGATGTTGAGACCACCATCTTGGCCGGCGCCGGAGAAATCGAACTGCACTTCAAAACCGTCGCGCCCACGCAGGACGCAGCCCAGCGCCGCGTCGATGAAGTCGCCGGCATAGTCGAAGATGAACTCGACGACGCGGTCTACTCCCGCAACGGAGAATCGCTGGAGCAGATCGTCGGCTACTGGCTGCAGATGCGCAACGCCACGGTCGCAGTGGCGGAATCCTGTACGGGAGGCTTGCTAGCCGAACGCATCACCTCGATTAGTGGAAGCTCGCGCTACTTTCTGGGCGGCGCAGTCGTTTACTCGAATGCCCTGAAAACAGAATTAGCCGGAGTCCCCGAGGAAATGATCGACCGCCACGGCGCCGTCAGCCGCGAAGTCGCCGCAGCCCTGGCCGAAGGCATCCGCTACCGCTGCGAATCAACGTTGGGCGTAGGCATCACCGGAGTCGCCGGCCCCAACGGCGGCACGCCTGACAAGCCGGTAGGCATGGTGTTCCACGCCGTATCCAGCAGCACCGGCACCGAAGTAGTCCAGCGCAACTTTCCCGGCGACCGCAAACGCATCCGCCGCTTCGCCTCCACCATGGCCTTGGATATGATGAGAAAGAAGTTGATGTGACGATTAAAGTTTCAACCCGGAAGCTGTTAGCTGCAACCCACGCTCCCATGCGCCTCTTCATCGCACTCGACATCCCCGACGCCATCCGCGACCGCATCGCCCGCTTCGTCGAAGGTGTCAGCGGATTCGCCCTCGACGCGCGCTGGGTCAAACCCGAATCCCTCCACCTCACCCTGAAGTTCATCGGCGAGCAACCCGACTCCGCCGTCGACCAGGTCAAACAAGCGCTATCCACGATCGAATCAAGCACGCCCGAAATCCACTTCCGCGGCTACGGATTCTTCCCTACCGCGAAATCCGCGCGCGTATTCTGGATCGGCATGGAAGCCTCCGCGCAACTCGCCGCCTTGGCCGAGGCAATCGACGACAAAATGCCCGCGCTCGGAATCCCCAAAGAAGACCGTGCTTTCAGCCCGCACCTGACGCTGGCGCGCGGCGCAGGTGGCTCCGGCTTACCGCGCCGCAACAAGGCAGACGCCCCCAACCGCACCTTCCAGCGCCTGCAAGAAAAACTGGCTGCGCTGTCCACCCCAGAGTTTGGTGCCATGACGCCCCGCAGTTTCTTTTTGTACCAAAGCCAACTCTCCCCGAAAGGATCAAAATACACAAAGCTAGCCGCATTTGATTTAAAGTAGCGCCGGCGACTCGCCGGCTGTGGCGGGGGCGTCACGCCCGCGCAGCCGAAAGAATAATGAAAGCCGGCACGTTTTCAAGGCATGCCAAGACTCCTCCAAATCGCCGCCTCCAGCTACCTGCTGGGCTCCATTCCCTTCGGCTACATCCTCGTTCGCATCTTCCGCGGCGAAGACGTCCGCCTCGCCGGCAGCGGCAACATCGGCGCCACCAACGTGGCCCGCAAGTCACCCGCACTCGGCATAGCGACGCTGCTGCTCGACGCACTAAAAGGATCCGCCGCAGTCGCCATCGGCATCATCTTCAGTCCACTGATCTTCGATCGCATTCCAATTTCCCAGATTCCCTGGCGCAAAGTCCTTCCCGCCGCGTCGCCGGACTTTGCCCTCTGCGCTGCTCTAGCCGCGCTCTTCGCCGTCGTCGGCCACATGTTCCCCGTCTGGCTGAAATTCCGCGGAGGCAAAGGCGTCGCCACCAGTCTCGGCGCGTTCGTCATGATCGCGCCCAAAGCCGTGCTGCTGTCCGCCGCGATCTTCATCATTCTTGTGCTCGCCTTCCGTTACGTTTCTCTGGGATCGATCACCGCGGTCGCCGCCTTCCCCAACATTGCGCTGGCTCTGCACGAATACGGAAACGTCGCCCTCGCGCTCGTCCTCATGTCCTTCGCGTCGGTGCTCATTGTCGTCAAACATCACGCCAACATCCGCCGCCTGCTCGCGGGAACGGAAAACCGTTTAGGATCAAAGCACGCATGAGCAACATCGCAGTCATCGGCGGAGGCGCGTGGGGCACCGGAATTGCCATCGTCCTCGGACGCAAGGGCACACACAACGTTCGCCTGTGGGCGCACGAAACCGACGTCTGCGAATCGATCGCGCAGAAACGCGTCAACGAGCAATTTCTCCCGGGACGCCAAATCCCAGACTCCGTCATGGCCACCAACGATCTATCCGCAGCCCTCCGCGGCGCGCAGATCGTCGTCAGCGTCATGCCCTCGCAACATTGCCGCGCCCTGTTCGAACGCATGCGCCCGCTGATCGCACCGCAAGCGTTGATCGTCAGCGCTACCAAGGGCCTTGAAGAAGGCTCCCTGCAGCGCATGACCGAAGTGATCACCGATGTCCTAGAACCAAAAGACGGAACCATTCCCGCAGTCGGAGCCCTCAGCGGCCCGTCCTTCGCGCAGGAAGTCGCGCGCGGCGATCCCACGGCAATCACCATCGCCTCGCAAAACGCCGAACTGCTGCGCACCGTGCAGCAGGAATTCAGCGACTCGAGCTTCCGCGTCTACACCAACAACGACGTCGTCGGCGTGGAACTCGGTGGAGCCCTGAAGAACACCATCGCCATCGCCGCCGGCATCTGCGACGGACTCGGCCTCGGGCACAACTCGGTCGCCGCCCTCATCACGCGCGGCCTCGCCGAAATGACTCGCCTCGTCGTCGCTTGTGGAGGCCGCACCGAAACTATGGCCGGACTCGCCGGACTCGGCGACCTTGTCCTCACCTGCACCGGCGGCCTCTCGCGCAACCGCAGCGTCGGCGTCGAACTCGGCCGCGGACACAAACTCCCCGAGATCATCGCCGGCATGCACGGCATGGTCGCCGAAGGCGTCTTCACCACCTCCGCGGCCGTCGGACTCGCCCACGCCCGCAATGTAGAGATGCCCATCACCGAACAAATGCACGCCATCCTGCACCAGGGCAAATCCCCACGCGAAGCCATCCAGGTATTAATGTCGCGCACCGGCAAAAGCGAAACCAACCAATCGTAGCGCCGGCGTCCCGCCGGCTGTCGTGGCGGCGACTCGCCGCCACACTCGAGGTGGCTACAGACGACAAACCGTTTTCAGTAATCAGAGAAACGAGGACCTTCCTTCGTGTACCTTAGTGTCCTTAGTGGTTGAAGATCTTAGCTGTCACTCTCCGGAGCTCTCGATGCACAGACGCAATCTAGCCCTTGCAATCCTCCTGATCACATCACCTTTAATCGCCCAAACAAAAACAATCGCCGAGCGCCTCGGTTATCCCGCCGACTCGAAACTCCTCATCGTCCACGCCGACGATCTCGCCGTCGCGCACTCCGAAGACGCCGCCAGCTTCGACGCGCTCGACAAGCAAGCGGTCACCTCCGCGAGCATCATGGTTCCCTGCCCTTGGCTCACCGAAGTTGCCGACTACGCGAAAGCCCATCCCGACGCCGACCTCGGGCTGCATCTGACTCTCACCAGCGAGTGGAAGACGTATCGCTGGGGTCCGGTGGAATCGAAAGACAAAGTCCCAAGTCTCCTCGATCCGTCCGGATATCTATGGCCCGACACACCTCAATCCGTGGGCGCTCTAAAAGCCGAGGAAGCCGAGCGCGAAATCCGCGCCCAGATCGAGCGCGCAGTGGCCATGGGAATCCATCCCACTCACCTCGACAGTCACATGGGCACGCTTTTCTCGCGGCCCGATTTGTTCGCCGTCTACGTCAAGGTTGCCCGCGAATACAAATTGCCCTTCCTCGCGTTCATCGCTCCCGACACTCCGAAAGAACTCTCGTCGGTTCTTTCCAACAAGGACGTCCTTCTGAACTCCGTGGTCATTGCTGATCCTTCGGTCCATCCCAGTGACTGGAACGCCTTCTACGCCAACGCGATCAAGGACCTGAAACCCGGCGTCACCGAGATCATCGTGCACCTCGGCCACGACGACGCGGAGCTGCAGGCCGTCACGGTTGGTCACGCCGACTACGGAGCCGCCTGGCGCCAGCGCGACTACGACGTCGTAACCAGCCCAGAATTCAAGAAGCTCCTCGAATACAATCACATCATCCTGGTCCACTGGAGCGATCTGAAGAAACTCCTGCAATGACGCGGGTCCCGAGCAGTAGCGCCGCCGTCCCTTCGGCTTCGCTCAGGGCAGGCTCCGGCGGTTGTCGTGCGGGCGTCTCGCCCGCACACCCGAACCCAGAACCGCAGTGGCAAGAAACCAACCTCAGGGGTCTCACGCGTGGTCCGCAGTTCAGCTTTGGAACCCACGCGCAAGTACCGCGTCCGAAGGGTACTTTGGTAATGCCAACCTCTCCACCTTTCCGTTCCGCCCGCCGACTTCCCCAGTAGAATTTTAGGGATACCTTTGAAAACCGCCGCCACTTCGCTTTCGGCGTCCGCGAGAAGTGAAGGGAGAGACTTGTCCGCCACCGCTCCGCATCACGCGCGCATCCCGATTCTGTACGTCATTCTCGGTGTGCTTCTGGTGATCAGCATCGTCCCCATGTATTTCTACTCGGCTAAAGTCGAGGCCATAAACGGGGAGCGTCTGAAGACCAACGAGCAGTTGCTGCAGAACACGGTAACGCGCTCGCTTGCGGATGATCTCGCCCAGCATCAACGCTCCCTGCGCATGATACTCGCCAACCTGTCGTCGGCGATTCAGATTGCCAGCGGCGGCGACCTCAGCGAAACCAACATCCATTCCCCCGAACTCCGCGCACTGCTGGAGCATTTCGCATCTTCGGACGAAGAGATCGCCTACGCGACCCTGCTCAACTCAGACGCCAAGGGCATCTACAGCGGAACCATCGTTCCTGACGCCTTCCTGAACCGCGAACTGGAGCGCGCCTATTCCGCCGCCCGCGAGGGCCGCGAATACAACGGTCAGGCCCTCGTCATCGGCGAAGAAAAATCAGCCCGCACTGTCTTTCTGGTCAGTTATCCCGTGAAGTACGGCGATCGTTTTCTGGGAATGATTGCGACGGTGGTCGATCTGCAATTCCTGATCCGCCGCTTGCAGGAAGTCGCCCGCGGAGGCCTAACGCCCTACGTGGTCGATTCTCAAGGGCGCCTCGTCGCCGCAGCGACTCCCGGATTTGCCACCGGGCAGGACATGAAGAACCTCGACATCGTCCGCACGTTTGTCGGCCGTGGGAACAAAGCGCGGTTTGCCGAGACCCGCGAGTTCACCATGGGTAACGGCTCCGATCGCGTCGCCATGCTGGGCACCTTCAGTCCCGTAATGTCGCTGAACTGGGCAGTCGTCGTGCAAAAGCCGAGCAACGATGCCTATCGCGACGTCATCGAAATGCAGGGCACCGCGCGCCTTCTGGCTCTGGTGGCGGTTCTGATAAGCATCCTCGTCAGCATCTTCGCCGCGCGCCGCATCACCAATCCTTTGCAAGTTCTCACGCAGTCCAGCCGCGCGCTCGCGCGTGGCGACTTCTCGCAACGGGTGAAACTATTGAGCCGCACAGAAATTGGCGAACTGGCCAACACCTTCAACACCATGTCCGATGAACTCGAACATTTCATCGAAGACCTCAAGCGCGCCGCCGAAGAAAACCGCGAGCTGTTCATGGGCTCCATTCAGATGCTCGCCGGAGCGGTCGACGAAAAGGATCCCTACACGCGCGGCCACTCTGACCGCGTCACGCGCTATTCCCTGATGATCGCGGAAGAGATGAAGCAGCCTTCGTCCTTCCTGGAAACGCTACGCGTTTCGGCCCAACTGCACGACGTGGGCAAAATCGGCATTGAAGATCACATCCTGAAAAAGCCCGGCGCGCTGACCGAAGAAGAATTCGAAGTCATGAAGACGCACACAACCAAGGGCGCCAACATTTTGCGCCCGGTCATGCAGCTGGCGGAAATGCTTCCCGGCATCGAGTTGCACCACGAAGCGCTCGACGGCCGCGGATATCCTTACGGCTTGCAGGGCGACCAAATTCCGCTGCTGGCGCGCGTGATCGCCGTTGCCGACACCTTCGACGCGCTGACCACCAATCGTCCGTACCAGCAAGCGCACACGCCCGATCAAGCGCTGCAGATCATCAAGAACCTCGCCGGCAAGCGCCTCGATCCGGAGGCAGTTGCGGCTCTTCTCGCGGTCTATGCGCGCGGCGACATCAAGATCCAGCGCTTCACCATCAAGCGCCCCATCGCGCAGCCCGCAGTGGAAGCTCCGGCGGTCGCGACCGCCGTCGCCGCAGCACCGCCAACTTCCGCTGCAACTGCTCCTCTGGAAAGAACCCCCGTCTAGAAGTAAGCTGATACGTCGCCGCTCACTACTTGAGTTCCTGCGCAAAAGCCAAATTCGCAGGTTGGGTCGGAATCGTCTTGAACTCCTTGCCCGCGAGAAGTTGCTGCTGGTCCTCTACGCTTCGCTCCCAGGTCGCAAAACTCACGCTGAGCGACGCCATCGCTGAATGAATGGTTCGAGTAATGTCGATTGCGTCCTGCACGCTGCCGATCGCGCTGATCGGATTAAAGCCCGACATCGCGATATCGAGGCTGGAGGTGGCGATGTTATATCCCATCTTGAATTTCTCGCCTCCCGTCATACCTTCGCTTCCCAGCTTGGAGTCTTCCAATCCCGGGTAGCGGACAAAGAGCCGAGTGTAATTATTGGCGAACCTGCGCGCCGGCGGACCCTCAACGGGCGTAAAGGAGGGCAAGTAAATGGGAGCCAGCGAGATTTCCTTTTGGGTGAGTTTCAGTTTGAGCACGCCTTTGTCGGTCTCAACCTTCTTGATATCAGCCAGTGTCAGGTCGAGAGAATCGAACGATGGCTGACGGTCCGCGGAGGGCTCAAGCACCAAGTCTCCCAATCCATCTTCACCCGCAGGCTTGCCGGGCGGCGTCGTGTTCCCTTTCTTGTCGTACGAAGAGAGGGAAATAAAATGCAGGCCGTCGCGATGCAACTCGCACTTCACCGCCTGGTCCTGTTTGTGGCCGCGCATCTCGGCGTAGAACGAAACTGGCAGGCCCTGGCTGGCAACCACATCGAAACTCTTGATGGCGGATCGCCCGTCATTGGCTTGTAAGAAGACCAGTCCCATCAACTCGTTCGCCTCGGCGCCGAGAGGAAACAGAGCGAGGGCGACTTGAAGATGTTCGCTCGCCCGTCCCAACTGCTGCTGCGCATACGCAAACGGAATGGCGAAGCCTCCCACTCGGTTTCGAGCTTTGGCCTCTTCCTTTTTCTTCACGCGTGCGCGTCTCACACGCAACGCGCTGCGCTTTTCTGATCCGTCGAGCGGCAGCTTCATCGCACGACCGAGCAGATCGGAGAGGATGTCGTCAGCTTCATCAATCTCTTCGTCATACTTTGTTTTCTTTGCGTCCAGCGTGCTGAGATGTACGCCAGCTTCGTCTTTCGCTTTCTGCTCGGAGGTGAGCTGCTGGAATGCGGTGAAATTTGTTCGTGCCCGATCCACGTCGCCCATCGCTTCGTAGAGCAGCCCGAGATTCCACTTCGTAAGAGCGAACTCAGGGGCCGCATCGCTGGCCGTCTTCAGATCGGCGAGCGCGCGATCGTATTTGCGCTCCGCGAGAGCCGTGTAGATCGAGGCATAGAGGCGGCGCACTTGTATCCCGCTCGGGCCGGGCAGGGCCAGCAGCGCTTTCAGGTCGGCGATGCGGACGCGCACGTCATCGCCATCGAGTGCGCCCGGAGCCATCTCCAGATACTGCTCCAGAAACCGCGCCGCCTCCGCCGCGCGCCCATTGGACTCGGCGCAATTTGCGAGATCAAAGGCTCCAGAGGGATGGCTGGCGAGTGTGGCCTTGAGGTCGCCCAGTGCATTGCACAGGCTCGACCTCGGGGTTGCGCTGGCATTGCTGTGGGTGGCGGCTGGCAGGTTCGTCTTGAGAGACGCCGGAGAGACCGGTGGCGCGGCGGGAGCGTCTGAAGAATCGGCGTCTACCTCGAAGGTCGAGTCTTCATCTCCTCCTGCATCTCCCAGGGACGCTTCCATACCAATGCTTTCGGAGAGACGATTCACCTGGCTGATTCGACCCTTGTTGCTGTCGTTGGGGGAAGTCACGTTCTCCCCAGTCGTGTAGAACGTGGCCAGCTGCAGCAGTTTCTGCTTTTGCTTGGGATCTGGCGTACCAGCCTTTGCTTTTCTGAGATATTCGAGAGCTTTATTCCGATCTCCGAGTTGGTAGTAGCAGAGCGCGAGGTCGTACGCCAGCACCGGCTGCGACGCCTGGAAATTCATGCCTTGCTCCAGCTCAGCAGCGGCTTCCTTGAACTTGTGAGAATCGTAGAGCTTGCGAGATTCGCCGAGGGTATCTTTGACCCGCTTGTGAATTTCTTCATCCAAGTGTTTGATGGCCTCGGTGACGTCCTTCATTTCGATCAAAGCCTGAGACTCGGCGTACTTGATGCGCGCCTCCGCCAACTGTCCGGCTTTGACCAGACTTTGGGCTTCCGCGGTCATGGCCTTGACCTGGGTTTCCAGTGCTTTCTTTTGGGTTTTTTCCAGATTCTCCGCGGCCAGCGCGGAGCTCAGCAGGAAGACGACCACAACTGTTTTGGTTCGCATGTGGCCTTTCAGCAAGCAAGAGGCCGGGGCAGGCTTGTACGTACATTTCGATCTCAAACGGGGGAAGTCTGAATTTGCAGTGCCAGCCCCAGGTTGCCGAGAAGCATGGACTCGAATCGCTGGGTTGTCAATGTGAACGGTTTTGCATGTTCGGGCAGCGTCTTTCGGCGGATATTCGACACATCCCGCATCGCTAACAGCACAGCGCCACGCCTTGCACAGCGCGACCAGCACTCGAACCAATGCCCAAAGAGTCGCAGCCGCGAACGCTTCTAAAACGTCAGCCGCGCTCCCAGTTGTCCGATGCGGGGAGCCGCGCCTCGAAACGTCCCCGTGGTTGTAATCTGCCCAAAATTTGGATTGTTGATGTCAGCCGCTCCGTCGAGGACCGTGGGTTGGGCGAACTCGGGATGGTTCAACGCGTTGAAGTATTCCACCCGGAACTCGAGGCTGATGTGCTCGGTGATCGCCGTGGTCTTCGCCATCGCGATGTCGACGTTCACGAGATGCGGCCCGCGCAGCGAATTGCGATGCAGCCCGTAGGTGCGGTCCGCCGGATTGTTTACCGGATCAAGCTGCGGGAAACACGGATTGGTGCCGCCGTAGTAGGCGTCGTTGGCCAACGGTATATTCGAGAAACTGTTCGGATCGAAGATGAAGTGGCCCGTGATGGGCGCGCCGGTTGTAATCTGACAATTCCCGCTCGCATCGCTTCCGTAAATCGTCGGCGTGATCGTCGTCAAATGCCTGGGGTCCAGCATTCGAATCGGTGCTACCAATGCGGCGTTCGAAAGATAAGGATCGCCGGCGCCTGAAGTTCCCGGGTTTGTGGGATCAACACTCCCTCCGAGTCGCGCGGGGATGTCGAACGGGAAGCCGGTACGCCAGGTCACGATGGGGTAGAGGCTCCATCCCTTGGTCAGGCGCTTTGGACCTCTGGCCCACATCCGATCGAAGGGCAGGTCCCATCCTCCGCTGAAGCTGATGCGATGCCGGATGTCACCGTCTCCTGAGGCATAGAAAAAATTGGGGGCGTACGTCGGCACCGCTGAGTTGCGTTGCCGGAATCCGGACGCGTTATCCAGATTGTGAGCATAGGTGTAAGCCAACGTGAAATACGCCGTGCCCAGCTTCGATCCCTTCGCCTGCCGCGTCAGGCTGGCTTCGAGGGCATTGTAGTTGGCGTGCGACACGTTCTGGAATTCCGGGAGCTGGCCGAAGCAACCTGCGCAACTGCTATCGAGAGCACGGTTGGTCGTTCCCAATAGCATCGGGTTAACGTCTTTCAGCGACGTCAATCCGTGGGCCGAAGTGCCCACGTAGTTTGCCTCCAGCACCGTGTCCGCAAACAGATTCTGCTGCAAGCTCAGGTTGTACTGATAAACATAGGGAGTGCGCAGGTGTGGGTCATCCAGATAGACAAAGCCTGTGCTATTGATCGGAAGTACCGGGCTGAAATCGAAATTGCTGGTCGGCGGCTGTGAAGGAAATGTGTTGGTCTGCCCTCCCGCCATGAACGGCTGGCTCAAGTAGTTCAAAGGAGCGGTCTGGCCGGGACTAACATTGTCGAAGAAGAAACCTGCATTGCTGACGAAGGGCGGCTGCCCGTTGAACTGAAGATTGTCCTCGCCTTTCAGAATGTCATAGAAAACTCCGATGCCGCCGCGCACGCTGGTCCGGCCCTTCCCTGTCGGGTCCCATGCAAAGCCGAAGCGGGGAGCGAAGTTTTTCTTGTCGGGAAAGTTTGTGCCGCTGGGTGCGCCTGGATCACCGGGAAACAGCATCCCCAAAGGAGCGTTGATGAAGCGCTGCGATTGCAGTCCCGGGATCACGGAGAAGCTGCGTCCCTGAGTATCGTGTTTCGGCGTGTTGTACTCGTAACGCAGACCAACGGTCAGCACCACGTTCTTGGTAGCGTGCCACTCATCCTGGGCAAACAAATATGTGCTCTTGCTGCGGATGTTGGAGGGCGCCAGCGCTCCCTGAAAATAGCCGCCTGCAGCTCCCAGCAGAAAGTCGGCGTAGGGATTCCCCGAGGCGCCGAAACCAGTGTAGAAATCAAATTCTCCATTGGTGTAATAGTCGTAGACCAGGTTCTCCTGATACGGGGAGAACCCAGCGCCAAACTTCCAGTTGTGCTTGCCTCGCGTCCATGAGACTGCATCGGTCCAGGAAAAAGTATTTTCCACGTAGCGCGTGGGCCCATTCTCACTGGGGCCAATCGCGAAACCATCATCGAAATAGATGTTCGTGGGACCGGTCGCGAGGTCGGGAGTAATGCCGATCCCGAGGCTGGGTCCGGTGGGCAAATGCGAGACCACGGTGTCTGACAGGTAATTGCTGCGATGGGTCACAAAGTGAAAATCGTTCAGCAACGTCGGCGAGAAGATCCGGGTGTAGCCGATATTGGTGTAGTAGTAGTTGGCGACGGTCCGGCTGGGATAACCGGGCACAGAGGCAAAGGGGAACGGATTCAGCGACGGCACGCGATTCACGCCGATCGTTGCCGAGATCTTGTCTTTGGCGCTCAGGTTGAAGTCGAACTTGGTGGTCAGTTCATCCGCGTTATTGGTCTGGTCCAGTGTGGTGGAGAGCAGACCTGAGCACACACCCGACGAATCGCAGACCGTCTGGTTCGTCGCTGAGGTCGGTACCAGTCCGGCCTTAATGTAGTTTTGGGTAACCGGGTCAATCTTCGTGGGATCGATAATCGCCAACGCCGCGTTGCCATTCGGGGCGGCGAAATCCGGACTGCTCCCGAGGAAGCCAGCGACCAGCGGATCCGGGCATCCGCCTGCGATCGTGCAGGTCACGCCATCGTACGGTATCGCCTGCGAGAAATCTCCCTGCAATTCCTGCGGCGTGTAAACCGGGGCGTTGATGTCGGGGACCGACTCGAGTTGACGCTGTCCCTGGTAGGCGAGAAAGAAGAAGAACTTGTCCTTGATAATGGGACCACCGAATGTCGCGCCATACTGGTTGCGCTTCAAATCGAGCCGGGGAATGCCCTGCGGAATGTTGAAGTAATCGTTGGCGTCGAGCACGCGGTTGCGGAAGAACTCGAAGAGGCTGCCGTGGAGTTGGTTTGTCCCTGACTTGATGACTTCGCTGATGATTCCACCGCCGTTGCGGCCGTATTCCGCGGTGTAGTTGCTGGTAAGCAGACGGAATTCCGCGATCGCATCGGGATTGGGATTGAGCAAGTTGCTGTTGTCGATCAGATCATTGTTCAACCCGCCGTCGAGAAGGAAGGTGACGGAATCGGTGCGTCCGCCGGCGATGCTGTAGTTGCCGGCGCCACCGTTGTCGTCATTGCTCTCGGTGACTCCGGGCTGCAGCAGCGCGAGGTCGAGCGCGTCGCGGCCATTGAGCGGCATGTTGGTCAGCGTTCGGCCGGTTACGGATTGACCGAGCGTATCGCTTATGGTATCGACGGGCGCGGCCTCTGCGCCCACGTCCACTTGTTCGCTGGCGCTTCCGACTTCCAGCTTGATGTCGACCCGCAGCGCCTGGTTGATGAGCAATTTGTATTCGGTGCTCACAACCGTGCGAAAACCCTGATGCGCCGCCGTGACTCGATAAGCTCCGATCGGCAGCGCGAGCACCTGATAGAAGCCGTCATGGTCGGAGGTCGCGTCACGGCTGCCGTGAGTCGCCGTGTTGGTTACAGTGACCTGCGCTCCCGGAACGACGGCACCGGTTGCATCGGAGATTGTGCCCGTGATTCTGGCGGTCGCGTCCTGAGCGTGGCTCACTCCGGAACTGAAAGTCAGAAACAGTACCGCAGCCGCGAGCAATGGGAGAGAAATGTGAACAACACGACTCTTGGTCATAGTGAGGGCCGCTTCAGGATTGCTATCGTAGGTGCACGGAACGCGAATCGTCAATCAAAACAAGCCTTGCACGGGCACACCAACACTCTGCGGATGTTTTGATGCGAAGAGCAGCATTTCATTCGCGCGCTGCAGATCACAGCGCGGCCACACGCCTTTGCACTAGCAGGAAATACACTGCCACCAGGACCAGCACTAATCCATTCACAGCGAGCACAATCGGGGCCGTGAACATTGGGACGAGCCAGCCTGAGAGCAGATTGCCCATCGGCATGCCGCCGCGGAAGGCGCAGTTGTAGACGCTCATCACGCGGCCGCGCATTTCGTTGGTGGTGATCAACTGCACGAGTGACGTCACCGTGGCGAACACCGCCATCATGGAAGCGCCGACTAATACCAGGATCGCGTAAGATACGGGCAAGAATTTCGATAGCGAGAATCCCGAGATGCCCGCACCCAACAGGATCAACATGGTCAGCGCGAAGCGTCCTTTGTTGCGGATGTTGCCGATGCCAGCGACAGCCAGCGATCCGCAGATCGATCCGACGCCCATCAGGGAGAGCAGGTTCCCGTAGGTCGCTGGGCCGCGATGGAAAATATCTTTCACGAACACCGGAATATAAGTGCGCATCGGCATGCTCAGTGCGGTCATGCAGAACGCCAGCACGATCAGCGCTTCCATCGACCCCTGTTTTCGGACGAACTGGATTCCCTGCTTCAGGCTGCCGAAGATCGACTCGCTCGACTTCTGCGGCAAGAATCGCGCGGTGATCATTGACAGCGAAATGATCGGAGCCAGGAACGAGAGCGCGTTCAGCCCGAAGCACCACTTCTCGCCGAATCTGGCGAGCGTGATTCCAGCCAGCGCCGGACCGACCGTGACTGCCAGGTTGAACTGAATCGAATTCAGCGCAATGGCATTCGGCATGTCCTCGCGGTCGACCAGCGTGGGAATTAGCGCCTGATACGCGGGCCCGCCAAACGCCTGCGCGAAGCCTGACACGAACGAGAGACACAGAATGGGCCAGACGTGCTGCAGTCCCAGGATCACCAAGATCGTCAGCGTTCCCGCACTGGCCATCTGTATATATTGCGAGACCAGCAGAATCTTGTGACGCTCGATGCGGTCGGCGACGACTCCGCCGATCAGCGAGAACAAGAAGATCGGAATCCCGGCCAGAAACTGATCGAGCGCGAGCAGGAACGCCGAGTGGCTCAGACGATAGATGAGC
Organism: Acidobacteriaceae bacterium; assembly: GCA_003134655.1. Taxonomy (GTDB): domain Bacteria; phylum Acidobacteriota; class Terriglobia; order Terriglobales; family Acidobacteriaceae; genus Sulfotelmatobacter. The sequence goes on from PLBY01000053.1 coordinate 102,874, forward strand.
CAGCCTTGCGCGACGATCTGCATCCAGGTGCCAATGCTTGAGGTGCAGGCGCCGATCCACATCAGGCGGAAGTCGCGATACTGAAAAGCTTTGAATATTCTGCGCAGCGTTGGCGTCAGCATGGGCTCCGGGCGGATTTCGTTCCGGTGTCTATCTTCGCATGAGCGCACGGTTTCTTGCTTTGGCGATCCCGCCGGCCGATCTGCTTGCGGGCAAAATCGCAAAGCATAAACCACGAAGGACACGAAGGTTCACGAAGGAGAAACAAAACGTGACAGCGCTCTTTTCGCATTAACAGTGCGCGGGCGAGACGCCCCCGCGACAGCCGGCAAGATGCCGGCGCTACGACACGCGCTACTGTTTTGCTAGGTGGCTTTCTTTTCTGGGTCCTTTCCGGGATTCCCTACTTTGGCGGGGAGGTATTTTTCGGCTAGGGCGGGGACTAGTTGTTTGCGGACCATGTCGGAGATTTCGGCGCGGATTTCTGCCGCGGTCGAACTGGATGCGGGCTTTTTGAGGTTGGGGAGCGGGAGGTTGCTGGATGTGGGTGCGGTGACGACCGCGCTTCCGGTCGACGTGACTGCGGCGGAACGGGTCGTCTTGCGCGGGTCGGGATATTGCATTTCGGCCCAGCGCATCCACTTCTCTTTTTCTGCTTTCTCTTTTTGAACGGTCTCGAGGGCTGCGATGGCGCGATCAGCGGCGGTTTCGGCTTCATCTTCCTCTTCTTCGAAGTCTTCGTCGTCCCAGATGTGAGACTCCAGAGGAGTGTTGACGGCGTCGCGTGGGTCGAGGATGACGTCGTGGACGAAGGGTTTGAAGTTGGTCATGCGCAGGTTGGTACTGGCAGTTTGAAGAGCGTAAAGCATGAGGCTGGCGGTTTTGTGATCGATCTGCTGGGAGAGGAGCAGGCGCATGACCTGCATGAGGGCGATCTGGATGGAGTTGGCGTCTTCGAGGACGGGGAGGACGAAGGTGGCGACGCCGCGGCGGGCGCGGTCGGCGGAGAGGCGGATGCGTTCGTCCTGAAAGCGTTTGTGGAAAAAACAGAAGCGGTTGCGGCGCTGGGCGGGCGATCCGCACTGAGTGCCGTTGACTTTTAAGTGCTGACAGCGGTCGGGATAGTTTGCCATGAAGGCCTCCTCCCCCTCCCCTGGTGATCTATTGGAATCATCGGGTTAGGGGGAATTCTCGAATTAATCTATGAGCTGCTATCAGTTGCGGGCAAAATCTTGGAAACACAAGGGGTTTCAAGGTTTCAAAGTTTCAAGGTTTCAAAGTTTCACAAGAACCTTGGGACTCGGGCCGTTTGTCCGGATAACTTGCTGGCTCATGTTGCCGAGTTTGCAGGAATGAGTTTTCTCGGTCAAGGTTGGATGAACATGGAAGAGCTGTGGAAAACCAACGCAACATCGACGAGGCGAACCCGATCGCGTCTGTTCCACATCACCGCGGGAGACAGACGGTTTTAGCGGATGCTAGGATACGGCGAGATGACAAGCTCTTGGAAAATACCTGCCTCTTCGATTCTATTTGCGTTTCTCTTGCTCGCTCTGTTCGCGGTTGGCTCAAGCAGCGCACAGACCGAGCAGGTCGTGCGCCTCGATGGCGGCAACTGCACCTATGCCTTCGGTGTGAACGAGCGCGGCGAGTTGCAGACTCTGTACTGGGGCGGACGCCTCGGTTCGCATGACAGCATTCCTCCGGCTCATTCGCTTCCGGAGGTGGCCTCCTTCGATTCGCCGTACACTACCACGCCGCAGGAATACGCAGGTTGGGGTGCGGGATTGTTCACCGAACCCGCGGTCAAAGTCAGTTTTGTCGATGGCAGTCGCGATTTGGTGTTGCACTTTGTCCGGGCCACGCCGAGTGGTTCCCAGTCTTTGGACGTGCTGCTCAAGGATATTTCCCGCGAGATTTATGTGACGTTGCGCTACTCCATGGACCCCGAGAGCGGCATTCTGGCGCGTTCCGTAAGCATTGAAAACCTTGAAAAACAACCGGTTCTGATCGAACAGGCCGCTGCCGCGCAATGGACCCTTCCTCCCGCCAGTTACGCACTGACTTATTTGACGGGCCGCTGGGCCGGAGAGTGGGCCCTAAATCAGGAACTGATTCAGGGTGGAGCGCGCGTCATCGAAAGCCGCCGCGGCACCACCGGCCATCAGGCGAATCCGTGGTTTGCGATTTCCCGGCAGGGCGGCCGGGACACCGCTGCGCCCGTCGTCGCCGACGAAGAGCACGGCGAAGTCTGGTTTGGCGCGCTGGCGTGGTCCGGTTCCTGGCGAATTACGGTGGAACGCACTCAACTTGATGCAGTGCGCGTGACGGGCGGCTTCAATCCTTTTGATTTTGGCTACAAACTGAAGCCCGGTGAACATCTGGAGACGCCCGTGTTCTATGGCGGTTATTCCGATCACGGTCTGGGTGGAGCCTCGCGCCTACTGCAGCGTTTTGAAATCGCTCGGATTCTACCGCAAGCGCCCGACCCCAAGCCGCGGCCCGTCATTTACAACTCGTGGGAGGCGACGGAATTCAAGGTCGATGAAGCCGGCCAGGTAGCCTTAGCGGAAAAGGCGGCGTCGATCGGCGTGGATCGATTTGTGATGGACGACGGCTGGTTTGGCCAGCGCAAAGACGACCACGCCGGACTGGGCGATTGGTATGTGAATCGCCAGAAATTTCCTCACGGTCTAAAGCCCCTGATCGACAAGGTTCACGGGCTGGGTATGGACTTCGGTCTATGGGTCGAGCCAGAGATGGTCAACCCGGATTCCGATCTGTATCGCAAACATCCCGAATGGGTCTTGAATTTTCCGGGTCGGCCTCGCTCGGAGTCGCGCAACCAGCTTGTCCTCAACCTGGCTCGCGCCGACGTACGCGACTACGTCGAGGGATCTCTCGATAAGCTGCTCACGGAAAACGAAATTGCTTTTCTCAAGTGGGACTACAACCGCAACTGGTCGGAGCCGGGTTGGGATCAGGTGCCTGTCGACGAGCAGCGTCGCGTCTACGTGGAGTTCATCCGCAATCTCTATTCGATCCTCGCCGACCTGCGGAGGAAACATCCCAAGGTGGAGATTGAATCCTGTTCTGGCGGCGGCGGACGCGTCGATCTAGGCATCCTGCACTACGCTGATGAAGTTTGGCCCTCGGACAACACCGATCCTTTTGACCGACTATCCATGCAGGATGGTTTTAGCTATGCCTACACGCCCCAGATCATGATGGCTTGGGTTACCGATTCACCCCACTGGCTCAACGGCCGTTCCACCTCTCTCACCTACCGCATGCTGAGTTCGATGCAGGGATCGTTGGGAATTGGCGCCAATTTGAATCATTGGACCGCGGAGGACTTTGCCACGGCCAAGCGACTGATTGCCGCCTATCACTCTGTGCAGCGAACCATTGTGCGTGGTGACCTCTACCGCCTTATTAGCCCGCGCGACGGAAGCGGGATGTCCGCAACCGAGACGGTTTCGAGCGACAAGAATCAGGCCGTCGTCTTTGCCTTTGCCAATGCCACGAAGGAAGGCCGCGGGTTTCCTCTGCTGCAACTAGAGGGCCTCGATCAAGATGCCGAATATAAGCTCAGTTCGATCGAAGGCAAGCTTCATCCAGAAACGCCGGCCAGTGCTTCCGGCGCGTGGTGGATGCGCCACGGTCTGCAACTAGACCTGCGCGGAGATTATCAGGCCGCCGCGGTCAAACTCGATCGCCAACGATGATCCCGTAACGACGAGCCGAGATTTGTCAGGTTGTCACCAACACGAAATGTGGGTCCTCCGGCTGTTTGACCGGAGCATTCCACGCACGGAGAACATACGTCACATCCAACCTGGACAGCCCAACCGATGTCAAGCCGAGCAAAGCCAAGTCTGACCAATTACGACTAAGGCAGTGTTCCGGGGAACGCCCACCGATCCGTCGATCGGTGAAGGGGTTACACTTGATCAGGACTGAGTCAGCGCCAGGTGCGCAGGCGGTTAGGAGGGTGAGAATATGTCGCCCTTGGTTCGGCGGTCGATCCTCAAGGAATTCCTCATCGTGGTTTCCTGCACGCTTGCTGTTTTTGTTCTGAGTGTGCTGGCTTTGGGACAGCACACAGCCGTGCGCACTGCGGGAGGAGCCACTCATATATCGACCCCACCGATTTCCCACGTTCCGATTTCTTCAGCACCGCTGATTCACGCGCCAATGATTCACGCACCGATTTCGACTCCTCGAGTCTGGGGAGTGCATGGTGGGGGCGCGCTCGGAACGGCTGGTCTTCGCCTTCGCCATCCATGGCGTCCGATCCGGCCATTTCCGCCGGTGGTGGTGATTTACGAATCTCCCTTGCTTTTTGGGGGACCATTCTGGGGATGGAACTCCTGCTGGTGGGCGAGTTGTGACCTGTTCTGGCCGTGGACGCTCGGTACCACGACGGTCTACTCCGATGGTCCAACCAACTATGTTTCGCAGGTGAGCGAGACTCCGGTGTATGTCTACGGCGAAGAGAGACCGGACCTACCGCAGCTCTTCCTGAAGGATGGCACGATTCTGAACGTGACCGACTACTGGCTGGTCGACGACCAGCTTCACTTCACGATGAATGAGGAGAATGGCACGAAACCGGCGGAACAGGTGATTCCTTTCGACGCACTGGATTTGCAAACGACCGTGGATGCAAACACGCAGAGAGGATTCCGCTTTATGCTGCGCAACGAACCATTCGAGCAGTATGTGCGCGACCACCCGGATGGCCCGCCACCCGATGTCACGCCCCCTCGGGAGTAGAGGTTGAGACTTTTGCCAAAAGCTTCTCCGTGACGGATTGTGTCGATCCGTCATTTCAGGATTATCTCCGAAATGGGTGGCGGCGTGTCTCACTGATCAGTACTAGGGTGAACTCGAATTGAGTGCATCGAGTTTCACGCTTCGTTCTTGAGCGATGATCGTCGCGAGGCTGCGGGTACAGCGCAAGACTGCCTGGCTATAGTGCTGTTGCCTCAAATCGGGATTCATTTCAGCAACGATCTTCGCCACTCGCTCGTTGGGAAATAGAGCTTCAAATCCACGCCCGATTTCGATCCGGAACTTGCGGTCCGACAACGAGAGAAGAATCAGAATGCCTCGATTGTCATCTTTATGGCCAATCCCCCATTTGTTGAAGAGCGAAGTAGCGTAGTGCTCGAGAGAAGCGCCGTGCAGGGTTTCAATGGTGACGATAGCGACTTGCGCATGTGTCTTTTGGTCGAGTTCTGCGCAGAGCGCACTCAGACGGTCTCTGGTATCGATGGCGATGACATTGGCGAAGTCGTTGACGTAGCCTTTCGGCTCGGGATAATCGCGACTCGCCTGTCCCGGCGAGATCGTGGTTGTTATGGCGATCAGAAGTGAAATGGTAATTAGTGAGCGCGAGAACACAGGCGTCAGCATATCATCGCCAGACTAGGGAGTAAGAGTGTTAACGGGGCAGCAAGTCTCCGGCGCTAGCGCGGGCGGGACGCCCCCGCGACAGCCGGCGGGACGCCGGCGCTACTGGTGGCGATACTGCCGGTGAGTTCGCGGCGGTTGGTTAGGGTGCCGTCTGGAATTACCACGGCTACCCAGGGGGTGTTGGGCTGGAGGACGTGGGCGTGCCAGACTAGCTCGCGGGACCCTGGTGACGTGAGATTGATTTCTTGCTGAGGTGGTTCGGTGAGGGTGAGATTGTCGGTGCGGATCGCGAAGGTGTGGTGTCCGGCGCCTTCGGCGGAGATTCGCAGGGCGACTTGATTGTGGCCGAGATCCTGCGATGTGACTTTGAACTCGAGCACGTGGCCGGGACGCAGATCGACGTCGTAGATTCCGCCGGGCAGAATGGTGACTGTGGTGTGCACGGATCCCTGGCGAACGTCGTAGTGACCTTCGGGCAAGTCGAGTTTGAACAGACCGTCATGCGAAGGAGGAGGCACGGGCGTGACCTCGCCGCTTTTTTGTTCGCGGAATTCGACTTGTTCTTGGCTCGCGGGATCGACGGTTCCCTGAACGGTGGAAGGCACGCTGATGTCGTCCATCAACCAGATCCACTGGCCTACGGGCTGGGTCCAGACCTCTTTATAGGTCCAGCAAATCTGGATGGGCCAGTAGGGAGCGTCGGCGAAGCCTTTGGTTTCGATGCCGACGGGAAGGGCTCCGACCATTTGGCCGGAGCGAACGCTGTAGAGCGGCGTCCAGTCGTAGCCCTCGCCGTACATGACGCTGGCGGCGAAGGGATTGCGGCCGACGAACCATTGCGCCTGTTGCTGAGCGAGGTCTTCGGCGTCGAGGTCGCGACGGAACGCGGCCGCTGCCGAGAGCGCTTTGGCTTCGGAGAGCAGAACACTGGAGTTGCCGCGAAAATCGAACCACACGGGGAATCGGCGGAGATAGTTCTCGCCACCAAGGGGAATTCCCCGGCGGACTTCCTGCACGTAGGCATCGCGGTCGGCGGCGCGAAGCGGGGTCCAATTCTTGGCTTCAGGGATGAGGCGGGCTTCGCTCTCCCGATAGACGGCGGCGGGCAAAACGGAGTAAGGAGCGTCGACGGCAGCGGCCGCCCGCAGATAATACTGCGAGTGCAGGACGACTGCCGAGTACCACTTCATCCATTTCTCATGGTCGGGAAAGGCTTCGCAAAGGCGGATGAGGGCGACGATCGGTTCCTGCTCCTGGCCGATGTGAAAACGATGAAAGAGATTCTCTCGCTTGGGACCGGTGTAGAAAAAGCCGGTCAGGGGAATCGTCCAAGGCTGGAGGGTGCGCTCCTGCGAGTTGAGCACCTGATCGCCGAAGATGATGGCTTGCTGGGCGTACCGATCGTCGCGCGTCGCAAGGTAAAGTTCGACGGACGCGACCACGCCGAAGGAAATGCGCTCTAACTCGTCTTGCGCGCCATAGACTTCGGCGAGTGGAGGCGCGGTCTTGAGGCCTTCGACGGCGAACTGCCAATCTTCTTCGGCGATCTTGAGGCTGCGGTTGGCGAGTTCGGGATCGGTGTCCTTTAATACGCGCGCCGCAAGGGCTTCGACTCCGCTGACGCGGAAATTCCATTCGGGATTGTTGACGGCTTGTCCGAAGCGATCGTCGGAGTCGCCCATGATGCCGTCGGTCCAGTAACTCACGAGCTGGCCGGTGCTGCGAAATCCGTCGCCAAAGCGCGTTTTGAGCACCCAATTCAAGCCCCAGCGCGCTTCTTCCAGCAGACGGTCGGAGAGGATCGGGTCGGCGTCGTGGCGCTTGAGATTGTCCGCAAGCGACAACAGGGCGTAGACCATGCCGGGCGTGTTGCCGGTGGCACTGAGATCGCCGGCGTCGTGGTATCCACCGTTGACGACGATGCGCTTGTCGTCGTGGATGGTGTAGATGTCCTGATGACAGCGTCCGTGGATGCCGGGAATTTCGGTTCCGCAGCGCTCGCTGTACATGAAGTTGATGGACTTCCAAATGCTGTCGCGCCAGGCGTCGTCGCCGATGCGGAAGGGGCGAGTCAGCGTGTCTCCGGCCTTGATGACGTAGTTGCCCGGATCGCGGACGGCAGAAAAATCGAGGACTTGATAGGGGCCGAGCGGAGTGCTGGTTTGCTCAACTGGCTTGGTGAGAAGGATGCGGCCGGTCTGCGAGTCGATCACAGAGAACTCGCGGGACTTCAGATCACTGGCGATGGCGGACTTGGAGGATCCTGGGGTGTAGCTGTGGCTGAAGGCAATTTTTCCGGGGGCGACGTCCCAGCCTTCAACGTGATCGGGGTTGACGGTCTGCAGTTCGAGTTGGTCGATGTCGAGGATTGTCTGGTCGCCGGGGTCGGGAATTTTCTTGGGGAGCATGTAGGCGAAATCAAGCGCGGTGACGCGATCGCGATCCAGAGGAGCGATTTCCCAGACGACGTGGTTCCAGACGTGGTTCTTGAGAATGATTGATTCGTGACGGCCCTCGTTGTACTGGTCAGGCAGTTTGTGGGAGCCGTCATTGTGGAGCGTGAGGGAGCAGGAGATGGCGGGCGCACCGATGATGTCGGGATAGACCCAAAGCGAGATGCGGTTGTAGCGGCTCCAGTCTTCGCCGGGAAACTTTCTGGTGGCGATAAGATCTTCCCACTCGCCAGCACCGTCGACCTGGGCGACGTTGTTCGTGGAACGGATTCGCAGGGAATGGCGGCCATCTTTAATGTGCGCATCGTTGAGGGTCATGTCGCCTAGGCCGGCGAAGGACCAGGTGGAGAGGTCTTCCATGCTGTCGAGCAGGCGCGAGTTGAGGACGGGCTTGTTGAGCCAGCGGAATTCGGCGCCGTCTTCGTCGTTGGCATGCATGGGCATGGTGGGCGCGACTTGCTGGGCGGGGAGAGAGAGGGCGAAACAGAAGAGGGTGAGGAGCGCGGGAATAGTGGAGCAGCGGGCCTTGCCCGCACATCTGCTCCATCGTGATTCGAGATTCATGATCGGGCCCTTGTGCCTCCGTGCGGTGATGACGCTATAACTCTCTGAGAGGACAGGTCCCATGATACAAGGGTCCGTCGCGGGAGACTCTTGCGCCGCTTCGCGGCTGGACAGCCGGGGGCTGTCCCCACATGAGGCGATGGAGGCGATTTGCAATCTGGTCGCTGCACAATCGTAACCAGCGCGGGAGGGGGAATCGGCATCAAAATGGAGTCATGCAGAATTGGCGAAAACCCGCGCTCATGGTTTTGCTCTGTGGGCTGGCGCTTTGTGTGGCGCGGGCGCAGGAGGGAGTTCGGGCGGCTGGCGAGGCTTCGGCAAGTTCGGGACACGCTCCTGGGAAAACGGCTTCGGATGGGGCATCCCGGCCGGAGCGTGGGCGAAAGAGCGCACGGGCGATGAGTTCGGACGACCGGCTGGCGGTGATTGCTTCCGCGCTCGATTCGAAAACGCCGCGCTACGCGGAGCGCGATTGCTCGCATCTGGTGCATGCGATTTACGAGCGGGCGGGGTTTCCGTATACCTATGCGAGTTCAGACGATCTTTATGACGGGGTGGAAGGATTTCAGCGCGTGTCGCTGCCGCAGACCGGGGATCTGGTGGTGTGGCGGGGGCATGCGGGGATTGTGATTCGTCCGTCGCGGCACGTGTTTTTCAGTTTTCTGCGTGCGGGGCCGGGGACGGATGATTACCGGAGCCGGTATTGGAGCGGGCGGGGACAACCGCGGTTCTATCGCTACATCAAGGATGATGGGTGCGCGGGATGCGCGCTGGCGCACAGCAGGGCGAGTCGGTAGAGCGGGGCGGATCTGCAGGAATCCAGTTCATCTTGAGTTGAGTGTTCACGCGGTGAAAAGCGCGAGGCGCGGGGACAACCCGCACGGTGCGCGGGCGGGACGCCTCCGCGACAGCCGGCGGGACGCCGGCGCTACTCGAGGCGTTCGCGCTACGTTCCTGCCTTTATAATCAACTCTGGCCTTTATGATTCAGACTTTGTTTGGCAGTCTTACGGAAGAACAGAAACCTAGCTTCATCGACCGGATGAAGCAGGCCGTGACGCGCACGCGGGAGAATCTCGCGGAGCGGATTGAGGAAGTCGTTTCGTTCGGCAAGGAGATCGACCGGGGCACGCTGGATGATCTTGAGGCGACGCTGATTGGCGCCGATCTGGGCAGCACGACGACGCAGGAAGTGCTGGGCAAGTTGCGCGAGAAGGCCGACCGCAAGCAGATCAAAGATGTGCAGGAACTCAAACGGCTGCTGAAGGAAGAACTGCTGGCGATTCTGAGCGCGGCCAACACGCGGCCAGTTCAGAAGGTCGAGGGCGCGCCGGAAGTGATTCTGGTGGTCGGGGTAAACGGCACGGGCAAGACTACGACGATCGGCAAGCTGTCGCAGGTGTTTCGCTCGCAGGGAAAAAATGTGCTGCTGTGCGCGGCGGACACGTTTCGCGCGGCTGCGATCGATCAACTGGAAATCTGGGGATCGCGCACGGGCACGGAAGTGATCAAGACCAAACCGGGAGGGGATCCTTCGGCGGTGTTGTTCGACGCGTTGCAGGCTGCGGTGGCGCGCAAAATGGATTATGTTGTCGTCGATACTGCGGGGAGGCTGCACACCAAGACCAGCTTGATGTTGGAACTCGACAAGATGCGACGGACAGCGCAGCGGATTATTCCAGGGGCTCCGCACGAGACTTTGCTGGTGATGGACGCGACTACGGGCCAGAATGGGTTGCAGCAGGCGCGGATGTTTACGGAGTCGGCGGGGGTGACAGGGATCGTCCTGACCAAGCTGGATGGGACGGCGAAGGGTGGCGTGGTGGTGGCGATTTCGCGCGAGCTGGGGTTGCCGGTGCGTTATGTTGGAGTGGGTGAGAAGGCGGGCGATTTGTTGCCGTTTGATCCGAAGGAGTTTGTGGATTCGCTGTTTGAATAGGAGGGCGCATGGCGGAGGAGCAGAAACGGTCGCGATTCAGAATGGTTGTTGATTTCGTGAAGCGGTTGCTCGGCAAGAAACCCACTCAACCGGGAGACCCGTATGCGTATGTGATGGCTCCGGTGCGGCGGGGGCCGAAGGGGCGGAGTGGGGCGGCCGTGGCGGACATTGAAGATGATTCGTATCGGAGTTTTCCTCCGCGACGGTGAGGTGCTGCACGGCGCGCGGGCGGGACGCCCCCGCGACAGCCGGCGAGACGCCGGCGCTACTTTTTTCATCTCTTCCTGAATGTCTGCTCATTCTTCTGACGAACAGCTTTTGCATCGTGCGCTCGAACTTGCGCGCGCTGGAATCGGGCTGGCTTCGCCGAATCCTTATGTGGGCGCGGTGATTGCTGACGCTGCCGGCAAGGTTGTGGGCACCGGGACTTACACCTACGCGGGCGTGAAGCACGCTGAGGTGCTGGCGCTGGAGGCAGCGGGAAAGAAATCACGCCGCGGAACTCTTTACATCAATCTGGAGCCGCATGCGCATCAGGGGCGGACGCCGCCTTGTACGGATGCGTTGATCTCCGCGGGAATTCATCGCGTGGTCGCGTCGATGGCAGATCCCAATCCGAAGGTGAGCGGGGTTGGATTTGAGAAGCTGCGGGCGGCGGGCGTGCATGTGGAACTGGGGCGACTGGAAGAGCAGGCTCGGCGGCTGAATGAGGGATTCGCGCGCTACATCCGGCACGGGACGCCGCTGGTAACGCTGAAGGCCGCAATGACGCTGGATGGGAAGATCGCGCCTCCGCCGGCGGATCCTCTGGAACGGCGAGACGGGACTCCGGCGGGAGGATGGGTGACGAGCGAAGTGGCGCGCGCGCATGTGCAGGAGTTGCGGCATGCGAACGACGCGCTGCTGGTGGGAGCGGGAACGATTCTTTCGGATAATCCGCTGCTGACGGATCGGAGCGGGCGGACACGAAGGCGTCTCTTGCTGAGAGTGATTCTGGATTCGCGGCTGCGGGTGCCGATCGAGTCACGGCTGGTGCAGAGCGTGGCGGCGGAGCGAAAGAATGACGTGTTGATTTTCTGTGCTTCGGCGGATGCGCAGAAGAAGGCGGAACTCGAGGAACTGGGGATCCGCATTGAAACACTTCCCGCGGTGATGCCCGACGGACGGCCTGACCTGCCCGCAATTCTGCGGCGACTCGGAGAGTTGGAGATCACATCGGTGATGATCGAGGGCGGAGCGACGGTGAACTGGACCGCGCTGGCGGCCAACGTCGTGGATAAAGTGTTCCTTTATTACGCTCCTAAGATTCTGGCGGGAACGGGATCGATCCCGTTTGCGGCGGGCGCGGGGTTTGGCCACATGAACCAGGCGGCGCAGGTGAAGCATTTGCATCTGCATCGGTTTGGGGAGGACTTTGCTGTGGAGGGGTATTTGCGGGATCCGTACGGGGAATAAATCATCACCACAGAGGACACGGAGGACACAGAGAAAAACCAATTCTTTCGTCTTCGTGACTCCGTGGTTTGTTTCGCGCTGCGGGTTTATGATGTTCGGTTCATCCGGAGGGCTTTATGTTTACTGGCATTGTGGAAGAAATTGGACGAATCACGCGCATTGAGCAGCGGGGCGAGAACCGACGGATTACCGTGTCTGCAGAGCATGCTCCGAAGGAATTGCAGACTGGCAATAGCGTTGCGGTGAGCGGAGTCTGCTTGACTGCTCTCGACATCAAGCCGGGATCATTTTGCGCTGATCTCGCACCGGAGACGTGGGTGCGGACTTCGTTCTCGCGGATTCACGAAGGCGCGCTGGTGAATCTGGAGCTGCCCATGAAATCCGACGGGCGCTTTGGCGGGCATATCGTGCAGGGGCATGTGGACGGGGTCGGCAAGCTGATTGCTTTTGAGCGTATTGCAGAGTCGGAGAACTGGTGGCTGCACATCGAACTGCCGGATGACGTCGAGAAATATACGGTCTATAAGGGATCGATTTCGATTGAGGGCATCAGCCTGACGGTGGCGAAGTTGGAGAAGAACCGGTGCACCATCGCGATTATTCCGCATACGGTGGAGGCGACGAATCTGCATTCGTTGAAGGCGGGGGATCCGGTGAACTTGGAGGCCGATCTTATTGCGAAATACGTGGAGAAGATGATGAGGGGCGAGGCTTCGGAGAATTCGCTCACCGTCGAGGATCTGGTGCAGCAGGGGTTTTAAAGACCGGTGCCGTCCCTAACGGGACTCGCTTCCTCTTTCTTCAGGCCACCCGGCTTCCGTGCCGGGCTTTCACATGCCGCCGCTTCGCGGCTGGAGTTTTGGAGATTCACGAGCCACTGCCCTCCCAGAAATGCTAGTTCTCGCCGACACTGATAACCTCCGACAGATGTCCTCAATGCGCGGAGGGTGGGGCGTCCTTGATTGCTATGCCGCCTTTCATTACGAATTGGACATGCTGCAGTTGGGTGATGTCGGTGAGCGGGTCGCCTTCTACAGCGATTACGTCTGCGTAGTGACCGGGTTCCAGCGCACCTACTCTGTCTTCCCATCCCATTAATTCTGCGGCGTTCATGGTGGCGGCGCGGATCGCTTCCAGTGGCGGCATGCCGCGCTTGGTGAGCGCGACCAGTTCGTTGGCGTTCTTGGCTTGACCTTCGGCTTCGGCGGCATCGAAGCCGGAGGCGATTTTCACTCCGAGACTCATGGCCATTTGAATTTCCTGCTGGATGCCTTGCAGAAAGGCATCGAAATGTTTCTGCTGCTCGGGCGTGAGGGGATCGTTTTTGTGGCGCTCGGCGACACCATCGATCACGCCGACGGTGGGGACCAGGAACGTGCCTTTGGATTTCATCAGTTCAAGATCGGCGCGGTCGATGCGGTGGCCGTGCTCGATGGAATCGACTCCGGCGGTGACGGCGTTCTTGATGCCTTCGGGCGTGGTGGCATGGGCGGCAACTTTGAGTCCCTGTTTGTGCGCCTCTTCCACGATCACGTGGATTTCGTCGACGGTGAGCGTGGGATGCTCCCAGTCCGCGTAGACCTTAATCAAGTCTGCGCCGTGGCCGATTTGTTCGCGGACAGCGCGGCGGGCTTCTTCGACTCCGCTGACCATTTGCGCTCCGGTGGGAAAATTCGTGAGGTCGGGAGAAACGCCGAATGGGTTGTACTGGCCGACGGCGGCGATCGCGCGCGTGGCAACCTGCATGCGCGGGCCTTCGGCGAGGCCCTGTTTGATGGCGTCCCGCAGGGCGACGTCGGCGTAGCCGGAGCCTTCGTTCTCGACGTCGCGGATGGTGGTGTATCCGGCTTGCAGGGTGATGCGCGCATTGTAGGCGCCTTCGAGGGCGCGGAAGGCTTGCGACTTGGTGGCAAGGTTGAGGATGTATCCGTCGTCGCCTTCGGGAATGCGCGCCATGATGTGGGTATGGCAGTCGATGAGTCCGGGGAGAAGCGTCGCGCGGCCGAGGTCGATGACTTTGGCATTCTTCGGAGCGTGGGACTGGACGTCGGAGGCCTTGCCGACTTCTTTGATGCGGTCGCCTTCGATCCAGAGGGCGGCGTTTTCGAGGTAGGCGCCTTTGCGGACGTCGAGGAGCTTCGCGGCTTTCACGATCGTGGAGGCGGGGGGCGGGGGAGTTGGATTTTGAGCTGCGAGAGGCAATGCGAGGAAGACGATAGCGGCTGTGACAGTTCTGGGTTTCATGGGCAGGTAGCTTATCGGAGTCAGGCCGCGCAGACAAGAAAGCAGTTTCGCTACACGGTTCCGCTTGCGTCTGATCCACGCGAGATCCTTCGCTTCGCCTGAAGAACGGCTTCGCTCAGGATGACGCCATCAGGAAAACTGGCTTACTTACGCTTCCAGTTTCAGTTCGTCTAGTTCGAGGAATTCCTGGATGATCGGCTCTTTTGATTTTTCCATTTCGGCGTAGGGACCGAAGAAGATGGCGCGGCCTTCGTGCAGGAAGACGACTCGTTCGGCTAGCTTCTTGGCGAGGCGCATGTCGTGGGTGACGACAATGCTGGTCAGGTTCAGTTGAATCTTGAGGCGCTTGATCAGGTCGCCTAGCAGTTGCGCCATCAAGGGATCGACCATCGTCGTGGGTTCGTCGTAGAGGACACACTCGGGGCGGGCGGCCAGAGCACGGGCGATCGCGACCGACCGCTTCATGCCGGTGGAAAGATCGGAGGGGAGCAGATCGCGCATCTCCTGGACACCGACCATTTGCAGCAGGCCGTCGACGATCTGGTAGGTCTGCTCTTCGTTGAGTTCGCGGGATTCGCGCAGCGGAAAGGCCACATTCTCGCCGACCGTGAGAGAGTCGAAGAGGGCTCCGTTCTGGAAGACCATGGTTACTTTCTTGCGGATGAGTTCCAGTTGCATTTCGTCGTAGTCGGTGATGTCCTGGCCGGCGACGATGACGCGTCCTGAGTCGGGCTTAAGGAATCCCATGATGTGATGGAGCGAGACGGATTTGCCAACGCCGCTGCGTCCGAGGATGCAGACGGTTTCGGCGGGAAGGACGTCAAAGTTGACGTGCTCGAGGACGACGTTGTCGCCGAAAGCTTTGGAGACGTCGCGGAATTCGATGTAGGGAGCGGGTTGTGGGGCTTCGTCGGGCATGGTCAGCTGCTAGCTTCTAGCTTATAGCTTAACCCGATCATTATAGGATGCGCTTACCACCCAGGCTTTCAACAGATTCCTTTTGTGGATCCCGAAACTGGGGAACCGCCGGATTGCGTCGATGATGAAATGCCGATTTCGGCAGTTAGAGAAATCCGCGTTTCTTCGATGCCGCCTTCGATAGGAATGTAGCGGTGTTAGAGTTGGTTTCATGGGCGAAGCCCCACACGCAGAAACCTTTGAGGAGATTGTGGAGTGGGCGTACAGCACACTGCCGCAGGAGATCAGCGATCTGCCAGACTTCCCCGGCATTCAGGTGGCCGACGAACCCCCCGAGGAAATGCTCAAGAAAGCGAACCGGACTCGAGGCACTGAGCTATTGGGATGCTATAGCGGCGTACGCAGGACCGAGTCGCAACACAACCTAATGCGCACTTCCCCCGATTTGATATTTGTTTTCCGTTGCCCCATTCTGCGCTGTTCAAAGGGAGATTTGCGGGCCGAAGTGAAACGAGTGGTTTGGCATGAGGTTGCACATTGGCTCGGCCACGATGAGAAGCAAGTGAAGGACTTAGGTTTATAGGTAGTGGTACAGTTTGGCTTGCGCATTAGGCCGGTTAAGCGGGAGATCCTTCGCTACGCCTGAGAAACGGCTACGCTCAGGATGACAGAGTCGTGTAAACGCCAGCCAAACTGCACCACCAGCGGTTTATGAGGCGGCCGGCCCCTCACGGAAAAACGAACCGCAGCACTTCTCCCTCGAGCGTGATCGCCGCAGGCTCGTGAGCCGGCAACGTTCCCTTCCATGAATTCCACGCTAGGGGGACGAGCCGAGTCTGCGCGGCCGGAACTTCCACCCAGCCCTCCGCCGTTTCCTCGCGCAGAAAAACAGAAAAGGCCGGAGCCGCGGGAGCCTCCCCACGAACCAGTTCCGACTTCCACTCAAATAGGCTCGCCGCCAGCTTCTCCGTCAGCGATTCATGCGGATCCAGACACAAAATCCATTCCGCCTTCGCAGATTCTGGGCGGCACGATCGAACATAGTCTGCCGGCGAAGGCCCAGGTCGCGCGTCCACGACTTTGGCCCCGTACTCCCGAGCGACCCGCACCGTAGCATCCCGCGAGCCATGGTCCACTACAAGAATATCATCGCAGGCGTAGAGCGTCTCCAGCGCGCGCCCCAGCCGTAGACCATCGTTTTGTGTGAACAGCAGTGCCGTAATCGAAGCCATGCGAGGAAAGTGTCTATGTGGCGCGGGCGCCTCCACCCGCGCGGGCGCACCCTATATTCCTGGCAGCTCGGGTGCGGACGTTACATCACGCAAGTCTTGCGCGACGAGATCCGTTACTGGGAATCCAGCTTCGGCCTGGTTCGCATCCGCGGGCGGAGCCTGCACCACCGTGATCGGAGCCTGCAGCGTGAAATTCAGCACGGTCTCCGACGGCAGCTTAATCTGCTGGCCCTTCGTCGCCGCCTGCACGCCGCCTCCCACGCCCGCGCCTGCCGCCGCGCCGATCGCCGCGCCCTTGCCCCCGCCCGCGATCGCACCGATGATGCCGCCAAGGACCGCGCCTCCGCCAACTTTCTCAGCCGTGTTCTTGCCGCGGGAGCTTCCCGTTTTCTTGTATTGATCGGTCTGCAGGCTGTAGGTTTTGCCGCCCGAAGAAATACTGTCGAGCTGCAGCACCACTTCAGACTGCCCGGCGAACTTGCCCGCGCTTTTCACCGACGCAAGGTGGCCGACCAGTTCGACGCCCGCCGGCACCGCTTCTTCTCCGTCAGAACTCAGCGGCGCGTTCAGCGTCGCATGAAACGTGTCGCCCGTCTGGTTCTTCTCGCTGTCAATCGGATCGATCAGCCGCACCGTCATTTGCGTCCCCTGATCGATAATCAGCTTCTTCGGCGATGGCGGCGGTGGAGGTGGCGGAGGCGCCGCTGTATTATCCGCAGGCGGAGGCGTTTGGTCTGCCGCTTCCGGCTGTCGGCCACCGCTCATCTGGCTCGCAATCGAAGTATCCGCGGAATTCGCGGCCGCGTTGGAATCGTCGGAAGTTCGAGCCTTGCTACTTTTCTTGGCTGCTGGCTTCCCTTTCTGAGCAGGCATGCCGGCCGAAGCCTTCGTCGCCGCCATCGACTCCGGCGGCGCCGCCGCAGGGGTCGTTGCCGCCGCCGCGTTGCCCACCTGCAGATTGTTGATCACCGTCTTGACCCCGGCCACCGACGCCGCCTGCCGCCCCGCCGCATCCCGCTGCGCGTCATTGTCGACCGAGCCCGCCAGCGTCACCACGCCGTCGTCAGCCTTCACCGAGAGCTGCTTGCTCGCGAGTCCAGAATCCTGGCTGAACTTGCTTTGAACCTCGCTGGAAATCTTGGCGTCGTCAGGCTTCCGGGCGCACCCCGCGCCCATCCCCAAAGCGATCGCCAGAAGAAGGGGAGTCATGAACGATGACATGAACCGGGAATTAGTTTTCATACTCGACTCCTGGGACGAAACCTGGAACGGAGTTCCTGTACATCCAGAACAGTTTAGATGCGGATTCTTGCAGATGTAAATGCACGGAAGGCAAAGGACGCCAGACGGTAACGCCTGCGTGGTGTAGCGCCGGCAGCCTGCACTGAGCGAAGTCGAAGGGTCGCGACCGGCTGTCTGGTCCGGCACCCCGTCCCTAGTGAATAAACTTGTAGTCCACAATCGAAGCCGCCAGCGTCCCATTCTCCTGGGTAGCGGAGTCTTCGGCCACCGGCGCGTCTTTAAAGCGCATCACGCGCCCCTGGCACACCACGTTGCTGTTCTTCTGCCCGGAAATTTCTTCCGGCATCTCAAACACCATCTCGATCAGCGCGTTCACCGGAAGCTGCTGCGGACCGTTAAACAGCACGCCGCTCTGGCTGATGTTTTCGATAATCCCCTCATACCACGTGCTGGTCTTGTTGACGCGGTAGCGCAGAGGAATATCGAGCTTCAACCGTCGCGCCCGTGGCACCCACGAAGGCCGCTTCTCGCGGGCATGGCTGCGCCGGACGCCAGTCTCGGGCTTGGCGTGCTCCACGCGCTGCGTGCGGCGCATGGTCGTCCAGTCATACTTGTATTCCGCGGCGCAGAGCAGGCAGACCTGGTAGTAGTCCCCATCCCCACCACGGCGCGGCCATGAGAACTCGTGAGAGCAGCGCCCAAGCATAAGCACATCCATGAATTTTTGCGGCATGTTTGTTACTTCCGGGTCAGGAGCCCTCGGATGCACGCTCATCATCTCGCGAAGGTCTGACTTTGGGTAGGTTACTTTCGTGCAGGGTGCCTCAACCGCAGTGACGCAAGTGACCGGAACATAAGACCTTAGGCTGTGGAAATCATAGCGCCGCGTGCATCGACACCTCCCGCAGTCGCGCACAGTTAGGTGAGCAATCGAGTACCCTAAGGACGGCACATTTCTCCGCGCAATCCCAAGAACATGGACCCCGTGTATCATCGCCCCATGACCGCCCCCTCGCCCGCCATCACCGCCTTCATCCTCGCCGGCGGCAAAAGCACGCGCATGGGCGCCGACAAAGCATTCGTCCTTCTCGACGGCCGCACCCTACTGGCGCGTGCTTTGGATATCGCCCGCTCCATCACCCCCGAAGTCCGCATCGTCGGGGATCCTCAAAAATTCGCCTCCTTCGCCCCCACCGTCGAGGATGTATTCCCCAACTGCGGCCCCCTAGGAGGAATCCACGCCGCCCTCCGCTCATCACAAACAGACCTGAACCTGATCCTCGCCGTAGACGTCCCCTTCGTATCGCCCACGCTGTTGCAGCACCTGATCGAGCGCGCGAGCAATTCTCCCGCAACGGTCACAGTCGCACAAACCGGAGGAGGCTACCAACCCTTGTGCGCTGTCTACCGCCGCAATTTCGCCGATGCCGCAGAGAAGGCTCTGCAAGAAGGCCGATATAAGATCGACACGCTCTTCGCAGCCACCAGCACGCAGTCGATCGCAGAAAGAGAATTGGAAGCGGCAGGCTTCTCCCCAAAAATGTTCCGCAACCTGAACACGCCGCAAGAACTGGCCGACGCGACCGAAATCACAGCCCCTCACCGGCCGAAAACCAACTCTTTCGCGGCCAACGAGCGCTAAAGCTGTTTGGGGCACGAATCTTGCCGTATCATGTTTCGCGATGAGGAACACGCCCAAGAATGAATGCACCAGGATAGTTGGAGAATAATCTCTCCACGTTCAGTGTGCCTGGCGCATCAAACACCCAGATCCGGTGGTTGTCGGCAACCGCGAAACAGGGAGAATCCACAATGAAAAAACCGTTGTCGTTGTTTGGCCTGTGCGCTTGCTTTGTGCTGATCGTCGGACTGGGAATTGTGCCAACCATGATGGCGGCGGACCCATCGCCGATCATTGGAAATTGGGAAGGGACTCTTGATCCGGGGGCTCAGCCGAAGAAGCGAATTGTCGTGCACATTGCCGCAGCTCAGGACGGCAGCCTAAGCGGAACGATCGACTACCCTGACGAGAGCGCGTCCGGCGCGCTTCTCACTGCCATCAATTATAAGGAGCCCGCCCTGCACTTCGAAAGCAATTCCGGCCAGATTTCGTACGACGGCACCATGAACAACGAGAATTCAGCGATCGTGGGTACCTGGAAACAAGGTGCATCACCGCTTCGTCTCACGCTCAAGAAGACCCCCTAGAACCACAGGCTTCGATTTCCATTCACGGTCTGGGGGAGTCGAGGGTTAACGGAGAAGCCAAGGTGAAGGCAATTCGGCTACCGGGCTTCATCTCTACTTTTGCCGCCCTCAATACAGCAATCCCTCCCAGCGCAACCGCACCGATTGGATTGACAGATACAGCCACTTCGGCGACTCCGACAGCTCCGGGTTTTATCTCGGCCGTGGCTTTGGTGGAAAGCGCTCCTTTTTTCTTCTTCACCACGTCACTATCGGCATCGATTTTCTTTCCATCGATTACTAAACTAAGCAACTCCACTTCCACTTCTGCATTTCCATGAAGACGGCCGCCTTTCTTGTCTTCCACCATCAGCAGATGAGCCTCCGTTCCACGCGGGATCACGACAAGGCTGTCCACGAGAACGGAGGGATCGACGGTACCGACGAAGATGTCTCCTGCCTGATTGTGACTGGAATTTATCTTATCGGCGATGCGAACGGAAATAACCGTACCTTCCGAAAGTGTGATGGTATCGGCTACATCCGATGAACTCGGCTGATCCTGGCTCGCTTGTGGATCAGCAGTGTTCTGCCCAGACACCTGGTGAATTGGTAATAGCCACAACGGAGCAAGAGCTAGCGCTAAGAAGCTAGATATCGATCTCTTCATACGCAATGCTCCTGAAATGTGAAACTTGCTTCATGCGCGACGCACGAGCCAAACGATCACCAGAATGACAATAATTGTTCCCACCACACCCATACCTAACATAGTGCCTCCTGTCGAACATGTAGGGCATCGAAGTACCCATGCAGAGATAGTAGAGCTAGTTCCCGGCTCACGTCTGAGCAAAACGAACCACTAAACAGTCGAGTTCTCACCTTCTATGGGTACGTTGACAGGGCCGTTGGCGGAGAAACTTCGACGGGAACACTACAAACCGAGGGTGGCCTTCCATCCGCCCTATTCGTAGCGCAAGGACTCAATCGGATCGAGACGGGACGCGCGTATGGCTGGAATCATGCCGCTGACCAATCCCACCACCGCCAGGATTGCGGTAGAAACCAATACGCTGACTGGTGAAATGATGAGGCGAATGTCGCCCGCCTCTCCGTGCTGGGCAAGCGCACTGTAAAAGGTGAGATTTCCCACAGAGAAGGAAATGATGTAGGCGAGCACAACCCCTAAAAGGCCGCCCAGAAAAGTAATCGCGAGCGCTTCGGACAAGAACTGCAGGAGGATATCGAAGCGGCGAGCACCCAACGCCTTCTCCACCCCGATCTCACGCGTTCGCTGGGTAACGCTCACCAGCATGATGTTCATGAGTCCCACGCCCCCGATACCAAGAGTCAAAGTCCCAATAAAGGCAAGCATTACCTGCAGCGCCATCGTAATGATGCGAAATTGCGAAAGCTGCTCCATCATGCTGAACACGAACAGGGCCCGCTTGTCGTCGGACCGGAAATTGTGTTGTGTTGCCAGCGTATTGCGAACCGACTTCTCGACGCTTCCATAGTTGTAGCCGAGAAAATCCAGCCAGATCATGTCGATGTAGTACGTATTGCGGAAGTCGCTCATGGTCGGGAAGGGGATGTAGACGACGCGGTTGATACTGTTCTCAGCGCCTTCCTGAGGTCTGGGCTTCAGCACACCGATCACTTCGTAAGGAATGCCGCTGAGACGAATCTTCTCGCCCAACGGGAAACGGCCGGAAAATAGTTTTTCCCTGGATTCCGAGCCCAGCACACAGACGCGGGCACGCATCTGCAAATCTTCAGCACTGTAGAAACGACCGAGACTGAGTTGCAGGTTCTGAATTTCCTGAAGATTGGAATTGCCGCCGTGAATGGTCCACGTGTACGACCGCCCTTCGTAGCTGACGGGCGCATCGTAAAACGATTCGGGAGTGATGCGGGTCACTTCCGGCACATTCACTACGACCCGATCAATGTCATCCCTGGTCAAGCGGATACTGGTACCGGCCTTGTTGCCTCCGGCCTGCATCGACGTGCGCCCGCCCGCGATGCCCATCGCCGCCATGCTGGCATAGCTCCGGAATATATTGACGATGGCGGTGGAGAAGCCCGTGCCATAGGCCAGCAACAGCACCACCGTCGCGATTCCCCAAGCCATGCCGAGCATGGTCAACGTACTGCGCTGACGGTTGTGCCGGAGTGATCGATACGCTTCCGAAAGCACATCTTTCGCATGGATCATTCTTTCCTCCTGGCCGTTACTCCTGACGGAGGGCCTCCACGGGCTGGAGCACGGCTGCCCGCCGCGCGGGATAAAGTCCGGCGATAATGCCAGCCAAAGCCAGGCTGCCCATGGCGAGCAGGGCAGTCGCTGGATAAATGTGAGGCAATTCGAATCCATCGATCGGCGGCAAAAGTCCGAATAGCCTGGTGGCTGTGTAGGCTGCGCCCACGCCAATGGCGCCGCTGATCCCGGTAAGCAGCAGCCCTTCTAACAAGAACTGGAACAGGATGTTGCGTCGGGTAGCGCCCAAAGCCTTGCGCAGTCCGATTTCCCGGGTGCGCTCCGATACCGACACCAGCATGATGTTGATCACTCCAATTGCACCCAGACCGAGTGTCACCAGACCGACGGCTCCCAGGAACGTATCCATAGCATCGGAGATTTTGCCCACCATCTCGGCCGTGGCGATCGAATCCCAGTCGTCAAAGGCGTCAGGCGTCTCGGGATCGAAGTTGTGGTTTCTCGCAACAATACTTCGCACGGCTTTCTTGGCTTGCTCGTGCTGCTGCCGTGTAGTCGGCTGGTAGGCTACGTACTTCACCGCCTTTGCGTTGCCCGCCCCCTGCATCGGGAAATAGATAGCCATGGTGGTATAAGGCATGATCAGGCGCATGTTCTGGCCGTTGTTGTTTCCGTGGCCAACCTTCTGCATCGTCCCAACCACCTCGAACGGCACGCTATTGATGAGAATCGTGCCGCCAACGGCTGGACGGCCGGGGAACAATATGCGCACAAATTCGCTTCCAATCACGCAGACATTGTGGCGCTCGCGTTCGTCGCTCCAATTCAACCAGCGCCCTTGCTCGATCGGCTGGTAGCGAATCTCTGAGAACTGCGGCTCGGAGCCATCCACATAGCCGTTGCTGCTGCCATACTCGCTCACCAGACGAAGGTCACCGCGGTAGATGACGGGCGTGGCATTACGCACAAACTGCGAGTTGCGAATATCCAAATAGTCCTGGTAGTTCAGGTAGTACTGGCGAGAGGAAAGTTGGCTGCTACCAACCGCCGGAACCCGCCCGTTGTAAATCTGCATGAAGTCTTCGCCGAAGCTCGCCAGATTCTTGGCGGTTCCTGCGCGAAAACCCTCTCCTAATCCAACCAGGAGCAGCAGCGACCCCACTCCCCAGGCAATGCCAAACATGGTGAGGAAGGAGCGAAGCTTGTGCGTCCACATGGCACGCAATACCTCGCCGAAGCTCACGGCAAATCGCTTCATAACCGAAGCTACGAACATTAGACCAACGAAGTTCCTATTTACTCCGATGTTCGCGCGTGGTTCGTATCGTTCCTGCATGCTGTGAGCCTGATCACAGCGATGTCGTGTTTTGTTGGTGTCGTCTCCCGGCGCACGACTCGCATCAAAAGCGTTACTCTTGCACCGGTCAGTAGCTATGACGGCAGATACATGGCTGAATGACACAAATCACAGGAAGAGCTAAGTTCGCTTTTGCTTAGTTGACGCGACATCGCGATAGCACAAGTTTTGCGCTTTCCTTTCGCCTATCTGGCGCACAAAAGGCGCAAAGTTGTGATGAGGCCTGATTGCAATATTTGGCGTCTTAGTCAGTGGATTCGCTGCGTTTTGCAGATGGGGGCCGCTGAGAACAGCGCGAGTGTACAAGGGGACTTTCCGCGACCTGACAGACACCTTTTGAGGCTGCTCCATCACTCAGGCCGGGCGGCAAGGCACATGTGAGGGCGTCCGCTGTTTTGTCGCGCAAAGCCAGAATGCACAAGTTCGCCGAGTCCACGATATCCTGCTCGCTGTTGATGGCCTCGTTCAACCTCGCTGTTGAACCGCCCTCTGTATTTTGCAGGGCAAGCGCCAACACACCAATGGTTCTCCGTGCCGTGAGCCGCATCTTCTCGTAATGCACAATGGTCGCGGTTCGCTGCTAAGGCCTCACCTCGGGATCCTTCCTCGGGGCACTGATGATGGTCATCTGACCGTAGGAGCAGGCCAAGGAAAGGAGACAAAGTGCGAAAATATGATGCCCATTTTTCATCTCTACTCAACACCTGCACTTGGGGCGTTGGTGGTGCCTTTCGCAACGCCTGATTTTGCTGCAACCATGCTAAATCTGATCCGCGCAGAAGTCAGCGTAACGGCAGGGTGGGTTACCATCGAGCCATGTTCTATAGCGGCGCGGCATATTCCTCCATTTGAGTGCTATGACTGTTCTCAACAGTTGACGCCAAGGAATACAATATCGGGGCGGAGGAACTAATGCGGCTAAATCGAGTTGTTGCAAGTCCAGCTCTATTCATTGCGCTGCTGCTAGGTGGGCTAGTATCGTCGCAGTACGCACTCGCTCAGGTACAGGGCAACTCAGCCAAGCAAGAGCCGCTCATTTCAGGGCGCCAGAGGAAGCCCGCACCCAATTTCATCCTTACAGATGCGAAGGGAGACACCATCAATCTGTCGACCTACAAGGGAAAGGTTGTTCTTCTCGATTTCTGGGCGACATGGTGCGGCGGATGTAAAACGGAAATCCCGTGGTACATGGAATTTGACGCCAAGTATAAGGATCGCGGTCTCGCCGTGATTGGCGTGTCGATGGATGACGACGGATGGAAATCTGTGAAGCCCTTTCTAGCTTTGGAGAAGGACCCGGAAACTGGCGGACACACGGCAATGAAATATCCTGTCGTCATTGGAAGTGAAAGCTTGGCAAAGCAGTATCACCTCACGAGCATGCCCATGACGTTGTTGATTGATCGAGAGGGGCGCATCGCTGTATCTCGCTCGGGGATGGTGGAGAAGGATGATTGGGAAAGCAAAATCCGATCTCTACTGCAATAGAGCCGAGCAGTGTGGTCAGGACGCAGTCTCGTCACTTGGCGAAAAATCCCCATTACACGCAATATAAAAAGGCGCCC
>PLBY01000059.1:0-3042 GCA_003134655.1 Acidobacteriaceae bacterium
ACGGCTGGCGAGAAATCTCGATTACACTCATCATCCCCCGTCGTAGCCTCCAAACGCCCTTCATCTCCCGCGCTATCCCACGATTGAGCCATTGCGGCATCGGTCCATAAACATATATATTTGGACCTATGAAAACCGCCACTTCAGCACCCATCAAATCAACTACTACCGAGCGGCCAGCCGCCGGGGTTTGTGGACCGATCACATCAACCAAGCGGGTTGCGTTGTACGCCCGAGTCAGCACCCACAACGGGCATCAGGACCCTGATGTGCAACTGCGTGAACTCCGCACCTTCGCTGCGGCCCGTGGCTGGACCGTCGCTGGCGAGTACGTGGATCGCGGCGTCTCTGGCTCCAAGGATCGTAGGCCCGAACTCGATCTGTTAATGACAGGAGCGCGGAGCCGTGCATTCGACATTCTGCTGGTCTGGAAGTTGGATCGGTTTGCACGTTCGCTGAAACATCTGGTGACTGCCATCGCTGAGTTCGAGGCGTTGGGCGTTCAGTTTGTCTCCCTGCGCGACAACCTCGACCTGACCACACCTTCAGGCCGTCTCATGTTCCACGTCATCGGCGCGATGGCCGAGTTCGAGCGTGCGCTTATTCAGGAACGTGTCAGGGCTGGTCTACGCAACGCCCGTGCCAAAGGGAAACGCTTGGGTCGTCCCACAGTGAACATTCCCACGGCGAAGGTGCAACGTCTACGCGCTCAGGGATTGTCGTGGAGTCGAATAGCGGCAGCCACTGG
Source organism: Acidobacteriaceae bacterium (assembly GCA_003134655.1). GTDB lineage: Bacteria > Acidobacteriota > Terriglobia > Terriglobales > Acidobacteriaceae > Sulfotelmatobacter. The sequence goes on from PLBY01000059.1 coordinate 749, forward strand.
TGTGGCGAAGGCTACGCTGCTGCGTCATGCATAACGTTGAGTTGTGCTGCTGGAACTCTCGCTGAACGGAGAGCAAGAAGATTTCTCAGGGAGGAATCGAAGGCGGAGCACCCCCTGAAAGCCGTGACCATCCTTGTCGGCTGGGCATGGTCATCTGCAATTTTCTCCCGATAGGCGCGGGGCTTCCCTCATTCTCGCCAGAGTGACCTTGGAATTTCCCCGGCCAATCGCCGTGCCGGGCCTTGGGTACGCATCACCGCATCGAACTTCTGAGATTCTGATTTCGATTGAGTTTCGTCTGTCATAAAATTTCTACTTGTGGCTGATTCCATTTGCAATCGTCGAATGATACGGACACGGACGCGCTCACCGGAGCACAATCCTTAGCCGTAATCTCAATGTCAAACCTAAACGATCCGGTGGAGTCGAATACCTCGCGCCATCGCAACGGGAGAGGGGAGACCGCTGGCATAATGATGCTTATCTCGTTGCCGTGAGAGCAAATATTTAGGTTTTGGCCGCCAGATTTATATAGAGTTAAAGGAACGCAACCCTTATGGGACCACTGTAAATCCAACCGCTCTTTCATCTCCGTCAAGGTCCATTCATTTTCTCCGTGAAAACGCTTGTATACACGCAATAGATGCCCACGACACTCTTCTACTGGCGCGTCTCCCTTACATATCAGTTCAATCTGAACAAAAGCAGCACGCCGTCCGCCAGTAGGAGAGGTCGGCGTTTCCTGAACCACCACACCTCCGACAGACAATTGCGGCAACAGTCGCACGTGATCGGCACGCCACACGTAATATCCAGCGAAAAATAGCGCCGCCACGCAAGCACTCACCTTTACCGGATATGGCCAATCCGCAGTAATGAAATGCCAACCGAAAGCGACGGCTAGCACGCTTCCACCCCATAGCGCTGCTTGCCATCGGCTAAACAAAAGCGGAAAATATTTGTCCAGTAGGTCCAGTTCTTTGAATCGTCTTTTGAACCACTGGCCGATTTTAGACATAACGATCCGTCAAGAAATACTATGCCTCCTGACACGCCCCGACAGAAACCCGCGAAGAAGAAATAACACGGGAAAGCGATGTTGTCAAACTGGTTACTAACGTAACCAATGCACAGAAAACGGACGTAGGTCGGGAGCGGTTTATTTACGAAATCAAGCGGGACCAATGGGAGAATCCAGAGAAAATTCACAACTTGCGCGTCAATCTTCCAAACGGACTCAGCGCAAGATTCATGCGGATGGGCGCGTGGGAGTCTAGACCATACACCCCAATTACCTAATCCTCTGTAATGGGTTTTTCTGGAGTGATCTGTCCGAACGGGGCGTCTATCGGGCCTTCTGTGATCTCGCGGCACAGGCTCAGAACTGCCGTGCGATATTTTATCTCTATCGGATACTTCGTGTTTGGCAGACCGTCTCGTAAAGCCACAATTTGATTAGCTAGCTGCGTGCATCTGTGTTCCATAGAGACTCCTTGCAGGAGTATGAATGGCCAATAGGAGGCAAACCAGTTACGCAAGTCATTTCTTGGGCAGGATCAGGCGTTTATGGGCAAGACGTTATTTTTAGGCAAAGCCGTGCAGCATCTGCTGAAAGCCTTGAAGCACCTTCGATGAGAACAAAGTTGCGTTCATCAGCCACACTGAAAGCGTAGACACTTCGACACCAATGGGCCGACTCGTGTTCACGATCCTCGGTGCCGTGGCTGAGATGGAACGTTCACTGATTCAGGAGCGCGTGAAGGCTGGTGTACGCAATGCAGACAAACCGGGATTCTCACGCAAAGGTAACAAGCTAGGCCGCCCTGTTGGGCCTGCTGGGCCGAACCCTTCAACGCTGTGGCGTAGAGCACAGAGACAGCAAGCACTAGCAGCAGCGAAGTAGCACCGCCTGTCACTATCCTGCCTGACGATTCGCTTTAGCGCGACGACACACGCCGCTCTGACCATCCGTCCAAGGGAGAACGTGATGGCCAACGGTTGCAGCCCGTGATGGGACACTTACGTCGTGAAGCCAAGCCACTCACCATCAAGGTCGAAGAGATTGTATTCGCCAGCAGAGTTGCCGACGAAATAGCCAACCCAGTCGCCGTCAAGGTTGAAGAGTGTCAGTCCCTCACCATTAGGAACCGCGTATCCCGTCCACTCCATATCGGTGTCGAATCTGAGAAATATTCCATCACCAGCAGGCACCAGAATTGCCATGAAGTCGCCATCTACGTTGAAGTAGTATTTACCGTCGATATTGACCGAGATTTTGGGGTTGATGCTGCTGT
>PLBY01000059.1:3146-201427 GCA_003134655.1 Acidobacteriaceae bacterium
GATCTTGGGGTTGATGCTGCTGTCGATTTTGGGGTTGCGAGTTGTAGCTATTCGTTGCGACAGGACGGGAATCGACAGGAGAACTAGTGACGTGACAACAAAGAGGGAGTGTAGACGGAATACCTTAGCCTGCATAATCCGACCTTTCCTTTGTGTTGAACTCCGAAACAGGGATTGTACGCCCTCGATGGAAGATCGACGACCTTTGTCTGACAAGGCCGTGGTTAGCGCAAGTCTACGCCGTCCCACCGTGAACATCCCCACGGCGAAGGTGCAACGTCTGCGTGCTCAGGGACTATCGTGGAGTCGAATAGCGGCAGCCACTGGCGTGGCGAAGGCTACGCTTCTGCGTCACGCATAGCGCACAGAGTTGTTGCTGAACTCTCGCTGAACGGGCTGCAAAGAATTTCTGGGAGACTTCGACCCGGAGGCACACCCTAAAGTAGGACCCATGCAAAACGCTGCGCGCGGTCATACTCACAAATTCCCCTATAGGCGCGGCCTTCCGTGTCACCTCAACGAGCGGGCTATTTTGACGCTCACAAACAGTAGTGTAGTATGTCCCCGTCTTCCGTGACTAGGAGTACCGATGTGGACCGGTTCGGTGTGGCGTGGGATATATCGGTTCTTCGCGGCTTGGCACCGCCAGACCCAAACTCACCCGCTCCTTGCCGCATTTAGTGCCTTCTTCGTGTTGCCATGCGTCCTGCTCGGGGGAACGCTTATTTATATGGCGTTGTCGGAAGCATACGACGAGTTCAAGTTCAACCATCTATCCCCCGCTGAACATCTGCGATTAGCTCAAGGAGCTTGCCGCACAGCACAATACGGAGGTATCTGTGCTGACCTCGCTACAGCAACTCCGCACTTGAACAAAATCCCGCATGACGCCCCTGAATATGGCGATGCTCACAAACTCTTGGAAGTGATCCGACTTCAACAGGAAGCCGCCGCAGAGCGTCAACGTCAAAACTTAGCAAAGCAAGAAGCGGAACGTCTTCGACTGGCAAATCAGACTCGGCAAGAGTCCTACGAGCAGATGCAGAGGAATGTCGCTGGGACTGCCCGTGAACCTTACAGGTGTGCGACCTCTACGGCGGGTACACAAATATTCTCGTTCGACAACGGGCACTATTGGTGGGCAGATGATGGACGTTGTGCAGCCGAAGAACTGAAGAGGCAAGCGGCGGCAGAACAAAGGCAAAGCGAACAGCGGGCGGCTCACGAACGTCAACAGAAACAGCGTGATGAGGATGCCCAATCCTCCAGTTATTGGCCCACCACTTTGCGGGTAGATACCGACATGGATTCGTTTTGGCTCAACAACGAAGAACGGACTTGCACGACCTCGCCTGATGACAAAGGTAGAGTGGCACGGGTGAATTGCAGTGCAAATGCATCGCATCAGGATCACAGCATACCCGTGAAGTTTTGGGGCGGTGTTGATCGCGATACCGTTTCCGACTGGAAGTGTCGCAGAGAAGGGGACGAATTTATTTGTCGGGCGATAGACTGAATCCGCTACCTTTTCCATTAAGTTCGTCCAAGGATCGCACCGTCGTTCCATCCGCAACTTGCATCCGCGTAAACGCTGGGCAAACGCGCCGCCTTCCCGTATCATTAGCCAAGCATCACGAGCGAGTCGGACATGCTTCGACTACGCCAACCGAGTGCAATGCACCACGGTGGTTACAGCCTACGCAGGCTGTGATGCGGCAGATAAGGAGTCTGCAAAAAGTGAACCCATCAGAAATTGAAGCGGGCAGCGAGATCGGCTTTCGGTGCGGAAGTTGTAACCGCTCGACAGATGACTTTTACATTCTGCGAGACGGAAGCATCGTATGCGTGGCTTGCACCGAACTCTGGGAGTACGACAAGGCGAAGCAGAACTGAACTGGAGGGGTAGATGATCACTGACGACGCAATGAAGCAAGCGGTGTACCAACACATTTTGAAGACTGCTCAGAGAAGGCTGGAGCAGACAGTCCCCGGCTCATCGCAGGGCACGTTCGCCCATCTCTCAAGCTGGTTTATTGAATCTGCTGTTCCTGCTCAAAGGTGAGTGGGGTTCGATTGGCGATTACGTGACAACGCAACGAGCCATCCGAGCACTTGTCGGCGACGAATTGCTGTGGGCTGAACCCAAGAAAGAGCCCCCTGCTCCCATTGAATTGGTTCAGTAACGGGGGGCTGATGGCAAACATTTGGACCGATGAGACGCCGGAGCAAAGGGAAAGCCGCCTCGCCATGTGCGCTTGCATGAACGCCGATGTGGCCTTTTGCGGGGTTCGGGATGGCTTGTGCTATTTCGAGGTGTATTTCACGGACAATTTGGATGGGCCTGGTGTCGTTCTTTCGCTTCCTGCCGATGGCCTCATCGCTGAGAAGATAGCCAATCATGCCGCAGAAGTGGAATGGGACAGGCCGAGGGCGAAGTGAACTCAGGGACAATCAATACCGCGATTCCTGCGACCAATGAGACTGAACTGGAACGCCAAAGGAATGCGTTGAGCACGTCCATGCACTGATCCTGCGAGGAGGCGATTATTGCCTGGATCAGCTTCAACGGAGAAGGAGGGAACTCAGTTCCTCGGTAGCTGTTCCTTGCTCACCTTCGGTGGCACGCGATGACAAAACCCATTTGAGGTGCTTTTCTCCATCGTCAAGCCAATGCTGTTCACTTTTGACCGCTCCCTGTATCCAGACCTTAAACGGAACGCCGAAGAATTTCTTTAGTTCAATGACTTCGATCCGGCGCGGAACGTCGTGCCAGTCGTGATGCCAACACACGATGCAGTCGCACAGTTTTGGATTGTGACGATGCGCTTTGAAGTTACTGGAACGATACTCAAACTCAATTTTTACCATTTTCTCGCGGTCGCCAACTTGCCGATAGGCAATGCAGTCTGGGTAGGCCGCACGGATCTCTTCGATGCGAAATTGTAGTTTCTTGGCGATGTTCGCAAACAGGTAGACCACTCCCATCTCGCCATTCGGGGCGTATTGCAGCGGAGCATTCGTGAGCGGTAACGACCTGTGGTTGTCTCTCATGGACGGCGGATTATAGCGCAGATGACCGGCGCGTAATGTGCGGAAAATCACTCCAGACGCAGCCTAAGTTTTCCATCGACGCACTTTCAATAGACTACTAACCCAGCAGCGTCGCGGCCAGCTTGTCCACGGCGGACCGCACGGAGTCTTCGACGGGCTGTACGTAGCTGATCTGCGCTGTATCCGGCTTGGTGTGGCGCAGCATCGTCTGCGTGTCCTTCGCGCTGCCCATGCCCTGCACCTGAGTGGCGAGCGTCCGGCGCAGCATTTGGATGTTGACCAGCGGGACTTCTTCACACGACGTTGCCAAACTCCGCGTGTGAATACTGGTCACCAACATGCCCCGCACGGCATGCAGGCGTTCCATTGCTTTTCCATGAGGCGCTCCAAGCGATCAGCCCGCGCCTTCAATCAACTTGCGTGAGCGAAGTTCTGTGGTCTTGACAGGCCTGAACAGGCTGTCTATGCAGGTGAATGGCCCATTAGTGTTACGAGAATACCCATGCGAGTGGGTACCGAAGATTCCTTGCGCTAGTGTTCGCGATACTTTATAAGTTGGTGCAGTAAAGCAGTAAATCATCAAGAGCGAGCCTGCCAAGCGCAGTCTCCACCAAGCCGAGGGGTTCACGAGAATCTCCACGGTGGTCAGGGCACAAGGCCCAGATGAGCGGCACGGGTAGCCGAAAAATACAAAACCCACACAGTTAGACCTGCAGCACAGAGAGGTTTCGAAGGGATAGGCGCAGTTAGGCAAGCAGCGGTAAACGGGTTGAAGGGCAAGCTCAGAATGGATCGAGCCCAGCATAGTAGACCCGGTAGCAACCGCAGCGAGACGCTGAGCCGAATCAATCGGGATCAGGGGACACGCAAACGATGAGTCATGAGCGAGACCGTTCACGTCCAGAGAAGCATTGCTTCGTCAGCATGGATCGAACCTAATTCCTCAACAGCGAAATCCACGGGCTCTTAGCAAAGCCGCTGCTTACATCGCGTGAGAACACACCGCGTCCCAGTGTTGTCACTGCGCTGTTTTTCTTGCAGGAGAAGGTGCAGCAGGCACCTTCACTTCGGCGGTAATTCCTTCACAATTAAAACGCGAAGGCTTGGCATATTCCGAGCCGACGCACAACCACAACCGCAACACCACAACACACCACACAAGGAGAACACAATGAGAGCGAACGAACGTGAACGCTTGGAGAAACGCAAGCGTAGCCTTGGCTTTGTCGATCTTCAGCCACTCCCCGATACGGCGCCAAGAGCGATGCATCTCGCAGCGTAATCAAACAACAACCACAACCCACGTTTCCAGGATCTCGAATCCTGGACAGGGCGGGAGCCTGCGACAAACAGGCTTCCGCTAAATCCTTTTTGGGAGGAAAAAATGACTGACGCATATCAAACCTCGGGCACCAGCCCCGACACCACTTTTCGAACCTCTGCTTGACGATAAGCAGGCCGGGGAAATGCTTGGTTTGCATCCAAAGACCCTTCAGGAGTGGAGCCCTTGGGTTGCAGGGCGGGACCGGGCTTTGCGCAGCCCAGCGAGCGGCGCTTGTCCCAGTCAAATGTAACGCATCTCATCTCTGAAGATTTCGGCTGGTCGAGTGACCTATCGCGTACACCCTTGCACTACTCACCCAAGAGTCAAGCAGAACAACGCAAGACGATTGGAGTGTGGATTTCAAACCCATCACGCAGGAGCACCACCAACGAGCCGAGGCACCTGGGGCGGCATCAGGAGAACAGAATGTTCGCAATACACCGCAACTACTCGGTCGAAGACCTCACTTGCATCGACACATTTGCTGTCTCGTTCAAGGAGTTTGCAGCCAAACAGAACGGAACCGTAAAGACCAATGTCTATGATCTGCTGAAGGGCGAAGGAACTCTCTCGTTCATCTTCCGAACTAAAGATGATGCCACGCGCTTCGCGGCTCAGTTCGATGCAACCCCAGTTCTGGTCTACGAGGTATTTCCAGACTCCATCATTCTGAAAGCACCGCAGTTCACTGCGGAAATGCTGGCAGAAAAGACAGGTGAAGACCTCGCCAACGTCCGGCAGGCCATCCAGACCTTGAACCGCCGAGGTTGGTCTGCCTTTTGTGATCCAGTAGTGCTCGATGAGTGGATTGTCTGCACCATCAAGACTCTCTCGCGGAATACAAAGGAACACGGCGCTAAGAGCGCAATCGCGGCTTAATCACACAACAACCACAACCAAAGTTTCCAGGATCTCGAATCCTGGAAGGGGCGGAAGCCTGCCGTAAACAGGCTTCCGCTAAACCCTTTTTAGGAGAAAAAAATGACTGACACATATCAAACCTCGGGCACCAGCCCGACATCACCTTTTGAGCCTTTGCTTGACGACAAGCAGGCCGGGGAAATGCTTGGTTTGCATCCAAAGACCCTTCAGCGGCTTGCACGGCGGGGCAAAATCCCAGCCGTACGCATTGGACGCTACTGGCGCTATCGAGCCAGTATCCTTAACCAGTGGATTGACGTAAACTCATCGGGCCAACCCGCTTGCGTGGGGAATGAGAGGAGGATATGAAAACCACGCGAGCAAGGTATCAACACGGAAGCATCAAGCGAGAGAAGCGTAAGCATGCATGCGCTGTATGGACGCTGCGGTGGCGAGAGTCTAATCCAGACGGCCGCACAATAAGGCGCAAGGTCGTGATCGGAACGGTAGAGCAGTTCCGAACTAAGGCTGATGCGTGGAAGGCTTGCGAGCATCTTCGCTCAACCATCAACAGGGACACAGGGACACCGCGCACCATGGCGGAACTTGTGGCCCACTACCAGCGCAGGGAAATGTCAGAAGAAGGAGAGAAGTCCTTCGCCACACGGAAAGCGTACGGGTTTTATCTCCGTGGCTGGATCGTGCCAAAGTGGGGCGAGTGCTCTCTGTCCGATATACACACGGTTGCGGTAGAGGACTGGCTCAAGGCTGTGCCACTAGCCCCAGGTAGCCGAGCGAAAATCAGGAACCTGATGTCCACACTCTTTAATCACGCGATGCGTCACGAGTGGACAAACAGAAACCCGATACGCCTCGTGCGCCAGTCCGCAAAACGACTGAGCACTCCAGATTGCCTCACAGCAGAGGAAATCGGAAAGCTGCTTCGCAAACTGGACGGTGTGTATTATGTCATGGCGTTTGTTGCTGCTGTCACAGGGTTGCGAGTCTCAGAATTGCTGGCGCTGAAATGGGAAGACATAGACTTTGGCGTGGACGAGATTCATCTCACCCGCGCGATTGTCTGTCAACATGTCGGCCCACTGAAGACCGCAGCCTCACAGAAACCCGTTCCGATGGATGCTGGCCTAGCGGCGCTGCTACTGGACTGGCGTAAGAAGTGTCTTTACAATCAAGGAACGGATTATGTCTTCGCGTCCGCTGAGAAACACGGCAAGCAGCCGCTGTGGCCTAGCTCAGCAATGGCAAAACACATTCGGCCCGCTGCAAAGTCGGCTGGGATTACGAAGCATGTCCGCTGGCACGTATTCCGACACTCGTTTGCAACCCTCCTGAAAGGGAATGGTGAGGACGTGAAGACGGTACAGGAGTCACTGCGACACGCCGACAGCAAAGTAACGCTGGACACGTATACACAGGGCCTCATGCCAGTGAAAAGAGAAGCACAACGGAAGGTTATTGCGATGATTGGACCCATGTGGACCCACGCATCTCAGATAACCTCTGCAAGTGCTTGATTACAAAGGTGGGGCGCGTAGCTCAGTTGGTAGAGCAATGCCCTTTTAAGGCATGGGTCGCAGGTTCGAGTCCTGCCGCGCTCACCAAGAACCCTTTTCGGTTCATTGGATTGCATCATCCCCAGCATTTTCTGCCAAGAGATTCTGCCCCACACTCAACCACCGTTCTCAAACCAACGCACCTGGACGCCCTGCATTTCCGGAGTCACAACCTGAGCATATTTGCGCAACGTGATCTTAGGGGCCCGCGTGACGTATGTTGCCTTGTGCGGTCTTCACATCGGTCTTGTCGATCGAGACCATCCGAGTAGCCATGCTTGAGGGCAGAGAGTGAAGCCCGAAAGGCTGCCCCGGGCAATCTGAATGCTGCTTTCAAGGCAGCTGGACGCAGTTGATCTGATTCCCGCGCATATTGGAATCTTCCCGTTCATCTTGAACGAAAGGGAAGACCCAATCATCATCCTGGGCGTACGGCGTCATGCGACGCCATTGACGCAGGTACCACGCCAACTGCGGAGATATTGCGACCGGAGCTTTCGAGGCTTTGGTCTTCGGTTTGTCGATACATGCCGCCGTCCCGCTCCGGAAGCTCTTCATGACTCCAGTCACATCGTCAGGTGATACAGCGCACTGACAAGACGCACCAAAGGAGCTCTTGTAAGAGAGATTTCATAAAGCGAAACCCCCGCGCAAGCGGGACGGAAAGCCACGGGTCTTTAGGTAGTTTGAGGGACTCCGAGGGAGCTTAGTGACAGCCGAACTGCCGCGGGCGTGCGTTACGCGCCGAGTGGTAGGTCGGCTTTTTGTTTTGGCGACAAGCGATGAGCTTCAGCGGCGCTGCGGCCGTTCAGAGCGCAGTGTCGGTAGACGACGGCATGTGGGCAAAGAAGGGAATGTGCTGCTGACGTGCGGCAACGATCGCTCTGGCATGATCGGGCTGGCGCCGAGCGAACCCAAAGAAAAGGATCTGTCGTGGCTGGACTGGTCGGTGCCGGGAAGCATGTCGGCGGATGGGAAGATGATTCTGTTCTTCGAGTCGGGCGAAGGCGGAGGGCCGCACTACGCAGTGTATCTACGGAACACGGACGGATCGCCGGCGATCCGGTTGGGCGAAGGAAGTGGGCTCGCGCTTTCGCCGGATGGGCAGTGGGGCTGTCGCGACTGAACGTGGTGCCATCACCGCTCGTGCTCTATCCGACTGGGGTCGGAGAAATGAAGCAGTTGAAGAACGACGGGCTGAATCACATGAACGGAGCAGCCTTTCTGCCGGACGGGAAGCGGTTCGTCTTCCTGGGATCGGAGCCGGGACATGGCGCACGGTTGTATGTTGAGTCGCTCGACGACGGCAAAGCGCAAGCGTTCAGTATGGAGGGAGTGGGATCGCCTGTCATGTCTCCGGATGGCCAGTCGGTGGCAGCTCGGGGGCCGGATCAGAAGGTGTATCTTTTTCCCGTCGCAGGTGGCGAGCCGAAGTCGGCCGCGGGGGGTGGAACCGGGCGAGTTCCCGACGGCATGGTCTTCAGATGGCCGTTCGCTGTTTGTGATGACGCGGGGGCAGATCCCGGCTCAGGTTTTTCGTGTAGACGTGGGCACGGGGCAGAGAACTTTCTGGAGATCGTTCGAGCCCGCGGACTCAGCGGGGATCGACACGATTCGAGGAGTGCTGGTTTCGGCGGACAACAAGTCTTACGTTTACGGGTACAGCCGGACGTTGTCGGATTTGTATCTGGTGCAGGGGTTGAAGTAGAGAGAGACCGCCAGGCTTTCTCAGATCCTGTTCGGCAGGTGTCCGGATCCAGTTGCGGTATATTCTGAGCGTGATCAGAACACATCTGCGGTGGTTTCTACTGCTGTTATTCCTGTCCTGCGTGGGGAGTTATGCGCATGCGGGCTCCTATCAATATTTTCGTCTCGGAAATAAGGGAGACCTTCAGACCAAACCTGAGGCCGGGATAGCCATGATGGGTGGCGGGGACGATCTGGATGAGGCGTTCCGCTGGTTGTGCGATAAGGGCAACGGCGGAGACTTCCTGATCCTGCGTGCGCGTGGTGACGACGATTACAACTCGTACGTCAACGGATTGTGCAAGGCGAATTCGGTGGCGACGCTGATTATTCCGGATCGCCAGGCGGCGGAAGATCCGGCAGTGGCCGAGATTATTCGGAAGGCGGAGGTGGTGTTCATCGCGGGCGGGGATCAGGCGAATTACATTCGCGGGTGGAAGGGGACTCCAGTCGAGAGCGCCATCAACGACAACATTGCGGCAGGCAAGCCGATTGGCGGGACCAGCGCGGGGCTGGCGGTCGAGGGAAAGTTCGTCTACAGCGCGGCCGGGGACAAGCCGGACGACAAGAATCTGTCATCCGCCGAGGTGTTGGCGAATCCTTATTACGAGCGGGTGACGCTGGCGCGGGAGTTTTTGAAGGTTCCTCATCTGGAGAATCTCATTACGGATTCGCATTTTGCCAAGCGCGACCGCATGGGGCGGACGCTGGGATTTCTGGCCCGCATCATGAAGGATGGCTGGAGTTCGTCTCCGCGGGAAGTAGCGATCGACGAGAAGTCGGCCGTGCTGGTCGAGGCGGATGGGAAGGCGCGGGTCGTCGGTACGGGAAAGGGGGCCTATTTCTTGCGTCCGACAAAGGCGCCGGAAGTTTGCGAGAATGGTGCGTCGCTTACGTTTCGAGGCATCAGCGTTTACCGCGTTCCTGCAGGCGGGCGCTTTGATTTGACCTCGTGGAACGGTGACGGAGGGACGGCGTATTTACTTTCTGTGGAGCGCGGAAAGATTGAGAGCACGCAGGCGGGGAAGGGTATCTATTGAATCAGGCCCTCGCGGAATTACGTGCACAGGGAACCGGTGAGCCGGTCGTTGGAGATCGGCTTCATTTGCCAGACATCGAGATTCGTAAGCTCAGCGTTGCCGTCTATCTTTAGCCGCAGTGGGCCGGAGGGAATCTGATAGATGCGCGCGGTGAGTGAGGTAGTTTCGTTAGCGAAGATTTCGAGCACCGATCCGTCGAGGAAAAGGCGCAGACCGATAGGAGAACCTACGGCGCCGGGAAGGGGCGCCGTGATGGCGTTCACGCGCAGTTCGCGCCTTCCCGATTTGTTGGCGCAGGCGATCGTAGCAAAGTTCTGTCCGGTTTCGGATTGCAGATGAATGGAGATCTTGTCCGTTCTAGAAACTAGTTCCAGTTTCAGTTCCGCGGCCAGATCGTGGATGCGGAGAGAGTCGAGAGTTCTCTGACGCACGGTGGGATTCTGTTCGAGATTGATGCCCGTGAGCGTGGCTCGGAGTTGACGGGCTACCGGTGCGACCTCCATTTGCAGCTCGTTTTGGGCATTCAGAGACAGCACACGTGGTAGTGACATCGCGCCTGCCCACCCGGCTGCGATGAGCTCGGCATCGGGACGGGTTTCCTGAATCCATCCCCAGAGGATGCGATTGCCGTCTGCATCGAGCATCGTCTTGGCGGCATAATACGAGCCCCAGTCGACGACGCCTTCTTTTTCGGCAGTGAAGCGCTGGTTCGCGTAGGTGCCGACCTTCCAGCGGACTTTGCCCATGGTAGAGACAAGCAGGACGTGCTTTTCGCCGAGCGGGAAGAAGTCGGGACACTCCCACATTTCTCCGGTGTCGACTGGGTTTTTGCTCTTGATGTTGGTGGGCGCGCCTTCGATGAGCGGATGGAGATAGGTCCAGTGGCGGAGGTCGGGCGAGTTGTATAGAAGGATGGCCCCGCCTTTGTGCAAGATGCCCGAGCCGACAATGAGCATCCATTGATTGTCTTCGCGCCAAAGGCAGGGATCGCGGAATCCTGTGACCACGAGTCCCGCAGGAGGAGCGGCGATGATGGGTTCCGCGACTTTCTGCCAGGTGCGCAGATCGTCGTCCTGCGCAACGGCGAGGCATTGCGTCTCGCGCCAGGTATGGACGCCGTCGCGCAGAGTGGCGTCGGCGTCGTTGGTCGGGGGAGCGACAGCGGTGTAGACCACGGTTGGCTTGCCGTTGTCGAGAACAGCACTGCCGCTGAAAACGCCGTCGCGGTCAGGGCCGCCGGGAGTCGGCGAGAGCGCGATGGGTTCGTGCTGCCAGTGGATCATGTCGAGGCTGGTCGCGTGGGCCCAGTTCATGTTGCCCCAGACTGCGGCTTGCGGGTTGTACTGGTGGAACATGTGATAGCGTCCGTGAAAGAAGATGGGACCGTTAGGGTCGTTCATCCAGTTGTGAGCGGGAAGCAGGTGGTACTGCGGACGCAGAGGATCCGACGCGAGTTTTCTGCAGAGGGCTGCGGCGGCCGGGTCCGACGTGGACGGAAAGAGGCGAATCCATGCCGGCGCGACTGCGGCGGCGCCGAGTTGCAGAAGAGATCGTCGTGATAGCAGCATAGGAGTGAGGTTTACGCCCGCACTATTTCATATCACACGAGTGCAGGACGACCGTTGGATATAATGCGGAAAAGATAGAACATCGTCCATTCATCGTGTTCCCACACCCTTTCAGGCTCGTTTGTCTTTTCCTCGCGGCGGTCACCGCTCTGAACCTTGCATTGCTGGGACAATCGACGGCGACTGCTCCTGCGAAATCTCCGGCGCGACTGGCGCTGCAATACGGGCAGGAGGCGCTCAAAAGCGGTGATATTGCGCGGGCGCGCACGGAATTTGAGAAGGCGGTGCGGCTGGCTCCGAATGATGCGCAAGCCCAGTCGGCGCTGGGCTGGGTGCTGGCTCAGCAGGGGGAAGTGGATGCGGCGGTGGCACATCTTCGAAAAGCGATTAAGATCACGCCCCAGTTTGTAGAGGCACGGCTGACTCTGGCGGGGGTGCTGTTGCAGCAAGGGACGTCTGCGGAGGCCGAGCGAGAGTTGCGCGCGGCAGTCAAGATTGCACCGGGTAGCGCTGAAGGGCATCGTATGTTAGCCAGGATCCTGAGCCAACGGCCGGGGGATGAGGCTTTGTCAGAAATGCGGCGCGCGGTGGAACTGGCGCCCGAGCGCGCCGACTTGCAGGATGATCTCGGCAATCTTCTGGCCCAGCGAAATCAATCTGCCGAAGCGGAGGCTGCCTTCAACGAGGCATTGCGCTTGCAACCGGATCTCGAACAGGCGCACTTCCATCTGGGCGTGGTGCGTTTACAGGCGCCACAACTGGATGAGGCCGCCAAAGAACTTGGCAAGGCGATCGAGTTGGCGCCGCAGGATGCTGTGGCGCATTACTACCTGGCGAAAACGCTGACCGCACAAGCGAAGAATGCGGCTGCGCTACCGGAATTGCGGAAGGCGGCCGCCTTGCGTCTGAACTGGTTTGAGCTGCAAATTGATCTGGGCATTGCCTGCCAGCATGCCGGGGACGTCGAGTGTGCGGTTGCGGCGTTTGGCGAGGCGGTGAAACTGCGGCCCCAGGATGCGGAGGCGTACAACGATCTCGGTCTGGCGCTGGTGCAAAAGGGCGACGCGGGGGAAGCGATCCCCAAATTTAAGACTGCGACGCAACTGCGTCCCGAAGACGGCGCTTTGCGGGGGAATCTGGCCATCGGGTACATGCAACGAGCTGATTTTGACGCGGCGATCACGGAATTGGAGGCCGCGATTAAGCTGGCACCCGACAATGCTTCGCTGCACTACAACCTTGGGCTGGCTTTCAAGCTGAAGGACCAACTCGACAAGGCCGTCCCAGAATTTCAGAGCGCGATCCGGTTGCAACCGGACTTGGCGGATGCGCACTACACGCTCGGAGTTTTGTTCTGGCAACGGGGCGATTTCGACAAGGCGACCTTGGAACTGCAGAAAGCGATTCAGAGTCAGCCCAACTACGCGGAAGCACATTACACGTTGGGCACGGTTTTCAAGCAGCAGGGAAAACTGCCCGCTGCGGCGGCGTCGCTGCGGGAGGCAATCCGGTTGCAGCCGGATTTTGCGGGGGCGCATACGACGTTGGCTGCGGTTCTGCGGCAGATGGGTGACGCTCAGGGCGCAGCTGAGGAAGCGAAGGCGGGCGCCAGCATTGCAGCGTCGAGCAATAGTCTGCAAGCGGCTACGTTCGCGACGAATTCTGGGAAGCGGCTGTTGGGCGCTGGAGATGTGGACGGGGCGATTGCACAGTTCCGGTCGGCTATTCGCTCAGAACCGAAATATGCGGCGGCCCATTATCAGCTCGGGCTGGCATTGCAGCAGCAAGGTCAGAAAGACGAGGCGAAGAAGGAGTTTCAGAGGGCAGTGGAGTTAGATCCGCACTTGACCGCGCCGTAGTCGAGGATATCTAGTTGCTGCGGTTGCGAACCGATACCAGATCCGTCATCACCGGAACTCCGTGCGCGATCTTCACGTGGAGCAACGCTTCGAACGGCTTCAGTTCCGATGGTTTCGTAACCTTCAGACGCTGCAGCAATTCCTTGACGGAATCCTCCCGGCAGACATACTCAACTGCAGCTTGCGTGCCGAAGGTGGAATTGCCGGCGAGGATCAGAATGGAGCGCGACGGATCCAGGCCGGGGAGCAAACTGACGACCGCATAGTCTTCGGTGGTCGGCTGGTTGGCGGGTGTCGCCAGGAATAAGGTCGGCTCACCGGCAAGCGGATGCACGTTGAGCACAGCGAGGTCCCCCTTGCGGGGGCCGGAATCGAGGCGGCGGAACACGAATTCCTGAGTGCCGGGAATATCGAGCAGACTTAGATTCTCGGAGGGCGAGCCGACGAAAATCAAGTCGTTATTCTTGGCGTCATCGAGCGAGAATAGGGCGCCGCGCTTGACTCGAATGGGGCGATTGAGAAGAGCGAAAACATGGTCCAGTTCGTGGATGGCCAGCACCTCTCCCACGCCGGTGTAGTGATCGAGAATGAACGCGCGCGTGTCGGATGAGGGATTGAAGTAGCGCATCCCGGTTTCCGGGCGTCCGACAAAGCTTCCGTTGCTGAAGATGACCCACGGTTCCTGTGGGCCGATCACGTAACGATTCCAGAAAATCTCGTAAGCAGCAGGAGCCGGTTGAGTGGCGACCGCTTGGCTGCGTGCGCGCTGCGACAGCAGGATGGCCGTTGTCGACAACGACGCGGCGAGCAGAACGGAAAACGCCGCAACCGCGATTATCCACCCACGCGTGAAACGAGGAGACTCCTGTCGTTTCTCCGGTTCCAGAATGAGAGTCGTTAGAGGTTGCCCCCCGGGCTTCGGAGTTCGCAAGTGGAACGTCAGCGCGTACGATCCCTTGGGCACCTCTACGACGATCAGATCGTCCGGGCCCTCGTGCGCGTAATACTCGGCAAGTTTGACGCGCAACCGTCCGGCTTGCACGCGGACTGTGGAGTCACTTTGGGGATCGAATCCAGCGGGTCGCCCCAAAACCTCGGTCGCGATCTGGTACTCCTTAAGGGCGATTCCGGGGTGATCGAGGGAGTGTTCAGCCAGGTACCGCAGCAGTTTGCACAGAGATTCGGAGGTGTGCAGGCTATGACTTTTAATAAGTTTATCTATTTGCTGGAAGCATTGCTCCCGACCGATCGCGAAGGTGTGAGTGACAGCCATATCACAGGGAGGTAACGGCCACACGTATCTTACTGCAGTATTAGCACTTTACACCTGTAACGGTATCAAACCTAGTGAAACCTATTCCAGATAATAGTTTTGTACTACGACTGCACCCTGCGTAGTCAAGTCTCCCTCTGCATTTCCGGGGCACATTTGGGTGGGGCAAAGTCTGAGGAGGAAGTTCATGAAAAGGTCAGCATGGGTTGCGGTAGCGGCGCTGAGTCTATTGTGCAGTCTGTGGGTGCCGAGTGCATTCGGTCAAGCCGTGTACGGCAGCATCTTGGGTACCGTTACGGATCCGTCTGGGGCGGCAGTCACAGGAGCCAAGATTACGGTCACGAGCCAGACCAAGAATGTGGCTACCGTGGTGACGAGTAACGAAAGCGGCAACTACGCAGTGACGCACTTAACCCCAGACGTCTATGTGGTCCGCATCGAAGGCACGGGTTTCAAGAGCTTGGAATACAAGAACGTCCAAGTCTCGGCCGACACCGGAACGAAGATCGATGGCCAATTCCAAGTCGGCTCGACGAGCGAGCAGGTGGAAGTCACCGCCGAAGCCCCGCAACTCAAGACGGACCGCGAAGATGTGTCCTTCGAGTTCAACTCGAAGCAACTGGAAGAACTGCCAATTTTCAACAGAAACTTCCAGAGTCTGGAACTGCTCACTCCGGGAACGCAAGTCATCGGCTGGAGCCACGCAGCCACGGAGAACCCGCAAGGCAGCAAACAGATCTACGTGAACGGCCAGCACTTCAGCGGCACCGGGTACGAACTCGATGGTACTGACAATCAAGACGCGATTCTGGGCATCATCATCGTCAACCCGAGTCTCGACGCGGTCACTGAGACGAAGATGACGACGCAGAACTACGACGCTGAGTTCGGTAAAGCGATCGCCGGCATCCTGACTGCTCAGACCAAGTCAGGCAGCAACGACATCCACGGCAGCGGGTACTTCTATGACTTGGATCCCGTAAGTGCGGCGGTGAATCCGTTCACAGGCACACCGGCGCCAAACAACTGGAAGCAGTTCGGCGGCGCAGTCGGTGGACCGATCATCAAGAACAAATTGTTCTACTTCGCCAACTACGAAGGCACGAGGCGCACGCAGGGCAGCAGTTTTCTCGTGACCGTGCCGACCAATCTTGTGCGCTCGACGTGTTTGACGGCGGGCAGCCCGAACTGCAACCTGAGCGAGTACCTCACTGCCGGCCTGAGCGGCGGCGCTGGGCAGGTGTATAACCCTTATGAGCCGCAGGGATCGCGGACGGCGTACGCCAGCAACATCATCCCAATGAGCGTGCTGCAGCAGTATGATCCCACCGGTGTCGCTGAACATATCCTCTCTCTGTTGCCGGCACCCAATGCTCCCGGCGCGCCGGGCAGCAACGGAACGCTTGATAACTATTCGGCGAACGGCAGCGGCAGCTATAACGACTACCAGTACACGGGGCGCGTCGACTACGCGGTAAACCAGAAGCTGAACGTGTTTGGCCGCTACACGCACGCGCACTTCCAACTCTCTGGCGCTCCGGTCTTTGGAACCGCAATCGGCGGACCCGGACTGGGCCCAATCGGTCTTGCCGGTCAATCGCTCATTCAGAACTACAGTTTGGCGACGGGCTTCGATTACACGCTAAGCACCAGCCTGCTGACGGATTTCCGATTCGGATGGTTCCGCTACAACCCGCACTCCACGAAGTTTGACGCGAGCGCTCAGGCGGCCACCGCACTCGGACTTCCTGGTTTGAACACGTCCGACCCGAGCACTGGCGGCCTGCCGGCGATGATATTCGAACAAACGATCGGTACCAACACCCTGGGTAACAACGGTATTGGTGAAGGTCTAGGCATCGGGCGCTGCAACTGCCCGCTGGTTGAGAAAGAGCAGGGCTTTCAGTTCGTCAACAACTGGACCAAGATGTTAGGCAACCATCAGTTCAAGTTTGGCGTCGACCTCCGCCACGCGAACAATTTGCGCGTTCCCTCAGACAACAACCGTACCGGCGTCATGAACTTCAGTCATTTGGGTACGTCGGACAACAGCACCGGTGGTCTGGATCTGGGCACGTTCCTGTTTGGGGAAGTGACCGCGTTTAACCGGTATGTAGGTTCGACCGGAGAAACATCGGCCATGGAATCACAAAACCGGTATTTTTTCTACGGGCAAGATACGTGGCGCGTAACCCCGAAATTGACCGTCAACTACGGTCTGCGCTGGGAGTTCTACACTCCGGAGAGCGTGAATGGCAAAGGGAATGGCGGTTTCGCCGTGCTGCCCGAAGGCGTAATCCGGGTTGCGGGTTACGGCGGCATCGGCATGAACGGAAACACCAAGGACAACTGGACGCAATTCGCTCCACGGCTGGGAGTCGCTTATCAGGTCACTCCCAAGACAGTGTTGAGGATGGGGTACGGGCGCAGTTACGATATCGGCGTCTTTGGATCCCTGTTCGGTCACACGGTCACGCAGAACCTGCCAGTGTTGGCCAATCAGCAATTGAACTCACCTACCAACGACAACAAGACTGCCGCCTTTAATTTCACGGGAACCTGCTTGCCTGCGCCGAACAACACGGTGTGCGGCCCCGTTCCGAACCAGTTTCCGGTCGTTCCCGCCAGCGGCATCCTTCCTCTGTTTGGGCCAACCGGAACGGTGTCGCCCCGCATCCGGCCAGACAAGCTGATCGCCCCCACGCTGGATGCCTGGAATGCAACCGTGCAGCGTCAACTGACCAATAAAACCAGCCTTGAAATCGCCTACGTGGGCAACCATGGCACGCATGTATTCAAGGGCAACAGCAATACCTACAACGCGAACCAAGCGACGGTGGTTGGGTTCTTGCCGCACGGCGGTTTGAGCTATAACGCCCGTTCGCCCTACGACACTGCTTTCACCACCAGCTACACCGATCAGAACGGCGTAACCAGCGCGGTCGTTTGCTGTTCTGGACAGGGGTTTAATTACAACGGCAACGATGGAGTCAACTCGTACAAAGCCCTGAATATCAAGGTGGACCACCGGACTTCAAGCGGCTTGACGCTCACCGCGTTCTGGACCTACTCCAGGGCCTACGACAACGACGGCAGCTACCAGCCGGATCTGCGTCAAGGCACCGGACGTGGGGACTTCAACCGCGACAGCGTCTTCGTTTTGACCTCCCTCTACGAACTGCCGATTGGCCGGGGTAAGCACTTCATGGGCAACGTCAGCCGTGGGATGGACATGGTGTTAGGTGGATGGCAGTGGAACACCACGTTCACTTTAGGAAGCGGTCTGCCGTTTTCGCCCAGCTATAAGAATTGCAACTTGGACCGCGACACGGGACCGTGCAGGCCCAGCCTCAATGGTCCCTTCCACGTGGGTTCTGGAGGCTTCAACAATCAGAGCAGGTCGGTGGTGTACTTCACTCCCGAGGCCACTCCACTTTGCGACAGCCCGTATAGCGGGAGCGGCGGGCCCGACTGCGCGACCATTGTTACCCAAAGCGGCCCGTTTACTGCGCCCGGCGTCGCCCAGTTTGGTACCGTTCGACGCAACCAGTTCACCGGACCGGGAGAGTTGATGTCAGACATGTCCATCTTCAAGAATTTCACCATTACTGAGCGAGTGAAGGCTCAGTTCCAGGCGGAGTTCTTCAATGTGTTCAACCACCCGGTCTATGCTCTTCCGGGCAACACTTGCATTGACTGCTCCGGGGCCGGAGTGATCACCGGCTTGGAGTTCGACAGCCAGATGCGGCAGATGCAACTGGGCTTCCGGGTTACGTTCTAAGCGCAACCGTCAACCACAAATGCAACCTGGGGGAGCCAACGGCTCCCCCAGATTTTCTGATACGCATGTTTACGCTTTCCTCCATCGTGTCCCGGGGCTGCCGGGAAGGCTCTTCGGAACAAGCATCGCCGGGAATAGAACGATGAAAAAGAAAGTGGTGGGCCTCGGGGAAGTGCTGTGGGACCTTTTGCCGGAGCGGACGTGTCTGGGCGGGGCGCCGGCGAACTTTGCCTACATCACCACGCTGATGGGCGATCACGGCATTGTGTCCAGCCGCGTCGGAGAAGACTCGCGCGGGTTGGAAGCACTGCGCCGCATGGAGGAGTTGGGACTCGACATCGATCATGTGCAGACCGACCGGGAGCGTCCGACCGGGACGGTCAAGGTAGAACTCGACAGCAAAGGGATCGCGCGATTTGAGATTGCGCATCCGGTAGCTTGGGATTCTTTAGAGTGGACTCTGGACTGGCAGCGCCTGGCCGAAGAAGCGGATGCGGTTTGTTTTGGATCGCTGGCCCAGCGCTCGGAGGCAAGTCTGAAGACGATTCGACATTTTCTTCGCGCTACATCCCCGGGCACCGTGAAAGTCTTCGATGTTAACCTGCGGCAGTCCTACTATTCCCAGGAAGTTCTCGCGGAATCGATGAGGCTGGCTGACATCGTCAAACTGAATGACGAGGAACTGCCGAAGATCATGAGCCTCGCCAAGTTACCGCACAAGGACGAGTTGTCATCGGCCCGGCTTTTGTTCAGCGCATATGACTTGAAACTGGTCTGCATTACGCGGGGCGGGAGGGGAAGCCTGCTGGTGCGCGGTGCAGAGGCTAGCGAGCATCCTGGGTTTCGAGTTCGTGTGGCTGATACGGTGGGTTCGGGAGACGCGTTTACCGCGGGATTACTGCACGAGTATCTGCACGGTGCGTCGCTGGATCTGATGAATGAAGTGGCGAATCTGGTGGGTGCCTGGGTGGCGAGCGAAGTGGGCGCCATGCCTACGCCGAAGCGCGGCGCGCTCGAGTATTCGCTGGCCGAGATTCGCTGAACTAGAGGCGCAGAAACTCGCAGGCTGTTGTATAGTTACGAAAGATTGTGTTTACTTTCGTATGCAGCGGACCAGTGAGAGGGAACCATGAAGCGCATCGGGCGAAGCCTTTCTCAGTTGAATTCCTTCATTCTTGCCATTATCTTCGCGGGACTGGGCGGCGTGACTCTCAGTTGCAGCAAGCCTCCCGTGCAGCCGAAAGCGCCCCCGTCTCGGCCTTCTGACGTCAAGGTCGAGGTGCGCGACGGAGGACCAGTCGTACTAACGACCAGCGCGGCGGAGTTCCAGATTCTTCCTTCGGGCTTCCTGCAGGCGACGCTGCTCAAAGATGGCAAACGGTTGACGCTGGACGAACCCGGCGTGGGATCGACCGGTGGCAGCGACTCGATCGTGCACGAAGGGAAAGAGTTGGACTTCGTGCCGGATTTTTCCAAGGCGAAGGTTGTGGAAAGCATTGGCAAACTCGGCCGTGGGAAACGAGTAGAGATCCCGGGGCGTCCACTGGCGCCGGCGGGAGTGGAGATCGAGCGCCGGCTTGTCGTGGAAGTGTATGACGATTTTCCGGGCATCGCCTTGGTCAGCACAGCCTACAAAAACGTCGGTAGCACAGATTTTAAGATTGATCAGGTGCTGATGCAGCAACATCGCTTCAATGCGAACGAGCAGGATGCGAAGGGGCGGCCGCATCCGTATGACATGTGGTCGTTTCAAGGCTCGAGTTATGACTGGGGCAAAGATGACGTGCAACGCCTGACGCGGACTTCTTCTCAGCCCAACGTAATGGGCGAGGCAGTGAAAGGCGGCTACGGTGGCGGCATTCCAGTGGTCGCGTTCTGGACCGCGTCGGTGGGTGAAGCGATCGGGCATGTGGAAACTCTGCCATGGACGCTCTCAATGCCTGTGAAGGCGGAAGCGGACGGGCGTGTGGCCGCGAGCATCACGATTCCTGTGAATGCGGCGCTGAAACCGGGAGAGAGTTATGCCTCGCCGCGGAGTTTTGTTGCGGTGTACAGCGGGGATTTCTATGAACCGCTGCGGATGTGGTCGAGCGTGCTGCAGAAAGAGGGATGGGAGATCCCCAAGCCGTCGAGCGAAGCCTACAACGTTAGTTGGTGTGGATGGGGCTACGAGTTCAACGTGACCCCGGCACAGATGCTGGGAACCGTTCCGAAGTTAAAAGAACTCGGGATCAAATGGGCGACTCTGGATGATCGCTGGTTCGATACCTATGGCGACTGGAATCCGCGCAAGGAGACGTTTCCCGGCGATTCCATCAAGCAGATGGTTGACGACTTTCATAAGCAGGGAATTCTTGCGCAGCTTTGGTGGTTGCCCCTGGGGGCGGAGGACGGGCAGGGCAAGTGGGAGTCGCACAAATATATCGTTTCGAAAGTGGCGCAGGAGCATCCTGACTGGTTCATTCTCGACAAGAACGGCAAGCATGCGCGGATGACGCGCGATCTGGCCACGCTGTGTCCGGCCGTGCCCGAAGTGCAGAGCTACTACAAGCAGCTCACGGAGAAATTTATCCGCGATTGGGGATTCGACGGATCGAAACTCGACAATATTTATAGTGTGCCCGCGTGCTATAACCCGGCGCATCATCACAAATCGCCGCAGGATTCTGTCAAAGCGATGGGCGAGGTGTACAAGGTCATCTTTCAGACCACCCGCGCCATCAAGCCCGAGAGCGTGACGCAGGCCTGTCCGTGCGGGACGCCGCCTTCGCTCGCGTGGCTGCCGTTTATCGATCAGGCCGTGACGGCCGATCCGGTGGGAGCGGTGCAGGTGCGGCGGCGTATCAAGATGTACAAAGCGCTGCTCGGGCCCGAAGCGGCGGTCTACGGAGATCATGTCGAGCTCTCGTCGATGACGCCCGTTGGCAAGGGCAACTGGAGCGAGCACGGAAGCGATTTCGCTTCGACTCTCGGAACCGGAGGGGTGCTGGGGACGAAGTTTGTGTGGCCAGATCCGGGGCCGAAATTCAAGCCGGTAGCTCTGACCAGCGAGAAAGAGGCGCATTGGAAGAAGTGGATCGGGTTGTACAACGAGAAGATGCTGTCGAAGGGCGAGTTCCGCGATCTGTATGTGTACGGGTACGACGTGCCTGAGGCGTATGCCATTGAGAAAGACGGGAAGATGTACTACGCGTTTTTCCCAGAGAAAGAAAATGGCACATTCGCCGGTGAGGTGGAGTTGCGCGGGTTGAAGCCCGGGAGCTATCACGTAGTGGATTATGTAGACGGGAAAGATCTGGGCACGGTGCAGGCGGAGGCGGGGAAGTCTCCCAGGCTGAAGACCGAGTTCAAGGAACATCTATTGCTGGAAGTGAGCGCGCAATAGTCAGCCACGGCGGTTGACCTGGCGAGAGAGACGTTGCGAGCAACGTCTCTACGATTGGAATTTGAGGAACTTCTCGCGGTGCGCGGCGTCGCGGAAGGCTTCGGCCCCTCCGGGGCGTGTGGTCGAGAGCGCGCCGGCTCTATTGCCGCTCGCGAGACACGTCGGCAGATCTGATCCTTTCACGTACTCGTGCAAGAAGCCGGCGTCGAAGCTATCGCCGGCGCCGACTGTGTCGACCGCAACCACTTCTTGCGCCGGGCTGGCGAAGCGCTCACCCCCAAGTTGCGCGATCGCTCCCTTGCGGCCGACCTTCACCACGACCAGCGGCACCAGCTTGGAAAGCTTGTGGATCGCAGCTTCCAGGTCCTCCGTGCCCGCTGCTCTGCAGGCTTCGCGCTCGTTCGGCAGGAAAACATCGACGTAGCGCAGAACTTCGTGCAGGCCGCCTTCCCAGCGGTCATCAGGATCATCGTTGGTGTCGAGAGAAATTGTGAGTCCCCTCGCTTTCAGGGATTGAAAGAGTTCCCCGACGCGCGGACGCAGCTCTCGCTGCAAGTAGTACGACGAAAAATGAAAATGGCGTGAGTCAGCGAGATAGTCGAGATCAAGATCCTCCCAGCACGTCTCTGCGATCGTTCCCGAGTAGGTGAGAATGTTTCGCCATGCTTCGTGGTGCAGAATTACGGTGAGGCCTGTGGTGGTTGATCCTGGGACTCGGCGCACCTGCGATACGTCAACACCGCTTTGCTGGAGGCGTTCGATCGCGATTTGTCCGAGCGGGTCGTCGCCGATGCGCGATTGGAATCCGATGCGGGTGCCGAGCGCGGCCAGATTGTGCGCCACAATCGCGGACGAAGACCCGAGCGTCAGCATCATGCGGTCGGCGAGCAGTTCGCGCTCCGGCGGAAGTTGTTCCGGCAGACCATAGAGGATGAGGTCGAGGTTCAGTTCGCCGGCGATGGTGACGTCAAAGCGGGGCATGAAATGGTGGTGCGCGTCCTTCAGACGAGCGTGACTTCGATTCCAGCCTGCTTCAGCGCGCGCAGATCAGACTTGGGAACGCCGCGGTCAGTGATGACTTCCTGCAGCGCCGATGGCGGGGCGATCAGCGACAGGCTGCGGCGGCCGAACTTGCTGGAGTCGCACACCGCTACGGTCTTCTTTGCAACCTCGACCATCACGCGGTTGACTTTCGCTTCCAATAGATTGGGTGTGCTCAATCCGAAGTGAGTGTCGAATCCATCGACGCCGAGAAATAACAGATCGGCGCTGAGGCGGCGCAGCGTCTCCTCGGCGATGGGCCCAACCAGGGAAAAAGAATTCTTGCGAAGTGTGCCGCCGGTGAGGATTACTTCCACCTCGGTGCCCGACAGTTCCGCAGCAATGTTAACCGCGTTGGTGATGATCGTAAGGTTCTGGAAGCTGCGCAGCGCGCGTGCGATCGCCGTAGTGGTGGTGCCGGAATCGAGAATCACCACCTGGCCTTCCTTCACTTTCTCGACGGCACTTTCCGCGATGCGCAGTTTTTCCTGATGGTGAAGCTTTTCTTTCTCGCGCAGCGTGGGATCTTCGAGCGCGCCTTCGCGCGACGGGAGCGCGCCTCCGTGCGTGCGGTGGACCAGGCCGTGCGCGTGCAGGATCTCGAGATCCTTGCGAATCGTAACTTGTGAGGTTTCGAACTGACGGGCGAGTTCGGTGACCAGAACTCTACCGTGGTGGGTCAACTGATCGAGGATGGCGCGACGACGTTCTTCGTTGAGCACGGGAATAGCTGGCGGCGAATCCGTAGTGTAGACGACAATTCGCGCCGCTGTATTTCTTTTTATAGCGTTTGGTTTCGTTTGTCCACTGCAAAGGTTGGACCGTCATGCCGGTGAATTTGCCTCCGGAATTCTCACCTCAGCCCCTGATCCGTCGCGGAACCGGATCACAGTTAACCCCGTAACCCTTCTTTTTGTGCATAGTTGGGAACCATCGCGGGTGATAACCAACCCAATACCTACCCCCAATGTCCGATTGCTTACAGGGGGTGGCTTTGCCGTAATCTCAGATTGGGACGAAACCGCACCGGCTTTCGAAGATCACTGTTTGTTACGAAAACCGGAGCGTATTTCGAAAGCAGGAGATCCACCTTGGCAACCGGGTCGAGAGATATGACGAGAGAAGAGACGTTGGTCCGATCGCAGGCTGTGGTCGCGCGCGTGGTCGCGGGTGAAACGCTGATCGTTCCTATTCGCGCCAAGGTGGGCGACCTGGCATCGATCTACAGTTTCAACGGCACGGGCTCGCTGATCTGGAAATTGCTGGAGTCGCCGCGCACGGTGGCGGAACTAGCGACGGCCGTCGCGCAGGCATATGAAGTCGAACCGGCGCAGGCCGAGCAGGATGTCTCGAGTTTTGTGAGTGAGATGAAATCAGTTGGTCTGGTCGAGGTTCCGGCTGCTTCACTCGTAGCGATGGCCGGGGACTGAAAAAGAGCGACCAGTGGGGCGGGAAGGACTGGCAGCAGCGGGCGCGTGAGAATCGCGTCCGCTGCTTCAGGCTTGTTTTCGGAGCATGGAGGGGGTTTGGAGCAGCTAAGTTACGGTGCGTTTAGTGCGGATCTGCACCAGCGCCAGGCGGGCGAACGTGTGCCACTGCAGGTTTCCATTGAAGTGACCCGCCGCTGTCCTCTGGAGTGTCTGCACTGCTACAACAACCTGCCCATGGGCGACATGGAAGCCAAGCAGCGGGAGCTGAGCAAAGAAGAACACTTCCGGATGCTCGATGAACTGGTCGAGATGGGCTGCTTCTGGCTGCTCTACACCGGCGGCGAAATCTTCGCGCGCAAAGACTTCCTCGAGATTTACACCTACGCCAAGAAAAAGGGATTCCTGATCACGCTGTTCACTAACGGCACGATCATCAACGAGCAGATCGCGGATTACCTGGCGGAGTGGCCCCCGTTTGCCATTGAGATCACGCTCTACGGGCGCACGCGGGAGACATACGAGGCGCTGACCGCGGTTCCGGGCTCGTATGACCGATGCCTGCGCGGGATCAGGCTGCTGAAGGAGAGAGGGCTGCCGCTGAAGTTGAAGACGGTGGCGACCAGCATCAATAAGCACGAAGTCGTGGCGATGCGGCAGTTCGCTGAGGAAGAATTGGGTGTTGAATTCAATGCGGATGGCTTGGTTAATCCCCGGATTGATTGCTCGCAGAGTCCACTCGCGGTGAGGCTTACGCCAGAGGAAGTGGTGGCGCTCGATATGAGTGCTCCGAAGGACATGAGCGAGTACCGCAGATTGGCGAAGCGCGATCTTGAGAATTCTCCCAATCTGTCCACGATCGACACGGTGTATTCCTGCGGCGGTGGGATGGGATCCTTTGCAATTAATGCTTACGGCGAGATGAGTATTTGTACCATCTCGCAGCAGGAAACATTTAGTGTGCGACACGCGGGGCTGACTAATCTGTGGGAGGGGTCCCTCCAGCAGTTGCGCGCACGAAAGCGAACGCGAGTCACGAAGTGCATCCAGTGTCGGATTCAATCGATGTGTGGAATGTGTCCAGCTAACGGCGAATTGGAAAATGGAGATCGTGAAAGCCCCGTAGAGTTTCTTTGTCACGTGGCGCACCTTCGCGCAGTAACGGTGGGCGTTGATGTTCCGATGCACGGGGATTGCGACTTCTGTGTCGGCGGAAGTAGGCACGAAGAAGTGCAGAAGTCAGCGCGGCGAATTCGGAGCAAGGAAGTTGATGTGGAGAGTTGGGTCGGCCCGCAACAGATTCTGCCGATTCTTAATAACCCGAGCGTGGTAACGGGAGGCTGTGGAAGTTGCGGAAGCCACTGACGCGCGGTCTCTTGAGGGAGGTTGAATGAACCACGAAGCGAGCCAATCCGAGGGCAAGAAGCCGTATGAGACGCCGAGACTAACGACGATCAATCTGCGCCCGGAAGAGGCAGTGCTTGGACACTGCAAGACCCCTTCGGGTGGGCCGAGTGGCAGTGTCTGCAGTAATTTTTTTGCGCCATGCGTTCAGAGCTTTGGGTCATAAACGTTCGATGTGATCGGAATGCGAGATGGGAATGACGGGCGATCGCGAAATGGGATTGGCGGTGCCACTTGACCGGTCCAGCGCCGAACTGCGTGGTCAGTTGCGCATCGGTGGCGTTTCAATCCAGATTGCGGGCAGCCGTGGAACTGATGTGGGTTTCGATTCGGAGCATGAGCCTTTCCGCGTAAGACTAGGCGCTTCTGATATTGATCTCGGGGTGGGATGGGTTGCGGACCTAGCCCCCACGCCCGGACGTGCGATTTTCGATTCGGGAGCCACCTGGCGGCTCTATCAGCACGAGGATGGACTTCAATTCGACTTTATTGCCACGGACCGGCCCTATAAGAGACTGTTTGTGGACAGCCTCTTTCGTCGGGCGTCTCTCGAGATGAGCGCGGCGTACTTCGATGCCTTTCCCCATCTGGCCGATCCCTTGGGCTATCCGTTGGACGAGTTGCTGATCATGCACCGACTCACGCAGGAGAAGGCGATTGAGTTGCACAGTTGCGGCATCGTCCGGCCGGATGGGACTGGGAATTTGTTTGTCGGGCATTCCGGGGCGGGGAAGAGTACGACGACGCGGCTTTGGACCGAGCGCGAGGACGTCGAGATTTTGAGTGATGACCGGATTATCGTGCGAAGGGATGACTCTGTTGACGGGGTAGGGATCCTTCGACTGCGCGACCGCTCGGCTTCGCCGTGCGGTTGCGCCGCTCAGGATGACAAACCGAAAACAAGTGGCATGCGGATGTATGGAACGCCGTGGCATGGCGAGGCGATGTATGCGTCGCCGGGGAGCGCGCCGCTGGCGAGGATTTTCATTCTTGAGCATGGGCACGGGAATGTGTTGACGCGGCTTTCTCCGAGCCAGGCGGTGGCGGAATTGTTTGCGCGCAGTTTTGTGCCGTTTCACAGGCACGAGTACGTCGATTCCGCGCTGGAGTTCTTGCAGGAGCTGGTGGGTGCCGTCCCCTGTTACCACTATGCGTTCGAACCCAATGAAGCCGCAGTGGAGAGGATTCTGGAATTCCGTGACTGAAGGATCTCTCAACGAACGTCGCGCAGACGGCTTCGGGATGGACGAGGACCGTCCGCGGTCGAGGCTGTTCGAAGCGATCACCCGGGAAATGCTCAGAGGGGGGAATGGCATTCGTTTTCAGGCGCGCGGGGCCAGCATGTCTCCCGCGATTCGCGATGGTGAGATTGTGCATGTGAAGTCCGTGGCACCGGCTGAATTGCGCAAAGGAGACATTGTTTTGGTGAAGGGCGAGATGGGATTTCGCTTGCACCGCCTCGTAGTCGCTGACGCGGAACAGGATGTTTTCATCACGCGCGGCGACTGCGGCCAGCAGGATGATCCTGCAGTCAGTCGAGAAGAGATTGTGGGCCTCGCGGTGGCCAAAGAGGTGCGGGTGGGGCGAAGGATTGTGCGTGCGAGGCTGAACGGGCTCGGCGGGCGTCTGCTGTGCGGCGCGGCGCGTGGACAAAGTGTGCTCATGAAGCGGTTGAGCGGAGTGCTGGCTTCGTCGAATCGACTGCGGAGAGATGCCCGAGTATCTCCGATCATTCTCGGGCTGCTGGTAGTATTCGCCGCCACTCTGGGGAGCGCGCAGGTTGCGGTGGATTCCACGACTTCCGGTTCGGCGACCCTGGCGGGGATCGGCAATCCAACTCTCACCGTGCCTCACACAACGGCTGGTGCGAATCGTCTGATGCTCGTGGGCGTCTCCATCAACATTACAAATGCACCGACGGCCGGAGTCGTGGGAGTGACGTGGAACGGAACGCCCCTGAGCTTCGTCGGGGCGCACAACGATGCAGGAGCCACGCGGCGCGTGGAAATGTGGTATTTGCTGGCACCTGCGGTGGGCGCCTTCAACGTGGTCGTCACCGTAAATATTCCCGCGGCAGTTCAAGAGGGCGTGGTCGCTGGTGTGACGACATTCACCGGCGCTGATCAGACTGTGCCCCTGGGTACTTTCGTTTCCGCGGACGGTGCGGGTGGAGCGGCTTCGCAAGCGGACGTGCCCAGCGTAATAAACGGCATGATTCTCGACACGCTGGCGACGGACGGGACACAGACGGTTACTGTGCCGCCCCCCCAGGTCTCGCAGTGGAATGTGCAGCGAGGAATCAACACCAACCCCGGAGTGAGGGGCGTGGGAACGAGCCGCAGCGGCGCACCCAACGTGCCGATCTCAGAGACGTTCAGCGGGACCTCGAACTGGTCGCTGGGCGCGGTGTCGGTCAATCCCAGCACTGCGGACATCGGAGTCTCAACCAGTGTCAGCGCGGTGCCGGTGGGCACGAACTCTGTCTACAACATCACGGTGTTCAATAATGGCCCGTCGCCGGCGACTGGCGTTACGTTGACCGACACGTATGCTGCAGCAGGATTGGCGCTGGTGTCGGTGACGCCCAGCGCTGGAATCACATGCCCAACAACAGCTCCCACGATAACCTGCAACGTCACGGGTAGTCTCGCCAGCGGAGCGAGTGTAACGGTCGCCGTCAGGGTATCGACGACTACGGCCGGGTTTTATCCGAATACGGCGCAGGTCACCGATCCCGGCGCACCTACCGACCCGAATACCGGCAACAATACTTATGTGGCGCTGGCCCCGGTGGTGAGCGTGGTTTGCTCCGGCGCTGTGCTCGGCGCAGGGGGCACTCTGAGCGGTGTCCAGAATACTTACTATCCGGGAAACGGAAACGTGGCCAAGGGTGCCACGTCGATTCCCCTGGGGGCTGCGAACGGGACGGGCACGATCGCGAACGGCAGTCTGCTGCTAGTGATCCAAATGCAGGATGCCAGTATCAACACCGCCAACACTGTTGCGTACGGAAACGGAAGCACGGGCACGGGCTTTACGGCAATCAATAACGCGGGCAATTATGAGTTCGTGACCGCGACAGGTCCAATCGCCGCGGGTTCGGTGCCCATCAAGGGCGCGGGGCCCACGACCGGTTTGGTGTTCGCGTACACATCGGCGGCGGCGACGGGGACCAAGGGAAAGAGTACATATCAAGTGGTCCTGGTGCCGCAGTATTTGTCCGCCACACTGGGAGCGGTCACGGCGGCTCCGTGGAACGGATCGACGGGCGGGATTCTGGCACTGGATATCGCGGGACAACTGGATTTGGGTGGAGCGTTGGTACAAGTCGACGGTCAGGGATTCCGAGGCGGCGCCGGAATGCAATTGACCGGAGGAGTTGGAGGCGCCACCAATGCGGATTATCGGCAGACCTCTCCCGCTACTTACACGGGCGCAGCGGGTGGCGCGACTGGCATTGATGGCTCGAAGGGCGAGGGAGTCGCTGGGACGCCGAAGTGGGTGGAGTCCGCCGGGACTTTCCTGCAAACCACGGCCACCATCGGATATCCCAATGGCGTCGGGGATGGCAGTATGGCGCGCGGTGCGCCAGGCAACGCGGGGGGAGGCGGAACAGACGGAGACGCCGCCGGCAACAGTCAGAACGCAGGTGGCGGTGGCGGCGGCAACGGGGGAATGGGCGGGTTCGGTGGCGACTCGTGGAATTCAAACTTCAGCGACGGCGGCGAAGGTGGATCTCCATTTCCCGCGACGATTGACCGCATCTCAATGGGTGGCGGTGGCGGCGCCGGATCGCGGAACAATTCCGACTTGGATAATCAGGCGAGCAGCGGCGCGGCGGGCGGTGGAATGATCTTTATTCGGGCCGACAGTCTAACCGGCACCGCGACTCTCACCGCGAATGGCACGAACGCTTACATTGGAACTTCGAACGATGCCGGAGGCGGCGGCGGCGCGGGCGGAACGATTGTCGTCCTTACGGCGAATGGCGGCGAGAGCGGGCTGACCTTGCAGGCGAATGGCGGCCGCGGCGGCGATGCGTGGGACACCCAACCGTATAGTCTGGCCGATCGTCACGGACCGGGGGGCGGTGGCGCGGGCGGAGTCGTTTTCGTTTCGGGCGCTGCGGCCAGCATCAGCGCGCTCGGCGGAGGAAATGGGACGACCCTGACGCCGGGTGTCGCATACGGCGCCACGCCTGGGGCGGCTGGAACTAGTTCAACAAACGCCACGTTGTCGCAGGTGACCGGTATACAGTCCTCGGCGTTGTGCTCTCCGGACCTGACATTGAGCAAGAGCCACGTGGGCAACTTCACGCGTGGGTCGATCGCCAGCTTCACGATTCCCGTTTCGAACGTCAGCCTTCTGGGTGCAACCAGCGGAGTGGTGACGGTCAACGACACGCTGCCTTTGGGCCTTACTCCGACGAGCGCATCGGGAACGGGCTGGACGTGCTCGGTATCAGGGCAGACCGTGAGTTGTACGCGTTCTGACTCGCTGGCAGTCAGCAGCAGCTATCCATCGATTACTGTCAACGCCACTGTGTCGCAGGCAGCTCCTGCCACGGTGACGAACACCGCTGTGGTCGGCGGCGGAAATGAAGCGAACCTGCTCAACGACATCGCCACCGACACGGCCAATGTGGGTTCCAGCGCCGACATGAGCGTGACCGATGTGGGCGTGCCGAATCCAGTCGCTGCCGGCGCGAACATTACTTATACGCAGGTCGTCACGAATAACGGACCGAGCGCCGCCGACAATGCGACCGTCGTTGCTTCAATCCCTGCAAACACGACGTTGGTGTCCATTGTCGCGCCGGCAGGATGGAGTTGCCTTAACACGGCTGTCGGCGCCACCGGGAACGTGGTCTGTACCAACGCCAACATGCCCGCGTCGACCGCGGGCACATTTACCGTGGTCGTGAAGGTCACTGCGGGCACGGCAAATGGAACTGTCATCACCGGGACTGTGTCGGTGGGTTCCTCGACGATCGATCCCATTGCTTCGAACAACAAAGCCCAAGTCACGACGCTTGTGGGCGCGACTGGTCCAAACCTGTCGGTGACGAACGTTGCCGCGCCAATTCCGGTGCTGGCTGGCAACACGATTACCTACACCCAGGTGGTGACTAATACCGGTACCACGGCCATAACCGGTGGTACGTTCACCGAGACGGATGTGCCGGCGGCGAATCTCACATTCGTGTCCGTTACCCCTCCGGCAGGGTGGACTTGCGCAGGGTTTCCGGTGAGCCCTTGCACGAACCCGAGCGTGGGCGCAGGTGTCGCAGGAACATTTACGGTCATCTATAGGGTCAACGTCGGAACGGCCAGCGGTACCGTTATCACGGATACGGCCACGGTGAATGCGACCAACCAGTCGTACGGATCAAACTCCGCAGTAGCGACTGACATCGTCGCGGGCGCA
Organism: Acidobacteriaceae bacterium; assembly: GCA_003134655.1. Taxonomy (GTDB): domain Bacteria; phylum Acidobacteriota; class Terriglobia; order Terriglobales; family Acidobacteriaceae; genus Sulfotelmatobacter. Next base: position 33,908 of record PLBY01000059.1, read on the forward strand.
GCCCAGGCCGATCTTGTGCTGACCACGGCGGGATCGCCCTCGACCGTACTCGCCGGGAATGACATCACGTATACGCAGACCGTGACGAACAGCGGTCCGGTAGCGGCAACGAATGCGAATTTCACCGAGGCGACGCCCCTCAACACTACGTTCCAGTCGGTCGTGGCGCCGGCAGGATGGACGTGTACGGCGCCAGCGGTGGGCTCCACAGGAACTGTTAACTGCACCGATCCGAGCCTGGCAGTAGGAGCAACCGCCAACATCGTGGTAGTGGTGAACGTCGCTGCGAGTGTGGTCGCACCCACAATTACCGCGACGTCCACTCTGAATGCGACGAACTCGGTGAACACCAGCACCACTACCGTCGTTACGAACGTCAAGGCGAGTTGCGACCTGACGGTGACGAACAGTGGGAGCCCAAGTCCAGTGACGGCCGGCTCCAACATCACGTACACCCAAACCGTATTCAATCACGGACCCAGCAATTGCAGTACTGCCACGTTGACGGAAGCGACGCCAGCGAACACAACCTTTGTGTCTGTGGCCGTAGTGACTACGGGCGGAGGAACGTGGACCTGTCCGAACTCGGCGCCGGTGAGTTGCACGAACCCGAGCGTCCCGCCAGGCTCTACCGCAACGATCACGGCTATTTACAACGTAGCTGCTGGAACCACCGCGGGAACCATCATTACGGACACGGACACGGCTACTACCACGACGAACGACACCAACCTGTTGGACAACTCCGCGACGGTGAACATCGCGGTCGCGTCCGGCACGCAGGCGGATCTTAGCGTGACCAACTCGGGCAGTCCCAATCCGGTGACGGCCGGCAATAACATTACTTATACCCAGAGCGTGACGAACAACGGTCCGGCGACCGCCAACGCTCCTGTGTTTACCGAAACGCTCCCCGCGAATACTTCACTGGTGTCACTGACGGGACCGGCGGGGTGGACGTGCGCTGGCCTCACCTGTACAGACACAACGATCATGGCGGCCGGCACCACTGCGAACTTTACCTTCGTGGTGAAGGTGAACACGACGGTAGCCCAGGGATCGACCATCACCCAAACGGATTCTGTTTCCTCGACGACCGTCGATCCGAACAGCGGTAACAACAGCGCCACGGTGAACACTCAGGTTGCAGACTCAGCTGACCTTTCGATTACGAATACGCCCAGCCCTGTCCCGGTGTTGGCGAATACCCATATTACGTACACCCAAGTCGTGACCAACAACGGCCCCAGTGCGGCGACGTCGGTGACTCTGAGCAACGCGCTCCCGGCGAACACCATCTCTGTATCACTCACCGGGCCGGCGGGATGGACCTGTACCCTGATTACACTGATCTGCACTGACCCGAGTCTCGCCCCCGGCGCCCCGGCGACCATTACATACGTGGTGAACGTGAATGCCGGCACGGCTGCCGGAACCCCGATCAATGAAACGGCGAGGGTCAGTTCCTCGGTTACCGATCCAGTCCTCAGCAACAACACCGCCATCGCTGCAGACGTGGTTGCTACCGCGGCGCAAGCCGATCTAGTCACGACGAATACTCCATCCGTCACTTCGGTGGCGGCGGGCAGCAACGTCACCTATACCCAGAGCGTGACGAATCTTGGTCCGGCGGTCACCACTGCGGGGATGACCTTTACGCAGACCACTCCGCCCAACACCAACTTCCAGTCGATGACTCCTCCGGCGGGATGGACCTGCGGAACTCTTCCCCCCGTGGGCGGTACTGGCACGATCACCTGCACTCTTGCTGGTTCTCTGGCCGTCAACGGAACTGCTACTTTTTCACTGGTCTTGCAGGTGAATGCGGGAACCCCGTCGGGAACGAGCATCACCGATACGGCTACGGCCACAGCCGCCAATATGCCTCCCGGCATCACGACCAACACCGCGAGCGCCACCGTGGTGGTTGCCAATGCCAACAGCGCGGATATGGCCATTGTGAAGATCGGAAGTCCGAATCCGGTGACGGAAGGAACTCCGCTGACTTATACGCTGACCGTGACCAACAATGGTCCGGCGTCCGCGACGAATGTGACGGTGACCGACACGCTGCCTTCGGCGGTGACCTATCTTTCGACGAGCACAACCCAGGGCTCGTGTTCCGAGGCCGGCGGAACCGTAACCTGCCTGCTGGGACCGATGGCGAACGCGGCCACCGCGACGATATCGATTCTGACCATGCCCAACGCGCCGGGAATAGTAACGAACACCGCCACCGTCTCGGCAGACCAGACCGATCCGAACCTGGCCAACAATACCTCGACACAGAGCGAGACCATTACGGCGCCGACCAGAATTACGCTGCAGTCGTTTTCGGCTCATTTCGCAACCGACAAAAATGGCGCGAACCGCGTTGTGTTGACGTGGAAGACCGGCGGAGAAGCGCACAACCTGGGCTTCAATGTATACCGCGAGCAGAACGGAAACCGGGTGCGCACGAATCCGTCGATGATTGCAGGATCGGCGCTGCTCATGAGCGGTGCGCTCCCCAAGCATGCAGGCCGGAGCTATGCCTGGATTGATCCTTCAGCGGGAGTGACCGGAGCCTCCTACTGGCTGGAAGATATTGACGTGAACGGCACGCGCACCATCCACGGGCCGGTCTCCGTTTCAGCGGGAATGCAGGCCGGAAGCGAAGCCTCTGCATCTGAGACTCGAATGCTGAGCCAGATGAACCAGGCGCAACCGCCGACACCAGGCAGTCAGGAAAGCCATACGGTCGAGACTCTGCCGTTGGCATCCGCGCCGACACCCAGCCAGATCCAAAAGCAATACGAACTCGCCGCGCATCCGGCAGTCAAGATTTACGCGCGGCACGAGGGCTGGTATCGCGTCACCCAACCCGATCTGGTAAAGGCCGGACTTGATCCGAACGTCGATCCAGCGCTATTGCATCTCTACGCCGAAGCCACCGAGCAGCCTCTGCAGATTACGGGTGCGACGGCAGGTCCGGGAGGCTTCGGGCCGCAAGCCGCTATCAATTTCTACGGCACGGGAATCAACACTGTCTTCTCTGGCACTCGCGTCTACTGGCTGGTCGCGGGCGAAGGTCGAGGTCCGCGGATTCCAATTCTCCCGGTTTCGACGGGGTCGAATCAGCCCCCGGCCAGTTACTCTGCGACGGTGGAACTGCAGCAGCACACCATCTACTTTGCGGCGCTGCTCACCTGGAATGACGAGAACTTCTTTGGCGCGTTGGTCTCGCCCACTCCAGTGGAGCAATTGCTCGAAGTGCCGCACCTCGATGTTTCTTCCACGCAAGCAGCGCGCCTTGAAGTCGTGCTGCAGGGCGTCATCACGGCCTTCCCCCACGATGTCACAGTTGTCTTGAATGGAACTTCCCTGGGAGACGTAGTCTTCACCGGGCAGGATAAAGGCAAGTTGAACGTCACGATTCCGCCCGGCGTCCTGCAGCCGTGGAGCAACACCGTTACGCTCACCGCGCAAAATGGAGACTACGATACCAGCCTGGTCGACTACATCCGCATTTCCTATCCGCACCTGTATGTCGCGGACAACGATCAGTTGAAGTTCACTGGACGCGCTGGTGACGAAGTCACAGTGAGAAATTTCGACAGTGCGCCAACGGTGCTCGATATTACCGACCCGAATCGTCCAGTTCAGCTGACGCCGCAAGTCGTTTCCATGAATGGCAAGTATGAGATTGCGGTGCACGTGCCGTTCATTACCACGAATCCGTCAGCTCCGGTGCGGCATACGCTGCTGGCAGTTGCCGACGATCGAGTTGCATCCGCCGCGGGCGTGTGGGCGAACCATCCGTCGAAGTGGCACAGCGCGCAGGCCGGCGCTGACATTGCCATGGTCACCTACGGTCCGTTCGCGGGAGCCTTGGCGCCGATGGTCCAAGCCCACCAGGCGGAAGGGAAGTCGTCGGTGGTAGTGCCCGTCAACGATCTCTACGACGAGTTCAACTTCGGTGAGCGCACTCCATTTGCGATCAAACAGTTCCTGAAGACTGCGAATCAGAGCTGGAAGAAACCGCCGACGTACCTGTTGTTGAACGGGCGGGCCTCGCTCGACCCGAGGAACTACCTGGGCTTTGGCAACCTGGACCTGGTCCCGACACGCATCGTACCCTCCGCCAGTCTGATGACGGCATCGGACGACTGGTTCTCGGATTTCGCCGGCAATGGCATGCCAACCATCCCCACCGGCCGCTTGCCGGTCAGCACCGTGGATGAAGCCACTACCGTGGCCGGAAAGATCGCGACGTATGAGGGACAGTCGACCAACGGCTCGTGGACCGCGAACGCGCTCATGGTCGCCGACAAAGACGACACCGAAAGCTTCACACAAGACAGCCAGACCGTGCAGGCGAAGCTGCCGGCAACCATTCAGGTCACGGACGTATTTGTCGATACCGTGGGCACGACCGGGGCACGAGCAGACATCCTCAGCGCGATCAATTCGGGCCAGCTGCTGGTGAACTACCTCGGTCACGGCTCGGAAGAGCAGTGGTCCGGATCCGATATCTTCGACACTACTTCGGTGAGTTCCTTGACCAATGGGTCGCAGCTCCCGGTCTTCCTGATCATGGACTGTCTCAACGGATTCTTCCAGGATGTGTACGCGGAGCCGCTGGGCGTCACGCTGATGCTAGCGTCAAATGGCGGAGCCGTGGCGGTGCTGGCCTCTTCCGGACTGAACCAGCCTTCACCGCAAACCAATCTCGATGCCCTGGTCGTGCAGAATGCCTTGACCGCCAAAGGAACGACGTTGGGTAATGCGATTCTCAAAGCGAAGTCGCACATCGGCGACCCGGACGTGCGCCGCACGTTCATCCTGTTTGGCGATCCGGCGATGCAGGTAAAGCAGTCATCCGCGACAGCAGCAGGGCGCTAAACCGCCGGCCTTCTCGTTAAGAAGCTGCCGACACCGCTGCTGGCAAGCTGGCAGTCTGCCGCAGCGGCTCCGCCAGCGACCGCATGACCTTGCCGAATCCCGCGAAATCGAGTGACTGAGGACCATCCGAGAGCGCCCGTTCTGGACACGGGTGCACCTCGATGATCAGGCCATCTGCTCCCACGGCCACGGCCGCACGCGAAACTGCCGCAATCAGGCTCTGCTTGCCGGTTCCGTGGGAGGGATCGGCGATCACCGGTAGGTGCGATAAATCGCGCGCCAGAGCAACGGCCGCCAGGTCGATGGTGTTGCGCATCTCGGTTTCAAAAGTCTTAATGCCGCGCTCACATAGCACGACCTGCTGATTGCCCCCCGAGAGCAGATACTCGGCGGCGAGCAGCCACTCCTTCACCGTGGCCGATGGGCCACGTTTCAGAAGGATGGGCTTGTTGACGGTCGCGAGCCGCCGCAGCAGGGCGAAATTCTGCATGTTGCGCGCTCCCACCTGGAGCATGTCCACGTGTTCGCAGATCACGTCTACATCTTCAGTACTCATCACTTCCGTGACCACGGGCAGCCCGGTTTCTTCGCGAGCTTCGCGCAGAATCTTAAGCGCCTCGAGGCCCAAGCCCTGAAAGTCATAAGGAGAAGTGCGCGGCTTGTAGGCTCCGCCGCGCAGCATGGCCGCGCCGGCGCGCTTTACGGCATGCGCCGTGTCCAGCAACTGCGTGCGTGACTCGACGGAACACGGTCCCGCAATCACCACTACGTCCGGGCCGCCAATGGACACGCCGTTGATCTTCACGATGGTGCGCTCCGGCTTGACCTGTCGGCTGACCAGTTTGAAGGGCTGGGCAATCGCGACGACATTATCCACTCCGGGCGCAACCTGCAACGCCTCGATCTCGTGGCGGCGGCCGCTGCCTACGGCTGCGACAATCGTCCGCTCGGTGCCGCGCGTGACATGAGGTTGGTACCCAGCCTCACGGATGCGCTCTATCACATGGTCGATTTCCTGCTCGGTGGCTTTCTCCGACATATTGACAATCATGGGCTGGTTCTCCTTGTATGTTGTGTCGCTAAAACAAAAGCCGCGATCCGGAGATCGCGGCTTGCGGGAAGCTTGTTTGTTTAGGTGACCGTTAGTGGCTCATCCTCACCCCAAGCTGTTCCGCAGCCGCTGCGCCCGTAAACGGGAAGTAAGCGGTAAATGCGGCGCCTGGAGTAAATCGTGTCATAAAAGTCTTCATTTCGATGCAAACTAGACGAAGGGGTTCTTAAAACGGTGGAACTACAATCTACTGGAGAGAACTGGCTACGCTTGAGAACGCAGTGTTGGCATTCGATCCAATCAAGCGCACCGTTCCCACCACCAGAACCAGGATAACTGCCAACATTACCGCGTATTCGGCAATGTCTTGTCCCTCATCTTCCGACCAAAGCCGATGCATCAGTTTCAACATTTTCTCTCCTCCAGGCCGCTGTCAGTTCCTCGAGAGCGAAGGACTGAGCCAAAACTTGGTTCACACATGATGCACGCGGGCGAAGGTTCTTGTCAATGAGCGTTTTCGCATTGTTGACGAAAAAATTAACGCCCCGGAAGTGCCGCCGGAGGCTGTGTTTGTGCGGTATTCGCAACACTAGAAGCAGGCAGTTGCGGTAACACTTCCTGAGCGGACTGCTGCGCATATCGCAGTACACGGTCGGGAAGAATACCTAGATAGAGAGTGGCCACGACGCTGACTGCGAGGGCCAGGCCCAGGCCGAAGGGCACTGGAGTGACGGGAACCTCTTTCCGCGACTCCCGCATGTACATCACAACGATGATGCGGAGGTAGTAGTAGGCTCCAACGGCGCTGTTGACGACGCCGATGATCGTCAACCAGATCAGATTCGCCTTCACGGCAGCGCTGAAGACGTAAAACTTGGCGAAAAAGCCGCCGGTCATGGGGATGCCGATCAGCGACAGCAGGAAAATGGTGAGCGTCGCGGCCAGTAGCGGGGAAGTACGGCCCAGACCTTCGTAGTCCTCAAGCGTCACATAACGCTCGCCTGCGTTGGCGAAGTGGCTGACCACGGCGAACGCGCCCACATTCATGGCGGCATAAGACGCCGTGTAGAACATCGCGGCGGAGATGCCCGCGACGGAGTTGTCGGAGGTGGTCATCGCGAAGGCCACCAGCAGATATCCCGCGTGCGCGATCGAAGAGTATGCCAGCAGACGCTTGACGTTCGTCTGAACGAGTGCGCCCACATTGCCCAAGGTCATGGAGAGGGCTGCCGCCATCCAGATCAGCCAGAAACGGCCCGGCGCGTTAATGGTGAAGACGACTCGCAGCAGCACCGCGAACGCCGCGGCTTTCGGCGCTGTCGACATGAAGCCGACGATCGGGGCAGGCGCGCCCTCGTACACGTCGGGTGTCCAGATGTGGAAGGGCGCCGCCGCCACTTTGAATCCGAGCCCCACAAACATCAGCGCCATGGCCACGTAGACCAGCAACTGGACCGGCCCAGCCTGCAGTTTCTGACTGATGATGGCGATGTTGGTCGATCCGGTTGCGCCGAACATCATCGCCACGCCATACAGGAAGAACGCAGTTGCGAAGGACCCCAGTAGGAAATACTTCAGAGACGATTCGCTGCTCGAGGCCTCGTTGCGCCGGTATCCGGTCAGGATGTAAGTGGAGATCGAGGAGATTTCCAGGGCAATGAAAATCAGCACCAGCTCTACGGCTGAGGACATCAACGCCATGCCCACTACGCCGAAGAGAATCAGAGCGTAGTATTCCCCGGCGCGAATCCGTTGCACTGCCATGTACTCGAACGAACTGAGGATGACTACCGCCGCAATCGCGATCACCAGAAAATGGAAGAACACGCTGAAGCCGTCCACCTTCACCATGTTCGAGAAGGCGAGGCCCGGAGACTGGGCCATATACCAAGTGGCGAGAAGCCCCGCGACGGTGCCGCCCAGCGCGATGAAGCCGAGCAGTTTCTGACTCTTTTCCTCATCGACCAGCGGATCGAGCACCATCACCAGGATGCCGAAAGCAGACAGAATCAGCTCTGGCAGGATGCGGACGTAATCGACACCTTGAGGGATCGTCTGCGGGATTACCTGCAACAACGCGGCGGGGAGCATCATTGTCCCACCACCTTGCTGACCACTTGCGTGAACGGAGTCAGCGCGGCCTGTACCGCGGGATCAATCGCGCCCAACCACAGAATGGGTGCCACACCCATGACTAGCGCCGCGGCAGCGCACGGCCAGACCGCAGCTTTCTCGAAGACAAAAAGATCGCGCAGCGAGTTGTTCACCGGGTTCGTCACTTTCCCGTAAAACACTCTCTGATACATCCACAACAGATAACCCGCGCTCCAGATCACGCCCGTAGCCGCGAGGATTCCATAGATGGGTTTCGCCTGGAATGCACCGCTCAGCACCAGGAACTCTCCAATGAATCCGTTGAGCAAGGGAAGTCCAACCGATGCCAGCACGATGAATAGGTACGAGGCCGCGTAAACAGGCATCGGCGTGGCCAGGCCGCCGAACTCGGAGATCTCGTAGGTATGGCGGCGTTCGTGCAGAATTCCGGCGAGCATGAACAGCCCGCCCGTAGAAATTCCGTGAGCCAGCATGACGAACATCGCGCCGTTCAATCCCGCCGTGGTGAAGCTGAAGATTCCAAGCACCACAAAGCCCAGATGGCTGACCGACGAGTAGGCGATCAGTTTCTTCATGTTCGGCTGCACCATAGCCACCAGCGCGCCGTAAATGATGCCGATCAGCGCCAGCGTCATGATCCACGGAGCATTGTGGCGGGCTTGCTCAGGGAACAGTCCGAGATTGAAGCGCAGCATGCCGTAGGTGCCCATTTTTAGTAGAACGCCTGCCAGCAGGACAGATCCTGCGGTGGGAGCTTCGACGTGAGCGTCAGGCAGCCAGGTGTGGAACGGGAACAACGGAACCTTCACCGCGAAAGCCAGGAAGAAGCCAAGGAACAGCCACTGCGCAGCGGCAGGGAAGCTTGGAACTTTGCCGCTCGCGATCAGGTCACGAATCGTCACAAAATCAAAGCTGTGAGTGTTGGCGTATAGCCACAGAATCGCCGCCAGCATAAACACCGAAGCGATCATCGTGTACATGAAGAACTTCACTGCGGCGTAGACCTTGCGCTCGTGGCCGAAGACGCCGATCAGCAGGGCCATCGGAATCAGCGTGGCTTCCCAGAAGAAATAGAAGAGGAAGAGATCGAGGGAAGTGAAGACCCCAATCAGCGCCGTTTCCATGATCAGCAGGAGGATGAAGAATTCCTTCACTCGGTCATGCACCGATTTCCACGAAATCAGCACGCACAGCGGCGTGAGGAACGTGGTCAGCACCACCAGCCACATGGAGATGCCGTCCAAGCCCATGTGGTAGTGAATGTTGGGCGTAGAGATCCACTGGCGGTCAATTTCGTACTGGAATCCCGCCTGGCTGCGGTGGAAGTGTACCGGCAGGTGCAGCGAGAGAAGAAATGTAAGCAGCGAAAAGACCAGAGCGAAAATCCGGATATCGCGATCGCGCCGGGGAAACATCACCAGCAGCAACGCTCCGACGAGCGGCGCAAACGTTACGAACGTCAGGATGTAGGGGCTCCAGCTATCGGTGCTCATCGCACTCCCATCCAAATCATGTAGGCAATCACCACGGCCGATCCGGCCGCGATCCAGCCCGCGTAAGACCGCAGGTTGCCCGACTGCATGTGGCGGACTTCATCCGACACGTGGCGCGCTCCATCGGCTGCATTGTTGACGGTGTCGTCAATGACCTTGCGGTCCACTCCCTGCCACAGGATTGTGGTCGATCCGTCGATCAGCGGTTTGACGAACAACTTCGCGTAGAACTCGTCCACGTAGTACTTGTTCAACACCGCGGTGTAGAAGCCATTCAGTCCGTCGGCGATCTTCTGCGGGAGATAGGACTTGCTGACGTAAAGCACGTACGCAAGGATGAAGCCCAGAACTGCGACGGTTATCGATACGCCCATCAGCAGCAGCTCTGTGCCGCGGCTGGCGGCCTCTCCGGCGGCTTCGGCGACTCCTGTGCCGAAGACCGGTTCAAGAAAATGCTCAAATCGGTTGCCGATGCCAACCAGGCCGCCGATCGCGGAAAGCACCGCGAGGATCATCAGCGGAACCAGCATGACCATCGGGCTCTCGTGCGGCTCGCCGTGGCCATGATCATCGGCACCATGCGAATGGCTGCCGTGGCCGTGCTCATCAACCTGGGCGCCGTGATAGTCGCCGAAAAATGTCATAAACAGCAAACGGAACATATAGAACGAAGTGATGAACGCAGTGATGACCCCGATGAGCCAGAACACCCAGCTTCCGTGGGGACTCGAGTATGCCTTCCAAAGGATTTCGTCCTTGCTCCAGAAGCCCGCGAACGGCGGGATGCCCGCGATGGCCAGCGTCGCAATTCCCATGGTCATGAACGTCCATGGGATATACGAGCGCAGCCCGCCCATCTTGCGCATGTCCTGCTCTCCGCCAACAGCGTGGATCACCGAGCCTGCAGCCAGGAACAGGAGGCCCTTAAAGAAGGCGTGTGTCATCAAATGGGAGATCCCCGCAGAGAAGGCTCCCACCCCGCACGCCATAAACATGTAGCCGAGCTGCGAGACCGTGGAGTAAGCGAGAACCTTCTTAATATCAGTCTGCGTGATTCCGATGGTCGCAGCGAATAGCGCGGTCAACGTTCCGGTTACGGCGACGACCAGCAGCGCCATCGGCGCGCGCTCAAAAATCATGTGCGAGCGCGACACCATGTACACACCCGCAGTCACCATGGTCGCGGCGTGGATCAGCGCGGAAACCGGCGTGGGGCCTTCCATCGCGTCCGGCAGCCAGACGTAGAGCGGAATCTGCGCCGACTTGCCGCAGGCGCCTACCATCAGCAGAATTCCGATCGCAGTCAGAAGTCCAGCGCCGCCACTTTCCACCGCCATCGGATGGACTTGCGCAAACACTTTGGTAAAGTCCAGCGATCCGAAGTGCTGGATGATCAGAAACAGGCCAATCAGGAATCCGAAGTCGCCAATGCGGTTGACGATGAACGCTTTCTTTCCAGCCGATGCCGCCGAATCCTTCGTGAACCAGAACCCGATTAGCAAGTACGACGCCAGGCCCACGCCTTCCCACCCGATGAACATCACCAGGTAGTTGTTGGCCAGGATCAGTGTCAGCATGAAGAACATGAACAGGTTCAGGTAGGTGAAGAAGCGGTAGTAGCTGGGGTCGTCCCACATGTAGCCGACGGAGTAGATGTGGATCAGGAATCCGACTCCGGTGACGACCAGCAGCATAACCAGCGAGAGTTGATCGAGGTATAAGGCAAAGTCGGCGCTGAAGCTGCCGGAGCGGATCCAGTGCGCCAGGTATTCCTGGTAGGGAAGAGCATCGGTCGAAACCCGAAATGCGACAGAGAGTGCCCATGCGAACGCTGCGCCTGAGAAAAACAGTCCGATCGTGCTGACCGCCGTCCGCGAAGACTTCTTCCCCAGGAAGCCGTTGATGGCGGCGCCCGCCAGAGGCAGCACCGGGATCAGCCAGAGATTGAGATTCGGCGTCATAGTTTGAGCAGGTTCACCTGGTCCACGTTCAGAGTCTCGCGTGTGCGGTAAACGGCGATGATGATGGCCAAACCCACGGCAGCTTCTGCCGCCGCCACCACCATGACGAAGAAGACGAACACTTGTCCCGCCAGCGAGTGCCAGTGCGCCGCGAAGGCCACGAACGAAAGATTCACGCCGTTCAGCATCAGCTCAATCGACATGAAGATCGTGATGATGTTGCGCTTGATCAGGAATCCGGCCACACCACAGGCAAACAAGAATCCGCTGAGCACGAGGTAATAGGAGATAGGAACCATCAGTCCACCTTCCCGGCCGGTGCCGATGGTGGCTTGCTGGCCAACACCACCGCGCCCATGATGGCGATCAGAATCAAGACCGAAGTAATTTCGAAGGGAAGCAGAAATTCGTGGAACAGCAATTGTCCGATGATCTTGGGATCGCCTGGCAGCGCACCCGCGGCGACTGACTCGGTCCCCGAATGCCGCAGGACGACCCACGCGATCAGGATGCTTCCCAGCAACAATCCCGGAATGCCCAACAAAACAGCGACGCGGCTCCCCGAAGTGTGTTCTTCGACGCCGGCATTCAGGAGCATGATGACGAAGACGAACAACACCATAATGGCGCCCGCGTAGACGATGACCTGTACGGCCGCCACGAACTCCGCGCCCAGCAACAGATATTCGCCCGCGAGCGCGGCCATCACCGCGATCAGCGAGAGCGCGCTGTTAATGGGATGTGTCTGCGCCAGCAGGTTGACCGCGCCTGCTACGCAGACAGCCCCGAAGGCCAGAAACAGAATTAGATGAATGCTAAGCATGAACGTTCAGTACTCGGTACTCAGTACTCGGTACTCAGAAAAAACCGTCGGCTTGTTTTGCCGCTTCTCAGAGAATAAGTTCCGGTCTGAGAACTGAGTACTGGGTACTGCTTCTTACCACGCCACCGCGATCGCGGTAGCAATCACATTCGCCAGCGCCACCGGCAGCAGGAACTTCCAGCCAAACGCCATCAACTGGTCATAGCGGAAGCGCGGCAGCGTGCCGCGCACCCAGATGTACAGAAAGAGAAATCCGAAAATCTTCAACCCGAACCAGAACACGGGCAAGACGGCCTGCAAAATTCGCGGACCAAACAGCGGCCCGTTCCATCCGCCGAAAAACATAAGCGTGGCCAGGCAAGCCACCGTGATCATGTTCGCGTACTCGGCCATGAAGAACATGGCAAACTTCATGGCGCTGTACTCGGTGTGGTATCCAGCTACCAATTCAGTTTCAGCTTCCGGTAAGTCAAACGGGATGCGGTTGGTTTCTGCGTACGCCGCCATCAGATAGCAGAAAAAGCCGATGAACTGGCCGCCGAAAATGTTCCAGTGCGGGATGAAGCCCCAGAAGTGTCCTCCCTGGGCTTTCACAATCTCGCGGAGGCTGAAGCTGCCCGACATGATCAGTACGCCTACGAGAGAGAGGCCCAGCGAAATCTCGTAGCTCACCATCTGCGCGCTGGCCCGCAGTCCGCCCAGCAGGGAATACTTGTTATTCGACGACCACCCCGCCAGCGCGACGCCGTACACGCCGATCGATGTGACGCCGAGAATCAACAGCAGGCCGGTGTTGACGTCGGTGATCTGCAGCGGGATGCTGTATCCGCCAATCGTGATCGAATTGCCGAACGGAATCACCGAGATCGACGTCAGCGCGAAGATGACGGCAATCAGCGGCGCCGCCAGGAACAGCGGCTTGTACACGTGCGGCGGCGTCAGGTCCTCTTTGAATAGAAACTTCAGGCCATCGGCTGCTGGCTGCAACAGGCCAAAAGGGCCGACCCGCGTGGGTCCCCAGCGATTCTGCATGTGGCCCACGACCTTGCGCTCCAACCAGACCGTGTACGCGACTGCGGTGAGCAGCACGCCCAGCACGATCGCGGACTTGATCACCGACGCAAGTATGTATAGCCAGAACGGCAACGTCACGCCTTGCTTCCTCTCTTACCTGGGACAACTGGATATCAAATGTCAGTCCGCCGCGACTTCCTCGGGCTTTACTTCGTGACTCTCCATCACCGATTTCAACGTGCGAGAGTAGCGCCCCAGCGTGCCGGAGGTGAACAGCCCGTCATTCGCCGGGGAAATCGATTCCGGCTTGTGTGCTGCCCCCGGCCCGCTTTTTGTAAGCGACGTGTGCTCGACGTTGCCCGCCAGAAGATTCACGCGCGAAACGTCATAGCCAGGAACCAGTCGCTGGATCTCGTCGAAAATTGCCATGGGATCGAGCGGGCTCAACTTCGGCTCCAGCCCTTGCATTTCGAGCCACACGGCGTGGCGGTCGGCCTCTCCCGACTGCGCTCCGCGCGACTGCCCCATGTCCGCCCGTGTGCCGCCGCCGAAGGGAACTAGTTTGCGGACTTCAAAGCCCATCGCGTCGGCGATGCGGACAATCATTTCAAAATCGGTTTTCGTGCCAGAAATTTCCCCGGCCTTCTTCACCAGTTGCACGTCGCCGCAGGTATTAGTCATCGTGCCGGATTTCTCATAGGCGTTGGCCGCTGGCAGAACCACATCGGCCATGACCGCCGTCTCGGTCAGGAACATATCCTGCACGACGACGAAGCTGTTCGAGAACGCGAATGGGTCGATGCTCAGACGTCCGATGGGATTCGAGCCGACCACGTAGAGTGCCTTCAGTTTGCCGCTCTTGCCCGCTTCAACCATGCCGGGAACGTCGAGTCCAACGATCTGCGGAATCGCCCACTCCTGATGGAAGTCGCTGCTTCCCGCCGCTGGGTGATAACCGGGCAGCAGGTCGGGATAAAGCCCCATATCCGCAGCACCGCGAGAGTTGGCGTAATCGGCCAAGCAGAGGAACTTAGCGCCGGAAACGGCCGAGCCGAATGCAACCAGCTTGGCAACGTCGTTGCCGCGAATTTCCGATCCGAAAATGGCGACAAGATTCTGCTCCCCGCGCAGCTTATCGCGTAGGGCGAGCCAGGCGTCTTTGCTGGTCGAGGCGCTAGCCAGGACATCCAAGGCCGCATCGTCGCCTGAAAGGAAGCTCGCAACCTTGGCTTCCGATCCTGACGGAATTTGCGTGAAGCTTGTTGCTTGACGCCGCAGCTTGATCGACTCCGAGTTCACCAGGTAGAGCCTCGCGCGGTGCAGACGCACATTGTTGCGAATCTGCCATGCGAGCAGGGGATGCTGTTCCGTTGGATCGTTACCAATCAGCAAAATCGCCGGAGCCGTGAATACGTCGGCCATGCTGGCAGTTGCGTCCGGCTTGCCGCGCAGCGCCGCTGAAAGAGCAGGGAAGTCGGCCGTACGATGATGATCGACGTTGTTCGTATTCAACACCACGCGCGCGAACTTCGACAGCAGGTACGATTCTTCATTGGTAGTGCGGGTCGAGCCGATCACGCCGATCGCTGCGCCGCCATCCTTGTCGCGTACTTCTGCGAACTTCCTGCCAACCAACTCAACCGCCTCTTCCCACGTCGCCGGCGTCAGCTTGCCGTTCTTGCGGATCAGCGGCTGGGTCAACCGTTCTTCATGATTGGCGAAATCGAAAGCGTAGCGGCCCTTGATGCAGAGGAAATCTCCGTTCGTCCCGCTCTTGTCGCGGTTGTCGCCGCGGACGATCTCCATTCCTGTGTCAGACCGCCGAACGCCCAGCGTAGTCTTGCAGCCGTCCCCGCAGTGCGTGCAGACCGTACCCACATGCTTCATTTCCCAAGGGCGCGTCTTGTAGCGGTACGCGCCCGAGGTGAGCGCGCCCACCGGGCAGATGTCGATGCACATGCCGCACTCTTCGCATTCCAGATGATCTTCCTTGTTGGGAGCGATGAGCGAACTCACGCCGCGGTTCTGGACGCCAAGAGCCCACACGTCCATGCCCTCGCCGCAGACGCGCACGCAGCGGTAGCACAGAATGCAGCGCGGCCGGTCGAAGAACACCACGGGAGACCACTGCTGCTCCTCTTTATGGTTCTTCGCCTCCATGAATTTCGATTCGGCGGCGCCGTAGCTGAACGTCATGTCCTGCAGTTCACACTCGCCGCCGGCGTCGCAGACCGGGCAATCCAGCGGATGGTTGCCGAGCAGCATTTCCAGCATCGACTTGCGCGCCTGCTTGATCTCATCGCTGTCGGTGACGACGATCATGCCTTCGCTGACCACTGTGGTGCAGGCGGTCTGCAGCTTGGGCATCTTCTCGACTTTCACCAGGCACATCCGACAGGCGCCCTGCAGCGAAAGATTGGGGTAATAGCAGAACGAAGGCACTTCGATGCCCACGGTCTTGCAGGCTTCAATGAGGAGCGTGCCCGCGGGAGCCGTGAGCTTCTTGCCGTCGACAGTGAGATTTACGTCAGCCATATTTATGGAGCTAAACTCGTAGCGCCGGCGTCCCGCCCTCGCACCCATCAGCAAATCTGAAACCTGCGGGAATTCCCCCGCACCCCGCGCCGGCGAGACGCCAGCGCTACGCGTGCACCGGAACTTGCTCCACCGCGCCTTCCTTTTCGTACGGGCACGGCCGGCCTTCCAGGTGATCTTCGAATTCTTTCCTGAACTTCTTCACAAACCCAATCGTCGGCATCGCCGCCGCATCCCCGAGCGGACAGAACGTCCGCCCCAGCATGTTCTCCGCCAGGTACTGGATGTTGTCGATGTCTTTCTTCATGCCGCCGCCGGCATGGAAGCGCACCAGCGTCTTCTTGATCCAGTCCGTTCCCTCGCGGCACGGAATGCACCATCCGCAACTTTCGTGCTGGTAGAACTTCATGGTCCGCAGAGCGAACTTCACGATGCACTGCTGATCGTCGATCACCACCACGCCGCCCGAACCGAGCATGGACCCGGCCTTCGCGACGGAATCAAAATCCATGGCGACATCAACTTCATTTGCAGTAAGGCACGGACAGGAGGCTCCGCCCGGCACGACCGCTTTCAACGTGCGTCCGTTGGGAATCCCGCCGCCCACTTCGTAGATCATCTTCTTCAGGTTGTAGCCCATGGGCAGTTCATACACACCGGGCTTGGCGATGTTGCCGCTCAGGCAAAACAGCCGCGTGCCGCCGTTTTTCGGCGTGCCCAGCTTGGCGTACCAGTCCGCGCCGCCAAGAATAATGTGCGGGACATTGGCCAGCGTCTCAGCATTATTAATGACCGTCGGACCGCCCCAAAGACCAACCACAGCAGGGAAGGGAGGTCGAATGCGTGGAATGCCGCGCTTGCCTTCGAGCGATTCCATGAGCGCCGACTCTTCGCCGACCTCGTATGCTCCCGCGCCGCCGTGCCAGTAGATATCCAGATCGCGTCCGCTGCCGAAAATGTTCTTGCCGAGAAATCCCTTGGCATAGGCGTCGCGAATCGCCTTCTGCATGATCTCCAGCAGGTACCGGTACTCGCCGCGAATGTAGATGTATCCGCTCTTCGCGCCCACGGCCAAGGCGCCGATCATGACGCCCTCGATCACCGAGTGCGGATCGTGCTCGAAAATCAAGCGGTCCTTACACGTGCCGGGTTCGCTCTCGTCGCCGTTGCACAACACGTACTTAGGTTTGGCCGACTGCTTGGGTACGAACGACCACTTCATGCCCGTCGAGAATCCCGCGCCGCCGCGCCCACGCAGGCCAGAATTCTTGACCTCACTAATAATGGCGTCCGGTTCCATGGCGAGCGCCTTCTGCACGGCCTTGTAGCCGTCCAGTTCGAGATAGCGGTCGATATTGGCCGCACCCTGGCCGAAGCGCCGGGAGACGACCTTTACCTCGTCGGGATGGGAGACCAAGTCAGCCATTGGGAAAATTGTTGATTGTTGATTTCTGATTGTTGATTGAAAACCGTATACGCCCGTTTTTCAATCAGCAATCAACAATCAGAAATCAGCAATTGCGCTATTGCGTTGCCTTCTTCTTATACTCGTCGAGAATCCGGTCCATCTTTTCAGTGGTCAGATTCTCGTGAAAGTCGTAATTCACCTGCGCCGCCGGAGCCCAGCTGCACGCGCCGATGCACTCCACTTCCTCCAGCGTGAACAGGCCATCGGGAGTGGTCTGCTTGTGGCCAACGCCCAGCTTCTTGGTACAGTGATGCAGAATGTCTTCGCCGCCGCGCACCATGCAGCTGATGTTGGTGCAGACCTGCACGTTAAACTTGCCGCGCGGCTTGGTGGTCAGCATCGAGTAGTAGCTGATCACATTGCGCACTTCCAGTTCGGTTAGGTCGAGACGAGAAGCGATCTCGGCGATGACCTCGTCCGACAGGTAGCCAACTTCGTCCTGCGCGTAGAGCAGCGTGGGCACGAGCGCGGACCGCTTGGTCGGATAATGCGGAACCATCTCCGCAAACCGGGTTTCGAATTCTTCCGAGAATTTCAACGATCTATCTCTCCCAGCACGATGTCGATCGACCCGATCGCCGCTACAACGTCCGCCAGTAGCCGTCCTTCACACATCTTCGGCAGCGTCTGCAAATTCGCGAAGCAGGCCGACCGCATATGCACGCGGTAAGGCTTGGCCGTCCCGTCGCTGACGATGTAGTAGCCCATTTCGCCGCGCGGAGACTCGACCGCCTGATAGACCTCGCCGGGCGGCACCGCGAAGCCTTCCGTGATGATCTTGAAGTGGTATATGAGCGATTCCATCTGCGTCTTCATCTTCTCGCGGTCGGGCAGCACGATCCCCGGAGCATCAGCCTTGATTGGACCTTCCGGCATGCCGTCCAGCGCCTGTCTCACAATCGCGGTCGATTCCCGCAGTTCCTGCACGCGGCACATGTACCGCGCGAATACGTCGCCTTCCTGCGACACCGGCACTTTGAACTGGAACTTCTCGTAGCTCGAATACGGCATGTCGCGCCGCAGGTCGATGTCGACGCCACTTCCGCGCAACGTTGGGCCAGTAGCCCCGAGCGCAATCGCATCTTCCGCAGTCATCCGCGCCACGCCCTTGGTGCGCATCGTCCAAATAGGATTACCGGTCAGCAGATTTTCGTACTGATCGATCCTCTCCGGGAAATATCCAGCGAAATCGCGTACGCGATCGAAGAATCCCAGGGGCGGCTCCAGCGCAATACCGCCCACGCGGAAGTACGAGGTCATCATGCGCTGCCCGCTGACCATTTCGAACATGCGCAAGACTTCTTCGCGCTCGCGGAAGCAATATAAGAAGACCGTCAGCGCGCCAATGTCCATGGCGTGCGTGCCCAGCCAGACCAAATGGGAGTTAATGCGGGTTAACTCGTTCAGCAGAACGCGCAACCATTGCGCCTTCGGCGGAATCTCCAGCCCCAGCAACTTCTCCACTGCCAGCACGTAGCAGAGGTTGTTGGTCATGGGGCACAGGTAGTCGATGCGGTCGGTCAGCGGCACAACCTGCTGGTAGAACTTGGCTTCGCAGGTCTTTTCAATGCCGGTGTGCAGGAAGCCGATGTCAGGCATCATGCGCACCACGGTTTCGCCGTCAATCTCGAGCAGCACGCGCAACACTCCGTGGGTCGACGGATGTTGCGGCCCCATGTTCAGGATCATCGTTCGATCCTGTCCGGGTTCCAGCACTGGTGTAGGGTTCAGGTGGGCCATTTAGCGGTAGCCCTCAACCGGATAATCCTTGCGCAGCGGGTGGCCTTCCCAGTCTTCGGGCATCAGAATGCGCCGTAAATAAGGATGTCCGGTAAATCGCACGCCGAACAGATCGAAAACTTCCCGCTCAAAGTAGTTCGCCCCGGGCCATACCGAGGTCAGCGACTCAACCGCCGGGCTGTCGCTGTTCAGCCGTACCTTCAGTCGGATGCGCTCTTTGTTCGGGATCGAAAGCAGGTGGTAAACCACCTCAAACCGCGGCTCCGCTGGATACCAGTCCACACACGTCACGTCAGAAAGGAAGTTAAACGGGCAGGCCGGATCCTCTTTTAGCACGGCACAAGCCTCGCGGATGTAAGCCCGGTCGACGTAAACCGTCATTTCCTCGCGATCGAACTTCACGCCCGTAACAGCCTCGGCGTTCCATCCCAGAAGGCGGGCTACGGCCGGATGGTTCTTCAGTTGTTCGAGATCAGTGATCGCAGGGGCCAGCGGCATCAGAAATTCCCCCGCTTAGGAGAGGTCTCGCCCCAGTCCAGCACGCCCTTCTTCCAGACATAGAAGAAGCCGACAAGGAAAACTCCGATATAAATCAGCATCTCGTACAGGCCAAAATGACCTTCGTGCTGCGCCTTGAACTGGCGCAAACTGATCGCCCAGGGATAGATGAAAACCGCCTCAACATCGAACAGAATGAACAGCATAGCGACCAGGTAGAACTTTACCGAGAAGCGCTGCCGGGAGTCGCCCACCGGGGTCATGCCGCATTCGTAAGGAGACAGTTTGGCGCGGGTTGGTTTACGCTGCCCTATCAGCCAGGAAAGCGTCACAATTGCAGCCGCAATCCCGCCCGCCATCAGAATATGGATCAAAAACGGGAGGTATTGAGCGAAGTAATTGTCGGGCATAGGACGAGGTAGATATAATTCGCGCCAAGCGTTGCTTAAACGTTCTAGATTATGGGCTTACACTCAACAGTGTCAAGCGAACGGCCGGGCATTTTGTGGAAATGACCGGATAATTTTGTGATTGTGTAATCGGGCGCTTCTGCAATTCGAAAACCCGGTTCCGAAAGTGTAATTTCCCTATGATTTTCGGCTTCAATACCGACGTGAAGCACGGCGACACGATCTACCACGTGCAGAGCGAAGCGCGTGAAGGCGAACTCCTTCTCCAGACTCAAGTTTTCGTGCGCGGCCGCTGCATCGGCAAGAAGGCCACTTCCTATGCCAGCAAGAACAGCGAAGCCCAGGCGGGAGATTCGCAGAAAGAGCAGTTGCTCCGTGAGCAGCACCGGTTGGTGCTCGACGCGATTCGCGAAGGCAAACTCGACAACGTCCTCGACCATCCCGAGCCCGAAGTCCTGGCCACGGTCAAGGAGTTGGACGTCCAGTGGCTGAACTCCGAGTCGGTTCACGCCGACCGCAATCTCACCATGCAGCTGCGCGTCACCGAAGGAGGCGCGGCAGCGTCTGGTGCCCGCCTGACCTTCCGATTCGCCCGTCCCGGTGGCACGCCGTTCTACACCCAGGCAGTGGCAGACTCCGGAGGGGCAGCAGAAATCAAGATCGAAGTCGAAGAAGCCGAACTGCCCGATTCAACGCTGCTGGTCCAGATTAACCAGGAAGGCCGCACCGCGACGAGGAAATTCGTGCTGCGTAAAGCAGAATAGAGGAAAGTTTAGGCATCTGCTTTAGGTCGGCGTCATCCCGAGCGTAGCCGCTTTTCAGGCGGAGCGAGGGATCTAGCGCGGCCCAGTGAAGCCGCTATGATCTGATCGCATACCCAAATGAAACTTCAAATCAACGGCGAAGAGCGCGATTTCACCGATTCCCCCGCTCCATGCACTCTGGCGGCGCTCGTGGAAACCCTCGGCATGAAGTCCGACCGCGTTGCCGTCGAACTCAATCGCGACATCGTGCCCCGTGACCGTTGGGCTGACACTCAGTTGAGTGAAGGCGACCGGCTCGAGATCGTCCACTTCGTCGGCGGCGGCTTCGATCCTCGCCTCCCCCAGGAACTCTCTTAGTCACCCCTTTTCCACCGATTCTCTGCTTGACCCCAGCCCATCCATGCCTAAAATGTTTGAAACATTCGACTTGACGATTGTTTCAAACATATCTGGGGGACCATGCGAGAGGAAGAGCGGTTCACATCGCAAGAGGTGATCGCGCTGACAGGCATCACGCCCCGCCAGCTCCAGTGGTGGGATGAGCGTGGCGTCGTCAAGCCCGAGCGCGAAGGGCATCGCCGCCTCTACTCGATGAATCACCTGACCGAGGTGGCCGTCATCTGCGAACTGCGGCGCAAGGGATTCTCGCTGCAGGGCGTACGAAAGGTTATGCGCTTTCTGGACCGTGAGATCGGTAAAGGCTTAGCCGAGATTGTCAGCCGTAGCTCTGACATTCACTTGCTGACCGACGGAACCCATCTTTATCTGGAGACTTCGGCGCGCCAGATCGTCGACATCCTGAAGAATTCGGACCAGCCGATTCTGGGCGTGTGCCTGAGCGACGCGGTGCGGCAGGTGCGGGCTGGGGTCGTCTCCGGAAAGGCGAATACTTCAGTAACGTCGCCTGATTACCGGCGGCGTGCTAAAAAAGTTTCGTAGGGAAGAGTTTGCAGGGCAGTACCAGCAGGGCATTCGAACACAGGAGGAAGACATGGTCGGTGAACTGGATCTTCTCAATGAGTGGATACCGGAACAGATGCAGCCGGGAACCGTCTTCGTGCTGGAAAACGCCGGCGAGGTCGGCGAAAAGGAAGATCCCTATTGGGCCGTACTCTCTTGCCCATCCTGCGGCATGCTGGGCCTGATCACGCGCAAACAGATCAACGGCTTTCTGCCCGTGATTTGCGGGTCAGAGCACTGCTCGGCGCAGTTCTTCATTCGCGACAGCGAAGTCGTAGTGCGCAAACCCTTCTAGATATCTCTCTGAAATTGGGGGCCGCGCTCTGCGGCCCTTATTTTTTTCCTGCCCTGACTTCTTGCAATTGCACTGGAACCTGCTCGACAATCTCGATTCCGAATCCTTCCAGCGCCGCCACCTTTTTGGGACGGTTCGTCAGCAGCCGGATCCGGTGCAGGTTCAGGTCCGACAGGATCTGCGCCCCAATGCCCACCTCGCGCTGAATCTGCTTTTCGTTGTCATACAGCGCGGGAAGCCTTTGACCGCGGTGGAAACCGAGCGCTGTCCGGTCGCCGACTTTCTCGACGGAGAATCCTTGCGACGTCTGGTGTAGATAGATCAGCGCCCCGCAGCCTTCCTGGGAAATGCGGCGCAGCGCGCCTTCCAGCGTGGCATGGCACTCGCAACCAGTCGCACCGAAGACGTCGCCCATCAGGCAATGCGCGTGCATGCGGACCAGCACCGGACTCTGGCTGTGCTCGACGTCCCCACGAATCAGCGCGACATGCGATTCTCCGCCGTCGACCTCGCTTTCGTAGGCGATCATGCGGAACTCGCCGAAGCGCGTATCGATCAGCGCCTCGCCCACGCGATGCACGTAGCGTTCGTGCGCCATGCGGTAGCGGATCAGTTCGGCGACGGTGAGCATCTTCATCTTGTGCTCGCGGCAGAACTCGATCAGGTCGGGCACGCGCGCCATGCTGCCGTCGTCCTTCATGATTTCGCAGATGATTCCCGCCGGAATCATGCCCGCCAGCCGCGCCAGATCGACCGAGGCTTCCGTTTGCCCGGCGCGCACCAGCACTCCGCCTTTGCGGGCGCGAAGAGGGAACATGTGTCCGGGACGAGCTAAATCAGAAGGCTTCGTCGCGGGATCGATCGCCACCTGAATTGTGCGCGCTCGATCGTGAGCCGAGATGCCAGTCGTGACACCCTGCCGGGCATCAATCGCCTCGCAAAATGCCGTCCCGAACTGCGAAGTATTCTCCGACGTCATGGGGCCGATATTCAGGTGCTCAAGCCGTTCTTCGGTCATCGCCAGGCAGATCAGGCCGCGTCCATACTTGGCCATGAAGTTGATAGCTTCGGGCGTAACCTTCTCGGCGGCGAGCGTGAGGTCGCCTTCGTTCTCGCGGTCCTCGTCGTCGACGACAATGATCATGCGGCCGGCGCGGATTTCCTCGATGGCATCAGGCACGTCGGTAAATGGAGACAGGGGGCTCATATTGAGGCGATTTTAGCAGAGGGAGTGCGCTCCTACGATCCTGGAACGCGCCTATACTACTCGGGTCTGGAGAGGTGAAATGCTCAGAGGGAAATTCGTTGCGGCCATTCTACTCATCCTGATGGCGTCGAGCAGGGCGCAGGAGCATCAGCACGGGACTGGTGAGAAATTGGGGACGGTGCACTTTGCCACATCGTGCAACGTAGCAGCGCAAAAGGAATTCGACCGGGCGGTCGCGTTGCTGCATTCCTTCCAGTTCAGCCGCGCCATCGCCGGATTCAACGCGGCGCTGGGGGAGGACGCGACCTGCGGAATCGCATACTGGGGAATCGCTCTTAGCGATTGGAGCAATCCTTTCGCGCCGGGAATGAAAGACAAAAGTCAATTGCAGGCCGGGCAGGACAGCGCGGAACGCGGCAGGACCTTGGGCGCAAAGACCCAGCGCGAACGGGCGTATCTAGCCGCCGTCGGCAAGTTGTACGCCGGCTTCGAGAACACGCCACAGGGCACGCGCTTGCTCTCCTATCGCAATGCCATGGGCGAAGTCGCGGAGAAGTATCCAGAGGACCATGAGGCGCAAATCTTCTACGCGCTGGCGATCGCAGCGTCCGAAGATCCCGCGGATAAAACCTACGCCGGGCGGCTCAAGGCGGGGGCGATCCTCGAGAAACTGTTCAAAGAGGAGCCGACCCATCCCGGGCTGGCCCACTACATCATCCATACCTACGACGTGCCAGCGCTGGCAGGCCGGGCGCTGGTTGCGGCGCAGAGCTACTCGCAGATTGCGCCCGATGCGCCCCACGCCCTGCACATGCCATCGCATACCTTCACCCGCACGGGTTACTGGCAAGAGTCCATCGACAGCAACGTAGCAGCGGCGGCCGCCGCGCGGCGCGAGGGTCAGACCGCAGAAGAGTTGCACGCCAGCGACTATGAGATTTACGCCTATCTGCAAACCGGGCAGGACAAGGCCGCGCGGCAGATACTCGATTCCTTGCCGGAGATCGCCTCCCGCTTCGACCCGAAGGTAGTAATCAGCGGTGCTGGCGGCCCTTCAGTTGGCTATTTTGCGCTGGCGGCGATCCCGGCTCGGTACGCTCTGGAACGTCAGGACTGGAAGCAGGCCGCGCAGTTGCCGCTGCGGGAAACACCGTTCCCTCATACCGACGCCATGACGTGGTTCGCCCGCGGGTTGGGCGCAGCGCGACTGGGCCGAGCGTCGGCGGCGAACGATTCGGCAGTAGCGCTGCGGCAGATTCGGGAGCGGCTCTTGCAGGCTAGCGAAAGTTACTGGGCGCGGCAGGTGGAGATCCAGGAGGTTGCGGTTCGAGCGTGGGCTGCACTGGCGGCAGGCAAGAAAGAGGAAGCGCTACGCCTGATGAGGTCGGCAGCGGAACTGGAAGATGGGACGGAGAAAAGCGCGGTGACTCCCGGTCCGCTGGCTCCGGCGCGCGAGTTGCTGGGTGAGATGTTTCTGCAGATGAATGAGCCTGCCCAGGCTTTGGAGCAATTCGAAGCCACCCTGAAGATCGAGCCAGGACGCTTTCGCGCACTCTATGGCGCGGCCCACGCCGCCCAGCTCAGCGGAAGTCGCGATACCAGTCAAAAGTATTTTCGCGAGCTGTTGAAAGTTTGTGCTCGCGCCGACAAGCCTGGAAGATCCGAGTTGGCATCGGCGCAGCGGGCACTGTCGCAGAATTCTCACCCGACTCCGTAGAGTAGGCTCAAGCACACATGCCATTACCCGGCCAGTTCACGTTCGGCGCCACGGAATAGGGCTTTCATGGCGCGGATGACCCAGTGCATCAGCAGCAAGATGATCACGACGAAGATTGTGGCAAGAGTTCCCGCCACGTACGGGTGGCGCGTAGCCAGCCAAGTCAGACCAATGGCGACAACGTCTTCTGCCATGCTGAGCGTGATGTTGGAAAACGGTTCGGGGGAAGGCGTCACTGCCGCCCGCGCTGCAGTCTTTCCGCTGTGCGCGATGAAAGCGACGGCTGCTCCCAACAGCGTGGCCAGCAGTTGGTGCTCGGGACTGAGTTGGCTGGTCGCCCGGTAAGCCAGCAGTCCAGCTACAGGGACGCGGATGAACGTGTGCAGGGCGTTCCAGATCAGGTCGAAGGCGGGGATCTTGTCGGCGAAGAATTCGATGACAAAGAGCGCGGTGCTGGCGGCGATGACCGGCCATCCCCCGAGCAACAGCAGTCCCGGTGGGAGCGGGAGATGTCCGAAGTGGGCCAGCAGTCCGAGGACGGCGACCGTCGCGTACAAATTCAAGCCGGCAGCGAAGCCGATCGCGGCCAGCAGCGAGAACAGTTCCGCAGCCGGGATTTGGAGGACGTTCAGCATGCGTTGGGAAGACAGTATCACGAAGAATGTGGCGACGGCCGCCTTCGGCCGTCCGCCGGGCAACCGTGCAACCGCAACTCGTCGCACTTCTCCAAATACAAAAGGTCGCTCCCTTGTTCAAGGAGCGACCCTCAAAATTTTGCTACGGCTCTGGTTACAGAGTCGACTCGATCTCGAAGCCCCAAGCTTCCAGAAGAGGCTCGGGGATATATTTCGAGTTCTTGTTACGGCGCGCCCACTCGCGCAGGCGGGTCGAACGCAGGTACTGGTCGGGGGAGAGCTTGTACTCGCGCACAACCTGTTCGAATTCGGTGATGGTCGGGGTGATCGGCCCGATCGGCTCAGGCTTGCCCCAGTTCGGATTTCCGCGTCGCTTGGCCATGAAAAATGCCTTTCCACTTAAAGGGGATGAAACTGCAAAACCGCCTGCAAACTTCCCTATCTATATGATTCTCCGAGTGGTCACCGGGATTCAGCTTCAAGATGCAAGCCGGAATGCAGACTTACCGCAGACAGAATAGGACCTTAGACTGATCCGCACCCAAAGCTAATCGGAGACTCAACATCTTACAGTCAATTTCTCCCGAAAGTCAATGGAAATTCCTCCCGAAGCCGTGAGCTCATCAGACTCAAGCGCATGGAAATAAGGCAGTTACGACCATTCCAGCGGGCTCGTGTCGTCGTCTGCTCAGACTTGGATGGGCTGTTGGAAGAATGGCAATCCTTTTCGCAATCTTGCCGGAATGGGTGCGCTCCGCTCATGGGGTTGGGGTTGCAAGGTCTTGCAGATTACGGCCGTAACCCCTTCTTGCAGCAGAAAGTTGATCACATCGGTCGATGGACATAGAGTGCAAAGAGGGAGTCTTGGTAGGTCCCCGCGTCTTGCGCCTGCGGGGAAAAGGCATTTGACCCGGTTGTCGGATCCCAGAGTCCTTAGGAATTAGGTCCTAGCCATGAGTCTGAAATCGTTGGTGCTGTGTTCGGACGAGAAGATCGTGCGAGTCCTGCGCCGTGTGCTGGGTGATCTGGAAATTGATGTGGAGTTGTGTGCCGATTCCGACGGCGCCTTGCGCAAGCTCACGCGGCAGCGGTTCGAAGCGATCATCGTCGACGTGATGGACGACGGCGCAACAGAAGTGCTGCGCAGTGCCCGCAACGCTCCCTGTAACAAGCAAGCGGTGGCGGTTGCCATTGTCGAGCCGATCATCGGGCTGAAGGCGGTGTTCGAGATCGGAGCCCACTTCGTCCTGTACAAGCCGGTTTCGATCGAGCGCGCAAAGTCGAGTTTCCGTGCGGCGCGGGCGCTGATGAAGAGTGAGCGGCGGCGCAATGCGCGGGTCGCGGTGCAGATTCCGGTTGTGCTTCGCAGCACCAGTGTGGGCAGTAATATGAAGGTCACCACCATCGACTTGAGTGAGGGAGGCATGGCGGTCAGCCTGCCCAACCGGCGCCGGCCGAGCGGACGCTGGCAGATTGCCTTCACGTTGCCGGGAACGCAGAAATCTCTCGAACTCCCTGCCGAGTTCGCATGGGAAGGCTCGCGCGATCAGGCGGGACTGCGCTTCCAGAACATTTCTCCCGAGGCTACTCGCCAGTTGCAGGAGTGGCTGAAACAGAATTCTCCCGAAGTCGAGCAAGACGATCCGCCAATTCGCTGCCAGCTTACCGATCTGAGTTTGGGGGGATGCTACCTGGAAATTTCATCGCCCTTCCCGGCGTCGAGCCGCGTAACGTTGTCAATGCGGGCCGGCAGTGCGGAAGTGCGCGCCCAGGGCGTGGTGCGGATCATGCATCCGGACAAGGGTATGGGCGTTGAGTTCACCCAGGGGACCCCTGAGCATCGTACAGCCGTGGAGAAATTCCTCGAAGTGCTCAACGAGAATCGCTCTCTGATGCCCGAGTTGCTGGTCGAGCCGCAAGGACTGGAATCGGAATCGAGCGCGCAGAAACCGTCCGCGGACGTCGACGATCCCCTACTGCATTTGTTCTATGGTGAGTCGCTCACCCCCGAACAATTCCACGAAGCGATGCGCAAGCAACGAGCTACGCCGCCCGCAGCCGTGGGCAACGCGTCGGCTGCCGCTCACGCCTAGACCTGCAAGCCGCGTTACTTTCCTCCTGCCGCCCTGCGGCATCCCTACGCTAGAATGAAGCGCGAGCCGGGATGGCGAAATTGGCAGACGCAGCGGACTTAAAATCCTAAAGTATAATTCATAAAAGTACATTAACTTACTGCTACAAAACAAGTTATTGACATAGTATCCAGCCACAGATACTATTACACAACTCTTTCACACTTTCGCATTTTTGAAGGAGTGCGGAGGGCATCCGCAATGGCTGAACAATACACCATCATGGGCGGCAAGGTTCACGTCTACCAACGCCAGAACAGCAGTTGCTGGCAGTGCTCCAGCTATCTCGGCGGGAAAAACCGCCGGACGAGCACGAAGGAAGAGAGCCTCTCGAAAGCCAAGGAGATTGCCGAGGATTGGTACCTGCAACTCCGCGGGAAACTCCGCACCGGAGAAATCAAGACCGAAAAAACTTTCCGCCAGGCGTCAGAACTGTACCTGCGTGAGTACGACATCATCACGCAGGGCGAGCGCAGCAAGGGCTACGTCAGAGGCCAGCACTGCCGGTCCCAGGTGCACCTCGTGCCGTTCTTCGGCCACATGGGTCTTTCAGAAATCACCGCCGGCAAGGTCCAGGATTACCGCGTTCACCGCCACGAAGAAGCGGTGGCGACGCGCGGCAAGCCTCCCGCCCACAACACCATGCATCAGGAGATCGTCACCCTGCGACAGACGTTGAAAACCGCCGTCCGCCAGGGATGGCTCGATCACCTTCCCGATCTTTCCGAGCCGTACAGATCATCCCCGAAAATCTCGCACCGGGCGTGGTTCTCTCCCGAAGAATACAAAAAACTCTACGAGGCCACGAGAAAACGCGCACACGCGCCAAAGCAGGCGCGCTTCAAATGGGAATCAGAACAACTCCACGACTATGTGCTGTTCTCGGCCAACACCGGCCTGCGGCCAGATGAAGCGCGGCGCCTTCAATTTCGGGACGCGACAATCGTTGAAGACGATGCCAGCGGTCAAACGATCCTGGAGATCGAGGTACGCGGCAAGCGCGGCGTCGGCTATTGCAAAAGCATGAGCGGCGCTGTGCGTCCCTTCGAGAGACTGAAGGCGAGACTTCGTCCGGCACGCGTGGACGGCGCAATCATGGGCGACAACGGATCACAACTCGCGAAGAACGGGTCCGACGCATTGCGCCTTCCGGGACCGACAGACCTCATTTTTCCGAAGTGGCAGCGCGAGCTTTTCAACGCGATCCTGAACGAGGAAAATCTCAGGTCCGATCGTGAAGGCCGACCGCGAACCGCTTACAGCCTGCGGCACACATATATATGTCTGCGCCTGATGGAGGGTGCCGACATCTATCAGATCGCCAAAAACTGCCGCACCAGCGTCGAGATGATCGAGAAATACTACGCGGCTCACATCAAGACTAATCTCGATGCCGCGGCGATCAACATCATGAGGCTCAAGCCGAAAAAGAAACAAAACCAACCGAAGACTCAAAATCAATCAAGGCGTCCGACGCACGACGCTGACGTGTAAATTTCCCCTGCGTGCTCTATGATAGAACGCTGTAAATAAACCGAGCCGCGCGGGCGTGGCGGAATGGCATANNGGGAAACCGGCGATGCAGAACTGCTCAAATTCGGGGAAACCTCAAATGGCAATCCCGAGCCAAGCCCGGACGAAAACTTTCGCCGGGAAGGTGTAGAGACTAGACGGGCAGCACCTAAGCCCCGGATATTCCGGGGGAGGGTGAAGGGATAGTCCAGACCGCAAACCTGACGTAAGCGCGCACAATAGCCACGTCCGGGCGGCGAAAGCCGTAGGCGGCATGAAAATCCGCAGGGCTTAAACGGCCCGTGAGGGTTCAAGTCCCTCCGCCCGCACCACTTTTTCTTCCGGTCTCTTGCGCCGGGAAATAGCGCGACACTCTCGCCGCGCTCGCTTGGGTCATCGCGACATCGCCTCGACTATGGTTTATCTCAAAATCAACAAGGGCAGCCTCGCCGCTTTCACATAGAGATCGCTGCACTGCGCAAATTCCGTCCTGCCAGCAACACGGTTCGCAAATGTTGATATGATCCTGATTTAGGATTAACATAATCCTACTGGAGGATCACGCCATGCAACGTACAGCGGAAGAAACTGCCATTTTACTGGCACTCTTGTTCACACGATCGAAGGCGAAACGGGCGCGCATTAGCGAGAAAACTGTCCGTCATTTGTCGAAGCGTACGCATCTCCGCACGGTATTTCTCGACAAGCTGCGAGAAGCCTTGGACGAGATCGACCTTCACTTTATCGAACTTGGACGCGGGGGTTTCGGCATAATCCCGATTAGCGCTCTCGACGGCGCACAAGCAATCATGGCCAGGCAATACCTTGTCGAGGACCTAAAGAAACTGAAGCGGGGTGAGAAATCGTTTGACGATTTTCGGGCGGAAGTGACGGCCAATGAGGAAGAAGATGAGGAAAATGAAGAATAACGCATGGCTGTCGTCAAGTAGGGAGCCCTAAGCGTTTGCCGCTGGCCTATTTTGAAGACACATCGCTCGCTTTGATTTTCGCAGCGCCAGAGCGCGCAACAGGAAAATCACCCGGAATATTGCTGAGACGATTTCGATGTGATGGGCTGCAGTCTTGTAACTGTCCGTTCAACAGGGTTGATATGGACGACCGGCACCCCGGACGCAACCGCGAAAGCGACGATGTCGGCCGTTCCGCCTCTTCCTTTCGCGGGCTTCGCGTCCCAGACCGCAATCATGACGTCCGACAGCTCCACAACGCGCCTGCCTGCCGCCAAATATGCATCCTCATCCGTGCCCGGCGTCCGGAGGATTTCTACGGATGCCTGGCTCGCTAACCGGCGATACTCCGGCAAATCTTCCGCCACAAACGTCCGCTCGATGCCGGCGAACGGCAACACAGCATGCACCGTCGCATTGCGTGAGACCCCAAGCCGCGCAACGAGCTGGTCGGCCCCAATCGCGAGCGAGGTAACTACGACGAGAGGCTTGGGTGCGGCGTCCAGTTCGCGACCGACTGCTTCTTCCACCCACGGCCAGGCCGCGGGATCTTCCAGTCGCTGATGACCGGTAACTCCGATGTGTGTCACGCACGCTCCTAGATTTTGTCGTTGACGAGCAGCCACCAATATTCCCGGCCGCGCGGCGTGAGTTCGACCGTTTCGTTTCGACGGGCCACCCAATAGAGCTGCAGCTTGGAGTCCGAGGGCTTGAGCAGCCCGGCGTCCCGATACACCTTGAACAATTGCGCGATCTCGACCTTCTCCTTGTTCACCGGCTCCTTCACGTTGCCGTGCTCGTCCTCGGGCTCGTACTCCGGATCGAGCCGGTATTTGTGATCCGCCGTCGGGAAGTACATCGCAAGTTGCCGCAGCTGCAGCCGACTGATCAACGGCTCGCACTCCCGCACCATCAGGACCTCGGTGGCGTTCGTCTTGTAAACGGGCCGTTGGTCCCAGGCCGTGAACCGCCGGCTCACATACGCGTACAGCGCGGGCGCCGTCACAAATCCCATGTGATCAGCGGCGCCGCCTTCGAGGGCATCCAGAAGCGCTCCGGTGAACAGTCCCTGCCCGCCCGCTTCGATCGCGCCCTCGGTCGCGCGCGAGGCGGCGATGACCGTCATGTTTTCTCGGAGCACCGCCAAGGGGCTCTTGCCGCCGTCCTTATTCATCGTGGCCGGATTGGCGATGTCACCGCCGTGGCAGCAATCGAGAATGAGCAGGACCTGTTGCGCGGCCGACTGGACTGTAAGATCCACCACCTCCTGCATCGGAATGCCCCAGTCATCCTTCGTTGCGTCGGAGGTACAGAGCAAACCACCCGTCTTGCTGAGAAAGCCGTGTCCCGAGAAGTACAGCAGAACGTCGCCGTTGAAGTTGAACAACTCGGTCAAGGCCGCGCGCAGTTTCGGTCGCGTGATCGCGCAGCCGTCATCCGTCTTGTCCAGCCAGACAAGGCAGTCAAAGTTCTTCTCGCCGTCCTTGTGACGCGACAGCACCTCGGCCATCGCCTTCGCGTCGTCCACAGCGGCAGCG
This sequence comes from Acidobacteriaceae bacterium, assembly GCA_003134655.1. GTDB lineage: Bacteria > Acidobacteriota > Terriglobia > Terriglobales > Acidobacteriaceae > Sulfotelmatobacter. The sequence continues at coordinate 65,628 of PLBY01000059.1, forward strand.
AGATCGTTGCCGCTGCCGTAGCTATTGATCCCGACGATGAGCGCCCTTCGCGCCACGATCTCACCTCCGTTAAAGCTTTTCGATGAACGCCTTCAGGTTCGGCCAACTCCAGACATTAATGCGTTTATCTTTCAAAGCAGCCGGAAGCGTTGGACGATCCTCGTTGACATACATAAGCATAACCGGCTTTTTCTCGTCGTAAGCGCACTGGATTTCCCAAAGCTGGCCGGCGGCGTTGGGCGTATTCTTCGTGATCAGGCCGATGACCCCGTCGCAACCCTTAATCCGGCTGCGGCAGTTCGTTTTCCATTCCTCGTCCCACGGCTCCTTGGCCGACATATCCGTGAACTCGAACGGAGATTTATCGAGCTTCGCCTGTCCGGCCAGAAAGTCACGATAGGTCTTGTCCTCTACGGCGAATGCAACAAAAACACGCTTGCTCATGTCTGCTCCTTTTTTCGTACTCACGCGTTCGGGCTCCGTTGAGAAATCTCACGGTGCAGCCGACCACGAAAACGCCTTTCAACTACTATGTGGCTGGGCGCGAGCATTGGTTGCGGTATACCCGCGTCCAGCCTAGCCGCGGTTAACGCCGCAGTCCGTGGCGGAGGGTTGCGGAAATTCCGCTATTCCGCACTCTCTCCCGAACCCGAAACGCCTTCGATTTCACGCCGGAGACCGTCATGTTGCGATCGCGGGCCATGTCGGCGTAGGCCTCGCCGTCGGCGACGTCCAGCAGAAACATGAAATCGTCATCCGGCAACACTGTCCGGATCAGGTCCGCGAGCTGCCCGCAAGCGATCTGATCGACAACGTCGCGAGCCGGCGCCATCAGCAACACGCTGCCGACATCGCTGCCGCAACGTCGGTGAGTACTCCGGCAGCGGAGCCTGTCAAGCGCCCGGCGGTTATTGAGCTTCGAGAGCCGATTGCGGCGCAGGCTGTAGTATCGTTTCCGAACCAGCTCCCCGTCCGGTGCGGGATCGGCTAGAACTTCGTCGAGGACGACATCGAGCGCCTCATCGAGCGCCGACGATCGATCAATTGATTGGGGGTCTGCTTCACTCTGTAAAGCGGCAAAGAACTGCCAGGCGGGAATGCATTCGCTCATTGTAATAACTCCTCTGTGGTTCGCCTCTATGGCGAACTACGGTTGAAACGGCGTTGCTATCGGCGGTGTTTCATCACCTTCCCGTCTCCCAGGACGTTGTGCCTGGAGAAGGCGGGAACTGCAGGCAATTCTGCTGCAAGAAATACAAACTTATTTTATCACATTCTTTTTCGGACTGGCCGACCGGGAATTTCAGTCCCGGCCGGCCAGCCCGCAGCCGGCATTCGTTAGCGAATGCTCAACTGAGTCATGAGATTGAGGCTCCACTGGCGCCGCAACTTGTCCAGCATTCGCTGCGTGGTGCCCTCCGGATCGTTACACGTCATTTCGCTTTGCGTCCGCGCCAGCGACAGCAGCATCAGCTCCAGCGTCACGACCGCATCGGCGCAAGACTTCACGAGCTCGGCGTCGAGCGTGACGTCATCGTCTTCGCCGCCTGCAATCCGCACGTCGGCGGACCGCTTGGCAATTTGGCCCAAGGGTTTGTAGAGCGCCTCAAAGAAAGGGTGCGCCGTGTTGATCCGCAGGATGATCTTCCGCAGCCTGTATTCCACACGGTAAAACGGCGCGTCCTCGTCGTACTTGAAATCCGTAATGTACTTGGATTTACTGACACGTTCGTAGGCCTCATCGTCGGTTTCCTCGTTGCGCCTCAACCCGCTCGCCAGTTCCCTGATCTGCTTTTCGTATTCCTCGGTCATCACCGGCTCGGGGAGCAGGCTGGACTGGAGGGACTCGGCCTCGTTCGCCCGCTGCTCCGCCTCGCGGGCTTTCGCCTTCGCCGATTCCGTCGCACGGGTGGACCAATGCTGCTCGATCCTGCTCTTGACGTTGCTGAGTTCCTCCTTGATCTGCTTCTTGATCAGGTCGGTGACGTAGGCCTTCAGCCGGACGCCCTGCTTGTTCACCGCCACGCCCATCGCTTCGTCCAGGGTCGCCGGAAAGTCTATTTCCAGGCGCCACCAGGGGTCCTTCGATCCCATCTTGCCGGTGATGGCGGCCAGCGGTCCCATATAAACCTCCCGCGCGTTCCGCATGAAGGAGACGCCCGTGTCTTCAAACACGCGCAGGTCGTTCTTCAGCACCTTCCTCGACAACTGGTCCCAGGTCTCGATCGGCAGGATGAACAATGTGACGGTGATATCCCTGGTGACCTCGCTCTCCTCCTCCACCGGAATCGGAATTGTCCACGACTGGACCAACCGGCTCCGCTTCTCGCCGAGCTCGGCGATGCTGGCGTGGGTCGCCTCTTCCATCCGGTAAGTCGGATCGAAGGGGCGGACGCGCCTGTTGTTGATAAGGAGATTTCGGCCATCCTTCAGGAAGCGCCGATAGATCCGAGCCATTTCCTTGGTCGCATGGTCGACCAGGGTTTTGGACGTCCGGTGGGTCAAGCGGTCGCAATCGGGAATGTAGACAATCGTTCCCGAAGCGCCCAGCCGCTCCATCAGCACCTCGTCGCTTTCCGCGAGTATCTCCTGCTCCGCCGCGTTCTTGGGGAACCCCATCGGCTGGACCAAAATCTCCCTCACCTCCGGCGGCAGCGTGTCAACGAGCACGGGTTCAGGCAACTGAACGACGTTAGTGTTCTTGTTCGAAAGGTCAACCGTGTCAAGGATCATGCGGTAGATGGCGCCGGGTTCCTGCCATGAGTAGATCTCGAGCACAGGCCCCATGCTAAGCGCCGCCGCCTTCATCCCCATCCCGTACTTGCCCACGGTTTCTCGGTTGTCGTAACAAAGTGAACCGCCGAAGGCCGTAACGGCGCGGAGCACATTCGGCGACATTCCCACACCATTGTCCAGGACCAGAACGTCAATCTTGCGGGCGTCCTTCTTCTTTCCCTTCTCGTGAAAGTAAAGGCGCACATCCTGGCCACGCCACTGAAAAGAGTTGTCCACGTGCTCGCAGATCGCGGAAGTCGTGTTGTTGTAGCCGAGGTCCCGCAGGGCGTTGATCATCGTCTGCCCTAGGAAAAGAGGGACGTTCGCGCCCTCCTTGATGATGCGTGAGAATACCGCGCGCGCTCCTTTTGGCGCGTCAGGCCCCCATTGCGTTTCCGGGGAAACCGGGGTCATTCCGAGTTCTGTGTCCATTTGCTGTTCCATACTTCTTCTCCTTTATTTGTTGTCCAGCTTTGTGCTGAACCGAATGGAGGGCGCTACCTGGAGGCTAAAACAAAGAGGCGGACAGCAGGTTTTGTGACCAAAACTTCTGGCTCTCCCTCTCTGTCGCCGTGCTCTTTGCCGGCCCGAAAGAACGCCTTCAACTACTATGTGGCTGGGAGCGAGAATCGGTTGCGGTTTTTTTAGAGGGGAAAAGCGCCAGCCAGGCCAAGATAAGAAATCTAACGGTGCTATCGTTCCCTTTTGTCGAGCATGTCCCGCAATCGCTGCTTGAGCACGATTTCGGCCGGCGACTGGCCAGGCCGGTTCAGCCAATTCTCGAAGTCCTGAATTTTGACAATGTGGGTCACCTCGGGCTGCCGCGCCCGAACCGTTGCAGTTGTCAACCCTCTGCCGATCTCGGCTACCCACGGCTGTGCGCGCAGAAGGGCAAGCGCCTGGGCCACGGCTTCGTAGAGGCTTCCTGCCGTGACATCGACCGAATGAGTTGTATTCTTGAGATCCTCGATGACAACCGTGCAAGTCCTGAGAGGCACAAGGAAATCTATCATATTCGCTATTTGTTCGCCTTTGTAGTTCAGTGATGCATATATGTAACAAAACCCCCTTTTGAAGGGTGTTTTGTCACATCTTTAACTTGACCGCGGACGACAATCGCGCTACAGTATTCGTCAAAACCCCCTTTTAAAGGGGGTTTCGTTACAGGAAATACATATGGAATCGATCACGCGATCTCTGTCTACGCAGGAAAGCAAAGTTATACTGGCGCTCACCGAAAAGCGGCAGCGTACCGCAACGCGCTCGGAGATCATCGCCCTGCTCGGCGGCAGCGTCAAGGTAGCGGACCATGTGATAGAAGGCTTACGCCACAAGGGGTGGCTTGAACGGGCGACATGGGGAGAGTACCTCCTCATACCACCTGAGCAGGGCCCGGACGCCCTCGGCGACAGCAATCTCCTCGCCCGCGCCAGCCGCATCGCCGATCCCTATTACATCGGCTTCGGCACTGCGGCCGCTCACTACGGTCTCACGACGCAGCACCGTAACGTCATCGTTGTTGTAACGCCCGTTCGCCTGCGCGCGCGCGAGGTCGGCGAGTCCCGCGTCCGAATCGTCAATCCTTCACCGGACAAGTTTTTCGGCTTCGGACCTGTCGACGTGCTTGGCTACACGGTCATGATCTCCGATCGCGAAAAGACCGCCATCGACTGTATCGACCGGCCGGCGCTCGCGGGCGGCGTCGGGGAAGCTGCCACCATTCTGGCTGCGGCAACCCGCCGCTTTGATTGGACAAAAGCTGCCAGCTACCTGGAGCGCATCGGCTCAGGCGCCCTTGTGCGGCGCTTTGGCTGGCTCGCCGACCATGTTCAGGCTGACATGCCCCCCGACATACGCCAACAGCTCATGTGTCTGATCGGTCAAAGCACCAGGGCCCGTCTCGGTCCCACGCACTTCCAAACCGTCCGCAACGCCATTGGCTACGACAAGACTTGGCGCATTTTCGTAAACGTGGCGCGCGAGGAACTGCACGACAGCACAGGCCTCGGCCGGCGCAAGAGTGTCAGGAAGGACTCCTGATGCTCACGCAGGCACAGGTCCAGCGTTACTCCAATGACTCCGGCCTTCGCGACATCATGATCGCGGAAAAGGAGGTCGTGCTGACCTTCCTCCTTCAGCTTCTCTCGGACCGCGGAATTCTGAACAGGCTGGCCTTCAAGGGCGGCACATGCCTCCGAAAGATATTCCTCGGTGCCCAGGGACGGTTCTCGACCGATCTGGATTTCACCGGTATCCAGGAACATGATCATCAAGATGTGATCCTTGAAATGATGGCCGCGTTTGAACAGCCGTTTCACGGCATTCAATTCGGCATTCCGGACGGGAGCTACTACGAAACTCAGGACGGTCTTTCCTGGGGCGTCAACCCGACCTATTCCCACGAATGGAATCAAGGCGCCCCCGAAATCAAGCTTCAGATCAGCCGCCGCGAGACGCCGACTCGACCCCCGGAAGCTCGGGCGCAAATAGTTCAGACTTATTTCAGATTCCTGCCCTTCGCCCCCGCGGACATCGTCTGCCTGGCGCTGCCGGAGATTCTGGCCGAGAAAATACGCGCCTCTTACCAGCGGAACAAGGCGCGCGACATCTACGATCTCGGCATGTTCGCCACCCGCCCCCTCGACCGTGATCTCATCCGCAGGCTTGTCGTACTCAAGCTATGGCAGGCCCGCGACACTTTCAATCCCGAGCGCCTGATACGGAAGTTTGAAGACGGCCGCGACTTCGACTGGGACGATCTGCGTCAGCTCATCAATCGGGTGATTGCTATCGACCGCGAAAGAATCACTGCCGACTGCGTCCGGGGCTTTGGATTTCTTGCGGAACTGACAGAGGATGAGCGCACGCTCTCCCGCGACCAGTACCAGCGGGAACACGAAGCAGCAGATCGATTGCGGGCAATCCCTGTGTAGTTTGTTGCTGAAAATACGCTTTCTTACGGAAGGTCGTCAGCAGATGTAATGACGCGCCTCGCGATGCCGAATCAGGGACTGGAACGTGGGCACAGGAATTGCCTTGTACGTTGCAAAACCTGCATTGTCAGCTTGAGCAAAGGCTTCTTCATCTTGTTCGGCAGCAAGCCACTTTCAACGGCATCGTGATCTCGGGCTCGTCATCTTTTTTACTGTCCTCTCTTTTTGAGAAGGGCTACTCTAGCCTCCCCCGTTGTTACCACCTCGCGCCACCGCTACGTCAAGCTCGGACCGAAAACCCGCCAGCCCTCCCTCCCGAAGCTTCTGAAAGAAAACGTTGTAGCTCTTGGGTGAAATCATGTTGAACTGATAGCGCGTCGGGATCTTCTCTTTTTCGAGCCAGTCGTTCAGCCGGTTGAAGTGCTCTGTAGCGTATTCATGCTTTTTGAGATTTTCAGCCCCAGGATCAGTGATCTCCTCGTCTCCCTTTACTTCGACGACGCAGACGCTGTCCCCCTGCTTGATGAAGAAGTCCGGGCTGAACTCTCCGCGCTTGGGCTTGTTACCCTTCTTCCATGCGTACTCAACCGAGTAGAAGCCCATCGGCGTGTTCTTCAGCCATGCGTCAATTTTCAGTGCGTTCTCGTGCTCAGTCAGTTCACGAACGAATTTCCGCTCAGGAGTGGCATCGGCAATAACGAGGTTCGCAGGCGTCTTAAAATCCACTGACTTTTCAACGCGAATTCGACCCCTGACGAAATCCTCGTCATCATCGTCCACTTCGCGGAAGAACTCCCTTTGCTCATCAACCAATGTCGATTCGCATCCGGGCGCATAGAAAACAGTCTTCGATCCACGGCGCAGCTCTGCAGCACTGCAACTCTCGTCCTGCCGATCGCCGGTATTCATCCGCACCAACAACCTGGGCGACAGCTTGTAGACAACACGCTTCGCCGACTTGCGCCGGAGGGTGCCAAGCGCTTGCCAGAACTTCTGGCGATTTTCGTCCGTGATCTTCCCGCTCTTGATTTTGGCGTGCTTTAGTGACGCCCTGACGATTTCCTCGCACTTCGCCAGCGGAAAGCGCTTCGCGTAGCTCGTACGATCATTCGGATCTGCGGCGTCTTTCGATTCCTCGTCAATCGACTTGAGCTTCTGAAACATCTGCTCAGCGACTTCTTCGACCGTCCAAATCTTGTGCTGGATCGTAGTCTTAAACTTTACGTGCTCCCCGCTGACAGCCCGCTCAAACCCAACGGTCACATCCTCGGCCTCTATCTGCGTCGGGAGATCTACATAACCTTCTTCAAACAGCTTGTACTCGCCCTTTTTCGCGTACTCCGTCGTGTCCTCCAACCGCGTGTAGTCCAGATGGTGCAATTCAAAGTTGAAAGGCGATTCTCGATCAACCTTTGAGGACAACCGGCGCTCGATTTCAAGTACCTCGTTCACCAGATGTTTGATCCGGCCTGACCACGCATCGTGATTGAAGACCGTCACTACTGGGCTCCTCACCTTTCCACCCATCCGGACGGCGCAGGCCGCGGCCGAGCACCTGCGCAATCAGGAGCTTGCTGTTGAACGCGCGCTCCTCATGCGGCACGATCTGAAACACATTTTTAACGTCCCAGCCCTCGTTCAGCATTGAGACCGACACGATCCACTCAACCTTGCTCGCCGAGCTATCCACTGTCCGCAGCTTAGCCACGTTTGCCTCGTGCTTCGCCGCTGAGGTGACACAAAGAACCTTCGCCTCGGCCTGCTCCGCCTCGATCCGCTCCCATTCCTGCAGGAAGCCCTGTAGTTCTTCGGCGACCCGCTCCGCGTCAACAATGGCTTTCGTCACGATGATGGTCACCGGGCGAATGCCGCGTGACTTGAGTCTCTTCTTCCAGTCTTTGTGCCGGTTGTAAATGAGCTGCCATTTTTCCTCGGGGTTCTCCGCAGCGGCCGGCAGCTCGTCTACGTACTCCACTTTCTTGACGAAGTTCTGCTCGATAGCTTCCCGAAGCGAGTAGCGATGAACAACATCTGTGAAATAGTCGTCCCCCACATAGCAAGTGCCTGACACGCCGACGACGAACTGAAACCCGTACTCCGGATCGCGGAGAAACTCTTTCCATTTTTTCGAGTTCGCTCCCGTCTCATTGGCAACATGGTGGGCCTCGTCATTGAGCACCGCGACCCGTGCCCCCTTGCCTCGGAGACTATCCCGGATAGAAGATTTCACGTTCTTCAGGATGGCGTGGTAGTTTTCTACGCAGATCGAACCGTCTACGATACTTTCGGATGCGTTGATGATCCTCGGCGTGGCAATCCTGGCGCCTGGTGGGAGCGCGTCTCGCAGGTCACTTTTTCCGGCGAGTTCTTCCCTAAACTTTTTTAGGAGGCCATACTCTATCGTGTTCGACGGACACAGAACGAGCACCCGATCCACAGCGCCTTCGGCCAGCAAAATCGCGGCAATTCCGTATAGCACGTAGCTCTTGCCGGTCCCGGTAGCCTGATCCAAAGAGCAGCTCAGTTGATCCGGCAGCTGAAGCTGGCGCTCCATTGCCGTCCACGAGCCGTAACGCTCTTGCAACTCTGTGTTCTGCTCGAAATTCTCCGTCGCCAGGGAGCGAACGTCCAAGTACTTACCCCCCAGCAGATATCGCAGTGTCGTTCGAATTGCGTCTTTCTGGTATTCCCGATACCCGCACAGCTCATCCAAAAAACCTTCGTACTTCGACTCGTCCCACTTCGCCGGGTCAATATTGTCGGAGACCTTCAGAACAAGGTCTTCGTTTCGAAATGTGCGGCGATCACCCCTGGTGCTCAATTGTCTACTTCCTCTTCCCCTTCTTACTCTTCTTCCTGTTGGTGGGTGTCTCCGCTGCATTTGCTTTACCGCCACCACCGAACCTTTTGCCCGGAATCACCTCACGTGCCTCGTTGCCATAGATATCCACGAACACCACCATGACCTGGTTGCCGATCGCTTCGACAGGGAAGCGCACTTCCCAACCCGTTTGTTCAATGGCCTCCGCATAGAAGACCGCGTCCAAATCAAACACGTCGCTCTCACTATCGAAGTCGTAGTCGAGCATCACCATCGACAATGTTTCCCGGTTTCCTTTCTTCCGCACCGGCTCGCGCACTACCGCTTCACTCTTGAAGGTCTTAACCCTGATGAAGCCTTCCTCGATCAGTTCGCCTTCTCGCTTGTTCACACCGGCTTCATACTCCAGCTCTGGCCGGCGGACAAAATCGAAACCCACCGCATCCACTGTATCGTTCACGGCCAGCTCGTCGGCGGGTTGCTTGAGCGCCGCGAATTCCCGCTGGTGCAACTCGTGGATAATGGAATACGGAATACGCAACGCGTAGTAGCGAACGCCGTCTAAAGTCAGGTAGTCCTGCTGGAAGTCGAACACTAGCGCGGGGGCAATGATGAACATCCGGCTTCCAACCTTGGAACCCAACGCCTCTTGTAAGCTGTGGACAGTCTCTTCGTCGATGCGAACGCCCGGCTGCTTCTGGTGGTTGAAAACCAGCACGCTTGCGCCCTTGAGGTAACCATCGAGGTGAATGCCGCCGATCTTGTGCGGCTCGTCGCGGCACTGAAAGAGTTGCAGGGCGAAAAAGCGCCAAGCGTCCCACTGCAACTCCTTGAGCTTGCTAAAGTCATACAGACCGGCATTGTACAGATCAAATGGTTTAGGTGTGAGCGGGGCACTCCTAGTACCGATGTCTTTGCGCAAATTAAGCATCCGCTTCTGTACCGTGTAGATCGATAGCTTTCCGCAATCGATCCCAACCCATCTACGGTTATTCATCTCTGCAACGGCGCAAGTCGTTCCGGACCCTGCAAAGGCATCGAGTACGAGATCGCCTTCGACCGTTGACGCTCTTACGATCCGTTCCACCAACGAAGCGGGCTTCTGGGTGGGATATCCAGTTCTTTCCGGATGGTTGCCGCGTAAGAACTGTAAGTCAGACCATACATCACTCAGTGGTCGTCCCTGTGAAATGATTTCGTCAACATATCTCTTGTATGGCTCTTGCCCGGCGGATTGCGCGCGAGTTTCCCACACCCATTCTTTGCCATTTTTGTCGCGATGAACTTTTCTTCGTAGACCTTTCAACCTGTCCGCCTTATCGTAGGGCACGGCAACCTGCGCCATCCTTATCGCGGAGGCACTCGACCGCGCGTAAAACAGAATCGTCTCGTGCTTTGCGTTGAACTTGGTATTGATGTGCATTTCCCGACCGGGATAGTGCCAAATGATTTCGTTACGAAAGTTATTGTCTCCAAAAACCTCATCCATCACGACTTTGATGTAGTGAGCTTTTTTCCAGTCCAGGTGCACGTAGATGGCTCCATCCGGCGCAAGAAGCTCACGCAACAGGATTAGCCTTTTGCGGAGAAACTCCACAAATCGGGCACCAGTCACCTTGTCTTGATATGCTTTCTGTTCGTCTGCCCCTTGAAATTCCTGCATCGTGGCAAAGGGAGGATCGATATAGATAAGCCTGACACCTTCCGTGCCGTCGCCATTGCATAGCGCCCCCGCACGTTTCATCTCAAGAAGGGTCTTCATGACCTGCAGGTTGTCGCCAAAGATCAGCATGTTGTGCCAGCTATCGCCGTTCTTCCCAAACGTACGAACCTTCTGGAGCGGCACCGCCAGGGTATTGGCGATGATGTCTTCCTCGCGTTCCTTGCCGTGATAGACGAGTTCGTATTCGCGCTTTTCCGGCGGGAAAAGGATGCGTGCCCACTCCGGGGAAATCTCCTCGCCACTTTGTAGCGAGCGGATAAGCTCCTGTCGTTGTTCTTCATTCATGGCACTTGCCTTACTCTCTTCGGCCTTCTGCACGATCTTGAGTTTTGCACTACTGCTCATCCCTTGCTCTCTCTCTTGAATGTTCCCCCGACCACGGGCTCTGATTCAGCGATGCCGCTTCTTCGCTTTGCTTTTTCCCAGTGCGGGCCTGCTTGCCGTCCTAGACCGCCTTCTGTTCCAGAAGAAATTTCTCGATGGCGTCGCCTGGCTTTTCTTCCGGCATGATGACTCTCCATTCTAGGCCACGTTGTCAAGGCTGGGCGAAGGCGAACGCGGCTTTCTTATCGTCTACGCCAACGGCATTTTCCCCGCCTTAGTCCTTCTGTTTCTGCCCACTCCTCCACCGAGTTTTTCTCCCCTTCATCCCTCGGACTCTTTCAGGCCTTTTCCCAGAGCCGTGCTCCCCGTCAAGGGTCTGCCGATGAACTCCGGCTGCGCCTCCGCCCTGTGACGGGTCCGCTCGACTCTTAAACCCGGCCTCCATTCCGAGAGATTTCGGAAATAAAAAATTGTCAATGGGGGAAAACACCCGGATAACATCCGCCTCGATAAATCCGCTCCCGCAAGGAACCCACTTCGGCATGCTTTACGCTTTCTTTCAGTTTCTCTCCTCTCCCAGAAAAGCGCATTTGCGTCCTTGCCGCAAGGATTTGAGGCGGTCACATTATAGTTGGGGACGTTTCTATCTTCTGGAATGCGAGCCATCCCGCAGGCTAGTAGAATTTAGTTATGTACATATTTTCATTATTTCACCATTAATTCTGCCATATTTTTCTGCTACTACTAAAAGACGTAGAACGTAACAACAAGGAGTGCGCTGTGCATGTTACCCCCCCTCTTAAATTTCCGTAAGATAACTGCTCAGCGCGGCAACGCCCTGTTCCTGATCCTGATCGCGGTGGCGCTGTTCGCCGCGCTGTCCTACGCCATCACGCAATCGGGCCGCGGCGGCGGCACAGCCACTAAGGAGCAGAACTCGGTCATCGCGGCGTCGGCCGTCGAATATCCGGCCACCCTGCGCACGGTCATCATGCGCATGATCATTGCGGGATCGCCGGGCCAGGGCAGTGGTACCGCTGTCAGCCTTGCGTGGCCGGGAACCGGACAGACCTACCAGGTGTTCGACCCCGCCGGCGGCGCCTGGACGGCTTCCGCTCCGCCTTCGGGCGTTGCGGTGAACGTGAACTGGATCTACATCGACGCCAACAGTGCGACGACCGGATTTTTCGTGCAGGGTATCGGCACGGATAGCTTCGGCGCGTTCTCTCTGGCTTCCCGTGAAGTGCTGGCCGTGCTGACGAGTTGTCCGGCCGCGCACGTGACCGCAACCGGTCAGGGCTGCAACTCGCCCATCCCCTCCAACACCACTCTGTCGCTGGCGCAATGCGAGGCGATCAACATCGGGCTGGGCCAGGCTTCTCCCGGCACGCCCAGGCCTTCCTAACGTTGCACCGGTCTGGACGCCAACGACCGGCGTCCAGGGGGCGTCGATAAACGTCGGTACGGTCAACAGTCTGGCCGGAGCCGGGATTTCTGGCGTGCCTTTCCAATGCATCACCGTCGCCGTCCTCACGACCACCTATGCCTATTATCACGTGCTGGTCGAAAACTAGATGAACAGCAGGGGGAGGATGGACGATTTTTGTTCATATGCTGACCGGCAAAGTGATGGAAAGAATCCGATGGCTCACTTTCCCGCTCGCGGAGGGAGAACGGGTCATTTCAATGTTTATCGGATTCTCATTTGAAACGGTTCTGTAGAGGTCGTGGGATCGGCAACTTGTCGCGGAGGCTTCGCGCTCTCACAAGGTTATTCGTTATGTTCAGCGGGCTTCGCGGCCTCTCAAAACTTACACATATACTTGCACAGTCTGAGCAAGTCTGGAAATAAGACCAGTGTTAGCAATAACTTACGAGCATAGTAAAAGGACTTAAAATCCGCAGGTCCGAAAGGACTGTGGGGGTTCGATTCCCCCTCCCGGCACCACACCTCTGAGCGCACTCCTCCTGCGCACGATAAGCTCACCGCCGACAGCTTTGCGATCGACATCGAAACGGCCCCGTCCACATCGTCGCTTCGAGAGGTCGGCAACCTGAATTGATTTCGTCTCACAGCGGGTTCAGTTCGTAGTTCCGTGTGCGCTACCTGAACGCACAAAGGGTGGCAGGTGCGGTTGGGCCGCGCTGCCACCCTTCTTACTACGCTTGTACTCTCGGACCGGTTACGCTCCGGCGCTGGCTGCTCTGACCCGACCTTCCGGGCGCAGAGCTTCCGCGCGAAGATTTTCGGCAACCGCTCCAAAGTACGTGCGGTAGGAGCGGTGGATGCCATACATGACCGGGAAGACCGCGAGGGCCAGTCCCCAGCCCATGTGAGAGCTGACTGCCTGGACCATCGTGGTGACTCCTGCGCTGACAATGTAGTAGGGGAACGAGAGATGCGCCAGGCTCCACCAGATCTGTCCTGCCGCCTTGCCCTCGCTCACCGCCACGATCGCAGCCACCGGAGCCGTCTGTCCCAGGAACAAGGTCGCTGTCGCAAGCACCAGTCCAATCGTACTCGAACTCCACTGCATACCCGGCCAGTGCGCATGGAACATGAGGCTTGCCAGGCAGCTGGCAAACGCCATCATGCTCAGGTTGAAGGCCATCTGCTGCGGGTTGAACTTCGCATTCTTCCGCGGCCAGCACTGCACCGCGGTTGACACGCAGGTGACGACCACTGCTTCGGCGGCGCTCAGGCTTACGACCGCTGTGAGCAGGAATGGCAGATTCACCGACATGTTACCGTTGATTCCCGGCAGCTTGACTTTCATCCTCGAAGTAACCGCTGCCAGCACAAGCACTGCCAGAGCAAAGTACGTATGCAGCGCGTGGCTCACGAAGGTTGCGTATCCCGCGGTGATGGCTGCGGCCAGCATCATTGCGCCGATAAAGGTCTTAATTCGCCGTGTGTTGTTCATATAGTCTCGTCTCCTTTCTATGGTTTTCACACGGCAACTACTGCTCGTCGTCTCCGGCATCGGAGAACGCGCCGTTGGCGGTGCCCACGGACGAACCCCACACCACGCTTGTGGCTGAAGCCGTGCCCGTGCTCGATCCCCACACCACGCTGAACGCACTCGAGGTGTTGTCGCTCCAGGGCAGTGAACTTCCCCACACCACGGACGAACCCCAGACGACCGAGGAACCCCAAACCACCGAGGTGCCCCAGACCACCGACGAACCCCAAACCACGGAGCCCGCCAGGACAGCCCCGTTTCCGTTTACGAGCGAGACGGTCCGGGTGGACGGGTTGAAGACTACGTACGGCGACAACGCGGCACCGGCCGAGGCCGAAGCCAGATCGGTGTTCGCCAGAGCTGCCTGCACGTCCAAGTACCCCGAGCCGATGGAGAACAGATCATAGAACTCGGTGTAGTTGCGGGTCAGGTGTGGAACCCACGCGACCGAGGTCGTGGGAAGAGACTTATAGGCGGTCTTCATCAGACGCGCTTTCACCTGGTCCGGTGACAATGCGCTGTTCTGCTGCAACAGCAACGCGACTGCTCCGCTGACGACCGGGGTCGCCATGCTGGTGCCGCTCAGACGGAAATAATCGTTGGCTCCGTCGGTTCCCGCCACCAGATCACCGGGGTATGCGGCTTCCAGCGTCGCACCAGGAGCCGACAACGAAAGAATGGCGTTGCCGTCAGCCATGATGTCGGGCTTGACCACATGATCATAAGCGGTGGGGCCCTTGGAACTGTAGCTGGCCTTCTGGTCGTCGGTTCGACTATAGGTGTTCATGGTCTTCATGGCGCCGACGGTCAGCACATAAGGATCGTTGCCGGGAGCCGTGATCGTTCCAAAACCGTTGCTTCCGTTGACGCTGAGGCGTCCATAGTTACCGGCGGCTACCACCACGACAATCCCGCTGTTCCACGCCGCTTCCACGGCCTGGCACAGAGGGTCTTGCGTGTAGCTCGTGGGAATGCCGCGCCCGAGCGACAGGTTGATGACGCGAATGTTGTAGGTGTTCTTCAGATTGATGGCAGCCTGGATGGCAGCGATCACCGTGCTGTCAGACCCGGCGCCGTTGGCATCCAGAGCGCGAAGGTCGATCAGGGTTACTGCCGGCGCCACGCCCGCCAGGCGGGCCGCCGAAAGGTACCCGTTGCCGCCGATGATTCCGGCGACATGCGTGCCGTGGCCGTAGAGGTCATAATTTCCACCACTCGCGTTGGTGGTCGGCGTCCCAGTGAAGTCCTTGTGGTAGACAACGCGCGAGGTAGTCTGGGTGGAATCCCGGAGATCGGGATGACTGTCGTTGATGCCGCTATCAATCACCGCGACGCCAACGCCCGCTCCGTTGTAGCCGGCGCTGATGGCAGCGCTGACGTTCGAAGCAGCGTCCGCATAGTCATCCATGAGCTGCATCGGGTGGTCGATGGTCACGGACGCGACTTCGGGGTCAGCCTCTAACGCCGCCAAGGCGCTGACCGGAATCGTGAACGCCGCACTCTTAATCATGTGCAGCTTCGAGTGCAGGCGTCCCCCCCGGCCCTGCATGGTGGCGTAGTGCGCTGCCGTCGGCACCTGTTTGTACTGCACGATGACCTTCACGGTCTGGCCGTGCGTCGTTCCCTGGTGCGCCTTCGCCAGAAGCCCCGAGAGTTCGGGGGCGATCCGCGAGGAGAATCGACCGTTCGATTCGCCCGACATGGGGTTGTTCCAGCGCTGTCCAAACGCCATCCCCGTTGCCAGGAGAAGGACCAGGCTCAAGCGCTTACCCCATGCGGCGCTATGTCGTTCCCCGCGCCACTTAGGTTTCTGTGTCTTCGTCGCGTGCTCCATAAAATCTCACCCTACTTTCTTGATGGGGGGAAAAGATCGAGCTTCGTACCCAGCCCTACTGTTGCACGGGAGCGGCCAATGCGAGTCCTGTAAGTCATTGGTTCTATGGGGCATTGTCGAATCCTAAAAGGGGTCGGTTGGGCCACTCTGTCCCGTGAGGGTGGGCGTGGGACACTCTGTCTCACTTGCAATCGGCGCGCATGTGACCTCAGTCCTCTGCGGTGGGTTACCAAGTGAGTTTGAAATGGGGGCCGCGAGGCTGCTCAGCAATCCTAGAGAGCTGCTGCCTGGCCAACTGCGAGTCGCTGCGGCTGCGGCATCTTCGGCATGGCCGCCATGAGGCGTTGCGTGTATTCGTGGCGAGGACTAGTCAATACCTGTTCGGTGGATCCCGTCTCGACGATTTGGCCTTCGTGCAGGATCGCAATGCGGTCGCAGATTCCCGCTACCGAGGCGAGATCGTGTGAGATGTAAAGGATCGCCATTCCGAAGCAGCGGTTCAGCTCGCGAAACAGCGCGAGAATCTCGGACTGGGTGATCACGTCGAGTGCGCTGGTGGCTTCGTCGGCAATTAACAGCGCGGGGCGGTGCATCACGGCCATCGCAATCAGCACGCGCTGTGCCTGGCCAACGCTCATTTGGGAAGGATACTTTCGCAGGAACTCATCGGTGGCCGGCAGGCTCACGCTTTCTAGCGCAGCCCGGATCGCGGCCTCGCGATCTGCCTTCGATCCCGATGCGTGAGCCCCCCACGCCTCTTTCAACTGGGTCCGAATTTTCAACGCAGGATTCAACGACGACAATGGACTCTGCAGCACCAGGGCCAGCTTCCTTCCGCGCAGGGCACGCAGGTCCGACTCGCTCAGTCGCAGCAGGTCGGCCCCGTCGAAGCTGACCGTACCTTCCACCTGCGTGTGTTTGCGATCGAGTAGGCCCAGAATCGCCATGGCGAGCGTGCTCTTGCCCGATCCACTCTGGCCAATGAGACCGAGCACTTCGCCGCGGCAGATGTCCACGTCCACATCGCGCAGCACCGGAGGCTTTTTCCCATAACGCAGCCACAGGTGGGCCGATAAGAGATATCCGCTTTGTGATTCGTCGACCATTCCTTCGTGTACCTTAGCGTCCTTTGGGGTTAATGGTTTCAACGTCTTGAGTTCTGAGCGGAAGACGTTGACGGTCACTTGACCGTCAGCCGCTCCGCATTCCAGTACGTCTGCGGCACCAGGATCACCGGGCTTGCGCCCTGCACGGAGGCAGCGACTGCCGACAGCGCATTCCGATTCACCAGGTAAATAAACGGAGCCTGCTCGACGGCGATCTCCTGCACGCGGTCGAAACTTTCTTTACGCTTCTTCGGATCGGCCGACGACGCCTGCGCCCGCATCAGTTTGTCAATCTCCGCTTCCCACGCAGTTTCCGGAGCCTTCTCCGACGGATTCCACTGGTGATTTTCCGACGAACTGAGCCACACGTTCATCTGCTCGCTCGGGTCGAGTCCGACATTGGTCAGGCCGAGCAAGATCGCTTCGTAGTCGAAGGTCTGCGTCATGCGTTCGATCAAGGAAGGGAAGTCGAGCGTCACGACGTTCACTTGAATTCCGATCTTTTGCAGATCCTCCTGAATCATCGTTGCCATGCGCTCGCGATATTTGTTTCCCGCGTTGGTAATGATCGAAAACACCACCGCATTGCCGTCTCTGTCTTTTAGTGTGCCGTTTTCCAGACGGAAGCCCTCGCCCTGCAACGCTTTCACAGCGGCATCCGCAGAATGGGGCTCAGCCTTCAGTCGGGCGTTGAACCAGAACTTGTTCGCGGGCGACACCGGACCCACCGCCGGCTGCGCATGCCCACGGAACACGACCCGGGCCAGATCCTCGCGATTGATCGCCTGCGAAATCGCACGCCGGAAATTTGCCGACCGGAACCAGTTCTTCTTGTATCCCGGCAACGGTGACTTGCTGACTTCGTTGAACCACATCTGCTCACTGTCGAGCGATGCGCCCGCATCATGCACCAGTTGCGGAGAAGTCGAAGCCAGCTTGTCGAAGTACTCGCTGTCGAGCGTGTTGATCAAATCGATTTCCCCGCGCTTGAAGCGCAGCATTTCCACGTCGCGGTTCGGCTGAATGTCCAGCTTGATCGAATCCAGATAGGGCAGCTTCCGTCCCTGCGCATCCGTCTTCCAGTAATTGGGATTGCGCTTCAGCAGAACCGTTGCCCCCGGCTTGTAATCGGCCACCATGAACGGCCCCAGCACTGCCATTTCCTTTTTGCCGGAGTGCGCCGACAGAATCGCCACCTGATCGAACTGCCGGTCGAGTCCGGCCACAGGCGCCGGAAAGGTAATCGAAATCTGCGTGGCGGAAATAACTTTTGTCTCTACGTCACCCGGTCCCGAACGGAACGCGTCTCCCGTCGGCGAATGCAGCGCCGGATCCATCAACTGCTTTACGGTATAGGCGACGTCCTCCGCGGAAAAGGGCGTGCCATCGGAAAACGAGACTCCGCTACGCAGCTTGAACGTGATCTCCTTTCCGTCTTTCGAGACCTTCCACGACTGCGCCAGTTCGGGCTCCAACACCTGTGTCTGACGGTTGAGGCGGAGCAGCACGCCTCCGGTCAAATAGCGGATCGCTACCGACGCGTCGTCTTCGACTTTCAAAGGATCAAATGTCTTCGGTTCCGAGCGCAGGCAAAACCGCAGTTCGCCCTGCGCCACTGCCGAGCCCGCCAGCATTCCCAGGCAGACCAGCGAAATCAAAATTGCTTCTTTGCTCTTTGCTGCCATCACCGCCAACCTTCCCGGAGGCCCGTCATGCGGGCATTTCATCATGCTTCGAAAGTACAAACTGAAACGAAGTCACCACGACCACCAGCAATACCAAGGGCACGAACTTCCACGGCTCTTCGCCCAGTGAAACCAGCCCTTCCAACTCTTTCAACAAGCTTCCCCACGACGGCATCGGTTCGGCTACACCCAGTCCCAAGATGCCGAGGTTCGCTTCGCTCAGGATGAACGCCGGAATCGAGATCCAGAACTGCGCATACAGCACCGGCTTCAGATTCGGAAGCACATGAATCCAGAACAACCGAGCGCCACGAATACCTGACGCTCTTGCCTGCCGCACAAAATCCGAACTCCGCAAAGAGCCTGCGGTCGAACACAACACGCGCGCCGCGCTCGTCCACCCCAACAGCCCCAACATCAGAAAAGTCACCATCACCGAGACCAACGGCGACACGTTGAGCGGCATCACCGCCCGAACCGTGATCAGCAGAAACAGCCATGGCAGCGACAGGAACAGATCCGTCACCGCCATCGCAGCCCGCGCCCAGGTGCCCCCCAGGTATCCCGCCAGCCCACCGACGAGAGCTGCCATTAGCGTCGACAAGAGCGCTGCGGCCGGTGCCAGCAGCAGCGAAATGCGCGTCCCATAGAGCACCCGCGCAAACCGGTCGCGTCCAAGTTCGTCCGTGCCCAGCCAGTGCTGGTGCGACGGAGGCGCGTCGGCAGCCTCGCGATACTGCTTCGCATATCCCGCTGGAGCCAACCAGTTCGCTGCCAGCGACACGCTGACTACGACCAGCAAAACCGCACACGCCAAGCTTCGCCAGACATTAATGCGCCACAGCTTCATGCTTCCTGACCTCGAAGCATATGTCCGATTACATCTGCCCCCGAATTGGCCAGCAAGGTTACGAGCGTAACCATGATGGTCAAATTCGTCAGCAACGGCAGGTCTCGCGCTAGTGCCGCCTGCCACGCCAACTGTCCAACTCCCGCCAAGCCGCACAACGCTTCCACCGGGATTGCCGCGCCCACGGCGACGCTCACCGACACTCCCGCCACTGCCAACAACTGCGGCCCGGCGAGCGGGACCACGTGCCAGAACAAAATCCGCCACTCGTTGAGACCCTTGGCGCGTGCCGTAATGATGTGGGGCAGGGAATAGGCCTTGGCCAGCAGATTTCGTGCATAGCGGTACACCCGCGGAAACACGATCAGCCCAATTGCCAGGGCTCCCGGCACGTTCCACAACACCGAAAGCAGCGCCAGCACTGCCGCCGGAATGCAGAGAAATGTTCCGCTGATCGCCGTCGTCAGCGCGTCGAAAGTAGATGCGCGCAGCCATGCTGCGCTCAGTGCCATTGCCATGGCGACGGCCCAGCTCAGCAGCAATCCAATCCCCACCAGCCGCAGCGTCAGCGGAGCGCGCTCCCGCAGTAGCATACTCACCGGTTGGCCCAGCGACATCGAAGTTCCTAGATCCCCATGAGCCGCACGTTGCAAGGAATGAAAATAGAAACGGAAGATGTTGTGCTGGTCCAGTCGCGCCTGGCGCAGGGCCTGAACACTGGCTGAATTCAGGTGAGGATCCAGCTGCGCTTCATCCACATCAAACCCCGGCGCCAGCCGCACCAGCGTGGCCGAGAGCAGTCCTCCCAGCAGCACCGTAGCGACGATGGCGAGTCCATGCCACGCAATTTTCCGCCCCAGCATGGTTCGAAGTCTCCTATTCCGCCGTCGCTCCGCGGGACTTTGTGTCCTGCTCGCGGGTAATTGCTTCTGCGTGGTGGATTTGCTTCATGGAGTACATTCGGCGGTCGGCCTCGGCCAGCAGCCGTTCCACATCGGTACCGTCGTCGGGGCAGAACGCCATCCCCACACTCAGCGTGATCACATCCCGCCCGCAAACATGCCGTCCGGATTCGATCGCCGCTTGGTTCAGACGATCGGCTTTATCTTTCGCCGCTTCCGCAGTGAGTCCGGGAGCGGTAATCACAAACTCGTCTCCGCCCATGCGCGCCACATAGTCGTAGCCGCGGCACACGTCTTTCAGGCGCGTCGTAAACTCGCGCAGCAGTTTGTCGCCCTCCAGGTGCCCGAACGAATCGTTGATCGCCTTGAAGCCGTCGATGTCGCACACCAGCACCGCGAGTGACGTTTTCATGCGGCGGCAGCGCGCCACCTCCTGCGCCAGGTGCACGAACAGCGAACGAGCATTGGGCAGGCCCGTCAGATAATCCGTCGTCGCCGAACTCTCCGCCTGCTGGTACTTCAACGCGTTCTCGACGGAAAGCGCGACTTTCGAGGCCACCGCGAGCAAGATTCTCAAATGATCGGGGGTGAAGGCATCGCGATTCGCCTGATACATGGCCAGCACGCCAACCACGCCATTCAAGCCCTCGAGAGGCACCACCAGCGCCGATTGCAGCGTCGTATGCTTGCCCGGATCGACAATATAGCCGGCTTCCACCTGCGGATTCCCGTTCACAATGGGCTTGCAGTTGGCGGCCACCCATCCGCATAACCCTTCGCCCACGCGAATCTTCAGCGACGACAGCATGCGGAAGTTTTCGCCGCTCACCAATTCCGGCAACAGCCATCCGTTCCGGTTCACGAACACTGCGATTGAGTCGTAGGGAATCATGCGGCGCAGCCGCATTGACAGGACCGACAGCGTTTCACTCAAACTCAGCGACACGCCCAGGTCCTGGCTCAGCTCAAACATCGTTTGCGCCTCTTGCCGCGCCGACGCAATCGAGGCCAGGAAGTCTCCGCTGTCCGAGGGACCGTGGGTGGGTTCAGCTCGTTCGAATCCTGCTGCTGGTGCCTGGCCGCGCTCCACCCGCACCGATTTAGAGAGCCCGCGAAGACCCCCTGTGTCTTCTGACATCTGCGCGATGCGCTCCAATTCCACATAGCGATCTTGAAGAATTTCGACCACCTGTGGATCGAACCACCTGCCGGACTTCTCCTTCACCTTCGCCATCGCCTCGCCCAACGGCAACGCGGGACGATACTGACGGTGAGAAGCCAGGGCGTCCAGGCAATCCACAGCGGCCAGAATGCGCGCTCCAATTGGAATCTGTTCTCCGCTCAAGCCCTCGGGATATCCCGTCCCGTCCCAGCGCTCGTGATGCGACCGCACAATCGGCGCTACCGGGTACGGGAATGCCACCCGCTCCAGGATCTCGGCGCCGACCAGAGGGTGCACCTTCATCTTTTCGAATTCTTCCGGAGTGAGTTTGCCGGGTTTGTTGATGATTTGTTCCGGAACCGCCAGCTTCCCGATGTCATGCAGCAGGGCGGCGGCGCGCAGCGCCTCAATCTCGCCCTCCGGCAGATTCAGTTGAGTGGCGACTGCCACGGCGTACGTGCGCACGCGCTGCAGATGCGTGTGCGTGGTTTGGTCTTTGGCTTCGATGGCCAGCGCCAGCGCCTCGATCGTACGCATGTTCAACGACGCGATCTGCTCCACGTGCCGTTTTTCTACCTCGACCCGCTCTTTCTCAGCCTCCAGCCTGCCAAGGTAGAGCCGGTACGAGCGGTACACCCAATAGATCAAGGGCAGAATCAGCAGCGAGGTTTCCCATCCCTCCGCTCGGTTCACGATCCCCACAAGTCCCACTGCTGCCGCACCCACCAGGTAATACGGGAACGACCAGAAATAACATTCGGACCAAACCTTGCGGCTCGATTTGCCCTCGGTCATCGCGATAACAATTGAGATCGGCAAGGTGTTGGCGAAGAAGAACACCAACGCCGCGACCATCAGCAGAATGGGTTTGTTCGATCCGAACCTGGCAGCCAGCCAGTGATAGCTGAGATAGGTAAGGGCACTGGCGTTGGCCATCATGCCCGCCACGTTGAACAGCACCTTGACCGGATCCAGCCGCTTGCGCGCTTGCCAGACGCTCTGCACCAGAGTCGCCGTGCAGCCGATCAGCAGCGTCTCGGGAAGACTCAGTTCCAGCACGCCCAGCAGGATGAACAGAAAGTTCACCGACATGGTGCCGTCGATGCCGGGCAGTTGCACCTTCAGTCCAGAAGCCAGCACCGCCACTGCCAGGTAGCACGCGAACCGCATCAGGTCGTGCGATTGCCAATGCAGCAAGGCATACCCCAGCACCACCACGCCGAACGACGCGGTGATGCCGACGAATGCCTTCGTCTGAATCGACAATCCGTCCGTCTCTGCTTTCATGTACAACCCTGGCTGCGAAGCTTCTCGGCCTCGAAGCGCGCTGTCCCCGAATGACGCCCTCGTCATCCTCCCGCGAACACACAAAAATTTACTGCGCGGACTTTGCAGCCCGCGCTCGGCCCTCGTGGAAGACATCTCTCCCGGTTCGAGCCTGCCCGCATCGTATTTCAAGGGTTAAGGGTTCTAAAGCTTACTTAAGTAACCACCCAAAGGTGGGGGCATCCAAACCGAAGTGTTAAGGCAGGATTTGTTTGCAGGGGTGCCCCATGATCTAAATTGCCGCGGCTCTCCCCGCGGAGAGCTTATAATCCGCCCATCCATCCATGGCGCTGCTCAACGGCTTCAGACTTGGCCCGTATGAAATCCTTGCGCCCATTGGCGCAGGCGGCATGGGAGAAGTGTATCGGGCTCGGGACACGCGTCTCGACCGCACGGTCGCTATCAAGATTCTTCCGCACCATCTCTCTGACGATGCGACGCGCCGCCAACGCTTCGAGCGCGAAGCCAAAGTTGTTTCCAGCCTGAATCATCCCCACATCTGCACGCTGCATGATGTGGGCCGGCAAGACGGCCTGGACTTCATTGTCATGGAATTCCTGGAGGGCGAATCGCTGGCCGCGCGTCTGGAAAAAGGGCCTCTGCCGGTGGCGCAAGTCCTTCAGTATGGAACGCAGATCGCGAGCGCCCTCGACAAAGCGCACCGCAGCGGCGTGACGCATCGTGACCTGAAGCCGGGCAACATCATGCTGACGAAATCCGGCGCCAAGCTGCTCGACTTCGGCCTGGCGAAAGCCGATCCGCAAATGGGCGCGGGAGTGACGCTCACCGACATGACACCGCGGGCTACGCCTATGACGAAACACGGCGCGGTCCTGGGAACCGTCCCGTACATGGCACCCGAGCAGGTCGAGGGGAACGAAGTCGATGCCCGCAGTGACATTTTTTCGTTAGGCGCCGTGCTCTACGAAATGGTGACTGGCGGCCGCGCGTTTCAGGGCAAGAGCGAGTTCAGCGTGGCCTCGGCCATTCTGCACAACGATCCCGACCCGATCAGCAAACTGCAGCCGCTCACTCCGCCGGCGCTGGAGCGCACCATCGGCGTCTGTCTGGAGAAGGATCCCGACGACCGCTGGCAGTCGGCGGGCGATCTGTGGGAAGAGCTGCGGTGGATTTCGGAAGGCGGTTCGCAAACCGGGTCGCCGTCTGGTGCGACGTCCGGAGTGACGTCTGGGACTCGGAGCGGAACCTCCCCGGGACTGCCTGTCGCGCGCACCGGCCGGCGAGCAGACCGCGCGCGCGTCGCTTGGATGCTTGCCTCTTTATTTGCCGTCGTCGCTGCAGTTGCGCTGCTGTTCGCTTTCCGCGCGGGACGCGGTCCGGAGCCGCTCGTCTTTCGCCAGCTGAACTTCCGGCGCGAGGCTGTGTTCCAGGCAGCCTTCGCGGCCGACCAACAGACTGTCGTTTACAGCGCTGCGAGCTGGGGCAACACGCCGCAAGTCTTCACGGTGCGCCCTGATTATCCCGAACCCCAACCTCTGGGCCCGCGTGGGATGCATCTGCTTGCGGTTTCGTCCCAGGGGGAACTCGCCGTCCTTCTGGATGCCCGCTACGTATGGTACCGGCTGTTCACGGGAACGCTGGCGCGCATGCCTCTCGGAGGCGGGGCGCCGCGCGAGGTTCAAGAGGGCGTGCGGCAGGCCGACTTTTCACCCGACGGCTCGCAACTCGCCATCATTCGCGAAGTCGCGGGCAAGGACCGCCTTGAGTACCCAATCGGCCACGTGCTTCGCGAGGTGAGCGGCTATATGAGCGATCTGCGTTTCTCGCCGCGCGGAGATCGCATCGCGTATTTCGAGCACCCGCGCAAGTGGGATGACCGTGGTGCAGTCAATGTCATCGACCTCTCCGGAAACAACACCGTGCTTTCGGACGGCTACTGGAGCGCGCGTGGGCTGGCCTGGTCTCCTGACGCCGGCGAGATCCTTTTCTCTGCAAGCCTCAGCGGCGGAAGCTACACCGTCTACGGCGTGACGCTGAGCGGCAAGCGCCGCATCGCCTCCCAGGCTCCGGGCGGCCTCACGATCCAGGACGTCGCTCGCGACGGACGCTGGCTCGCCAATCGCGTCGACTACCGCTATGTAGCGATGGTGCACACACCCGGCGACGCAGACGATCGCGACCTCTCCTGGCTCAATACATCTCATGTGCGCGCACTCTCGCAGGATGGGCAGACGCTTCTGTTCGCCGAGACCGGCCTGGGAAGCAACTACGCTGTGTGCCTGCGCAAGACCAGTGGCTCGCCCGCGGGTTCTCCGGTTGTCCGCTTGGGCGAGGGATGGCCCGCCGACCTCTCCGCCGACGGCAAGTCGGCGCTCGCCGTGGTCCAGTCCCGGCCGCCTCAGCTTGTGATCTATCCCACCGGCGCAGGCCAGACCCAACAGCTTGCGCGCGGCGAGATCGAGAACTATGTCAGTGCCCAGTGGTTCCGCGACGGTAAGCGCATTCTTATCTGCGGCAACGAACCGGGCAAGGGCACGCGCTTCTATATCCAGGAAGTCGGTGGCCCCGCCCCGCGCCCGGTGACTCCGGAAGGCACCCGCGATGGCAAGCTGTCTTTCGACGGGAGGCGAGTCTTGGCGCGAGGGAGCGACGGAAAATATTCCATCTACGCGATCGAAGGCAGTGAGCCGCAGCCCGTGCCCGGCCTTGCCGAATCGGACGTCGTCGCGCAGTGGAGTGCCGACGGCCGGTCCGTACTCGTCTACCGCCGCTCCGAGATTCCTTACCGTCTCGAGAGCGTCGATCTCGTGACCGGACGACGTACGCTCTTCAAGGAATTCGCGCCTGCCGACCGCACCGGTCTCCTCTCCATGCGTGAGATGTTCGTGACCGACGACCTGAAGTCATACGCGTACACCGGCTATTACCAGGTGTCGAGCCTGTTCGTATCGGAAGGCAAGTAGTAAAGTACTCCACTCATTCGACCCGCATCCGCCCTGCTTAGTGTGCACATTTCTGCAAGCTAATCTTCAGACGGACGTTACCTTGGTTACGCCCTTCGTAACACGCCTCTCGGTCGAAGCGCCCCGCCTGTGTCACCATCATTCCAAACGCCGACATATGCCGACTCCGCACCATAGTTCGGACCAGCAAGAGCCGTTTACCAGCGTCCCAAATGGCGCCGCGAACGCAGCGTCTGCGCAGTTGGCCGTTTTCTCCGCCGATCTCCAGGGAGAATTCAAGGCGTGCAACGCCGCATTCTCCAGACTCTTTGGATATTCATCTCAGGAACTTGTGGGGCGAGACTTTTGTGGGCTCTTTACCCAAGCCGAAAAGGTAAACGGCGAAGACCGTTCTCTCTTGCGCAAGGCGATTCTGTCGGCCATTTCCGCGCCCGTTGACTATCAATGCCGCCTCTTCGCTCAACCCAAGACTGGACCGAGCTTTCCCGTGCAGTTCTCGGCGACGATTCTGGGCACCGCCCCGGCGGCGCTGATCGCGGTGGTCATGCCGCTGGCCGCAACGAGTCCCAGTGTCGCGAACGCGACATCCCCGATGCTAGCCTCGCCCCCACCGGGCGTGATTTCCCGCAAGATTGACGACACGATATTCATTCTGGCCAGCCCCGTGATGCACCGGTTTATGGCACTGGTCGACCGCGTCGCAAGCCACACGGAAACCGTGCTGATCACTGGCGAGACTGGTACTGGTAAGGAACTCATCGCCCGCACCATTCACGAGTCTTCGAACCGCCGCATCCGACCTTGGGTCGACATCAACTGCGCCGCGCTTCCCGAGAACCTCGTTGAAAGCGAACTCTTCGGATATGAAAAAGGCGCGTTCAGCGGTGCCGACTCCTCCAAACAAGGTCTGTTCGAAATGGCCGACCGAGGCACGCTTTTCCTCGACGAAATCGGTGAACTGCAACTGCAGACGCAGGTGAAACTGCTGCGCGTGCTCGATGGCCAGCCTTTCTACCGCCTCGGCGGCCACCGTAAGATCAAGGTCGATGTCCGCATCGTCGCGGCCACCAACCAGGATCTCGAAGCTGCGGTCAAAGACGGCCGGTTCCGCCAGGATCTTTTTCACCGTCTCGGTCAGATTCAGCTCCGCGTTCCACCGCTTCGCGAGCGCCCCGAGGATATCGTTGCCCTCGCTGAACATTTTCTGCGCCTGAAAGCACCCAGTAAGAATTTTTCTACGCAGGCGATTTCTGCGCTGCTCTCGCATCCCTGGCCGGGCAACATTCGCGAATTGCGTAACTTGGTCGCCAAGATGGCGATGGAAACCTCCGGCTCCGAAATCGACTTCTCCCGGCTCAACGCCGCGCTTACTGGAGAGCCTGCCGCGCTGCGTCAAACAGCATCCATGCCGGTCAGCAATCTCGACAGCATGGAAGAGCAGATGATCATTAAAGCTCTGGAGCGCACCGGAGGTCAGCGCACCCTCGCTGCCGAGCAACTCGGCATTTCCCGTCGCACCCTGAGTCGCAAGCTGAAGGAATACAACATCAACTTCGCTCCCGGGGAAACCGCCGCTTCCATGGGCTTCATCAGCAGCGAGCAGCAGAAGTTCTTCCGCACCCGTGTCGAGATTCCGGTCACAATTAGAAGTTCACAAGGCCAGGAAATCTGCGTGCTGGGAGTCAACTTGAGCACCGGCGGAATGGGCCTCGATGGCCTCAAAGAGCCTCTGCGCTTTGCCGGATTGCTCGACATCAGCTTCGTCCTGCCAGAAACCGATATCCTCTTCCAGGCCAAAGCCCGACTCATGTGGGTCGGCGACGAAGGCCGCGTCGGCGTCCGCTTCGCCGTCATCGAACCTGCCCTCTTCGAACAGCTTCAGCATTGGACCAACCGCAAGATGAAAGAAGAAGGTTGGGATTTCCCCGCCTAGGGCCCGTTTTGCGGCCTTTCCGAGACTTCCGAGTGTGCAAGAACTTTCATCCTTGACGGCCCATCCGTCGGAATCCACAATGGTTCCCAACTCCCCTCGGTCCTCGTGCTTTCTTGGGCACCGCCTGCGAGACACGACGAGCGATTCCCAAGGTCTATATCAAGGTACGGCCGAGCGGCGTGCTTTTGTTATCCGCGCCCCTCCGGAAGGCTCAACCAGCTGTTTCGAATCGGGCGCCGACCCCCTTCGTCGTCCGGATACGTACACCCAAAGTTCTCCCTGATGAGAGGATCCATGAAAGCACAGACCCGCCCCGCCCTGACCCTTGCTGCCCTTGGCATTTTGCTGATTTTGGCCGCGACTCTCCCTGCTCTCGCGCAAGACCTCTCTTCTTCGCCATCTTCTCTAGCCTTTGGAAACGTATACATCGGCGTGCCTTCAGGCAGTAAGGTGCTGACCATCACCAACCTCACGGGCAAAGGCCTCACCATCGAGAGCATCGGGTTTGACTGTCCCGGCTATGACATCGCGTCTGGAGTGGCTCCATTTTCCTTCGGCTTGACCCAGAGCATTACCCATTATTCGATCTTTTTGAATCCGACCGCGGCGCAGAACTATAACTGCAACTTCGTCATCAACCTCAGTGACAGCACCGTCTTTAAGGTGCCGCTGACCGGTACTGGAATTGTCAGTACTGGCGTCTCCACCTTGAATAAGTCGTCCGTCACTTTTCCGAACCAAAAGGTCGGGACGACGAGCGCAGGACAAGCCGTTACCATCACCAATAGCGGCACCGGTTCTGTGACGTTAACCGGGATCACGCTGTCGCCCCCGAGTTTCACAACGAACAACGTGACTCTTCCCGCCACGATTGCGGCGGGTGGCAGTCTGCCGATTACGGTGTACTACACCCCGAGCGGAGTGGAGTCCGAAACCGGCGCTCTGGATCTCACCTATACCCAGGTGATCGATAACGGACTGACCCTCAGCGGAAACGGGATCGCGCCCACTGCTCTGGTGGTCTCGAGTCCGCCGACCCTGCCACAGGCGACGCAGAACGCTGGTTATGAAACCAATCTCGCCGCCGAGGGTGGAACCGGTTCCTATACATGGGCATTGTCGTCTGGCTCCACATTGCCTTCTGGATTGACGCTCTCCAGTACTGGCGCCATTACGGGCACGATTGCCTCCACCGTGGCCACAGGAAACTACACCTTCACCGTCAAAGTCACCGACACGAGTTCTGGTTCCACTGCCACCGCTCCGGTTTCGATCGGCGTATTCGCCAACTTGGCGGACAACTGCAACGACATCTCCTTCGACGTTCCCAACACCACGACTCCCATGACCGCCCTCACCGATCTGGGCACCGGAACCTATCAGGGTTCCGAAGGCGGCTTGTATCCCAATGGCAGCAACGTGCGGCCGGCATCGCACGATGCTGACGGCGTCAACTTCGCCAAAGGAATTGTTCCTCTCGATGCCAACGGGAACTACAGTCCGACCGGCAAATACGTGATGATGGCCATCGGCGAATCGACCGCCCAGAACGAGTTTGGCCGGTT
This sequence comes from Acidobacteriaceae bacterium, assembly GCA_003134655.1. Taxonomy (GTDB): domain Bacteria; phylum Acidobacteriota; class Terriglobia; order Terriglobales; family Acidobacteriaceae; genus Sulfotelmatobacter. The sequence continues at coordinate 94,454 of PLBY01000059.1, forward strand.
CCTTCCCATCGCGTATGCCGATCCCGCAAAGAATCCCTATCTGGTGATTGTCAACGGCGCCCAGGGCGGCGGCACTCCCTATGTCTTTTCGACTACGACTTCGCCGTATTGGGCCACAGTAATGAATAACTATCTGCCGCAAGCCGGGGTCACTGCCAACCAGGTGGTCGTGGTCTGGATGGAAGATACCGACGGAATTTCTACCGGAACCTTCCCCAGCGATATCACGCAACTCCAGAGCGAATACGAGACCATGATGCAGACCATGCACACGCTCTTCCCGAATTTGAAAATGGTCTACTTCTCGTCGCGTGTGTATGGCGGATACTCCAATGGCGTCGGCCATGCTGACAATCCTGAGCCGTATGCCTATGAAGTAGGATTCGCAACGAAGTGGGCGATTCAGGACCAGATCAACGGCAACCTCAATTTGAACTACAACCCCGCGTTGGGACCGGTCGTCGCACCTTGGATGTCATGGGGACCGTACTACTGGTCGAATGGCATGCTGGGCCGGAAAGACGGACTGGAATGGGACTGCGCGGATTTCTCCGCTGACGGAACGCATCCTTCATCGCAGTACGGACAGTTGAAGGTTGCAACCTCACTGCTCAACTTCCTCAAGACCGACGACACCACCACATCCTGGTATCTGACGCAGGCGACCGTTCTCACCCCAACCGGCGGAAATAATCAGACTGGTGCTACCGGCACTACTCTGCCCACGGCCTTAACCGTGTTGGCCTCGAATAACGGCACGGCCGTGTCCGGCGTCAGCGTCGCTTTCAGCGATGGCTCGAACGGAACTTTCACTCCGAACCCGGCAGTCACCAACAGCAGCGGTATCGCCACGACCACCTACAAGCTGCCCACCACGGCCGGGACTTATACCATTACGGGCAGCAGCGCCGGGTATTCGTCCGCCACGTTTACTGAAACGGCCACCGCACCCGTCAAGACTCTCGCCGTGAACGGCGGCAATAATCAGACTGGCGTTGCGGGCAGCACACTGCCGACCGCACTGACCGTGTTGGCCAAAACGAATGGCACGGTAACCTCTGGTGTCAGTGTGTCGTTTACGGACGGCGCAGGGGGAACCTTCACCGCAAACCCAGCCGTTACGAACAGTAGCGGTATTGCTTCAACCAGTTACAAACTGCCCTCTACCGCAGGTACCTACACAGTCACAGCCAGCAGTACAGGCTTTTCGTCCACGACCTTCACCGAGACAGCCACCACGTCGGGCAAGGTTATTACCGTAACGGGCGGCAACAACCAGACGGGCCCGGCGGGAACTGCGCTCCCGACGCCACTCACCGTGGAGGCCACGAATAACGGAACCGCGGTCTCTGGCCTCAGCGTGACCTTCATAGACAACGGGGCAAAAGGTACTTTCAATCCCGCCACCGCGGTGACGAATAGCAGCGGTATCGCGTCCACCATTTACACGCTGCCGAAGTCGGCGAAGTCGATCACCATCACGGCGGGTTCTGTCGGCTACACCTCGGCGACCTTTAAAGAGACTTCCACGGTAACCAAGACTCTCGCAGTAAATGGCGGCAACAACCAGTCAGGCGTGACCAGCACCACACTGCCCACGGCATTGACTGTCTTGGCCACCAGCAATGGGATCGCCGTTTCCGGCGTGAGCGTGTCCTTCACCGATGGTACCGGCGGCGGGACGTTCAGTCCCAATCCAGCCGTCTCCAACAGCAGCGGTATCGCATCGACCAGTTACACTCTGCCCGGCACGGCCGGCACCTACACCGTCACGGCCAGCAGTACCGGCTACTCGTCAGCGACCTTTACCGAGACCGCAACGACGGCTGTAGCCGTTACCCAGTTGCAACTTGTTTCCGGCGGAAAACAGACTGGAACGGTTGGGACGACTCTGCCGAACCCCATTGTGGTCAAGGCCAAGAACTCCACAGGGGGCATCGTCGTAGGTGCTTCCGTCAGCTTCACCGACGGCGTGGGCGGCAAGTTCTCGCCAAATCCGGCGATTACGGATTCGACTGGCGAAGCCACCACTTCCTACACGCTTCCCACCAAGGCTCAGAGTCTTGTCGCGACAGCATCCGTTGGAAGCGTGACTGTGACAGCCAGCGAGAAATCGGTTGCCGCTGCGGCCTCCAAAATTACAATTGTGTCCGGCAATAACCAGTCGGCAAACCCCAATACACTGCTGCCGAGCATGCTCGTCGTCTCGGTGACGGACCAGTATGGCAATGCCGTTTCGGGTTATACCGTGACGTTTACCGACAACGGCGCGGGAGGCACCTTCTCCACCACCACCCCGATCACCAATTCGTTCGGCCAGGCCTCGGTGAGCTACACCACCGGCTCGACAGCTGGAACGGTAACGATCACTGCGGGATCGACGCAGACCGGCAGTGTCAACTTCACTGAAACGGTCATTTAGTGTTTGGTAGTGTTTGTCTGATGCGGTTGGGCGGATCCCCGTTCAGGGGATCTGCCAGACCGTATCGAGCACCGTGCCATCGACCCACTTCACGATAGCTACCGGACGATCGCGGTGAACCGGTCGTTGAGGTTTCCCACCGCAGATGCGTTCGACCTCTTCTTTGATTTCCCGCAACGGCCGAATCGGCAACTTCGAGCCCTTCACCGCATCCAGAAGATCCTGACGCCGTGGGTTGATCGCGATGCCGCGCTCGGTCACCACAACATCAATCAGCTCTCCTGGACCACACAGCGTCGTCACCTCATCGACAATCACCGGAATGCGGTCGCGGAACGAAGGCACTGCCAGGATTGTGCACTTTGCGGCCAGGCAGTTCTGCCATCCGCCAATGCCATGGAGAAGGCGTCCGTCGGAGTGCGTCACCACATTAGCGTTGAAGTTTGTGTCGACTTCAGTGGCGCCGAGAACGACTGCATCGACCATCGATGCGAAATTCCCTTTGCCATGATAGTTGTAGGAAGTGAACGGGGAAGTCGCGACATGGCGCGGATTCATTGCCATGGAGCGCACACCGTCGAGGTCGAACGTCTGCCCGTCGAGAATGTAGTCGGTGAGTCCTTCTTCCAGCAACTCGACGAGGTACTTGGTCGATCCGCCGCGCACGAAACGGGCCTTCACGCCGGCCTGCTTCATCATCTGCTTGAGATAGCTGACGAACGCCAGCGCGATTCCGCCCGCGCCTGCCTGGAAGGAGAAACCGTTACGCATGATGCCTGCGTCGCGCAGAAAGCGCGCCACGAACTCGGCGATACGCAGCCGATCTGGCGAGCGCGTGATTTGCGTCGTGCCCGAGACGATTCTGGAAGGATCGCCAATCGAGTCGACCTCGACGACGTAATCTACATTGTTGCCCTGAATCTGCCACGGCACGCACGGGAAGGGAACCAGATCGTCAGTGACGACAATAACGTGGTCCGCGTAGATCGAGTCTGCCAGCGCGAAACCGAGAGAGCCGCACGCGGACTTGCCGTGGGAGCCATCGCAATTGCCGAACGTATCGGCCGTAGGCGCGGCGATCACGGCAATATCGATGTGCACTTCGCCGTCCTGAATCGCCTGCCAGCGCCCGCCATGCGAGCGCAGGACGCCCATGCCGTGCATCTTGCCTTGCGTGCAGAAGTCGCCCAGCGGGCCGTTCATGCTGCCTTCGATGTGATCGATGACGCGTGACTCCATCAACTCGATCGCGCTCTTCTGCGAAGGAAAAGACGCGCTGGGGAACCACGTCAGGTTCTTCACGCCAATCTTCGCAGCGCCTTCCAGAGCCATGAGCGCGACGCGGTCACCGTCGCGGAGATGATGATGGGAAGATACGACCATGCCGTCGCGCAAGCCGCACTTCCGCAGAGCACTTTCGAGGTCGGGCACGCGCTTGTCGCCATTTTCAGGATAGTCCGCCGCGGTGCGGATGGCCGGAGAAGCTTTGCCATCGAGCGGCCGGTGTTTTCCGACACCCATGTACGGGACTTGGGGACGCCCGTTGACGGTTTCCGGGACGATACGTCCCGCCGCGTTTGCGACCAGTTCAGCTTTTTCAAGGACTGACATCAGAACCCCCTGCGACAAACAACTGGAAACGCTCCGACCCCAACCACGCGGATCGATCTTTACGCAATCAGCCCCATCGCTTGCGCGCGTGCCATCAGCTTCAGCGCGCGCTGCACGACAGGAGGATCGATCATCTTCGAGCCCAGACTCACCACTCCCAGGCCCTTCTGTTGCGCCTCGTTGTAGGCTGCGACGATCTTGCGCGCCCGCTCGATCTCCGCCGCCGTGGGCGCGAACGCGTCGTGAATCACCGGGATCTGCAGCGGGTGAACGCAGCCCATCCCTTCAAAGCCGAGAGCGCGGGATTGCAGACCCCAGGTGCGCAGCCCTTCCATGTCGCCGACGTCGCCAAAGACCGAATCGATGGCCTGCACGCCAGCCGCGTGCGCGGCGTTCACAACGCGCTGCCTCGCATAGAGCGACTCCGCGCCCGTTGCCGTCTTCACCACACCCAAGTCCGCCGTGTAATCTTCCAGTCCGATCGTCAACGCGACGATCTTGTCGCTGGCTTGGGCGATGGCGAATGCGTTCTCGATTCCCAGCGCGGATTCAAGAATCGGCATCAGCCAGATCGGGCGTGTGACGCCGTAATCGGCTTTGATCTGCGCCATGCGCGCCGTGGCCTCGACAATCTGACTTGGACTCTCGACCTTGGGAATCAGGATCAGGTCAGGGGATTCGGGAACTATCTCGTCCAGATCCTCCAGTCCCAGCGGCAGCTGGTTGATGCGCACCATGCGTTCGCATTGCAGAAAGTCGACGGCGCGAAGCGCATTGCGCACCAGCAGGCGTGCGGAGTCCTTGTCGCTGGCATGGACCGAATCCTCGAGGTCGAGGATGATGGCATCGGCCCCGTGCAGCGCGGCGTTGACGAAATACTTGGGCTCGCTGCCGGGAACGTAGAGCCGCGAGCGTCGAAGGCGGTCGCGTGCGGAAGACTCGGGAAGCGCGATCCGGTCGGGGAACACGCGTGTGCCCTCGCCCAGTCCGGCGCGCCGCACCGCGGCTTCGATGCGCGCGGCAATTACGAATGGCAGCGCGCCTTCATCGTGGATTGAAACCTGCGCGTGCCGCACGGCAAGCGCTTCGAGCACTTCTTCGGCCTGCCTGCGAATCGATTCGCCGTAGTAGGGCTTGACCCGCGACTCGAGTTCAACCGTGATGCCGCCGCGTTCGCGGGGCTCAATGCTCACGTGGAGATCCGATCGGATTTCTGGCCCCGAGTGGCCAGCTTCGCCGGTACGGGTTTCGGTTGCGACTGTCATGAGATCACCGTTTCTATTTGCGGCCAACTTCGGCGAGTTCCGCGTGCGTCTCGGCTAAGGCCGACAGCCGCGCCAGCTTTGCCAGGACTTCGTCGGTCATTTGCACGGTGCTCGCCGCGCCCTGGCTGATGGCTTTGGCGCCGCCGGAAATGCGCATCATGTCATAGGTACGAACTTTGCCCTCTTTGATTACAGCAGCAATCGCTTCGCGGATGCGGCGGGCCTTCTCCACTTCGCCAACGTGTTCCAGCATCATGACTGCGGAAAGGAACATCGCGATCGGGTTGACTATGGGCGGATTGAGTTCGGCATACTTGGGCGCGGAGCCATGCGTTGGCTCGAAGACCGCGACTTCGTCCCCGATGTTGCCCGATGCCGCGAAGCCCAGGCCACCGATCAGTCCGGCGAAGGCGTCGGAGATCACGTCGCCGAACAGGTTTGAGGCGACCACGACTCCGTAGTCCTCCGGATTCTTGGTCAGCCACATGGTCTGCGCGTCGATGTTCGTCGATCGCAGCGTAATCCCCCGATATTCCTTGGCAACCGCCTTGGCTTCGTCTTCCATCATTCCAGAAGTTTCGCGGAGCACGTTGGGTTTCTCGCAGATAGTGACGGATTTGTAGCCGTACTTCTTTGCCCACTCGAAGGCGGCTTGGCAGATCTTGCGCGCGGCCTGGCGAGTGATGATGCGCACCGAGATCGCAAGATCCAGACCGGGAACTGAGGTAAATGCCTTGAACTTGGAATGAGTCGCTAGCGCAGCGCGAACTTGCTCCGGCGGATTGGTCCACTCGACACCAGCGTAGAGGCCTTCGGTGTTCTGGCGGAAGACGACTACGTTAACAAGTGGTTCCTCGAAGCCTCCGTCGGTCTTCTTGCGGATGAAGTTCAGCGGATTGCCCGGGAACGAGATGCATGGACGGATGCAGGTATCGAGATGGAAGCGCTGCCGCATGGTAACGATGGGGCTGAAATACGAATGGCCCTTGCCTCGAAGTTCGGGCGCGAGTTCGGCTTCCGCCTGCTTCTTGGGTTTGGAAGTGATGGCGCCGAACAATCCCAGCTTGTGCTTGGCCAGCAAATCGACGGTGCGCTCAGGCAGGGCATTGCCTTGTCGGCACCAGCATTCCCAGCCGATGTCGGCATGGATGTATTCGGCGTCGAAGCCGACAGCTTTCAGAACCCGCAAAGCCTCGGGCAGAACCTGGTTGCCGATTCCATCTCCGGGCATAGTGACTACGGTATGTTTTGCCATGATTGCTAGTCTCCTGAAATGGCGACGCCGTCTTGGTACTGTGGCTCGCGATGTAGTCCCAGTTTCGCTGCGATGACGTTCTCCGCTCCGCCCGCGATGACGAGTGACTGCGGCACATTGCCGAGAGGCGGGAAGGAGAAGCGCTCCCCGCGCCAAACGACTGCACCGGTAGTGAAGTCGATTTCCACGTTCTCGCCCGGGATGACGGTCTTTTCTTTGTCCGCGATGTCGCTGGCGAACTGTTCGCGCAGACGCTTCACGAACTCCGCAACCTCGATGCACAGAAAGCCGTTGTTGTAGGCGTTGCGCAGGTAGGTTTGCGAGAAGCTCGCCGCAATGACCAGCGGGATGCCTTTGGCTTTCAGGCAAGTGACCGCCTGTTCGCGGCTGGAGCCCGTACCAAAATTGAATCCTCCGACGATGACGTCTCCGGCGCGAGTACGTGAGGCAAATGTCGGGTCATAGTTTTCCATGACCACGCGGGCCATCATCTCGGCCGTCATGTCGTCGCGGTAGGTGTAGTCCTTGCCATAGATGGCGTCGGTGTTGACGTTGTCCTGCGTCATCAACACGAGTCGACCTTGCACGCGTTCGGGGAATCCGGGCAGGATTTCCACGCACTCGGAGGCGTGTTCGTCGGTAGAGAACTCTTCGTAGTTGCGGACCAGCGTGCGATCTTCAAACCGACGAGGCCCTGTGATGTAGCCTGCGATGGCCGATGCGGCGACGACTTCGGGACTGGCAAGATAGCACTGAGCTTCGCGCGATCCCATGCGGCCCTTGAAGTTGCGGTTGGTGGCCGAGATTCCGACTTCGCCTTTCTCCAGAAGACCCGTCCCGAGGCCGATGCAAGGCCCGCAGCTGGGTGGAAGGGGAATGGCTCCGGCGTCGAGCAGAGATTGCCACACGCCGCGCTTCTCCGCTTCCTGTTGCGTCCATGCGCTGGCCGCGCCAACATAAAGCTTTACGCCCGGCGCGACTTTCTTCCCGCACAGCACCCAGGCGGCAGCTTCGAGGTCGTCGATGCGCGAGTTTACGCAAGAGAGCAGATATGCCTTCTGAATTGCAACCCCTTGTTTTTCGATGGCCGCGAGAGATTGCATGACCTGCACGGTGTCAGGCCCGGAGACATGCGGCGTGACCCGACTGAGATCAAGGACGATGCGGGCAGCGTAGGCGGCATCCCGATCGGGGCGCCGCGGATTTTGGATCCACTGCGAGATCTCTTGCTCTGTGAAGCGTTCTATGCCTTGTTCCTGCAGGTGCTGGTAAACACCGCGCAGATAGTGGATGGTGACTTCGTCTACCGGGAACCAGGCGACGATTGGTCCCCATTCTGTGCTCATGTTCGAAATGGAGAAGCGGGCGTCCATGGAAAGGCTAGCGACGCCCGGCCCAGAAAACTCGACAGCGGCGTTGAGTGCTTCGTCGTGGTTGTACAGGCCGCAGAGAGCGATGATGACGTTTTTGCCGCTGACGCCTTCCGGCAGCTTGCCTTCGAGAACGACCTGAATGGTGCGCGGAATCTGCCACCAGAACTCGCCGGTGGCCCAGACCGCAGCAGCGTCGGTACGGACAATGGGCGTGCCAACGGCGCCTAGCGCGCCGTACATGTTGGAGTGCGAGTCCGACGCGACGACAAACGACCCGGGAAGGACGTAGCCGCGCTCGATCATGATCTGATGCCCAATGCCCGATCCGGCAGGATAGAAATCGACGCCGTGTTCGCGGGCGAAGGCTTCGATCGAGCGGTATTTCTTCAGGTTGGCCTCGTCTCGGTTCTGAATATCGTGATCGAGGGCAAAGACGAGCTGCTTCGAGTCGTATATTTTTTTCGCGCCGATTGTCTTGAACTTGCTCATCACGGCCGAGGTGTTGTCGTGGGTCATGGTGTGAAACGGCCGGATCGAAACGAAGTCGCCGGTGCGCAGCGGTCGCTGCGGGCCATCGGCGAGGTGGGCTTGCGCGATCTTTTCGACGATTGTTTGAGGCATAAGAGAACTCCTGCCGCGCGGCCGAACCTATGTTGCCAGCCAAGCGACGTTGCTACGCGATCACGGCTGCGCTCCCGACTATGCCAGCACCGGCTTGCGGCTCTTCTGGCCTTTAGCGCGCGGGCGCTTGCTGCTTTCGGCTTTTACGGTCTTGGTCTTGCGAACGTCGGCTTCCATCAGCGCCATCAGTTCGCTGACGGAACCCACTCGCTCCAGATTCCAGACCGCTTCCTTGACTCGCTTCTGCGCCGCGCTGGACAGCACGCCTTCGGCCAGCGCAGAAAACTTCTCTTCTACCTCCTGATCCGTCAACGGATTGCGCGGATCGCCTTTGGGATAGTCCAGTTGTTTGTGGAAAGAACGTCCGTCAGTTGTGTTGATGTTCACGATCACCCTCTGTAGTGCTGGAAATACCTTCTCGATCTCGGGATCCGCGACCACTTCAACTTTCCGCAGTTGCGCACGAATCGCCGGGTCCATGATCCTTTCCATGGTGAACTGCACCGGCGTTACCTGGCGGTCGACCAGGGCCGCGGCGATCACGTAGGGTAACGAGTGATCGGCAGTTTCCCGGGTGCGTGGATCGTACTTGCTGGGGTCGGAGAGAATATCGGCGGCGCGGGCCAGCGAGCGGATCTGGACCTTCTCGACCTGATCGGGATGCAGATCATTGCTCTTTACCAGGTCGAGTACGGCCGAGATCGGGGTATGGGTTAAGGCCTCCGTGGGAAACGCCTTCATGCCGCATTGCGTGATGCGCCACGATTCACCCAGACCATCGGTCAGCAGATTGAGCTTCCAGTCCGGCTTAAAGACGTGGGTCAAACCTTCTTTGCCGTCTACCACGTGCTCCGGCCCGGTATAGCCTTTCTCCGCGAGCAGCGCTGCCAGCACACCGCTCTGGGTCGCCATAGGATCGACGGTGTTCTTCATCATGGTCAGCTTGCCCGCGGTGACCGCGCCCAGCGTGCAGTGGCGGCTGGCGGAAATGCCGATGGCGTGCTGGATTTGCTCCGCAGTCAGGTGCAGAGCGCGGCCGGCGACAATGGGCGATACGAATGCGGTGAGCGTGGCGTGATGCCAGCCGCGCTCGCGGATTCCCGGAAAGGCTGCTTCGCAAAAGCGCATCTCGAATTCGTGGCCGAGCACGAGTCCTACGATGAGTTCCTTGCCGCCGCTATAAGCACGTTCGCAGCATGCGATCGCGGCGGGGAAGATATCGGAAGGGTGCGAAGGATCCTGCTTCCAGTAGATGTCGTTGTAATCCATGCAGCGGATCATGAGCGCGTTGGCCAGCGACGCGGAGACGGGATCGAAACGCCGCCCGGTTCCGATCACGGTAGCGAGCCCTCGGCCGGCAACTTCGTCGAGAACTTCGAGAGCAATCGTTACGTCGTGTTGCCGGTAGCCGCCCAGGGCGCAGCCGAGGGAATCGAGAAGGAAGCGCTTCGCCTGATAGACGGCTTCCGGAGACAGATCCTTGTATTGCAGAGCGGCGGCCCACCGCGACATCTTCGCGGTCACGTTCTCTGGCGGGGGAGAAATCGGTTTCGGGAATGACACAGGCATTCTCCTTTATGTTTTGACTTTGATGTTCTTCGGATTCTTGAACGGCAGGAACGCCATGAAGTCGGCGTGATGCACGATGAAAGCTTCCGTGGTGCGCTTGACCAGATCGCCTTCCGCGGCGTGGGCGGCGATGATGTGGCAGACCGCGTCGGGAACGCCGCATTCCATGGCGAGAGTGACTCCGGTGAAAGGATGGCGCAGGGCTTCGCCGCGTTCGCTCTGCCGGCTCTTGCCGTCGGGCCCAATTTCGTATTCCAGCAGCTTGCCCACGTCCGCCAGGATCGCGCCCGCGATCACGGTGTCGAGGTCGATCGGCAAGGCGCGTCCCATGAAAACATGCATAGCCTGGGCGCTGTCCCGGGCAATGTGCACGACGCAGCGTTTGTGCTCCATGAAGGTGATAGGGCAGTTCGGGACCAGCAGGGTGAAGGGGATCTGGTTCAGGTCGTCGGCTTTCAGTGGGCTGCGCTCAAGCGCCTTGATCCAGGTCTGTGTAACTTGTTCACGCAGTTGGAGATTCGCGATCCAGTCGATCTCCGGCCAAAGTCGCTTGATAGTCTCCCGCATAGGCGTGGCAATGCAAACTATTCAGGCTAGCTTGGGACGCGAGCGGGGACGACGATTCGGATCACAGGGGAGTGTGATTGGGGCACAAAACCTCGGTTTGGAGGAATCGGCTGGCGATTGAACGGGCGACTCAGCGGTGATAGCATGCTCGCCTGGATCTTCGGCTGCTTGCCATCAAATGCAAGCTATTCATTTACTTAGGAGCAAGAATTCATGCAAAAGAGAATATCTCCGTTTGCGGTCTTGACTCTGGCCGCGATTAGCCTGAACTTTACGAGCGTAGCTGGGGCACAAACTGAACAAGTGACCTACTCTTTTACCGGCGGTAACGACGGGGGAGGGCCTGCTGGTGGCGTCGTTGTTGACGCGAAGGGAAACTTGTATGGCACTACGGAGGCGGGAGGCGCGAACTCCGCTGGCGCGGTTTTCGAGTTGACGCCGAACACCAACGGAACCTGGACGGAGAAAGTGATTTATTCGTTTTCCTACCTTGGAATGGATGGCTTTCTTCCGTATTCCGGGCTGACCTTTGACTCCAAAGGGAATCTTTATGGTACGGCTCTTGGGGGTGGATCTGCTGGGCTAGGTGCAGTCTTTGAGATCTCTCCCGGTTCGAACGGCACTTGGACAGAGCAAATACTGTATAGCTTTCAGGGCGGCACCGATGTCTCCAGTGCGCTTTGGGGGAATCTGGCAATTGATAGCTCCGGGAACCTATACGGCGCGTCCTACTCTGGGGGAACCTACCAGTTCGGGACAGTCTACGAGCTGAGCCCCGGTTCGAACGGAACATGGTCAGAGAAGGTTGTGTACAGTTTTTCCGGCGGCAATGATGGCGGCAGGCCCCTTGGGTTACAACTGGCGATTGACGCCGCCGGTAACCTCTACGGCATGACGAGTACCGGCGGTCCCCACGATTACGGATTGGTCTTCGAACTGGTGCGCGGATCGAGCGGAAACTGGACGGAAAAGATCGTGCATGCCTTTGTCGGTGGTGCCGACGGATCTAGCCCAGCCGGGAGTTTGGTGTTTGACGCGGCCGGGAATCTCTATGGTCCGTCTTCGTTCTCAGTTTTCGAGCTAATGCCGGGATCGAATGGCAGCTGGACTAAGAAGGAGATTCACAGGTTCACTGGCGGCAGCGATGGCGCATTCCCAGAGTCTGGTTTGGTTTTCGACAAAGCGGGCAACCTCTATGGTACTACCGAGACCGGTGGCGCGCACCGCGGCACTGTTTTCAAGCTGGCTCCGAATGCCAACGGAACATGGACTGAAACGGTACTTCACAAGTTTTCGTCAAGCGGAACGGATGGAGTCTTTCCTGCCTTTCCCGCGCTGGCAATCGACGCTAAAGGAAACCTTTTCGGAACGACGGCCGCAGGCGGCACGTCCAACGCAGGAGTTGTGTTCGCCGTAAAACCGTAGTTCGCTCGTGAGTGTTTCTCCCGTCCTTCAAGGAGTCACGTTACTCTGCGGGATGTGGTTTGTGTGCTCTTACGGGTTCTGCAACAGCGTCTTAATCTCTTTTTCGAAGACCTCTGCGGAGGTAGCGCCAATGTGCTTGGCATAGATGCGTCCATCGCGGGTGATCAGGAATGTTATGGGTAGTCCAAGAATGCCACCGTACAGCGCGCCTGTCTGCGCCGTTCCCATCACGACCGGGTAGTTCATGTGGAATTGCTGGGAGAAAGGGCGGACGGGGTCGGGGCTGTCGTCCATGGAGATGCCGATGACCTGCAGGCCGCTGCTGGCGTACTTCTGCTGCAGTTCCACGAGATGGGGAATTTCTTCACGGCAGGGATCGCACCAGGTTGCCCAGAAATCGAGCAGAACAACTTTGCCGCGATAGGAGGAAAGCCGAAGATCGTGTCCGTCGAGTTGCGGTAGGGTGAAATCGGGCGCGGGAAGGTGCTGGGCTGTTGCTGATGTTGCGATGCGCGGCGCATCATGACGCCGCAAAGCATAGTGGACTACCAAGGCGCCAAGAGCGAAGGCGGCTGCGGACAGGACGAATCTCGTTGCCGGGCGCAGAAGTCAGTCTCCCTTGGCCACCGGGTAGCCCTTGTCCACCCAATTCGTGCCGAAATTGTCGGAGATGTAGAGCACTTTCACGTTGGTGAATCCCATGGTGTGCAGAGCATCGTCGGCGGGTTTCACGTTGGGGCAATGTCCCCAGGGGCAGCAGCCGCAGTACAGGACGATGAGCTTGGTTCGCGGCAGAGATTCCACGCGCTTGCGGAGTTGCTGCAATCCCGCCTCACTCGAGGCGGGTCCGATATATTCCGATTCCGGGATGTGCGCTTGCGAGAACAGGACGTGGGATCCGACTTGGATCATGAGCGGCTTTTCTTTGTCTGAAGTCTGAATCAGTTTCACCAAGTCTTCTGGCTGGATCAGTCGGGCTGTGGGTATGGAGGATGCCTGACCGGTTGCTTGAGAGATGGAGAAAAGTGTAATCGTGGCTAGAAGTGCGGCCGATCTTGGATATCTGAGTGCGAATTTCATAAGGATGCTCCCCGAACTGCGATTCATTAGACCAATTGCAAGAATACACCGCCCGCTCGTTCAGAACTCTCTGTCATTCTGAGCGAAGCGAAGAACCTATGCAGTTTGCCTGCAGCGAGAGATTGCATAGGTCCTTCACTTCGTTCAGGATGACAACGCGATTCTATGACGACGCGTCTGCCAGGTCCCGCAGTCGTTCGGCCGCGCTCTCAGGTGTGATGTCGCGTTGCGGGGTTCCCAGCATTTCGAAGCCGACCATGTGCTTGCGAACCGTGGCCGAGCGCAACAGCGGCGGATAAAAATGCGCGTGAAAATGGAATTCCGGATGGTCGACGCCATCGGTGGGCGACTGGTGGAATCCCATCGAATAGGGGAAGGGAACTCCGAAGACTTTGTCGTAGGTGGAAGTGACGCGACTAAGAATCTGGCTTAGCGAGGGAGCTTCGTCGCCTGCGAGTTCGTTCATGCTTCCGAAATGGCGGCGGCTGCAGACCAGAATCTCGAAGGGCCACACCGCCCAGAAGGGCACGAGCGCAACGAATCCCTTATTCTCACAAACTACGCGTACTTGCTCGCGCGCTTCCAAGGCAATGTAATCACACAGGAGGCAGCGCTCGTGTGACTTGCGGTATGCGCCCTGCGCGGCGAGTTCTTTGGAGGGCGCTTCCGGAACCGAAGACGTCGCCCAGATTTGGCAGTGGGGATGCGGATTGCTGGCGCCCATCATGGCGCCGCGGTTTTCGAAGATCTGCACGTGATTGATATTTTCCAGGCCGCCTAGCTCCCGGAATTGTCCGGCCCAGGTATGGACAACGAGTTCGATCTGCTCCAAAGGCATGGTGGCGAGCGTGAGATCGTGACGCGGAGAAAAACAAATCACGCGGCAGATGCCGGGCTCCGACTCGGCGACTAGCAAGCCCATGCCGTCGACGTCGAGGCGGCCGGGGGAGGCGAGCGGTTTCAGAGCGGCAAAGTCGTTCCCAAAGACGAAAGTCGAGGAATATGCCGGGTTATGAATCCCACCGGCTCGGGTGTTGCCGGGGCACAAGTAGCAGTTCGGGTCGTAAGTCGGTTCTTTCGTGGTTGGAAGAGGCGCGATCTCTCCCTGCCAGGGGCGCATCGCGCGATGGGGCGAGACCAGCACCCATTCGTTGGTCAGGGCGTTCAGCCGGCGGTGAGGATCTTCGGTGAGCTTCAAATTTGGCCTCGCAGCATTCTACGACGAGCGGACTGCCCGATGAATTGCAAGTCGGATGCAAGGACGGGATGATCCGCGGCTCACGCTGGTTTGTGACCGGGCTCACATTCAGCGCCTTTCTTGGAACCTAGAATTTTGGTTGATCCTGGAAAGGAGCTGTTGTGAGATCGTCGGAAAGGGTTCGCCTGCTCGTGTTTTCTCTCTTCTTAATGACCTTGATCATATTCGCCATTGTCTATAGTCCTGCGAACGCATACAGCAGACCCGCGGATCAAGGGAACGCCGCCGTGGTGGCCACGGGCTCCCGCTGAGTCGATTCGGACTATAGCTTTTTGCAATCCATGTGGCTCGCGAGACAGCCGACGGCGGCTGTCTCCACATGAGTTGAGGGCTTACGGCTTTAGCGAGTTGCCCATCATCAGGGCGAATAACAACGGAAGGTAGATCACAGTTGCCTGCAGCACGTGACGGGCGCGCATCTTTGAGGGCGCACTGGAAAGCGGCAGGTTCAGGAATGCCAGCCGGATTCCAAAGTAAAGCAGCGCGAAGCCGAGTACAACCGCACCGACCAGATAGATCCGGCCAGCCATGCCCATGAAGCTGGGCAGCAGGCTGATGGGAATCAAAGCCACCGAGTAAATCAGAATGCGGCGGGCGGTCGAGCGGCCATCTTCTTCCACGACCGGCAGCATCTTGACTCCGCCTTTGGCGTAATCATCGCGATACAACCATGCAATGGAGAAGAAGTGGGGGAACTGCCAGATAAAGAGGATCGCGAATAATACTAATGTGCCCCATTCCAATCGGCCGCGAGCGGCGGTCCAGCCCAGAACTCCGGGCATCGCTCCAGGAAAAGCTCCGACGAACGTGCAAATGGGCGAGATGCGCTTCAGTGGGGTGTACGCGGCGAGATAGACAACCGAAGTCAGGAAGGTCAGCAGTCCCGTCAGGAGATTCGTAGAGACGGCCAGGTAAATCGATCCACCCACTGCAGCCAGAACTCCAACTGCTGTCGCGTGAAACAAACTCATGCGGCCGGCCGGGAGTGGGCGAAGAGCGGTACGGCGCATGTAGGCGTCGACATCGTGCTCCATGACTTCATTCAGTGCCGCGGTACCACTGGAGACAAGCCCGATACCCAAGAGAGAATGGAATAGCCCCCAGCTAATCCAGGAAGTGCCCGCCTGGTGCGCGCCAAAAAAATAGCCGCACCACGCGGTCATGACGATCAAAGTCGTGACCCGAAGCTTGGTCAGTTCGGCGTAGTCGCGAAGAAGGGAAGTTGCCCTGGTTCGGAAAGCGGAGAGAGGCAGTGTCATCGAGCTCATGGTTTGGCCGTGTACAGCGTTCCGGAAAAGCCGTTTCTGGATGATACAGAAAAATCACGTGACGAGCCCACACTCGTTACGTGCTCAAGGATTGCATAGGTACTCTGATCACTTTCGAATGTCAAGCGAAAACGCAAACCGCATGCTTGCCACAGGCTAACACATCCCTTTTGACTGACCCTACAACTCGGGCTACTGGCCGCCCGACGGCGTTGTGGAATCAAACATTTCCGGAGGATCAAAGAAGCACTTGTGCCAGAGCGCTGAATCCGACAACGTGCCGGCCTTCCACTGCTGCAGCGTCGGCATCGTGGCGGCGATCATGCCGCCGTCGGCGGAATCAAAAATCACCACGACGCCCGCCAGATCCTGCGGTTTTTGAGCAATTTCCTTGTAACTCTTTTCAAGCAGGAATTTCGTGTACTCGAGCCGTTCCCTGGCGTCAGCGCTCTTCGCATTCTCCTCGACCTTCTGCACCGAAATAATTTTCACGTTCTTGTTCTTGAGCGGCTCCCAATCTCCGGGGAAAGTCGCCGACTCTTCGCGGATGACATGAAACAGGTCCGCTGCTGGAGCCAGCGCCGCGGTCGTGGGACCAGTCGCGGTATCGGCGATGCCTTCGGGCATCTCGACGCTGTTGCGCCAGATCCATCCGCGCGACAGCCCGGAAACGCGAACGTGCACCCAGTCGGCGTTGAAGTCCAGCATTTCGAATTCGTCGTGCATGCTGGCCAGAAACTGCGGCTTCGCGGTCAGGCTGGGTGTCGAAACCACCGGCGTACCCGATTTCTTGACGGCCACCAGGTTCTTGGGATGACCGGTGTTCTTGAGGATCTCTTGCAGGCTTTCGGCTTCCGCTTGCAAAGCGCTGTTTGATTTTTCGTTCGGCGCGTCGGAGGGGTGCGCACTCGCGCGCACCTGATCCGCCAAGCCCTGGCTCACGGATGACGAGAAAGTTCGATCGGTGTCCGGGAACTTGGGAGCGGGCGCGGAAATCGGCGGCTGAGCCGCCGCGGGCGATTCGGAGGATGGTTTGGGCGTCGCGACGGCGGCGGTTCGGTTGCTGCGCTCGACCGGACTCTTGGCGAGTTGCTCCGCCAGTTGGTCCAGCAAGTCGGTTTCGAGGCGGCCATTCGAAGTGAGCAACTCGTAGCCGGAGTGAGAAGCTGCCGGATCGACGTACCATGCGGTCACTTTGGTGGTGATCCGTACGAGGGATCCGCCAGACGGGGTCGAGGCTACTTGGACAGTCGACTGGTAGTAGCCGCGCTGGTAGCGGTCGAGGGGATGGTCGCCGGGCTTGGCGAATCCGTCCAGCACCGGAAGATGACCCGCCAAACTCGCCTGGACTGCGGCCAGGGCCTTCTCAACCGAGGCTTTGGACTGCGGGAATGTGCGCTCGTATGGGCTGACTTGAGCCAGCACAATGCCGGTGGCGAGGAGCGCAACGACACCCCATGCCACCGCCCGCCGCACTGCTCGGCCCGTCGTTCTCGCCTCGGTTGTCATGGTACCAACTCCAACTCGTCGCGCAAGATCCAGCCGTGCTGGCCTTCGTGGGTCTCCACTCCAAGCCAGTACGTCGTCGAAATCACGATCAGAACCTCAGTTCCGGTCGGCAGGGATTGCAAAGTGCTTGCGGTGTGGAACGGCGCGGACTTGAGTGCAGCTCCAGGTGATTTCACCAAACGCTGTACCTGATGCCGAAGATCCTGAACACGTTGCTCCAGAGTCTGCGACGGTGCCGGAGGGCCTGCGTTTGGCGGCGAGCTAGTGCCGGCTGTGTTCGTCATGGCCGACGGAGGGACAGCGGCAGTCGTCTCGTCGACCAAGGCGGGCATCGGCGTGTTCGCCGTCTGCTCCTGCTTTTCCTTCTGAGCCTCGAGGGTCTGGGCTTTCATCGACTCAATGGCGTCCAGATGGTCGTGGATGTCCTTGTACTCGGCGCTCTCGACGGATCCATTCGAAGGGTGCATGATGTGGCGGAAATCCTCGACAAAGCGCGCGTCGATGTGCAGCACCGTGTTCTTGTCGCCTTGGGGTTGCACCACGTAGCGGACGACCAGCGTCCCGACGTCACTGCTGTCCTTGAAGTTTCGCGGGTCGATAGCCTTCAGGCGCACCTTGTAGAAAACCTTGCCGCCCTCAGTCCACTCGGGGAACACCTTGGTCGAAGTGGCCGGGGTCGCACCGGTGATGTACTCGTCTTTGTTGTATTCCTTGGTTCCCCGGATGAGCCCGTTCTGGATTACGTCCTGCACAACTTGGCTGACCTCGTTCTCGCCGAAAGGAAGGTTCACGATCAGGCCCATGCCGTACTGGGTGGCGTCCTTCTCCCGGGGGGGGAGAGCGAATGCGGCGACCGAGAGGATCAGGATTGTGGTGGTTTTCCACAGGGCAATCGAGGTCAGGCCTGAGGTTCTGCCCGAGCGCCAGAGCTTCTCGGAAACGAATTTAGAGTTCCCCACGAAATATCCCCTGTTGGCCCAAGAGTCTCAACTCTGACGCGGCTGTGTCAACCCCACTTACGGGCTTTGATCCTGAGGAAGAAGCGTTGAGCGAAATTTACCTTGTCAACAGATTGTAAAAAAATTGTCTCCAAGCCCCTTGCAAGTCGTTGCGAACCCGTAGTAGGATCCCCCCCGGTACGGTGGTAGGACCTTTTCGAGAAAAATCGGTTTAGGTCCTGCCGGAAAGCCGCATGGGAGAGGGGTTCCCGCATGTGGCTCTGTTTGAGGATATTCCTTCCGTTGCATTGTGGGAATGCAGTTCAAAAAATCGCTTGAGGAGTTCGGCATGCGAATGGGTAAGCAGTTACGCCTTTGTGGGAAGGCGCCGTGGGGGAAGCATTTCCTGACCGCGGCTTTGGTTCTGGTCTTCCTGATCCTGAGTGGCAGCCAAAACGCGAATGCGATTCCGGCATTTGCCCGCAAGTACGGCCTGCGCTGCTCAGCCTGCCACGAATCTTGGCCGATGTTGAACTATTTCGGCCAGAAATTCAAAGATAACGGCTACCAACTCATGAACGACCGGGATGCCCCGATCTGGCAGAACCCGGGGTACTGGCCGGTGACGTTCCGCATTATTCCCATCTGGCACCGTGTCAGCACCGGCAAGGTTCTCGTAGACACTTATCCGGGTGGTGTCAACTCACCAAATTCTGCGGTTCAGCGGGTTACGACCTCCGGCTTCGATCTGAGCGGACTGGACTTCCACACCGGCGGCACGCTGGAAAAGAACTTCTCGTTTTACGTGCTGCCGTCTTCGGACGCCACCGGTTCATTCCACTTCGAAACTGTGATGGCCCGTTTAGACAACCTGTTCGGGAGTCCGTGGCTCAACCTCAAGCTGGGAAAGTTTGAACTCGATAACCTGCTTTCCGAGAAGCGCATCCTGACGCTGACAGGAAACGGAGGAATATACCAGCTCTATCACTTCATTCCGGTGGGCGACGGCAATATCTTCGGCCAAATGGGAGATAACCAGCTCGGTGTCGAAGTGATGGGCCATTCCTGGAATGACCGCACTCGGTACTCCGCGGCTCTGATCAGTTCTGTCGACGGTAACGTCGGTCTGCCCTACGGCAGCGCCTACACCGGGTTCTTCACCTTCAGCCAGGCGTTCGACACGGGCAAGCTCGGAGTAGATCGCATCGGAGCTTACGCCATGATCGGGGAAGCGCCGACCTACTACCTGACGCAGGCTGGCACGCCACTCGCGGGTTCGGGAATCACGAACAAGGGATTCAACCGCGAAGGCTTCGTTGGACAATTCTATTTCGGCCAGCACGTAGACCTGCAGGTGGTTACTCAACACGGTTCGGATAACGTGTGGTTCGGGCAGGGCTACGGGGATTTGATCGGTGGCACAGTCAGCGGCAACAACTTGCCGGGGACGGGTCTTCCGACCGGAGCGCAAGCGCCGAGCTGGAACGGTGTGCTATTTGAACCCCACTACGTCTTCAGCCCGCAGCTCATCCTCATCGGACGATATGAAACGATTCGCATGTCGAAGCAGGCGAACGGAGCGGCATGCGTTGCGTGCGGCGGCTCGGGAGGCCCCTCGGCTTCCAACTTCGGCAACATCTCGACCTACACAGTCGGCATGCGCTATAACCCGTTCATGACCAGCCGGGCCGGTTTTGCTTGGCATAACGAGTACAACTGGCTGCACCAGGACGGCACCGGACCCACGCTCGGCCTCGGCACGGTCAACATAAATACCAGCGAATTCCTGACCGGATTTGACTTCGACTTCTAGAGAGGAATGGACATGCGGACGAAATCACGAATGGTGGCGCTGCTTGGTGCGGCGGCTTTGACTCTCTCCACGGCTTCCTGGGCCCAGCTTACGCAGGTTGATTTGCAAACTCGCATGGGCACGGAAAGCCACATCGGGAACATCGCCGGTCATGCCAAGGACGGTGCCGCCGATTACCGCCGGTATTGTGTCGGCTGCCATGGCACGCTGGGAGATGGAAATGGCGAAAATGCCCCTTACATGCAGCCCCCCATCTACCAACAGCCACGAGACTTCCAGTTGGGCGTCTTCAAGTGCCGCTCCACACCGACCGGGACCTTGCCCACCGACCAGGATCTTTACGACGCCATCACTCGCGGCTTTGATCGCTCCAACATGCCGCAATGGAGCACCTTCACAAAACAGCAGCGCGCAGACCTCGTCGCATGGGTCAAGCACTTCTCTCCGCGCTGGACAAACGAAAAGCTGGGAACGCCGATCCAGATTCCACCGGAGCCGGAAGTCACACCGGAGCGCATCAAGGCTGGCCGGGAGGTGTTTGCC
Source organism: Acidobacteriaceae bacterium (assembly GCA_003134655.1). Taxonomy (GTDB): domain Bacteria; phylum Acidobacteriota; class Terriglobia; order Terriglobales; family Acidobacteriaceae; genus Sulfotelmatobacter. The sequence goes on from PLBY01000059.1 coordinate 114,971, forward strand.
CGCGTGCAATGCTGGAAGTGCCACGGAGTGCAGGGTATGGCCAACGGACCGTCGGCCGCTACCCTTGCGGACGATCTGGGCCGCCCGATTCAGCCATTCAACTTCACTGATGGAACTCGCCCAAAATGCGGCGACACCGATCAGGACATTTACAGAATCTTCATGACCGGCTTGGATGGCACTCCTATGCCTTCGTTTGCCGACAATATCAAACCTGATGAGGCGTGGGATCTGGTGTTCTATCTGCGCACCTTCATGTCTCAGAAGAGCAAAGAGAAGGAGATGGCAAAGACGCTGAATCTGAAGCCAGTCGATCCAAATGCCCCAGCGGGGCAGCAGTAGCGCCAGAAGGTTCGACCAATTCGTAGGTAAAGGAGAGATTTCAATGAGGAAGCACTTCAATTTCGCGGCTGTCGTGTCGGCAGTCGCTCTCATCTGCTGTGGCGCGCTGATCCTGGGCCATAAGGTCAATGCTGCCGGCGAAGGCAAGATTACCGGGACGGTCAAACTCGACGGGGCGGTTCCCCACATGAAGGGCATCGACATGTCGAAGGACCCTTACTGCTCCAAGGCACACGAGACTTCTCCGGCGCACCTCGAAACTGTTGTTGCTGGCGCCAACGGGGGATTGGAGAACGTGGTTCTCTACATCGCTGACTGGAGCGGCCCCGCCCAGGCATCCACCGCCGTCCCGGTATTCGATCAAAAAAATTGCATGTACACGCCACACGTGCTGGCGATGGATGTAGGGCAGACATTCAAGGTCACAACCAGCGATCAGACCACCCACAACATTCACCCGCTGCCCAACCCGATGACCGGCAATATTCCTTGGAACCAGTCGCAGCCGCCGGGTGCGGCGCCGGTCGAAAAGAGCTGGAAGGCGCCGGAAGTGATCCCGGTGAAGTGCAACATCCATCCCTGGATGAACGGCTGGTATGTGGTGGTGAAAGGGCCCTACGCAACCACTGACGGGAACGGAAACTACACCATCGAGAATGTACCGCCGGGAAACTACACGGTAACGGCTTGGCAGGAAACCTACGGCACCCAAACCGCAAAAGTGACGGTAGCCGCGGGAGCGCCAGCTAAGGCCGATTTTACGTTTAAAGCAAAGTAGACGTCGGATCGATCCAGGTTGCGCGCTGGATAATTCTGCAGTCGTTGTGAACAAGAGCTGACGAGGCCGGGGCGGCAAGGCCCGGCCGGGGGGGCGAAGTATCATGGCGAAATTCTTTGCGGTCACCATCATCGCAATCGCGATTATTTCCGCGATTCCGATCCTGCGGCACACATGGTGGATGGCAGAAGATATCTCGACGCACGGCGCGCCGATTGACGAACAAATGTCGGAGACGATGGCGGAGGCAGGCATCGCGTTCCTGGCTTCGCAGTTCATCCTGGCGTTCTTTATCTGGAAGTTCTCCAATCCCAAGCCGGGCGATAAGGTCAAGAATTTCCCCGGTGGCGCCAAAGCCATGGTGTGGGCCGCGGTTCTGCTGGTGGGAACGGAGGTTATGGCACTGGGCGTCTTCGGCGTGAAGGCCTGGGCCAACGTTTATTTCACTCCACCTTCCGCAGACGCGATGTCCGTTCAAGTGCAAGCCGGGCAGTTCGCGTTTTATTTCCGCTACCCCGGCCCCGACGGAAAGTTTGCTACCGCGCACCCTGACCTCATCAGCGAAGCCAACCAGAACTTCTATGGTCTTGATCTGGACCACGATCCGGACGCCAAAGACGACATTGTCACTGCACAGATGGCCGTCCCGGTGAATCGCGAGATCCATTTACTCATGCACACCAAGGACGTAGGGCATTCGTTTTTCGTGCCGGAGTTGCGGGTGCAGCAGGATTTCGTTCCCGGGCTTGATCTTTCGCTGCATTTCACTGCAACCAAGGTTGGCAAGTACGAGATCGTCTGCACCCAGTTGTGCGGTCTCGGACACTACAACATGAAGGCTTACATTTCGGTGTTGTCCCAACCGGACTTTGACAATTGGCTGAAGCAGCAAGCAGCAATGCAGTGAGCGAATACTGTCCGCACTCTGTGCGGCACAGAGATCTCCTGAGGTGAGTCATGCACGATATGGCGAAACACGACGCCGCGGCACATCACGCGCCGACGAGTTTTATCTCAAAGCACGTCTTCAGCCTGGATCACAAGGTCATCGGTAAGCAGTACTACGGGCTTGCGCTACTCGCTGCTCTGGTAGGCATGGGGCTTTCCTGGTTGATGCGCATCCACCTGGGGTGGACCAACTTTGCCATTCCCGGACTGCATTTGCTGACCAAGAACGGCGCACCCGGCAACGTGATGACGCCAGAGTTCTACCTGCAATTGATGACCATGCACGCCACGATCATGGTCTTTTTCGTCCTGACTACGGCTCCGTTCGCGGCCTTCGGCAACTACTTCTTGCCGATCCAGGTCGGCGCCGAGGACATGCCCTTCCCCCACTTCAACATGATGTCGTTCTGGGTCACGTTCGTGGCCTTTCTGGTCTTGGTGTCCTCGTTCTTTGTTGGCACGGGACCCACGCTCGGCGGTTGGACACAGTATGCGCCGCTCAGTGCTCTGGGAGAGGTTGCCGGTCCCGGCGAAGGAACGGGCGTGGTTCTCTGGGCTGCTTCCATTGGGATCTTCTGCATTGGGCAACTTCTCGGTTCCTTGAACTTCATCACCACGACGCTGGATATGCGAACCCGGGGCATGAGCTTGTGGCGTTTGCCACTCAGTGCCTGGGCCTGGTTCATTACTTCCTGCATGGGCCTGACGGCTTTCGCGGTGTTGATGCCTGCCTGCATCCTCCTGATTCTGGATCACGTGGCGGGAACCAGCTTTTTTGTGTCCAGTAATATTGTCATCAACGACCAAATGCAACCGCACTCCGGCGGATCAACCCTGCTCTGGCAGCACCTTTTCTGGTTCTTCGGGCATCCCGAGGTCTATATCGCGATCGTGCCCGGCATGGGGATCGTCTCGCATGTCCTGATCACCAATATGCGCAAACCGATGCTCAGCCACAGAGTGCTGATTTACTCGATGGGTGCTCTGGCAGTTCTCAGCTATATGGTCTATGGGCATCACATGTTCGTCAGTGGGATGAATCCGGTTTCGTCGCTGGCATTCTCCTTTCCCACTTTGGTGATTACGATTCCCTCCACGATCGTGGTGCTGATCTGGCTTGGCAGCCTTTATGGGGCGAAGTTGCGCATTAACGCAGCATCCCTCTTTAGTTTGGGATTCATTTCGATGTTCATCGCCGGAGGGGTGAGCGGCTTCTTCCTGGCGCAGCCCTCAATCGACATCATGCTGCATGCGACTTACTTTGTGGTAGGACACTTCCACCTGGTGATGGGCGTCGCGGCGATGTTTGGGATTTTCGCCGGAACCTATTTCTGGTTCCCCAAGATGTATGGCCGTATGATGAACGAAACCCTGGGCAAGGTTCACTTCTGGCTCAGCTTCGTCGGTGCCTATGCCATCTTCATGCCATTCCACTACCTGGGTCTGGCGGGTAACGTCCGCCGCTACCAGGCGTTTTCGCCTGACTACATGCAGCCGCTTATTCCTTTGCACCGGTTTATTACGGTGGCAGCGTTGATCACGGGGTTCGCACAGCTCATCTTCCTGTACAACCTCATCCATAGCCGTTTCAAGGGCGAGCCAGCCACAGACAATCCCTGGCAAGCGACGTCGTTGGAATGGAGCACGCCCACCACACCGCCGCCGCACAACAACTTTGGCGACAAACTGCCGGAGGTTTTCCACGATCCATACCAATACGGAGTGGAGGGGACGGCCGGTGACTATGTGATGCAAACCTCACCCGAAAAAATCACGACAGGCCACGACGAGGCGTAATCGATTCTAGGATTGGAGTCTATAAGTCTTATGGCGACCACCGTACCCGAACCGCCAAAAATCGAGGAACGACGCGATCCTCCGCGGCCGACAGGCAACTCCGGTAATGGTGGCTGGCGGAACGTGGTACCCGCAGACGGCAAATTGCCGGCTGTGAAGGACTACTCTCCGCCGCCGGCTTCCACAGGCATCTGGGTCGTACTCGCGTCGATTGCGATGAGCTTCGCGGCCTTCACCAGCGCCCTGATCGTTCGCCAGGGATCAGCGCTGGATTGGCGGCATCTCGCTCTGCCTCGCATTCTTTACCTGAATACCCTGGTGCTGTTCGCCAGTAGCGTCGCTCTGGAAGTGGCGCGCAGGCGCGTAGGCTCCTTCATGGTTGGGCGTAAGAGTCAGGTTGCCAGGCCGGCTCGTTGGCTGTACATCTCTCTCTTTCTGGGCTTGCTTTTTGTTGCTGGCCAGTACGTGGCTTGGGCGCAATTGCGTTCCCAGGGAGTTTTTCTGGCCACGAATCCAAACAGTTCTTTCTTCTATGTCCTGACTGCTATCCATGCTCTGCACGTGCTGGGAGGACTGGGCGGGTTGGTCCGGGTTATTTATCGCCTGGATAAGTCGATTCTGCGAAAAAGCACGCTGGATGCGACATCGTATTACTGGCATTTTATGGACGTGCTTTGGGTGTATCTGCTGTTGTTGCTGTGGTTCAAGCTGTAGGACGCTCGTTCGAGAGGAGACACCGTGAGCCAAGCAGAAGTGATGGGAGCACACTCAGGCCTGATGGAACAACCGACATTTTCGGTTCCGGCCAAGAAAATGGCGATGTGGCTGTTCATTATCGCTGACAGCGCGACCTTTGCCGGCTGTCTGGTGGCCTATGGATTCATACGCAACGCCACTCCGAATTGGCCCAGACCGTTTCACAGCATAACCAATGTAGCGTTGATGACCTTCATACTGCTGACCAGCAGTTTGACCATGCTCTTTGGCGTACGCTCCGCTCAGAGAGGCGACAAAGCCGGTGCGTTCCGCTGGACGATGATTACGGCCGTGGCCGGAATTCTGTTTGCGACGCTTCACATTCGAGAGTGGTTTGCAATGATTGGCGAGGGGGCGACTCTTTTCCATAATCCGTGGGGAACGCCTCTGTTCAGTTCGCTGTTCTTCAGCATCACTGGTCTGCATCTGCTGCACGTGACAGGCGGTGTAGTCGCCCTGATCGCCGTGGGACTGCGCTATCAGGGCGGCCGTTACAAGGCTGATGACCTCGAGATTACAGGGCTGTACTGGCACTTTGTAGATCTGGTTTGGATGTTCGTCGTGCCGCTTGTGTATCTTTTGAACTTGGCCCACTGAAAAACTGAAAGAGGCAGGCAACTTCTATGACTACCGCCGAAACACAGAGTAGTGGAGCGAAAAAAGACCTTATCGTCTACGTTTGCATACTGGCCCTGGCAGGGATACAGTTCCTCATCGCCTATCAGGACATCAGCGCGTCTCAGATGTTCGTGCGGATGCTCATTGTCGCGGTCGTTGAGGCCGCGCTGGCGCTCCTGTTTTTTATGCACTTGTGGGAGAATCGCGGACTAAAGTGGTTTGTGTTGATTTTCACGGTTTCTGTCATCCTTGGGATGCAGTATGGATGGACTGACAGCTTCCGGATACTCGATGGCGCTCCCTGGGCAAAGTAGCCGGCGCGGCAGCGAACCTTCGGAAGAGGCAACCATTGAAGGCACTGAAACAAGTCGCGATGTTTGGGATTCTGCTCGCGGGTGTAGTCATCCTGCTGGCGCCTACGTCGGCATTTGCCCAGAGTTGCGCCCTTTGCTATACGCAAGCGGCATCCTCGGGCTCTCGCATGATTCAGGCGTTGAAGAGCGGGATTCTGGTCCTCATCATTCCTCCCACCCTCGGATCGGTGGGCATGATCTTTGTTGTGCACCGCAAGCGCAATCAGGTTCGGCGGACCGACCAGAGTGACGATCAATCCGATCAAGAGTGGTAAGGTCGTGAACGCGCCATAGTATGTTGCGTGAGATCCGTTAAAGATAGCGTTCGTCCCTCGGCTTTTCTCATTGTGGGTCACGGGAATTCACCAACCGGCGTTTCGCGACAATTCTGGAACCAGTTCCTTCCGCGAGGGATGGCTCTTGCCATCGCCTCGCTAGACCTGTTCGCCCCGGTAGTCGCCTCCGCGCAGGTCCCAGTTCCAGTCCCAGGAATTCGATCGGAGATGCATCGTGTCCGAACCCTTCCCCTCACAAAGTTCTACGACACTCCTGATCCATTGCCCGCGGGCAAGCCGGGAGAACTGATCCGCTCGCAGCCATTTGACGAATACGAACTCCCGCTCTCCGTCTCCGCCGTTCGCATTCTGTATCACTCTCGATCCGCGAGCGGAGAAAACGTGGCAGTGTCTGGAGTCGTGCTCTATCCGTACGGCAAGAAGCCGCCTGCCGGGGGGTGGCCAGTCATCGCGTGGGCCCACGCGGCTACTGGCGTTGCGCATCAGTGCGCTCCTTCGCTGATGAGAAATGTAGGGCACGGTCCGTTCCTCTCGATGTATGTGAACCTGGGGTATGCCGTGGTCGCCACAGATTACGCGGGGCTCGGAACCAGGTTCCGGAACGCCTTTCTGGATGGTCCGTCCAATGCGAGCGACGTCATCAATTCCGTTCTGGCAGCCCGCGCTGCCGCGCCCCAGTTGGGCGCGAGGTGGATTGTCATGGGCGAGGCCGAGGGAGCTTTGGCAGCGACGGCAGTTGCAGACAAGGAAAGCGAGGTTCGCGACCAAAATTACCTCGGAGCTATCGCGATTTCAGTTCTTGCCAGCGTGCGAGAAACCTATGAGCGCCCCGTGAACGGTTCTGCCAGCACCCTGCTTACGTCCCTCGCTTATGGAATTAAGACGGTTTACCCGCAGTTCCAAGTAACCCACATGCTGACGGAGAAGGCCCTGGCACGCTACAACCAACTGGAGCAGACGTGCTCTCCGTCAACGACGACCCCAGATTTGTCCGCTGCGGAGATCGTGAAGCCAGCGTGGGAGACCAATTCATTCGTGCGCAGGTATTTTGATCGCAATGAGCTTGGCCAGACACGGGCGTATGGTCCAATCTTCGTAATCACGGGGGATGCCGATCCAGCAATTCCCCCAACAACTCGGGCGGAAGCGTTTGCTCGCATGTGCGAACAAGGCGATCGGGTTCAATGGGAACGATATCCCAACCTCAACGCGGGAAGAGTCATTGGCGACTCCGTGAGGGACCAGATTGGGTGGATCGAGTCCCGGTTTGCCGGTCGTCCGTCTCCGACCAACTGTCCTTAGAACTGGTCTCAAAGCTGCGCGGCGAAAACATTGTCGTCACGTTGCTGGTTCACTTCTGGCTTTACCGTTCCCATGCAAAACAACCCTGACGCATTTCCCCCGCCCCGTGGCATAATCTTCGGCAACGTCTCCCAAATCAGGTGCCAACCGATGCGTCGAGTCCTGACAGCTGTTCTTTGCTTTTGCCTGTGCGTACTCAGTGCGAGTACACCTCGCGCCAACGCTGCCGCCAGCCCGAAGTCCCTGCAGATCTACTTCATTGACGTGGAGGGCGGTCAGGCGACATTGGTAGTAAGCCCTTCAGGAGAATCATTGCTCATCGACACCGGCTGGCCCGGATATGAAGGCCGCGACGCCGACCGGATCCTGGCTGCGGCTCATCAGGCTGGCCTTAAGCAGATCGATTACGTCCTGATCACCCACTATCATCGCGACCACGTTGGCGGCGTTCCTCAACTGGTTGACGGGATTAAGGTGGGCACGTTTGTCGACCATGGGCCGAACCTGGAAGACTCCGAAGTTACGCGCGCCGACTATGCCGCCTACGAGAAGGCGATCGCAGGCCATGCCCACGTCGTCGTCAAGCCCGGATGGGGCCTTCCGATCAAAGGCCTCCAGGTTCAAGTGCTGGCTGCGGCTGGAGACCATCTGACGAAACCGCTGCCGGGCGCTGGGGAGGCGAATTCATACTGCGGTGCCGAGCCTGCCGCAGCTGAGGACAATACCGAGAATGCTCGTTCCGTAGGCGTCCTCATCACTTATGGGCACTTTCGCTTCCTCGATCTCGGAGACCTCACCAAGAAGAAAGAGCTTGAGATCGCCTGCCCCAATAACCTGATCGGCACGGTCGATCTCTTTCTAGTAACCCACCACGGAGCAGACCTGTCGAATCCGAAGGCTCTGGATTGGGCCCTGCATCCACGAGTAGCTGTCATAGACAACGGACCCCGCAAGGGATCGAGTCCCGCGGCATGGCAGATCGTCCACGATTCGCCGGGCCTGGAAGACTTGTGGCAGTTGCACTACGCCGCCGACTCGGACAAAGCCAACAACATCGACAGCGAGCGCATTGCGAACGTGAAAGAGCCGTGCGAAGGGAAATACCTCAAAGTCGAAGCGCAAGCCGATGGCACCTTCACGGTAACAAACGCGAGGACGGGCGCGCAGAAGACGTATTCGAAAAAGTAGCTCTTGTAGCGCCGCCGTCCCGGCGGCTGTCGTGCGGGCGTCTCGCCCGCACGCCCGAAGACAAAGAAGCTTTGTCCGGGATTCAGGCAAGCTACAATCCTGACCCATGATCGTGATCGTGATGGGAGTCGTCGGCGCGGGCAAGACGACCGTCGGCCGTCTACTGGCAGAACAGTCCGGTTGGGAATTCGCCGACGCCGACGACTTCCATCCACCATCGAATGTAGAAAAGATCCGCCATGGAATCTCCCTCAACGACGACGACCGCAAGCCTTGGCTCGACATCCTGCGCAAAGCGATCATCGCCTGGATCGCCGATCACCGCAACGTTGTACTGGCATGCTCAGCCTTGAAGCGCAGCTATCGCCAGGAACTCGGCGTAGGGCCTGACGTCCGGTTCGTGTACCTGAAGGGAAGTGCAGCCCTGATCGCAGACCGCCTGCGCGCGCGCCAGGGCCATTTCGCCGGTGAGCAGATATTGGCCAGCCAGTTCGCTGACTTGGAAGAGCCGCAGGAGGCAGTAGCCGTCGAAATCGCATCGCCACCGGAACAGATCGTAGCCGAGATTCGGAAAAAGCTCGGCTTAGCGTAGAATCCTCGCACCACGGAACATTCGCACATTGGCACGCACCTTGGAAACCGCCCCCGACCGTCTTGAATCCGCTGTAGTCTCCCGACTGATGTGGCGGTTGATGCCGTTTCTCTTCCTGCTTTACATTGTTGCCTATCTCGATCGCATCAACGTGAGCTTCGCAGTCTTGCAGATGCGAGGCCAACTCGGCTTGAGCGACCGGGTCATCGGCCGCGCCCAAGGAATGTTTTTTGCCGGCTACTTCTTCTTTCAGCTTCCCAGCAATCTGGTGCTGGAGAAGTTTGGCGTCCGGCGGTGGATTGCAGGCCTGATGGCCACCTGGGGAGTGATTTCCTGCTTGATGATCTTCATCCGGGGGCCCATCAGCTTCTATGGCCTCCGATTCCTGCTGGGCGCCGCCGAAGCAGGATTTTTCCCGGGCATGATCCTTTATATGAAGCGCTGGTTTCCGGCGCGTGCCCGCGCTCGCGCCGTCGCCTGGTTCATGACCGCTAACCCGCTCGCGGGCATCGTCGGTAGCCCGATTTCGGGGGCGCTACTTGGCCTGACCGGCAAAGGGCTTTCGGGATGGCAATGGATGTTCCTCATGGAGGGCATTCCGGCCATTCTGCTGGGAGCGGTGGTTCTTTGGGTGCTTTCGGATCGGCCCGAGGAGGCCACCTGGCTCAAGGGCGAGGAGCGCGCTTGGCTGTTGGACAAGCTAGCCGGCGAACAACAGGCGGAGTTGCGTCTCAAACAGGGTAGCTTCTGGCAGGTTCTGATCGCCCCTAGAATTTGGATGCTTTCGCTGGTTTACTTTGGCGTATCTACCACCATGTACGGGGTTACGTTCTGGCTGCCAAGTCTGATCCAATCGTTGTCGGGGCTGGGTAATTTTCAGACGAGCTTGGTTGCAGTCCTTCCATTCGTGATGTCCACCATCGCAATGGTGCTGGTCGGAATGGGCTCGGATCGTACCGGAGAGCGGCGCTGGCACACGGCGCTTCCGGCGTTCTGCGCAGCAGCGGGTTTGGTAGCTGCAGCGTACGGCAAGGCTCCGGCGCTCGTGATTGCTGGCGTAGGACTTGGGATGGCCGGGGCCGAGGCCATGGTGGGACCTTTCTGGGCGATGGCGACCACGCGCATGGCGGGCCTTCCGGCGGCCGCTGGAATCGCGATGATCAACTCGCTGGCGAATCTGGGAGGATACTTCGGTTCGGACATCATCGGGTTCTTCCGCACGTCGAACGGCGGATTTGGAGGCGGGTTCCTGGCGATCGCTGCAACCCTGGCCATTAGTGGCACAGTCGCCCTAATCGTCGCCCGTCGGCCAAGAGAAAGTGCTTTACCGTAGCGCCGGCGTCCCGCCGGCTGTCGCGGGGGCGTCCCGCCCGCGCACCCCGAAGAGTGCCAGAAAGCTCAAGGTTTCGGCTTCGCGTCCTCCCATCAATTGTTTACAATAGAAACTTCGTCTGACCACCAGCAACCGAACCCTTTATAGAGGAACGATCACCAATTTTGGAATCGACAAACCACAATTCCAGTACGGCCCCCACCGTCTACTGGCGGGTTGAGGGCAGCCTGCTCGACCTGACCGTGGTCGAGCCCGTAGCGTTCTTTACGTGGAACGCCCAGACCTTTGCTGAGCGCTTCCGGCGGCGTGGGCAGATCTTCCTGATGGCCCTGTTGCGGCCGTTTCTCTATTCCACCAACCGCAAGTTTGCCACTCGGGCAGTGCACGCCGTCCTGCGCGGAGTGACCCGTGATCGCCTCGATCTACTGGGCGAAGAGTTCTTCCTCTACAAGTTAAAGCCCCGCCTGAAAGACCGCGGCGTGCGCAAAGTGCAGGAACTGGTGGAAGCCGGCGCGGAGGTTGTGCTGGTCAGCCAGGGGCTGGACCACGTGATGCGCCCTCTGGCGCAGTATTTGGGCGTCAAGCGGATCGTGGCCAACCGTCTGGAGTTTCGCGGTGGCACGGCGACGGGAAGATTGCTGGAGCCGGTCATTCGACCGCGCGGAGCGTTCGCGCGCATTCGGGAAGAGAATCCAGACGGGCGCAGGGCTCCGAAGACTCTGGCGCGACAACTGGATATCTCCGTGGAAGACTTGCGCGCCGCAGTCATTCCCGCCGAGCGGCGGCCGTTCGCGCCAACCCGGCCCATCGTCAATTTTGGGGGGCAGAGACAGGCCCCGGGATTTTCCGTTCGCCGGGCATTCGCGGGAAAGCAGGTCATGCTGATCGGCGTAACCGGTTTCATCGGCAAGGTCTGGCTGGCGAACACGCTTCTCGATCTGCCTGACGTGAAGAAGATCTATCTTCTGATCCGCCGACAGAAGTCGAATCCGGCCGAACGGCGTTTTGAAAAGATGGTGGAAGATTCGCCGGTGTTCGATCCGCTCTTTGACCGGCACGGCGACCGGCTCCTCGACTTCCTGCACGACAAGATCGAGGTCGTCGAAGGGGATGTTACCCAGCCGGGGCTCGGACTCAACGCCGAGACAGCCCGCAGCCTGCAGAAGAGTCTCGATCTCATTATTAATAGCTCCGGCCTGACCGACTTCAATCCCGATCTGCGCGACGCGCTGGCGACGAACACCGACGCCGCGGTCAATGTTCTCGATTTTGTCCGATCGGCGGATCATGCCGGGCTCCTGCATCTCTCCACTTGCTACGTGGCCGGCGAGCAGGACGGGCGGGTCAGCGAGAAACTGACGCCCAACTACAATCCGCGCGGGTTGGCAGATTTCGACGCCGAGCAGGAATGGCGCTCGCTCCAGGAATTCGTGAAGCAGGCCGAGGTGCAGGCCGAGAGCGACGAAGTCACGTCAGGCTTGCGTATGCAGGCACAGTCCAAGGAACATGCGGCGAAAAACCTGCAGGGCGCGGCTCTCGAGAATCAGATCCGCAAAAACCGCGTTCGCTGGCGCAAGACCTATCTGACCGAGGGCGGAACGCGGCGAGCCAAAGAACTGGGCTGGCCGAATACTTACACGCTCACCAAGAGTTTGGCGGAGTCGTTGATCGCGAAACACGGGGCCGGACTGCCGGTCGCGGTGGTGCGTCCAGCGATCGTTGAGACGTCCGTTGCCAAGCCGTTCCCCGGGTGGAACGAGGGCATCAACACTTCTGCGTCGCTGTCGTATCTATTGGGGACGTATTTTCGCCAATTGCCCACGAACGAGAGCAAGAGGCTCGACATTATTCCGGTGGACGCAGTTTGCAGCGGAATGACGCTGATCGCCGCCGCCGTTATGGAACGCCGCCACGACTCCATGTACCAACTCGCGACCTCTGTGACCAACCCCTGCGACATGGGCCGGTCGATCGAGTTGACATCTCTGGCGCACCGCAAGCACTACCGCGCCCAGGAAGGTCTGGAATCGTGGCTGCGCCTGCGTTTTGATGCCATTCCGGTTTCCAAGACGCGCTACAACCGCATGTCTGCGCCGGCACAGAAGGCGATCGTGAAGTCCATTCAACGCATCATGTCGCCGTTGCCTCTGAAGAAGGCGCCGCTGGTGAAGACCGAGCGCAGCTTGGAGCGTCTGGAAAAGCTCATTGAACTGTTCGAGCCTTTCATCCTGCTGAACGAGCATGATTTCGCGGCGGAAAACATCGAGAAGCTTTCGTACGCACTCGTGCCGGAAGAGCAAAACATTTTCGGCTACGACACCCGCTCCCTCGACTGGTGGGAGTACTGGATCAACATTCACATCCCGGCTCTGCGCCGCTGGACGTATCCTTTGATTGAGGGCCGGCCTCTTGAAGCCAGACCTCCTCGCACTTTTCAACTTGCGCCCGCGAACGGAGATGCCGTGAAGACTGGGACCGACGGAGCCACGTGGCGATATTCCTGACCGGCTCGACCGGATATATCGGTGCACACGTTGCCGCCAATCTGCTGGAGGGACACGGCGCATCCTTGAACGTGCTGGTGCGGGCGCGTGATCCGCAGGAAGCGCAGTTGCGGCTGTGGCGTGCGCTGCAGATGCACCTGGATTTTCCGCGCTTCTTCGAGTACCTGCAGACGAAGGTGCGAATCTTCTGCGGAGATCTGACCTCGACCGGTTTTGGTCTCGGCCGCGACGAGTACGACCGACTGGTGCACACCACGGATTCCGTGATCCACTGCGCGGCATCGCTGAACCGTAAGTCGGAGAAGAGTTGCCTGAACGTGAATCTTCGGGGAACGCTCGAGGTGCTGACCCTGGCGCGTCAGGCCGAGCACTACCACGGCTTGCGGCGCTTCAGCGAGGTCAGTACAGTGGCCGTGGCGGGGAAGCGCAGCAATGAAGTGGTCACCGAGGATCGATCGATCGAGTGGGACCGCTCAGACTACGATCCCTACGCGCGCACCAAGAAGTTTTGTGAGCACATGACCCGCGTCTTGCTGCCGGATACTCCCAAGACGGTCTTCCGTCCGAGCATTGTCCTGGGTGACAGCCGTCACGCGGAAACGACCCAGTTCGATATGGTCAAGGCTTTCGTGTTTCTGGCGGGCCTGCCGGCGTTGCCGTTTCGTCCCAACGACAAGATCGACATCGTCAACGTGGATTTTGTCGCCGACGCGATTGCGACCTTGCATCAGAAAGATCAGCCGCAATACGACACCTACCATCTTTCGTCGGGCACAGGATCGCAAACGTTCCGCGAGTTGACGACGGCGCTGGCCGCCGCCCAGCAGAAGCGTAGCCCGGTGTTTTTGCCGTTTGCGGAGAAGCCCTTCTCCGGCTCCGTCAACTTCCTTTCCAATCGGAAGGGAGCGATGGCCAAGGGTGCTTCGCTGATGAAAGTCTTCATGCCCTATCTGGTATGGAATACGGTGTTCGATAACACTCGCGTGACCTCCGAACTGAAGCGCAAGCCGGTCCCGTTCTCGCAGTACAGTTTTCCGCTTCTCAAGTTCAGCCGCGAGAATAACTTCGAATACAACTACAAGCCTTGGCCCACTGCCGCAGGAGGGACTGCCGCATGATGGATTTCGTTTTGGAAGCGTGGGTCAGCGGTAATATCGAGCGGGCGAAAGCCCGATGGATGCTGGGCGGACACAATCCCTGGCAGCCGGGCGAAAGACTGAAGCTGCTCTTTGCCGGCTACAATGGCACGCGCAACATGGGTTCCGACGTGCGCGTGGACGAAATGTTGCGCCAGATCCGTCACATCCTGGGCGCGGAGCGAGTCGAATTCAGCGTCATGAGTCAGAACTTTGAGTTCTCGAAAGGATACTTCGAGGGTACCAAGCAAGTGCATCTGCCGGATATCTTCCCGCCGTTCCTGTCTGATGAAGTTCCCCGGCACCATGGCGTGGTGGCGTGCGAAGGCTCTATGTTCAAGAGCAAGTTCGCCAACGCCCTCACCACGATGATGATTGGCTCCCTCGGCATCGCCGCCGTGGAAAATAAGCTTTCCGTCGGATATGGTGCAGAAGCTGGCCACATGGATCCGCTTCTCGCCAAGATGTGCGGACGCTACTGCAAGAACTCGCTCGTCATCACGCGCAACGAAGAATCGCGGACCGTGTTGCGCGAGTTGGGGGTACCGACCGAGATCGGTACAGATACTGCATGGACGTTCGAGCCCCGTCCGGCCGAGTATGGACAAAGCGTTTTACGGCAGGTGGGCTGGGACGGTCGCACACCAGTGCTTGTCGTATGCCCGATCAATCCCTTTGAATGGCCCGTGAAGGCTTCGGTAGCAAAAGCAGCTATTCATAGCCTGACTGGTGCCTACAAGAAGAGCCATTATCGCGGGCCCTACTTCCATAACTCAGGCCCGGCAGCCGATCGCGCCTACGAGCACTACCTGAGTTCCATTGCGAAGGCCGTGGATGCCTTCCGCAAGCAGCGGAACGTGTTCGTAATTCTGGCGGCGACCGAGCGCATGGATGCGCGTGCGGCCAACCGTATCTCCGAGAAACTCGGCCGAGTGCCGGTTTTGAGTTCGGACCAGTACAACATGTATGAACTGGTCAGCATTTTGCGCTCCTGTCACATGATGGCTTCGTCACGCTATCACGGCATCGTGACTTCCATGCCTGCGCTCGTGCCTTCAGCGGGTATCACCATGGATGAGCGCATTCGTAATCTGATGCGCGAGCGCGGCCATCCGGAGTTGCTGATGACCGTCGATGATCCGGACCTCGAACCGAAGCTGCTGGTGGCTCTCGAGACTCTCGCCACACAGGGCGAGCGCATCGCCGACGGCATTGCGCGCACGGTGGTAAAGAACCTGAAAGTCATGGCGCGAATGGGAGTTTTCTTCGAGGAAGAAGTCCAGCGGCGGTATCCCGACTTCCAGACACGCACTGGCGAGTGGAGTTGGGAAGATTATCTTCCGCCCATGAACGCCTCGCTCCGCCAGTTGGTGGCGGCTTACAGCTGAGTCCACAGATTCTCCGGTACGAAAATCATGCCATTTGTCGGGGAAATATTTTCGGAACTCAAGGCTGCGGCGGACACCCGGGTGCTCCAGGAAATCCGCGACGGCCAAGTTACCGGTGTGACCGGTGGCGAACTACTCGAGTTGATCGGCAAGGCACGGACGTTTTTCGCCGCGAAGGGGTTGAAGAAAGGCGACCGCTGTGGCGTCCTGGCTCCGAACAGCATCCGCTGGATAGCCGTCGATCTGGCGGCCATGGCTGAGGGGCTGATTGTCGTTCCACTCTACTTCCGCCAAGCTCCGTGGGAGTTGGTCGCAATGATGAAAGACAGCACGCCGTCGCTGGTGTGCTGCGGGGATCCGACGCTGCGCGACGGCATCCTCCAGAACTGGCCAGGTGCTGGCGGCTCTGAAGCGCCGCCACATTTTCTTTTGGATGAGATTGTTTCAGGGGTCGAAGGAGTCTCACTCGATCGCCCACAGGTTCGCGATGAGGATCCCGTCACGATCATCTACACGTCGGGCACGTCGGGCGAGGCCAAGGGCGTAGTGCTGACGGCCGCGAACGTCGGGTTCATGCTGGGTTGTACTTCTGCGCGTTTGGACTCGCTGATGGGTGGTCAATCAGGGCAGGACCGCATTTTTCATTACCTGCCGTTTAGTTTTTGCGCATCCTGGATCGCGGTGTTGACATTCCTGCTGCGCGGAAGCCTGGTGACGCTGAACACCGACCTGACGAAGATCCCAAGCGACATGCCGGCAGTGGCTCCGCACTATTTCCTGAATGTGCCGCAGTTGCTTGAGCGCATGCGGCGCGCGGTGGACGAACAGATCGCTCAAAAGGGCGGCATCGCGCAGGCGATTTATTCACGCGCCAAGGCAGCGCGGGTACGAAAAAAGGAGAACTCTTCGAAAGCGAGCGATGCTATCTGGGACTGGCTGGCCAAAGCCGCGGTCTTCCCGGCGATCCGCATGAAGATGGTGGGCTCGAATCTGAAAGCCCTGATCTGCGGTTCGGCTCCCCTCACTCCCGAAACTCAGGACTATTTCAGCATGCTCGGCATTCCCGTTTTGCAGGTCTACGGACTGACGGAGACGACCGGGATCTGCACCATGGACGATCCGGACAACGTCGTGCCTGGGCGTGTCGGGCCCGCGATCTCCGGCATCGAGATGAAACTGGGTGACAACGACGAGATCGTAGTTCGCGGACCGAATGTCTTTCCCGGCTACTGGAACCGTCCGCAGCAGGCCGCCGAAGTGCTGCGCGACGGATGGTTTCACACCGGCGACCAGGGTGAGATGGACGCAGCAGGGAACTGGCGCATCGTGGGGCGAATCAAGAATTTGATCGTTCTCGGCTCCGGCCACAAGATCGCCCCGGAAACGATCGAAGACGAGGTCGCTCGCGAGTTGCCGGGTGCGCAGCAAGTGGTCATCGTTGGCAATGGCCGCGGATATCTTTCAGTAATTGTCACGGGCAATGTGACCGGCAAACAGGTGCAGACCGCGCTCGACGCCGTCAATCCCCACTTCCCGCACTATAAGCAAGTGCGGGCATTTCGCTTGAGGCCGGAGGCATTTTCAATTGAGAACGGTATGCTCACTGCAAACGGCAAGTTGAAGCGAGATCTGATTTCAGCGCGCATGAAGAACGAGATCGAAGAGATGTATCAAGTGAAGCAGGCGGTCTAGAGTCAGCGTAGAGAGGGAAGGCCTTGGGCAAACAGCAATTCAACGGGCAAGCGCTGTCGTGGCAGGTGCAGAGTGGAGTAATCGAGTTGGCCCTCCACCGCGCCCCCTGCAACGAGCTGGGCTCCTTGTCGCTCGATGAACTGGAACAATTTGTGTCTGCGCTCGATGATCTGGAGAAAGACGCGCATGCTCTGATCATCCACAGCGAATTGAAGTGCGGTTTTTGCGCCGGAGCCGATCTGCGAGAACTGTATGAGCGCTCCCATGCCATGGGGAAGGCCGAGGCCGCCAGCGGCGTACGCGATTTTCTGGAGCGCATCCACCGCGTGCTGAATCGGATAGATGCGGCTCCTCTGACGACGATTGCCGCAGTGCATGGAGTGACCTTCGGTGGAGGGTTTGAACTCGCATTGGTCTGCGATTTGATCATCGCCGACAAAATGGCGCGCTTTTGTTTTCCGGAACTGAGGTTGGGACTCATCCCCGGATTCGGCGGAATCCCGCGCCTGAAAAGGGATCTGGGGAACGCACTAGTGCGCGACCTGCTCTTGACCGGTCGCAGTTTCAACGCGACAAAAGCCCAGCAGATCGGTCTGGTCAGCCAGGTCGTCTCGGAGGGCGAGGCGTTGCGCGCAGCCCGCGCGACAGCCGCCCAGTTGGGAAAGTTCGACCGGCAAACCGCGGTTGCGGCCAAGCGTTTCATCAAGCCGATTCCGCATGACGAATTGCGCAAGGAAATTGACATTTTTTGCGATCTATTTTCGCGGCCAGCCGTGCAAGCTGGATTGAAGAAGTTCGTGGAGAGCACAGACGCACAGCCCTACTTGCCGTGAGAACCGGGCGCTCAAGAATCGCAATACAGGTTAGAGTAACTTATATGCAAACAGCCGATCAGACGCTCGACGAAATTCTTACTTTGGCGGCGGCGCATTTCAAGGTGCCGCGCGAAAAACTTTCCCCCGACGCCGATTTCTTCAAGGAGCTCGGCATCGACAGCCTGCAGACGCTCGATCTGCTGACGCGCCTGGAGAACCACTTTCGCGTCGAACTCCCGGATTACGAACTGCAAGGCGTGACCGACTTCCGCACGCTCGCGGGTAAGATTCAGGCGCGGCTCTAGATCCTTGAAGTCGAAGCCGAGATTCGGCAGGTAATGAATTGATAACTAAGCTTTTCTCCATGCTTCCCCGTCCCTGTGTTGAAATGAAAGGTTAATGCTCGATCTCCGCCAATATACCTGTCTGGGCGCCGCGCTGCGCGATGCGCTCGACCGTTTTTCCTCCGAAGTATGCCTGATCGAGGCGGAGCGTGATCGCGAGAAAGTTCGCCTCACGTATTCCGATTTCAAAGAGATCGCCTTGCCCCTGGCCCGCGCCCTCGAGGATGCCGATTACGATGCCGGCGATCGCGCCGCCATCATCATGACGAATCAGTCGAAATGGCTGATCTCGGCCTACGCGATCTTCTATTGCGGCGGCGTGCTGGTTCCACTGGACTACAAGCTGACTGCGGCGGAACATTTGCAACTTCTCGCCCACTCCAAGGCCAAGGTGCTTATCGTCGAGCACCACCTGTGGCGCGCGATCATGGAGTCTCCCGACTTCCAGAAGATTGCGACCAAGATCGTTCTCGTCACGGAGGCTCCGCTGGGCGTGGAGTTGGCGGGAGCGTTTCGCTGGGAAGACTTCAAGCGGAAGGGCGCTCCCGACTTTGTCATGCGCCAGAAGGACGACGTGGCCTGCATCGTCTATTCCTCGGGAACGGGCGGACGCCCTAAGGGCTGCGTCCTCACCCACGAAAACTATCTGGAGCAGTGCCGCGCGCTCACGGCCTGGTATCCATTCTGGCCCGGCGTGCGCTACCTGAGCATTCTGCCTACGAATCACGCTATCGATTTCATGGTGGGCTTTATCGGTCCCTTCGTGTGCGGCGCCTGCGTGGTCCATCTGCGCACGCTGCGACCCGAGTTCGTGCGCGACGCTTTTGTGCGCTACCGCATCACCTACGTGTCCCTGGTCCCAATGATTGTGAAGAACCTGGACCGCGGCCTGCGCGCGAAGTTCGACGAACTCCCGTCGTGGAAGCGCGCATTCCTGAATGCCATGATCGGCACCAACCGCCTGCTGACGCGCCGCCGTCCGAACGTGAAACTCAGCCGCATGCTGCTGCCCAACGTTCATCGCGGATTCGGTGGCGAAGTGCTGGCGCTCATCACCGGTGGGGCATTCATGGAGCCCTCAACCATGCAGTTCTTCTACGATCTGGGCATTCCCGTGGTGAACGGCTATGGACTCACCGAGGCCGGTACCGCGCTTACGCTCAACGATCTCAAACCGTTCCGTGCGGATACGGTCGGCAAGCCGCTGCCGGGAGTGGAACTGCGTATTCTGAATCCGGACGCCGATGGCGTGGGGGAAGTGGCGGTTCGCAGCAAGACGGTCATGTCGCACTATCTCGACGATCCCGAACTGACATTGGAAACGATCGTCGACGGCTGGCTCCTGACGGGCGATCTGGGCCGTTTTGGGAGCGGCGGCCATCTACAACTGTTCGGTCGCAAGAAGAACATGATCGTGACGGAGGGCGGTAAGAATATCTACCCGGAGGACATTGAAACTGTGTTCGATGGTCTCCCCGTGAAAGAGTACACGGTCTTTGCTGCGAACTACGTTTGGCCGAAGAAAGAACTCGGCCGTGAAAGCCTGGTTCTAGTGCTTCGGCTGGAGCAGAATCAGAAGTTCGACACCAAGTTGCTGGAAGAGATCTCTGCGCGAAACCGCCGCCTGCCTGATTTCAAGCGGGTCAGCGGATATCTGATCTGGGAGAAAGACTTCCCCCGGACGGCCTCGATGAAGATTAAGCGGCAAGTGTTAGCGGAGGAGATTGGCAAGTTCGTAAACCGGGACGCAATTGTGGGATTGTGACCGCTGCTGAAGTAGCATTTATCGTGCGAAAGTCTTGACGCGCAGATCATTCCCTTACTGTAAAAACGGAACCTGAAACCTTGGGGCAAAACTATCTTGCGATTGTGAATCCGGCGGCAGGAGGCGGGAAGAGCCGCAAACTACTGGGCCCCGCCTTGGAGCGTCTTCGAGCGGGCGGTATCGCCGTTAAGGTCGCGGCCACTCGCTCTCCGGGTGAAGCCACTGCGATCGCGCGCGAGGCCTATGAGCGTGGCGTCCGCAATTTCATCGCTGTGGGCGGCGATGGCACGTCGTATGAAATCGTAAATGGCCTCTACCCCCAGGCCCTCGCCGGAGAGCGGCCGACTCTCGGCTTCTTGCCACTCGGTACCGGCAATTCCTTTCTGCGCGACTTCAGTCATCAGGGCGTCGAGTACGCGATCGAATCTCTACTCGCTCACCGGAGCCGGGCCTGCGATGTGATGCGCTTGCGCCACCGCACCGGGGTGATCCACTACATCAATTTATTGAGCATGGGGTTCTCCGCCGATGTCGCGACGCTCCGCGCACGGCGCTTCAGCAACTGGGGAGAGTTGGGGTACCAAGCCTCCATCCTTCTAACTCTGGCTCGGTTCAACCGCCGTCCCTTCCCGGTTCGCGTCGAAGGCGCGGAAGCCTTTGACGACCGGCGTTGCCTCTTCCTTACTTTCAACAACAGTAAGTTTACCGGAGGGACGATGATGATTGCTCCTCAAGCGGAAATCGACGACGGTTTGGTGGAGTATGTCCGGTGGGGGCCGATCGGTCGTCTCGGCCTGATCCGCAATCTACCAGGCCTTTACGACGGCACTCATATCGAGCACCCACTGGCCGAGCGCAAGCGCGCGCGGCGCATCGAGTTCAACCTGGGTGCGCCCGTCGATGTCATGGTCGATGGAGAAGTGCTGACCCTGCATTGCGAGGAACTGGATGTGCTTCCCGGGGCACTCAACGTTGTGGCCTAATCGTCGCTATAAGTTCGCCATGATATAAGGATGAGTCATGTCTGAAGAACGACGGAAGCGGCAACTGGAGCGCGATGGCAGCGCCAGTGATCGAAATATGAAGAAGCTTGTCACGTATGGCGTTGTCGTGATCCTGCTGGCGGCAGCATTCATTGCGGGCCGTTACTACAAAAATCACAAGTACGACAATTTCGCGAAATGCTTGGCGACCAAGCAAGCCAAGATGTACGGCCTTTACTGGTGTCCGCACTGTATCGAGCAGAAAGAGATGTTCGGCGACGCGTTTCACTACGTGCCGTACCAGGAGTGCGCGACTAAGGGTTCCTCGGAAGAGGCGCCGGTCTGCAAAATGGCGGGAGTGAAATTGTTTCCGGCTTGGCAGTTTGGAGACGAACCGCCCAAAGAGGGCGTTCTGTCGCTGGAAGCTTTGAGCGACAAGACCGGGTGCAGCCTGCCGTGACGGATTCCGCGCCGCGCAACCGGATTCTCTATGCGTTCGTCGCGCTCCTGTCGCTGGCAGGTGGGATTGTTTCGGCGGTGTCGCTTCAGCGCCATTACGCAAAGTCGGCGACCGCCTTCTGCGATTTCAGCCAGCAGTTCAGTTGCGACATCGTGAACCGCAGCGAATATTCGACCATCCAGGGAATCCCCGTCGCCGGGATGGGTGTTGCCGGATATGCCGCCCTCTTCGTCCTCGCCACATTCTGGAGGTCGCGCGCCGAGACGCCAAACCGCCTGCTGGGAGCGGCGATTGCGGGCCTCGCCTTTGCCCTTTACCTCACCTACATCGAAGCGTATGAACTGATGACCTGGTGTATTTTGTGCCTCATTTCGTTAGCGCTGATCTCTCTGATCAGCCTGCTCGCAATCGGGGTGAAAGTCAGAACTGCGAAAGCCTAAATCGGCTCCTCCGTTGTATTCTGGTAGTGCACTTTTCCGGATGGAAGAAATCCAGCAAACAGAAAGCTATGCTCCCGGGCCCGGTGCCGGCGTGATTCGCGCGCAGTCCGCGACGGGAGATTTGCGCCTGCACGAATTCCGCAGCCGCATCTTCCGCAACACACGGTTCCTGCGCGTGTGGCTGCCTCCGGGATACGACGATCCAGAAAACGCCGGCCGGCACTATCCGGTGTTTTATCTGAATGACGGTCAGAACCTGTTCGAGGCCGCCACCTCCTTTACTGGAATCGAATGGCAGGTGGACGAAACCGGAGACCGCCTGATCCGCGAAGGCGTTGTGCCGCCTATGATTATTGTTGGCATGGATAATGCGGCCAGGGCTCGCATTCGCGAATACATGCCGCACCGCTCGCTGCATCCCATGATGATGCGGGCGCATGGCACGCGCTACCCGGCGTTCCTGTTCAAAGAAGTGTTTCCCTTCATGGCCCGCAACTACCGCGTGGCCACCGGGCCTGAGAATACGGGGTTGGGCGGCTCATCGCTGGGGGCGTTGATCTCGCTTTATGCGGCAGCCGTGCGTCCCGGAGTGATTGGCCGATTGCTGCTCGAAAGCCCCTCGTTGTGGGCGTCGAACCGTCAGTTGATCCGGCAGAGCCGTGGAGTCAAACGCTGGCCGGAACGAGTCTTCCTCGCAACCGGAACCGCTGAAGCGGGACGCCAAGACAAAGATCAGAGCATGGTCGACGACGTGCGCGAATTGGCAGCGATCCTGCACCGTGCGGGATTGGACGACACCCGCCTTAGACTCGTCATCGACGACGGTGCTTCACACCACGAAGCGGCCTGGGCCCGGCGCTTCCCCGAAGCGCTGGCGTATCTGTTCGGCAAGGAACGATAACGATTTCCTGCAGTCCAAGAGTCTTACGAGGTTTTCGCGATCATCACGGGATCTGCGGCGGAGGTCTGCGAGCCGCCGGTGCGCGAGAGGCTCCAGATCAAGTACACGGTGGCCGCCATCGCAACCACCGAAAGCTGGACGTGCGTCCATCGAGTGAACGGTCCCAGTAGCGGTAGCATGTACACCAGGTAAAGAAGAGTTCCTAACCAGCGAGTCGAGGGCGTGCGCGGCTGGCCCACGAGCCAGTCGGCCAGCAGGATGAATGCGGGTGCCAATATCACCAGATCGTAAACCGTGAGATGCGGCGCCACCAGCACGCTTGTCAAGAGCAGGGATGAGTACCGCAGAGGCAGGCTACCGGACCCGCGCGTCCAGCATGCGATCGTAAACGCGAGAACGACCATCGCGCTCAGAATATAGGGCCCAAGAGGAGAGACCTCGCCAGGCACCAGCATCGACCAGAACGTCCGCAAAGAGTGCGTCTGATAGAGCTTCGGCTCGAGCAGAGGCAACACGTGCCCCACATTTCGCAATACGTACATCCACCGTCGTAGAGGCTCAATCCCGTAATAGAAAACTCCCACCGAGAGTTGTGCCACTGCCGAAAGAACTGCCCCCAGCACCGTCCTCCACGCCCCGATCGATACGAACACGATCGCCGCGGCCAGCCCTAATTGCGGCTTGAAGATCAGACAGCCCAGAACCAGGCCCGCCAGGAAGTCCCGTTTGTCACGGAGCAGGAAGAACATCAGCGTGAAGCAGGCGAGCGCAGCCGCAGACGTCTGCCCCCATGCGATCAGATGAAAAAAAGCAGGGAACGCGACGGCGAGAAGAGCGACAGGCCCACCGTAGTTGCGCAGGTTCGGACATGTGCGCCAGATGCAATAGCAACAAATGCCGTAGACAACCGCGCTGCCGCACCACCATACGAGAAGCGCCCAGCCGTAAGGAAGACGAGCCAGCGGCGCGAGGAAGACGGAAACCTGCGGGGGATACAGCGGCAAATACCGGATCCCCGCGGCTTCTGGTACGCGTTGCGCCGCGAGCACGGCCTGCGCATTCATGTCGTACAAGTCAGCTCCGCGATGAGCCGCCGCGACCGAGCCCAGTGTGTAGAGATGCAGAAAGTCTGTTCCCTTAAGGTTCCCGTTACGGTCGCGAAATCCCGGAGTCGCAACATTCCACACGTAGAGCGACCACAGGCATACGGCGAGTATCGTGCCATGAGCCCGCAAGCGCTTGCTCGTCAGCCACGAGCCGGGATGTTCTGGAGAAGACGTCAGACGAACCTCAGTTCACGGAATACGGTTCAAGCTTCGGCGGCGATTCATCGCCTGACATCAGCCAGGCATTACGATCGTGAAAATAGCGTAAGAGTTCTGAGTTTTGTTCGGTCCCCATATCGCGGGCCCAGACGATGCGCGCTCGATCGATATCGGGATCGTTATAGATCCAATCGCGATCCACGTTGTGATCCGGTCCATAGCGCACAATAACAAGGTGTGGCCCCGGAATGGCGGTCAGTCGCTCCACAATGCGCACACGATCCCGGTTTCCCAATGGCCACTGAGGTTCGAGCGGAGCGTGTGTGACGATTCCGGCGAGGCGCAGAACAATCATTCCAATACACACTGCCGGGACGCTTCGCACAAGGAATATGCCGGCTGCAGCGCCTTTGTGGCGACATAGTCGCAGGTGCCGCATGCACTGCACGAGTACGAGGTAGACCAACCCCGTGGCAGGTGCAACATAGTGGGGGAACGTCCACGTCTCCACCAGCCACCCCAGGCAAAAGACAAGGCCGGCAACAAGCGCGAGACGCATGCGACGGTCCCGGAGGATCCAGGGAAACGCAATCAGAGGCAGTGAGAAAGCTGGTCCCAGATAGAACCGCCAGAGCTGAAGAATCTTGTCGCCTGTCCTGCGCACGAATCCAAGCAGAGTGTGCGCTTCGTCGAACTGCTGCACTTCCCATCCGGCATAGTAGTCGCGCATCACCGCGTGATGATACTCGGGAACCGCTCGCTTTGAGAAAAACAGAAAGTAAGGAACCACGGCATAGGTCTGGCGGTTGACGGCGTAGGTCATGCGAAACGGACTTCCGGTTACGCGCCAGTAGTAGTAACCGGTGGCGGCGGCTGCGACGATAAGAACGCACGCTGCGGGCAGAACCATCCGCCACAACAACCGCGGCCAAGGCGGCAGCCTTCGACCTTTCAGCCACACGAGAAGCCCAGCCGCGACCGCGATGCTGAAAACGAATCCTTCGTAGGGCCGACTGTTCGCCATCATGGCGAGCCCCAGTGCGAGCAAAATACCGTCCCGCACACGCGGGTGGCTGCGGAGTCTAGGAATTGCGCCCAACACCAGAGCGCCTCCGGTCGCTGCCAGAGCAGGGCACCAGTAGCTATTCATCCAATAGCTGAAAGTCGCGAAGCGCAAGACGGAGAGAATTCCACCGAAGAGTGCCCAGGTGGGCGGAAACCATGCTTGCAGCATCCAGCAAAGCGTGGCGCACAGAGCAGCGGTCATCAACCACACTCCGATCCACGGATGCCCGCCGAGCGCCAGTCCTGCCGCCATCACCAGGCCCTGCCCGGGGGCATACATCGTCATATAAGTCGGGTGCTGGATAATCTGAAAACTCTCGAAGTGGATCCACATCGGGTGCGTAGGATTGGTTAGATGCCCCGATGCGAATGTGCTGGCGGCGAGTAGATGGCTGTACTCGTCATTCCAGTCCGGAAGAGGAATCCCGAGCAGTGGAATTAACAGCGCCCGAATGCCGAGTGCCAGCATGGCGACAAAGCAAACCGCCAAGGCGCGCCGGCGCGCCAGTCGTCCGAAAAAGCCTTCAGCTCGATCGAAGAACGACCCGCTCTCCCGCGTACGCAGTGAGAGCCAGACTGCCGCCAGCACCATGATTGCCTCTGTAATCGTCAGCAACCATGGCGCCAGGTGTCGGTAGATTTCGTTCATGCGGATCTAACCGGTGAGCGGCAGACCACTTCTCATCCGCTGCGGGAGTGCTACTGGCCCGCCGCTTCCTTCACGCCAGTCTCTTCGAACAGGCCGTCGACGATCTGAATCATTTCGTTGTCGACCACCCGGTTCTTCGCGATGGCTTCCTTCAGCGGAATCGACACGATCTTGTTCGACCGCAGTGCCGCCATGCAGCCAAACTCGCCGCGATGAACCATGTCGATCGCACCCAGGCCATACCGCGTCGCCAGCACACGGTCGAAAGCGCTGGGGGAGCCGCCGCGCTGAATGTGCCCCAACACTACCGCCCGCGTTTCGAAGCCCGTACGCTTCTCAATCTCGCGCGCCAGAATATTCGCGATGCCACCTAGTTTCGCGTGACCGAATTCGTCTTTGCCCATGTCCTGCAGGATGGGCGCTCCTGACCCATCTGACGAAAATTTCGCGCCCTCGGCCACGACGATAATGGAGAAGTAGCGTCCCCGCTCGTGGCGCTGACGAATCGACTCGGCAACCTTATCGACGTCGAAGGGCCGCTCGGGGATCAGAATCACATCGGCCCCGCCCGCAACGCCGCTGTACAGGGCAATCCAGCCCGCGTCCCGTCCCATGACCTCCACCACCATCACGCGGTTGTGCGCTTCGGCCGTCGTGTGGATGCGATCAATGGCTTCGCACACGATGTTGCACGCGGTATCGAATCCAAAAGTGTAGTCTGTCCCCCCTAGATCATTGTCGATCGTCTTGGGCACTCCGACCACTTTGACTCCATGTTCGTGGAGCTTCTGCGCCACCGACAATGTATCGTCGCCGCCGATGGCAACCAGTGCGTCGATCTTGTGCTTCTCAATCGTGGCGGCGCATCGCTCAATGCCGTCCGGACGCTTCGACGGGTTGGTGCGCGACGTACGAAGAATGGTTCCGCCGCGAGGCAGAATGCCGCCCACCGCATCCAGGTCCAGCGCCATGCTCTTGTCCTCGACCAGGCCGCGCCAGCCCTCCAGGAAACCCACGAATTCATCGTGGTAGTGAAACACGCCCTTGCGCACAACGGCGCGGATGACCGCGTTCAATCCCGGGCAATCGCCCCCGCCGGTTAACATGCCAATCTTCATCGTTTGCTCCTCTTTGAGTATGGGTTCAGGATAAAGTCCTCCAGATGCACCCCGGGTGCAGGGGCGACGAAATGGCCCAAAAACGCAAGGTGAGCATCGGTCGGAAGAGATAGATTAACATTAAATCGACCCACTCCAAAGTCAAACAGCCCGCAGAAAATCGTTCAGGCAAAGCCATCCGCGCCCGTTACATGGGCATTGCGCTTCTACGCAGGATTCGACACAATGCTCGACGGACATGAAGCTCGAAGGACATGAACTCGACCGAACGAGCAAGACTGTGTCGATCTTTGCGTGGCTGGTCGTAGGACTGCTCGGCTCTGCAGCGGTCGCTGTGATCGCCGTGCACCGCGGCGAACCGATTAACGCGCTCTGGCTGGTCGTGGCTGCCACCTGCTGCTACGTCCTCGGGTACCGTTTCTACAGTAAGTTTATTGCGGCGAAGATTCTTGCCCTCGATGCCCTCCGCGCTACGCCTGCCGAGCGCCTCGAAAACGGACGCGACTTTCTGGTCACCAACAAGTGGGTAGTCTTCGGGCACCATTTTGCCGCGATCGCGGGGCCGGGTCCGCTGGTTGGTCCGGTCCTGGCCGCGCAGTTCGGCTACCTTCCCGGGACGCTCTGGGTGCTGGCTGGCGCTGTCTTTGCCGGATGCGTGCAGGATTTCGTGATCCTTCTTTTCTCCGTCCGCCGCGACGGCAAGTCGCTCACCGAAATGGCCAAAGAAGAAATCGGCCGCGTCGGCGGTTTTGTAGCGTACACGGCGGTGATCGCGATTCTCGTCATCCTGCTGGGCGTGGCCGCCCTGATCGTGGTCAATGCGCTGAAAGACAGTCCCTGGGGAACGTTCACGATTGCGATGACGATCCCCATCGCCCTGCTGATGGGCCTCTACCTTCGGCGCATTCGCCCCGGCAAAGTGCTCGAGGTATCTGTTCTCGGCTTCATCCTCGTGCTTCTGGCGATCTGGGGTGGACGCTGGGCCTCGCTGAATCCCGCCATGGCGCAGGCCTTCACGTTGCAGGGGACCACCCTGGCAAAGTTGATCATCGTCTACGGGTTCGCCGCTTCGGCCCTTCCCGTGTGGTTGCTGCTGGCGCCGCGCGACTATCTCAGCACGTTCGTCAAGCTCGGGACGATCGCAGTGCTGGGCATCGGCATCGTGGCGCTGCATCCCACGCTGCACATGCCCGCACTGACTCGCTTTGTGGACGGCACCGGCCCAGTCTTCGCGGGAAAGATCTTTCCTTTTGCCTTCATCACCATCGCCTGCGGTGCCATCAGCGGATTCCACGCACTCATCTCAAGCGGAACCACGCCCAAACTTATCGCTCGCGAAACCGAGGCCCGCATGGTCGGCTACGGCGCCATGATGGCCGAATCCGCGGTCGCGGTCATGGCGATCATTGCGGCGTGCGTGCTTCAACCCGGCGTCTACTTCGCGATTAACAGCCCCGCCGGCGTAGTCGGACAAACCGCTACCGCCGCCACGGCGACGATCTCCAGTTGGGGATTCCCCGTCACGGCTGCGGACATGCAGGCGTTGGCTCACGCCGTCGGCGAACAGACTCTGTTCAATCGCACTGGCGGGGCACCCGCATTCGCCGTGGGCATGGCACACATTTTTTCGCAGAGCCTGGGCGGCGCAACCGTGATGGCGCTCTGGTATCACTTCGCCGTGATGTTCGAGGCGCTGTTCATCCTCACGATCCTCGACGCCGGCACGCGCGTGGCCCGCTTCATGATCCAGGACGCGCTTGGTCACATCTACAAGCCCCTGGGGCGCACGAGTTGGTACCCGTCGATTCTGGCGACCAGCGCCCTGATCGTCAGCGCCTGGGGATACTTCCTTTGGCAGGGAGTGAAGGATCCGCTGGGCGGCATCAATTCTCTCTGGCCGCTTTTCGGCATCGCCAACCAGTTGCTCGCGACTGTGGCCCTGTGTGTGGCCACGACGATCATCATCAAGATGCACCGCGCACGCTATGCCGCAGTCACGCTCTTGCCATTGGCGTGGCTGGTCGCAGTAACATTCACAGCGTCATGGCACAAGATTTTCGATCCCAATCCGCGAGTCGGATTTCTGGCGCAGGCGCATATTCTGGCAGCAGGTCCTGCGACCACGGCGACCGCGCGCCTGATCTTTAACAACCGGTTGGATGCCGCCGTGACCGCCGTCCTGGTCGTGATGGTTGCCCTGGTGCTGATCGAGTCCGTGCGGCAGTGGATCAGCGTTCTCAGAGGCAGCGAAGAAGCGCGCGTGAAAGAATCGCCGTTCGTGATGACGCGACTGGCGGAGGAGAGAGGATGAACCGTTTCCGACAAGCAACTCGCATCTTGCTGGCAACTCTGCGGGAGATTTTCGACGAGGCGGCCTACGATCGCTTTCTCTATCGAAAGCAGATGGCCGTGTCGCCCGCATCGTACGCCGCCTTCCGCCAAGAATTCGAAGAGGCGAAAACCCGCCGCCCAAAATGCTGTTAGGCTCGTGCGGGCAAACTTGTGTGGGAGGGGCACTCCTGTCCACCCAGGTTTTGACGTGAGCCTTGATCCAAAGCAACGTCGGGTGCCCCATCTTTCGCGTTCTTTGCGAAAGGTGGGATTCCACGAAACTAAATGCCAAATGAGGTCGCACAAACCGATGTCACGAAAACCATCCCGAGTAAGCACATTCCTATGCGTTCTTCTCTTCCTCGCGATCGTTCCCCAATTCCTCGCGCAGACCGATGACTCCGCCCAAACCATGCGCCCGGTGATTCGCGGACGCCATGCCGCCGTCGCTTCCATGAAAGCCGAGGCCACCGAAGCCGCCCGCCAAATTCTCGCCATGGGTGGCAATGCCTTCGACGCCGCCGTCGGAGGCCAGGCCGCGCTGGGAGTCACCGACTTCTCCCTCAACGGCATGGGCAGCGACGCCGTCATTCTCGTCTACAACGCTCATGACAAGAAGGTCTATTCCATCAACGCCGAGCCCCGTGCCCCCAAGCTCGCAACCATCGAATGGTACGAGAAGAACAACGGAGGCAAGATTCCCGAGAGCGACGGCCTGCTCTCCGGCGGCCTCCCCGGCGCAGTGGACGCCTGGTACACCCTGCTCGACCGTTGGGGCACGATGACCTTCGCGCAGGTTCTACAGCCCTCCATCGACCTCGCCGAAAATGGCTTTCCGCTGAGCGAATACGGCGCGTCGTACATCGCCGAGTCGAAGAAAATTCTCAAATATCCCACGACCCTCAAAATCTATCTACCGAACGGCCGTCCGCCGAAGGCCGGCGAGATCCTCAAAAACCCGGACTTGGCACGTACTCTCAAGAAACTGGTCGAAGCCGAAAAGGCGAATCAGTCGAAAGGTCGGCACGAGGCGCTGAAAGCCGCGCGCGACCGCTTCTACAAAGGCGACATTGCTAAAGAACTGGCCGCTTTCTCCGAGGCCAATAGCGGCCTGTTCCGCTACGAAGACTTCGCCGAATACACTGCCGAGGTCGAGACCCCAGTTTCCATCAACTACCGTGGCTATCAGATCTACAAAAATCCGTCAGCCAGCCAGGGACCAGCCGAACTCATTGCACTCAATCTTCTCGAGGGCTACGACCTCAAAGCCCTTGGCCACAATAGCCCGGACTTCCTTCACACCAATGTGGAAGCCGTAAAACTCGCCATGGCCGATCGCGAAAAATATCTCGGCGACATGGACTTCATCAAGATTCCCTACGAGGGCCTGCTCTCGAAAGATTACGCCCGAGAGCGCAGAAAGCTCATCGACCCCGCGAAAGCCTCGCTCGAACTGCGCCCCGGTTCGCCAGAGAAATTCACGGCGAACACCCCCCTGCTAGATCGCCCGGTGCACGCGGTCCTCGACGGCGATGCCAGCCATGACGGCGATACCAGCTATATCGCGGTCGTGGACCAAGATCGCAACATGGTCAGCTTCGAGCCCAGCCTCCACAGCTCCTTTGGGACCGGGGTCGTCATGGGCAACACTGGCATCATCTTCAATTGCCGCGGCGACTATTACTCTCTCAAGCGCGGCGAAGCCAACGCGCTTGAACCTGGCAAGCGCCCGCGCAGCACACTGCAAAGCACGCTGGTCATGAAAGACGGCCAGCCCTACGCGATCATGGGCAGTCCTGGCGGTGACGACCAGGTCATGCGCACCATGCAGACTCTGATCAACATGATCGACTTCGGCATGAACATCCAGCAGGCCATTGAGGCCGCACGCTGGTCCTCGCGCGCTTTTCCCGCCTCGCCCTTTCCCCACACCATGTATCCCGGCGACCTTGCTGTTGAGTCGCGCATCCCGGAAGCGACGCGGCAGGCGCTCATCGCCCGCGGCCACAAGCTGCACGTCGCGCCTCCCTGGTCGCTCGGTTCGAACGCCGGGATCGTTATCGACGGCAACACGGGAGTGCTCAGCGCCGGCGCCGATCCTCGTGTCGATGCCTACGCCTGGGCCTGGTGAGCGTGTGGGAACATGACGTCGCAAATGGGACTCCGAACAGTGTTGATCTCCGACGCTCAAGGTTGCCACTAGGACGACCGCCGGTTCCGCGATAAACTGCTCTCAATGCGAGTCCTGGGCATCGATTGTGGAGGAGAGTATACCGGCTACGGCGTAGTCGAGATGGATGCGCGCGGCAAACTCTGTTGCCTGACCTGCGGCGCCATCAAGCTCTCCCCGCGGGAAGTCCTGCCCAAGCGCTTGTCCCGCATCTTCACGCAACTCGGCGAGATTATTGTCCAGCACCAGCCCGATGAAGTCGCGATTGAAGACGTCTTCTACGCGCTCAACGTGAAGTCCGCGCTGAAGCTAGGCCAGGTTCGCGGAGTTGCCATGCTCGCCGCCTCCACCGCGGGACTGGAGGTCGCCGAATACTCGCCGCTGACCATCAAATCGTCGGTCGTCGGCTATGGCCGCGCCGAGAAGCAGCAAGTCCAGCACATGGTCACGCGGCTGCTTGAGCTTGCCGAACCGCCCGAACCCATGGACGCCTCCGACGCGCTGGCCATCGCCATCTGCCATCTGCACACGGCCGGGACCCTCAGCCGGCAGCGCGTCGCGGCCCGATAAAATCCAATTCATCCCCGTTTTTGGCATAATTGCGTGGTTGCAGTTTGTGGCCACTTCCACGACCAGTAAGAATCTGATGCTGACGATCGCAACCGGAGAGCCAAATTCCGATCGCATGGAATGCAAGCGGCGATTCGCCCGCCCGTCCGCGATCCTTGTAGTCGCGTGCCTCGTTCTGCTCTGTGGCCTCCCCGCCCGCGCGGCTGATCCCGCCACCGTCACCTTCTCCCTCGACTTTCCAAAGTCGGATCCCGAGCGTTATTCCATCACCGTACAATCCGACGGCCGTGCCCATTACGAATGTCTGGCAAGAATCTCGGATGAGTCCGAGGACCGCGAAACCTACCAGACCGAATTCACGTTCACGGATGCAACCCGGGCCCGGATTTTCGACCTCGCCGCTCAAGCTCATTATTTTTCCGGAAAAATCGATTCCGGCAATCGGAAACTGGCTTTCACCGGCGCCAAGAAACTGATCTACAAAGACGGTCAGCGCGAATCCAGCGCGGCTTACAATTTTTCCTCGCTGCCCGCTGTCCAACAGTTGACGACTTTGTTTCAGAGCGTGTCTGCTACGCTGGAGTTCGGACGCCGTCTCGCCCACGACCGCCGCTACCAGAAACTCGCTCTCGACGACGAGTTGAAGCACATGGAAGATCAGGCTCGGCGTGGAGACCTCATCGAACTGCAAGCCGTAAAGCCCGTCCTGCAGGAGATTCATGACGACGGCTCCGTTCTGAACGTCGTACGAGCCCGCGCCCAGCGGATCATGGATATGGGCGACACCTCACCAGCCACACATTAATCCAGACGCTATTCAAGGAGAGAACTGCGATGCAAAGGCGAACGCTCTTGAAGGGTGCGGTGGCGCTCAGCGCCTCCCTGGCTTTGAATCGCAAGGCTCTGTTCGCGACGGCGGCAGACTCGCGCATCGAGGTCCTTCTCGACGAACCGCTCGGCACCATCTCGCCCGCCGTCTACGGGCACTTCACCGAGATGCTGGGCGCCGTCGTCTACGATGGCATCTGGGTCGGCGAAAACTCCAAGATTCCCAACACCGGCGGCATCCGCAAAACGGTTATCGAAAAGCTCCGCCAGATTAAGGCCCCGATGGTTCGCTGGCCCGGAGGCTGCTTCGCCGATAGCTACGACTGGACGGACGGAATCGGCGTCCCGGCGAAGCGTCCCGAACGGGGCGGATTCTGGAGAGGCGAGCCCAACGCTTTCGGCACTCCCGAATTCATGCGCTTTTGCCGACTCACCGGCGCGGAGCCCTACTTCGCCGCCAACGTTCGCAGCCTGTCTC
Source organism: Acidobacteriaceae bacterium (assembly GCA_003134655.1). Classification (GTDB taxonomy): domain Bacteria; phylum Acidobacteriota; class Terriglobia; order Terriglobales; family Acidobacteriaceae; genus Sulfotelmatobacter. The sequence continues at coordinate 148,176 of PLBY01000059.1, forward strand.
CCTTGGCGTTCGATCACTGGATCGAGTACTGCAACGCCCCTGTCGAAAAAAGTTCTCTCGGCCGCATGCGTGCCGACGACGGCTCTCGCGACCCCTACAACGTCAAGTACTGGGGCATCGGCAACGAAGCCTGGGGCTGTGGTGGCAACCTCACCCCCGCGGAATACAGCGAAGAATTTCGCAAGTTCACCACCTGGACTCCCGGCTACGGCGCGCCTCTAAATTTCATCGCCGTCGGACCCGGGAGTGACGATCTCGATTGGACCGAGCAGTTTTGCCTTTCTACTTTCGCCGGCAAGCGCGCCATCAATCCCAAGACCGTTTACGGATGGTCGATTCACCACTACACCTGGGACTTGGCTCGCGGCAAAACTCACGACTGGGATGCCGCCAAAGGCGACGCTCTCCAGTTCGACCAGCAGGACTGGTACGAGGTCTTCCGCGAGGGCGGGAAGATTGAGAAGATCATGCTCTCCAATTGGGACGTCCTCGGCCAGTATGATCCCGGCCACCACATCAAACTGGTCGTCGACGAATATGGCACCTGGTACAAGCCCGGCAGCGAAGTGGACTCCTCCCACAGCCTGGGCCAGCAAATCACTCTTCGCGACGCCCTGCTGACCGCTCAGACCCTCGACATCTTCAACCGCCACGCCGAAAAGATGGGGATCGGGGCCTGCGCGCAGCTCATCAACTGCCTCAACTCTCTGTTCCTGTCCTACGAAGACAAGTTCATTGTGACTCCGAACTTCTTCGTTTTCGACATATACCAGTCTCACCAGGGAGCCACCGCCGTCCGCGCCGAATTCAGCGCGCCGCAAGTCAACTACCAGCGCGACAGCCATCCCGCAACGTTCTGGGGACTCAACGGATCCGCGTCGCTAAAGGACAAGACTCTGACGTTAACGGTGGTGAACCCCCACACTACCGAGAACCGAGAGGCCGAAATTGCTCTCCGCGGGGGATCTCTTTCATCGGTCGAGGCGGTCGTCCTCACCAATTCCGATATTCATGCCCACAACACCTTCGACCATCCCGAGTTCGTCTCTGCGGTCACCCAGAAGATCCCCGCATCGGGGGCAACTGTTCGCTATACCTTTGCCCCGGCGTCGGTGACCAAGCTGTCGATTACCCTTAGCTGAGCAGTTTTCCGGCCTGAAAACTGGACGTCGTCCGCATCGACCCCTGTACGACCGGCCAATATTAGGGTGACCCAAGTTTTACAACTCCCGCCCCGGAACCGTGTTCTAATAGTCAAAGAACGCCTTCCGGGGGTTGCTATGTCCAATCTCTCCGTTTCCAGATTCAATGTTGTTGTTCTGACGGCCGCTGCCTGCGCGCTTTTCGCGCTGCCCGCTCTGGCCGCCTCGCAGGCGCGCATCGTGCGCCTGAGCGACGTACAAGGATCGGTTCAGATCGACAAGAACACTGGCATGGGTTTTGAGAACGCGTTCCTCAACCTCCCTATTACACAAGGGGCGCAGGTGAGGACGCATGACCGCGGACGTGCCGAAATCGAGTTCGAAGACGGCAGTTCGCTGCGCCTCACTCCGAACACGACGGTAGAATTCAGCACCCTCGGCCTGAGTGACTCTGGCCAGCGCATCTCGGTCGTTAACCTAGTCGAGGGCATGGCATACGTGAACTGGCTCGGCAAAGACCAGATCACGCTCAACTTCTCCCGCGAGAAAATCTCGCTCGATCACGCCGCCCACTTCCGGGTCAATACCTCGACCGACGTCGCTAATCTGGCCGTCTTCAAAGGCGATCTCGACGTCGAAGGCCCAGCCGGGAAAGTCGTGGTCGCGAAAAAGAAAACGGCCACCTTCGACGCAGCGGACAACGACAAGTCAACCCTTGCCAACAACGTCCAAGAAGCCCCGCTCGATTCCTGGGACAAAGAAGCCACGGCTTATCACGATCAATATGCGAAGAACAATTCCTCGCCGTACGGCTATGGCGTGAGCGATCTGAATTACTACGGCTCCTATAGCAACGTCCCCGGCTACGGAACGATGTGGCAGCCCTACTTCACGGGGGTCGGCTGGGATCCGTTCATGGATGGCGCCTGGTCCTTCTATCCCGGTTACGGCTACATGTTCGCCTCGGCCTATCCCTGGGGATGGATGCCTTACCGCTACGGAAGCTGGATGATGGTCCCTGGAATGGGCTGGATGTGGCAGCCCGGCGGCTGGAATTCCTGGGTCACTGTCCCGCATTATGCCGGGACGCTGCCCGTCAATTTCCACCCACTGGTTGCGCCTGTGACTGGGACTGTGAGGACCGTCGCGGTAGGGAAGGGCGGATCGGTTTCACCAATGCCGCCATCGCGCGTCCTGGTCAGTGCCGGTTCGGCGGGCATGGGGATTCCGCGCGGCTCGCTCGAGAATCTCAACCACCTGAATCACCAGGTGGCCAAGTCCGGATTCGTCGAAGTGCGGCCGGCACCGCAATTCTCAACAAGCTCGCCCAGGCCCGCTTCGGGCTACAGCGCGCCACAACACAGCACTATGTCGGCTCCGTCAGCGGGCCACAGCACGTCGTCGTCGTCCTCCGGACATTCTTCGACCGGTTCGCATCACTAGGTTAGTCAGCGTGAAAGAGGCAGGGCGGCCTAAAGGGCTGCCCTGTTTCTTCGGATCCGCAAGGCAGGGGATTTTACTCCGAGTTTTGCGCAGTCATCTCTCCCCGCAGTTTCAGCAGGCTCGTCAACTCTGCTCGTTTCTTCCGCCGATACCATGCCATCGCTCCGAAGAATGCCACGGTGCAGATCCACACAATGTCAATCCGCAGCGAACTGAACCATAGCCAATTCCCCAGAGGCGCGTGCCCCTGAACGGAATGTTTGTACCCCCACCCCAGACCGAATGCGACTTCACACAGAAAGAGGGCACCTGCGAACCAAATCGTGGTCAGCGCACTCTGGCAGCGCCGCACTGAAAGCTCCACAAAAGCGGCGGTGTCTAACGCCGATGGCGCCCAGAGCCCGCGGTTCGCCGTTAACACAAACGCCCAGGCCGCAGCCAGGAACACCCACGTGGCAACAGCGACCAGTGCAACATCCGCATCCGTCGAGCGCAACGCCCACGCGGTCGTACCGCCGCCCATCACAATCGTCACCACTGTGTCGGCGAGCAACCCGATCTTCATCAGCCGCGACTGCCGCTCCACACTCCTGCGCAAGTTCACAGGGACCGCTGTATCTCTCTGCCACTGCTCCCGCCAGATCTCCAGTTCAACGTCGGTGTTCATTTCCAGTTCTCCAACAAATCGTGCAGAAGTTGCCGCGCCCGATTCAAACGAACCCCTACATTACTCTCTGAAATCCCCAGCACTTCTGAAATCTCTTTGTATCCCAAGCCCTCGAGCGTCAGCATGATCACCTGACGGTAGGCGACGGGCAGGCGATGCACCGCTTGCCTCAGCTTGCCGGCTCTTTGCCGCTGCGCGAGATCCGACTCCGGTCCGGGCGCGGGATCGTGCACTTCAATCTCCTCGTCTTCTATGGACCCGCTCGTTTGGGATCGCGCCCGCGTCAAATAAGTGATGCCGCGGTTGTGAGCGATTCTGAAAGCGAAGGTGCGCTCCGAACTCTCGCCGCGAAACCGGGGCAAAGCCTGCCAGATCGCGAATGCGATTTCCTGCAACAGATCATCCCGGTCACTCAGGGTATTGGTGTAGCTCGCGGCCAGGCGCGAGAGTGCGGGGCCGTTGGCCGCGAGAATGCGTTCGAAATGCTGCTCCAGTATGGCTCGGTCCAAGCTTGCCCGGTCCGCCATGGTGGATGATCCAATCTCCACCATCGCTGCGTCAGTTCCCGTAAATGATCTCATCGCGCTGTAACCTGTTCGCGGCAGCCAGCAGGATCACGATCGCCAGGCCAACCGTCAGGCATCCCAGCACAATGGGTTCAAAGAGCGATGTTCCATCGCCGTTCACCAGCGCTTCCAACTGCAACTGCTGTCCGACGAGAGGCAGGAAGTTGCACCATACCCGTTTCGCCGCAGGACTGAACACCAGGAACATTCCAATCCCCATCGGAAGGAACACAATCAACGACAGATAAGTTTGCGCTTCCTTCACCCCGCGCGACACGGTTGAGATTAGCAATTGTACCGACGCGGCAAGAAACGGCAGGGAAGCGAGTCCCAAGGCGCCAGGCAGCAATCTCCCGGGCCCTGCGGAGATGTGAGTACCCGCCGTCGCGAACACGATCAGAAACCCCAGCACGTCGACGACGAGCCCGGCCAATGCAAAGAAGCTGACCGCCAGCCATTTCCCCAACACCACGTTTCGTCTGGAAACCGGATTGAGCAGCAAAGGCAGCAGCGACCGCCGTTCTCTTTCCCCCGCAACCGTATCCATGGCAATGTTCATCCCGCCAACAAATGTTGAGACCAGGGTGAAGATCGCCATCATGCCAGTCAGAACCGCCGATTCCGACTCCGGCTTAGCGTTGGCGTGTGTCGCCATCGAAACCAGTCCGACCACCGCCGGACCCATCAGGGCATAGAACAGCGACGCCATCACCGATCGGACGTCCCGCAGTCCGTCGACGATCTCTTTCCGCGCAATCGTCAGTGCTGGATTCATAGTCAGTTGCTCCTTGTAGCGTCTGCCAACTCGATGAACGCTTCCTCAAGCGACGTAGTTTCTGCCTGCGAGCAAAGTTCTTGAGGCGAACCCTCGGCGACGATCCTCCCGCCCGCGATGATCACCACCCGGTCGCACAGAGCCCGCACTTCTTCGAGCACATGACTCGAGTAAACGATGCACGTGCCCGCGTCACGCAGTCGTCTCAGCAAATCTCGCAGCGACCGGATCGTCGGGATGTCCAACCCATTTGTCGGTTCGTCCAGCAGCAAGTTCTGAGGAGAATGGAGAAGCGCCCGGCCCAGGGCGGTCTTCATGCTCTCGCCTTGCGAGAATCCGTGCGTTCTCCGGTCGGCAATCGCTTCGAGACCAAGAATGGAGACCACGGCTTCGATTCGTTCCGCAAGCAAATCTGCCGGCATGCCCCGCAGTCTCCCGAAGAAGGCGAGATTCTCCCGAACCGTCAGCCTGCTGTAGATGCCAATGTGGTCGAGCAGGGCCCCGATGCGCCGCTGCCGGTCCAGCGCGTCCCCGGAAGAAGTATCGTCAACCACAATGGATCCGGACTCCGGCTGCAGTACTCCGCAAATCATGCGCAGCGTAGTAGTCTTGCCCGCGCCATTTGCGCCCAGCAAGCCAGTAATCGTCCCATCCGGTGCCTCAAATGACAGTTCTTTCACGACGGGACGGGCGTCGAAGCTTTTTGCGAGTTTTTGAATTGTGATCATGTTCGTAATGCTTAGGTAGTCCCAACCGGCTGGAAATCCTTACAGGAAATTTATGCACTCGCGAAAGTGATTGAACTTGAAGAAACAGAAAGGGCGGCCGCGGGGCCGCCCTGTTCCATTGAGACCTTGATCGAATCTGATTCCGGGTATGTGGAGACAGCCGCCTCGGCTGTCCCCGAAGGCGAAGCCGAGCGGCGAGCGACAGCCCAATCAGACGACCACGACCCCCGCATACCCCACCACCATATCCCGATCACCCGAGATATCGCCCGAAGTCGCATACTTCACCAGTTCGGCCGACTTCGCCCCCAGTTGCCGGGCCGCCGTGAGCATCGCCACAGCCGGCCCAAATCCGCACATGCTGATGTCCTGCTGCGTGACCACGTCGAACAACCCGCGTGGATCCAGGGTCAGAATCCGTTCAATCGCCCGGTGATCCTTCACCCGCGTCACCGCGTCCGACTCGTAATGATTCATGTCGCTCGAAGCGACAATCAGAACGGGATCGCTCTGTGCCGCGACGACGTCAGCCAATGCCTTGCCGAGTTGTTCGAGAATCTCAAACTGGCCCGTGCCCAGAGCGATGGGCACAAATCGAAGTTCCGGCTGCCGCAGCAACAGAAAGGGAAGCTCCACTTCAGCCGCGTGCTCCGCTCGATGCGCCGTCGAATCTTCTTGCAGCGCAGGAAACCGCGTCTGCAGCGCTCCCGCAAGTTCGGCATCGATCGGCACATCTCCCAGCGGCGTCTGCCACGCACCTTCACTCATCATGGCCAGCGCACGGCCAACACCCGTGTGGTTCGGACACAGCACAACGCAACGCTTCGGCACTGCCACCCGCGCAAAGACCGCTCCCGCGACATGCCCGGAATACATATATCCCGCATGCGGTGCGATGCATCCCAAGGCGCGCACCGGAGCCTGGCTGATGAACCTCGCCTGTGACAGGTAGCCACGCACTTCGGTACGCAGGTCGTCAGAATCGCTTGGATAGAAACGCCCCGCGACTGCGGGATGACGCAGAACGGTGGTAGCCATGGTCCCTCCTTTTCGATGAGAGTGGCTGTGTGAAACTAGCAGAGCTTGTCGTAGTGAGCCAGCGGAGGTTGGGCGTGGAAGACCGCTTCGCGCCGCGTCAGATGCCACGATTCCTACAGGCTCATACTTTTCTAAAGAGCCAGCTGTGGGTGGAGGCTTTTGAGTGGCGCAGCGCTTTCAGCGCTGCGATAGAGCTTCTTGTCTCCACCAGGACTTTAGCCCCTGAGGTACCTCGAACTGAGTGTCATCCACAGAACGAATCTCTGCGTTCACTCCAGCCCCTGCATCCTCATGCTATGACTCGGTCCGCCCGTCACGCAAGGCGCGATAGACCGCCGCGCTCTCTTCCAGGCTCAGCGTCTCAGCGCGCGCCGTGGCCTTCACCTTCGCCTCCGCGAGAGCCCGCTTCAACTCCGCTCCCTCGTACTTCGTCTTCAGGTTATTCCACAGTGTCTTCCGCTTCTGCCCAAACGACAGCCGCAGGAAATCGATGAACCCATCGCCCGCCACTCCCAACTTTTCCTGCTGCGGATCGATGGTCAACCGCAGTACCGACGAATGCACTTTCGGCGGAGGCACAAACGCTCCCGGTGGCAGGGTAAACAGGTTTTCCACGCGAGCATACAACTGCGCCGTGGCCGAAAGCATTCCGTAATCGCGCCCGCCCGGTTCCGCCGCGATCCGGTCCGCAACCTCGCGCTGCACCATGATCACAATGCTGTCGAAATATTTCGAGAACTCAAACAACCGCAACAAAATGTCAGATGTAATGTAATAAGGAAGATTGCCCACCACCTTCACGGGCTGGGGCTTCAGGTCGATGCCCGGCTGGCTCAATCCGGGTTTGGGTCCGAACAGTGAATCGAAGTCGATCGCCAGAACGTCGCCCTCAATAATCTCAACATTCCGCGACATGCCAAACTTCAGCCGCAACTGCGCCGCCAGCACCCGATCCAGTTCCACCGCGATCAGCCGTCGCGCCCGCTTCGCCAGCAGGGAAGTCATTATCCCCCGTCCCGGACCAATCTCCAGCACCGTGCTCTGCGACACGTCGCCCAAAGTGTCCACCACGCGCGCCGCGAGGTCTTCGCTGGCCAGAAAATGCTGTCCCATTTTAGGCTTGGTTTGCGGACGGCGCGCGGATGCTACCTTTGGCACATTGACCCCCATTTCCTCGGGAAGTAGACTTTGAAGTCGGTCCGGGCATCCTACCTGCTGGACCCTCTGGGCCCCGAGTCACATTCATAATAGCGTGTGCCGCGAAAATCGTGCGCGCTTCTGGAGGTTCCTCCCTCATGAACATCGTATTCGTTGCTTCCGAAGGCGTTCCTTTTTCCAAGACCGGTGGGCTGGCCGACGTCGTTGGCGCCCTGCCTCGCGCCCTGGCCTCCTTGGGACATCAGGTCACGGTCTACCTGCCGCGCTATCGCCAGACGAAGCTGACCGAACCCGCCACCGTGGTTCGTAGCGTCACCGTCCCCTTCGACGACCAGTACCGCTTCGCTTCCGTCGTGAGCGGAGGTAGTCAGGGCGGGGTTAAATTCTATTTTGTCGAGTACCCGCCCTACTTCGACCGCGACGCCCTCTATGGCACCCCGGCCGGGGACTATCCCGACAATGCCGAGCGCTTCGCCCTGTTCTCCCGCACCGTTCTGGAAGCGACGAAAATCCTGGGCGTCCCAGACATTTTTCACTGCCACGACTGGCAGTCCGCTCTGGTGCCGGTCCTGCTTCGCACCATCTACGCTGAAGATCCCGCTTTTAAAGATGTCGGCACAGTCTTCACCATCCACAACATGGGCTACCAGGGACTGTTCCCCCCCGACACCCTTCCTTTACTGATGCTGCCCTGGGATCTCTTCACCATGTCAAAGATGGAATTCTTCGGCCAGGTCAACTTCCTCAAAGGCGCGTTGACCTATTCCGACTTCATCACCACGGTCAGCAAGAAGTACAGCCAGGAGATTCAGACCGCCGAATACGGATTCGGTCTGGAAGGCGTCCTCCGCGACCGTGCCGCCACGGTCACCGGGATTCTCAATGGAGTCGACTACGACGAGTGGAGCCCGCAGACCGACAAGTTCACCGCGGCCAAGTACTCTCCGCAGGATCTCTCCGGCAAAGCCAAGTGCAAAGCAGACTTGCTGGCCGCCTTTGGAGTCAAGAATGCCGACCCGAAACTACCGGTGATCGGAATCGTCTCCCGCTTCGCTGCCCAGAAAGGCTTTGACCTGATCTCGCAGATCGCCGACCGCCTGGCGCGCGAGGAAATGATCGTGGTCGCGCTCGGAGCTGGCGACAAAACCTACGAGGAAATGTTCGTCCGCCTCAACAAGCAGTTCCCCAACAAAATTGCCGTCAAGGTCGCCTACGACAACGCAATCGCCCACAAGATCGAAGCCGGTGCCGACATGTTCCTCATGCCGTCGCGCTACGAGCCTTGCGGCCTGAACCAGATCTACAGTCTGAAATACGGCACCGTGCCCATTGTTCGTGCCACCGGCGGCCTCGACGACACCATCGAGCCCTGGGACGCCCGCACCGGCAAGGGAACCGGCTTCAAGTTCACCGAATACAACGGCGAGTCGCTCCTGCTCACCATTAAGCAAGCGTTGACTGCCTTCCGCGACCAGACCTCATGGCAAGCCCTCATGCGCAACGGCATGAACAAAGATTTCTCCTGGAACGCTTCGGCCCGCGAGTACGGGAAAATCTATGACCGCGTAAAGCAAATGCGAGGAGCGACGCCCGCGGCACCCGAAAAAGTGCTGGTATAGGAAGCTATCCCTACTGGTGTGGGGACGGCCGCCTCGGCCGTCCAGCCAGGGCGGAACCCGGCCGTGCAGAGACACGTCCTTTGCGCCCTTGGTAGTTGAAAAGCTTCGCTGGAACCCAATCAGAGAACTCCCTCAAGGCATTCGGGCGCTGCTACAATCCGCAGAAGGATGTCCGCCGCCGTCCCCATGCCCGCCTTCACCCGCACCATTTTCCACGTCGATATGGACGCCTTCTTCGTCTCCGTGGAAGAACTCTTCGACCCTTCCCTAAAAGGCAAGGCAGTCGTAGTCGGTGGCCAGCGCGACGAGCGTGGCGTCGTCTCCGCAGCTTCCTACGCGGCCCGCAAGTTCGGAGTTCATTCCGCCATGCCCCTTCGCACGGCGTCCAAGATGTGTCCGCAAGCCATCTTCGTCAACGGCCATCCCGAGCGCTACCGCGAGTGCTCCGAGAAAGTCCACAAAGTCCTAGGCACGTTTTCCCCGCAAGTAGAAATGGCCTCCATCGACGAAGCCTACCTCGACATGACCGGCACCGAACGCCTGCACGGTCCTCCGTTGAAAGCCGCCCACGCCCTGCACCAGCGAATGAAAGCCGGCACCGGCCTGAACTGCTCGGTAGGGATCGGAACCTCCCGACTGATCGCCAAGGTCTCCTCCGCCCAGGCCAAGCCCAATGGCGTGCTCTACATCGTTCCCGGCGAAGAAGCCCAGTTCCTCGCCCCGCTCGACGTCCGCGAAATTCCCGGCGTCGGCAAAGTCATGGAGACTCACCTCCACGCCCTCGGCGTCAAGAAAGTCGGAGACCTCGCCAGCCTCGAAGAATCCGAACTCGCCGACCGCTTCGGCAAATGGGGTCTCGCTCTGGCCGGTAAGGCTCGTGGCGAAGACGCCGGAGGATGGTTCGATACCGAAGTCGGAGCCGACGTCGGTGCCAAATCGATCAGCCACGAGCACACTTACAACGAAGACACCGCCGACGTGAGCCAGCACGAAGCTACGCTGATGCGCCTTTCCGAAATGGTGGCCCGGCGCCTCCGCGAATCGCAGTTCCACGCGCGTACCATCCAACTCAAACTCCGCTACAAAGATTTCACCACCATCACCCGCGCTCACTCCCTGCCGTCCCCGACCCAGCTCGACACGGAAATCTTTGAGCAAGTGCGCACCCTCTTCCGCAAGAATTGGAAAAAGGGCGCGCAGATTCGTCTTCTCGGCGTGCAGGCCTCCGCGTTCACCTCGCAACCCGACCAGATCAACCTGCTCGAAGGCAACCGCCAGCAGCGCTGGAAAGACGCGATGGCCGCCGCCGATCGCCTGCGCGACAAATTCGGCGAATCCAGCGTAGGCCTCGCGACCGGCATGCGCGGAAGCTTCCGCGAGCGCATTCACGAAAATCCCGCAAGCCTGCCAGGCAAAAAAAAGAAGACAGACAAATCGTAGCGCCGGCGTCCCGCCGGCTGTCGTGCGGGCGTCTCGCCCGCACATCCCAACGCTCATCGTGAGGTTGTGAGGATCCTGCAAACCTTTGTCGCTTGATTTCCCTTGCACATTGCTCAGACCCCCTCGCCTTGACCGTGTTCTATTCCGCACACTAAGATTCCCCTTCACTCAGCAAGCCCTGCTTGGAGCCCCTCATGCGCAAACTCGTCGCTATGCTGTTGTTCGCCCTCGCCCTCGCGTTCCTGCAAACGGCCGCAGCCCAATCGAATCCGCCGCTCCTGCTCCGTTTCCCCACGGTCAGCAAGACGCAAATCGTCTTCACCTACGCCGACGATCTCTGGATCGTCAGCCGCGACGGCGGAGACGCCCGCCGCCTCACTTCTGCCGCTGGCATCGAAGGGCTTCCGTACTTCTCTCCCGACGGCTCCCTGATCGCCTTCACCGGTGATTTCGATGGCAACCGAGATGTCTTCGTCGTCCCCGCTACCGGCGGCATCCCTCGCCGCCTGACCTACCATCCCGCCGAGGAGTACGTCGCAGGCTGGACTCCCGACGGCAAGAAAATCCTCTTCAACTCCTGGGGCAACAGCTTCATGCACTTCGAGGATCAGCTCTACACGGTCCCGGTCGAAGGCGGACTTCCCACCGAAGTTCCTCTCCCCGTCGCCGAGGATGCGTCCTACTCGCCCGATGCCACGCACCTCGCCTACGTCCCGCATCCCAAGTGGCAACAGGCCTGGAAGCGCTACCACGGTGGCCAGACCACGCCCATCTGGATTGCCGATCTCAAAGACTCCAGCATCAGGAAGATTCCCCGCGACAACTCCAACGATCACCATCCCATGTGGATCGGCGACACCATCTATTTTCTTTCTGACCGTAACGGTCCTGTCAGCCTCTTCGCCTACGACACTAAAACCAAGCAAGTCACGGAAGCTCTCCACAGTGACGGCCTCGATTTCAAAACTGCCTCAGCCGGCCCCGACGCCATCGTGATCGAGCAATTCGGCGCCATCAAACTCTACGACCTCGCCACTCATCAAGCGAAGAACATCACCATCCACGTCGTCGGTGACGTCGAGGCCGTCCGCCCGCACTTCGCCAAGGTCGATCCCAAGCGCATCGAGAATTTCAGCATCTCGCCCACTGGCGCGCGCGCCGTCTTCGAAGCCTGGGGAGAGATCTTTACCGTTCCCACTGACAAAGGCGACATTCGCGACATCACTCGCAGTCCCGCCGTGGCCGACCGCGATCCTGCCTGGTCGCCCGACGGCAAGTCCATTGCTTACTTTTCCGACGAGTCCGGAGAATACGAGTTGGCCGTCCGCGATCAGAACGGCATGGGCGCCGTTCGCCACATCAACCTCGGCAATCCGCCATCTTTCTTCTACGCGCCCACATGGTCCCCTGATAGCAAGAAGATTGCCTACATCGATAAGCGCCTGCAGTTGTGGTACGTCGACCTCGACAATCCCGCCCCGAAACTCGTCGACACCGACTATTTCTGGACCTTTGCTGCTAATCAAACCGGCCAGACTTGGTCTCCGGACAACAAGTGGCTCGCCTACACCAAACAGCTTCCCAGCGGCCAGCACGCCGTATTCGTTTACTCGCTCGAACAGGGCAAGATCTTCCAGGTCACCGATGGCATGAGCGACGCGATCTATCCCAGCTTCGACAAAAACGGCAAGTACCTCTATTTCACCGCCTCGACCAACGTTGCTCTCACGACTGCCGGCCTCGACATGACCAGCGACGAGCATCGCGTCTCGCGCAATGTCTACGTCGCCGTCCTCAGCAAGGATGAGAAATCGCCTCTTGCCCCCGAAAGCGACGAGGAGAACAAACCGAAAGACGAAAAGAAGCCCGATCAGGATAAAGACAAAAACAAAGACAAAGCCGACCAGACCAAGGACAAAGCGAAGCAAAAGGGCAAGGCCGCAGACAAGTCCGCTGCCGCCGACAAGGACAAAGACAAAGACAAAGATGACAAGGACAAGAAGAAAGAAGAACCCGTTGTCGTGAAGATTGACATCGACGGTATCGGTCAGCGCATTCTTTCGCTCCCCATTCCCGCGAAGAATTACAGCAACATGCTCTCCGGCAAGTCGGGCATCCTGTTCCTCGCCGAAGCCCCCATGATCGTCACCGAAGACGACTATCCCAATGTCAATCAGACCCTCCAGAAGTTCGACCTCAGCAAGCGCAAGGTCGACAAGTTCATAGACGACGTCAACGACTTCACCGTCTCCTTCGATGGCGAAAAAATTCTCTACCGCAAGGGCGATTCCTGGGCCACCGCCTCGGCCGACGATGGTCCCGCCGGGGCAGGTGCGCCCAAGCCCGGCTTCGGTCCACTCAAGCTCGACGGATGGGAAGTTTACGTCGAGCCCCGCGCCATGTGGAAACAGATCTACAACGAGACCTGGCGCATCGAGCGCGATTTCTTCTACGACCCGCACTATCACGGCCTCGACCTCGAAAAGGCCAGGAAGAAGTACGCGCCATACCTCGATGGCATCGCTTCTCGCGACGAACTCAACTATCTATTCCAGGAATGCCTTGGCGAGATGACGGTCGGCCACATGTTTGTCGGTGGCGGCGAAGCCCCCGAACCGAAGAAGGTGAAAGGCGGACTCCTCGGCGCCGACTACAGCCTGGAAAACGGCCGCTATCGCATTGCGAAAGTTTATGACGGTGAAAACTGGAATCCCGGCAACGAAGCCCCACTGACCCAGCCCGGCGTCAACGTCAAAGCCGGAGACTACATCCTTGCTGTCAACGGTCGCGATCTGCACGCCTCCGACAACATCTACAGCTTCTTCGAAGAGACCGCCGGAAAGCAGGTCGTTCTCAAAGTCGGCGGGAACCATGACGGCAAGGATTCTCGGGACGTCACCGTAGTTCCCGTCGACAGTGAAGAGAACCTGCGCCATCTCGCCTGGATCGAAAGCAACCGTCGCCGCGTCGATCAGGCCACCGGAGGCCGCATCGCCTACGTGCACGTGCCCAACACTGCTGGTGCCGGATACACCAGCTTCAACCGCTACTTCTTCTCACAGGTCGGCAAAGAAGGCGCCATTATCGACGAACGCTTCAACGAAGGCGGCCAACTCGCTGACTACATCATCGACTACTTGCGCCGTCCCATGATGAGCAAGGTGGTCACGCGCGAAGGCCACGACTGGTCGAGTCCATCCGAAGCGATCTACGGTCCCAAGGTCATGATCATCAATGAAATGTCCGGTTCCGGCGGCGACGCCTTGCCCTGGTACTTCCGCAAAGCCGGCATCGGCCCGCTCATCGGCAAGAAGACATGGGGCGGACTCGTGGGGATCGGTGGCTATCCCGAACTCATTGACGGAGGCCACGTCACCGCGCCGCGCGCCGCCATATACGGCCTCAACGGCGACTGGGAAGTTGAAAACCGCGGCATCGCGCCCGATGTCGAAGTCGACCTCGAACCCGCCACCTGGCGCACGGGTCATGACGCGCAGCTAGAAAAGGCCATCGAGGTAGTGATACAACAGTTGAAAGAGCATCCCCTCCCCGAAATCAAACGTCCGCCATACCCGAACTATCACGAACACGATGATCTAGGGGCGAAATAAATGCTCATGTGGGGACAGCCGCCTTCGGCTGTCCCGCGGAGCGAAGCTCCGCAGGTTTTGACTTTCGCCGGCAAGCCCACCTACCATCAAAGGTCCTTCCTTGTCGCTCGTGAGGTCCGGCTGTGGCGCCGTCCGATTCGGTCATCACCGATACAGTCGTCTCGTTCTTGAAGAACGTTCCCCCGTTCCAATTCCTCTCCATCCCCGAACTATCCCGCCTGGCCGCGACCATGACGCTCGAATTCTTCCCCAAAGACACCGTCATCCTCAGCGCCGGGCATCCCGCGTCCGAGTCGCTCTACGTCGTGCACAAGGGTGCCGTTAAGCTCCACCTCCGCTCCCAGGTCGGCAAGCAACTCGTGCTCGACAAGCGCAGCGAGGGAGAAATCTTCGGCCTGCTCTCAATCATGAGCAAGGATCTTGCGCGCCTCGACGTCACCGCCATCGAAGACACTCTCTGCTACCGCGTCCCCGCGGAGCAAATGCAGCGCCTGATTTCATCCAACCCCGAGGTGTCGAACTATCTGCTTCGAACCTCTGTGACGCGCTACATGGACCGCAGCCTGCAGGAACTCCGCACCCAGACCGGCCTCATGGGCGACACCGAACGCCTGCTTTATTCACTCTCCGTAAGCGACGTCCCGGGCTCTGCTCCGCTGCTATGTAAACAGGACACGACGATTCGTGAAGCCGCACAGATGCTCGCCAACTCAAAGGCCACCTGCGTGTTCGTGATCGATGCGAGCGGTGCGGCAATTGGCATCGTCACCGACCGCGACTTTGCCGAGAAAGTAGTCGCGCAGGCATTGCCTCTCGATCGCACGGTGACGGAAATCATGAGCAGTCCCGTGGTCGCCGTCGAAGCCAGCGAACGACTGTTCCACGCCTTGCTCGCCATGGTGAGCCGCAACATTCATCACGTGCTGGTGACGCAGCAGGGAACTCCCGCCAGCGTTCTCACCGCCCACGATCTGATGGTCTTGCAGGGCAAGTCTCCTCTGAATGTCGTGACGTTCGTGGAAGCGCAGACCAACGTGCAGGACCTGGCCAGCGCGAATACACGCATCATCGGTCTTCTTCCCCTCCTGCTGCGCGAAGGTGCAAAGGCAAGCCATGTCACTCGCGTCGTCGCCGAGGTAAACGATCGCCTCATCGTCAAGATCCTGCAATTCGCCGAAGCGAAGCTCGGACCACCTCCAGTTCCATACTGCTGGGTCGTGCTGGGCAGCGAAGGCCGTCGCGAGCAAACTTTCAAGACCGATCAGGACAACGCCCTCATCCATGCAGACTCCAGCGGCGACTCGTCAGCGCGTGAATACTTTGCCCAACTCGCCGCGTTCGCAGAGGATGCCCTGTCAACCTGCGGCTACCCGCTCTGCAGCGGCAACTACATGGCGAGCAATCCCAGATGGCGGCAGCCGCTGCAGTCGTGGATGAACTACTTCCACGAATGGATGACTGGTGCCGAACTTCACGGCACCGAAGACGCCCTCATCTTCTTCGACATGCGTCCCGTGGCTGGAGACTTCTCTCTGTACCAGACACTCGCAGCCGCGAATCGTAAGGGCCTGAAAGACGCGGGCATGTTCAAGTCAGTGCTCGCCTGTGTCTCCACCACGCGCAAGCCGCCGCTGGGCTTCTTTCGCAATTTTGTTCTTGAGCGAAGCGGAGAACACAAAGATCAGCTTGACCTCAAACTCTTTGGCACTGCTCCACTCGTGGATGCCGCGCGGGTCTTCGCTCTCGATGCGGGAATCGAGCACACCAATACCTCCGACCGGCTGTCGGCGCTCGCCTCCGCGCCCGAGAAAGATCCAACCATCTTTCAGGACATGCAGGAAGCTTTCGAGTTCCTCACACTGTTGCGTCTCGAGTGCCAACTGCGCCAAGTGCGGGATGGGCAGCAACTGAGCAACTACATTGCTCCCGACACCCTCACGAACCTGCAGAGAAGCCTGCTCAAAGAGACATTCCGCGCCACCGCGCGGGCGCAAGCTCTGCTCGAAGAGAAGTTCCGCACCGCCATCTGGTCACAACTGGGGAGATGAATGCCAGGTTGGTTCAAGCGCGCAACGGGTTCTCACGAAGGCGACCAACCCAGGCTTGCCAAAGATGCCACCCTCGATTCGCTGCGCTACGTAGTTCTCGACACCGAACTGACCTCGCTCGACCATCGCACCAACCGCATGCTCTCCATCGGTGCAATCGCCATGCAAGGGCCGAGCATTCAGCTGGGAACGCAGTTCTACCGCGTGGTCAATCCGCATGTCCCGATTCCTGCGGAAAGCGTAGTCATCCACAAACTTCGCTCGGAAGATGTCGTTGGCGGCGAGCAGCCCGAGAAGTGCCTGGACGACCTCCGTCAATTCATCGCAGGTGCTGTGCTCGTCGGACACTGCGTAGGGATCGATCTGAAGATCCTCGCCAAAGAAATGAGCGAAACCGGGCATAAACTCAGCAATCCGGCTGTCGACACCGCGCGCGTCCATCACTGGATCCTGCGCCACGGTCCCTATTCCGAGGACCTGTCCGTTCAACTCGAAAATCTGGATCTCGCAACCCTGGCGAAGTTCTACAACCTCGACGTGCAGGGGGCCCACCACGCGCTCTCCGACGCATTCCTGACTGCTCGCGTTTGGCAGAAAATGCTGCATACGCTGCAGCAGAATGGTGTCACCGATCTCAAGAAATTACTGAGGATTGGCGGAGCGCACGGATGACGCCAGCAACGATCCCACTCCGGGCTTGTACCCGTAGAAGTCGCCGATCACCTGGAGATGCTCAATGATCTCCTCGTCGTAGCGCTGCTTGAGAGGCGGCGTCAGAATGTTGTGCTCGGCATTGGGATCCGACGCAAGGTCGAATAGATAACTCTGCGCCGGCGAGTCGTAGGTCGTGTACAAATAACGCCCATCCGCAGTGAGAATTCCATACACCGCGCGCACATCCGACGCCAGCAACAGATCCCGCCGCGGGTAGCGGTCAAGTTCCTGCTTCGTCTCGGCAAACAAAGGCCGGCCGTAGAGCGCGTTCTGCAGCACAGGCCGATGTCCCAGCAAGTAATAGAGCGTCGGCGTAATGTCGGTCAGGGTCGAAAGGCGAGTGTCGTCGTATACCAGATGTTCCCGCATCTTAGAAGGCAGATGTACGATCAGCGGCACCCGCATCACTTCCGGCCAGATCGAAGTCGAGTGGCTCATGCGCCCGAACTCGCCTGTGGCATCGCCGTGGTCGCTGGTCACGATGATGATGCTGTTGTCATACATTCCCTGTTGCTTGAGATAGCTGAAAAACTCGCCCAGGCATTTGTCCACCCAATGCACTTCGTAGCTGATGCGGATGCTCATTCCATCCGGCGCCTGCCAGTGCTGCGAAGTCGGCGAGGGCACATCGTTGCGCGCAAACTGGTGCACGTTCTTGGGCTGCGCATACAGGAAGACAGACCGCGCCGGACCGTCCGGCGTCTCGAGCACCTTCTTCGCCTGTTGCAAAGTGGACCCGATCTCAATCTGGTTCCACAGTTTCTTCTCCGTGTCCAACCGCACCAGATCGTCATCCGCCGGAACGATGGCGCTCAGTACCTCGTCGATGCTCACGATCATCTTGTAGCCGTCGGCGTGGAACATCTTGTCCATGCTGTTCAATCGTGAAAAGGGCTGCGGATAGTGGGCATGCAGCATCATCGCGCCCGACCAGATCGCGGGCTCCGAGAGCGACGTCCCCGCATACTGCGAATACACGTTGTGCATCACGATGCTGTCGCGAGCGAAGGCGTCGAGATTCGGCGTGTAGTTGACGCGAGGATTGTAAGCGCCGAGATAATCCGGACGCATCGAATCAATCACAAACACGAATACGTTGGGCCGGTCGCCTTGTGTCGGAGCGAGTTGTTCAACCAACTGGACGTCGACGCGAAGTTTTGTATTGCGGATGTTCGAGTTCTCGCGCAAGATGCGGCACAGGTCCCCGCACACTTCATTGCGCGAGTTGCCCAATATGCGATGCGCCAGTTGAAACGAGTTGTCGTGTCCGGCGTACGCCTCAAGGTTCAGCGAAATCTCGTCGTCCGTCGAACCCAGCGGTCTGCTCCAGAAGATCTCGCTGGCCTGCAACGATTTGTAAATCGCTCCAATGGCGACCAGCACCAGCAGCACAACCATCACGGAGTATTGACTCCGCATCGGCCGCAACCGGAACAGGCACACGCTCATCACAACCCAGAACAGCAGTGTCACCGTGCTCTGTAAGAACCCGCTCCAGTCCGCATCGCCGATGATGTAGGGAAACGCAAGTGCAAGCGCGCCCGATGCAACTAGCGCAGTCCACGTTCCGGGTTGCAGCGAAGATCGTCCGCCGGAAGCACACGCCGGCGCTTGCTCTCCTGCTTCCAGAAATGGCAAGACCAGTGAACAGCCCCACAGTGTAAGTGCCAGAGCCAGCGAGGCCGCATAGACACGCGCCTCCCAGCCGCGGAAACTCAGTGCATCCTGAAGGAAGCGGAACGACAAGATGCACAAGGAGGCGAAGACTCCGATTCCCAGCACGCCGCGTCGCACGGCCTGCGGCTTCGCAGTCTTGGCCGCCAACACGAAAATCAGATTGATGACCGACAGCACCACGGCGGCAAGCACGAAGTGCGAAATCAGACTCCACAGGGTCAGTTCCGCGTCGGCACCGTGAAACCTCAGCGCGCCGCTCTCGCGATAAACGTGAATCCTCGCGCCTGCGACATAGACCATGCTCACGACCAGGGCAATCAGCAAGCCGCCTGAGTAAGCGAACGGGCGACTGTCGCTGGTTTCGTCATCAGGCTTCGAGGTGTGGGATTCCTTCCAAAGTGCTACCGCGACCAAGGGCAGCAAGGCCGCAAGACTCCACCAGTAGGCAGGCCGATTGTCCGCGACCGTCCGCAAGAACGGATCGAACGTGAGGTAGACTCCGATTGCGAGCAGCAATCCGACACCGGTCAGAAATCTCCGGTCTCGCTTCTTCCACGCATCCCGAATTTGCCAGTTTGCGGCCACTGCGGCGGCGGTTGCCAGCCAGTACAGAACTGCCTGGTGATGCACAAACCAGGGCATCCACGCGTACGCTGGCGCCTTGATCAGGAAATAGAAGGTGTAGGGCAGGAACGCGAGCAGACAGTAAAGGGAAGTCAGCACGAAATACGTCCCCGAAACTGCCTTCAGCGCGGTATTCAGCCAAAGCCTCAAACCTGCTCCTCGGTCACACCCAGCCTAAAACCTTAAGTACCTTGATTCTCAAGTACTATCCATTCACCCGCAAGTTACCGTGGGAGAACGAATGATTCCTGCCCAGCGCAGAGCGAGCAGAGGTGCTGAACCCTGACAACCGTGACCCTCGCGCTGAGCATCCCAATTAAGTCATAGCCAAAGTATCAACGTCGTTACTACTTTGGTGTAAGCCAGTTGGTTCAGATCGCTCCAGATTTGGGTAGGATAAGAGGCGCACCTCTTTACTTTGCGGGAATACATCGGATGCCGAGTCAGGGCGCTAAGAAGGCCGCAGCACGATCGTCGTCGCTTGCATTGTTCGCACGCAATTTCCTCAAGAGTCCGTTCATGCTCGGCTCGGTGGTCCCGAGTTCGCCCTTCCTGGTGAACGACATGATGAGCCAGGTGGATTGGGAGCGGGCGCGCGTTCTGGTGGAGTACGGTCCGGGCGTGGGCACATTCACGCGCGAGATTCTGAAGCGCATGCGTCCCGACGCGGTTCTGGTCGCGATCGAACTGAATACCGACTTCGTGGAGTATCTCGGCAATCACATCCGCGATCCGCGCTTCCGCGTCGTACAAGGCTCGGCGGCGCGGGTGCGCAGTGTGCTGGCGGAACAGAGCCTGGCGCCCGCCGACTACATCATTTCCAGTCTGCCCTATCTCAACATGACAGACTCGCTGCGCCGCGAGATTCTCGAAGAGTCCCGTCTGGCGCTGAAGGCGGAAGGATCGCTGCTGCTGTTCCAATACACGCGGACGATCCTGCCTTACCTGGAGTCGAGCTTCAGTTCCGTCAAACTCAATTTCCAACTCTTCAACATCCTGCCTGCGCTGATCTTCCACTGCACGCCCTAGGGCGGGCGCGCCGTTCCATCTGCGACTCTCAGCGAGGCAAGCTATCTCGCGTTTTTTTGGGCGTTCGCCCTCCAAAGGTCGAGCTGCGACAGAGCTAGGCTGACTGTATTGGGGAATGAACGCGTGGGTCGGGGTCCGTGGTGCCCATCTGTCGAAAACCGCAAAAGGTGGGGCAGCCCATGTCGTAGTTGGCTCGTAGGGGGGCCAGCCCCAAAGGTTAGATGTCACATTGGGCTGTGAATCGCGAGGGGCGGGTTTCAAGACCGCTGAGAGCCGCAGCCGCGAGGAAGAACTGCTCACGAACACACTTCATCCCGTGTAAAGCGCGGCAGAGACTCTCTGTTCTCAGTTCACGGTGAAAACCGTGGGGGTGGTTGCGGTGCCGCCTGGCGTGATCACTTGAATTTTCCCGGTCACGGCTCCCGCTGGGACCGTGGCGGTGATCTGCGTATTGGAGTTCACTGTGAAGACAGCGACTTTCATACCACCGAAGGTCACTTTGGTAGCTCCGGTGAGGCTGTTTCCCGTGATCGTCACCGACGTCCCGACCGAACCGCTGGTTGGGCTGAAGCTGCGAGCAGTGGGTGTAACGCGAAATTTCTTGTCGCTGTTTACCTGACCTTGGGTGAAGAGAACTGTCACGATTCCAGTGAGCGCCGCGTTTGGAACAACCGTGGTCATGTAGGTATCAGAAAAGACCGTAGCACTGGCGGCAACATTCGGCGTGAACCGGACGCTTGTGGACTGGGAGAGGCCTTGACCCAGGATGTCTACCGACTTGCCAACGACCGCAGCCGTGGGCCGCAGAGTAATGAACGGCCCGAGACCTAGATCAAAACTGAAGAGGGTACCGTGGCCGAGTGCGCCTCCGGTAGTAGCCTCGCCGTAGAGCTTCCCGTTGGTATGTTGTCTCAGTGTAGTGAACGGAAGAGAACCGGTTGTAGAAGCAAAGTTGTACAACTTTGAATAAGCGCCGCTTGAAGTGATTTTGTAGATTGTCCCAGCTGCGTTCGTTCCGCCTGCGGAGGTCACGCTATAGAAATTGCCATCGCTGGCTTGGATGAAACCGGCATAAGGCGTGATGCCATCTCCCGTTGTGGTTGTGGCGTCGAAGTTGTGAAGCACCGTCAAGACTTTCGCCGCAGTGAGCTTAAACGCCACTCCGCCGCTATTCAGTGTCCCGCCATTCCTTGCCGTTCCATAGAAGTTCCCATCGGTGCCCTGTAGCAGCGGAGCGTATACGTTTGACCCGTGGGTCGAGTCGAAGTTGTACAGCACGGTCAGCGCGCCCGCGGAAGTAATCTTGAACGCTGTGCCATCACCGAAAGTCCCACCCACCTTGGTGGTCCCATAAAAACTGCCATCGGTCGCCTGGATCAACGGAGCGACCGGGGTTGACCCGTGCGTGTTGTCGAACGCATAGAGCGTCGTCAAGGCGCCTGCAGGGGTAAGTTTGTACACTGCTCCAAACCCGGCGGCACCGATGGTTGTGGTCCCGTAGAAGTTGCCGTCGCTCCCCTGAATCGGCGGCGCGTAAGGACCCGCCCCCTCGATCAAGGCAAAGCTATGGAGAGTGGTCACGACCCCGGTGGGAGTGATTTTGAAAACCGTGCCAAACAGGGACGCACCGCCGTTAAACGTCGTTCCATAAAAATTGCCGTCGTTACCCAGCGTCAGGCCGCTATAGGGATTTGCGAGTGTGCTATCGAAGCTTTGGATTACGGAATACGCGCCTGTAGACGTGATGCTAAAAACACCGCCACGGCCCGAGGCTCCGCCTAACGGAGCCGTGCCGTAAAGATTTCCGTCGCGGCCCTGGGCCAGGATTCCTGAATACTGGGGCGAGGCCAGGAGTGGCGTATCGAAATCATGAATGTCGGTGTAGGTTTGGGCGTGAGCGCCAGCGATGCCGAGAGCGGCAACGGTCAAGGTCAGTACCAGGGCCCGTAAGGCCAGATCTTGGAGCCGTCGCTTAGTCATTGTCTTCTCCAGTGGCTGAAACGCGGGCTGATTATGCGTCCGCGCTACCGGGGAGTCAACGTGCAAGAAGTTGCATGTTGGAGCAGCAGATTGTCGGCATCGGTGTCTCCGGATTATTCACCTTCGCGTGGACCACCAACGCGCTGGTTGACGTCGTGGCCTCTCAGCGCCAACTGCTCAATCGACTGGAGGAAGAGTGCGTGCAGGAAATGCACATGCGAATCGCGCTGCGAGAATAGGAGTGGCAGGCTTTGAAGACGGAAAAGAGCGACGTGTAAGCGGAAAAGGAAAGGCCAAGGCGGCGGTGGGATCTTCGTCCATTCCGAATCTGGCGCGACGAAAGGGAGAACATCCACGACTCCGCCGGGAGAAAGTCGCTGAGTTGGAACACCTGGAACGACAAGAGCGCCTACAGAGAGTGAACTTGGGGCAAAACCCTCCAGCAGCAGTGCCGAAGACAAGGGGCAGGGGTAACGTTATAGCCTGAACAAACGAAGGCCGGGTATCCCGGAAGGAAGTTCCGGATCCCGGCCCACGTCTTACTTCAACTTGGAGTAGAAGCCTTGCCTGTTAGTTGCCCGAGCCCGAGTTGGCGGCCGCGGTGGTCGGAGCCGCAACTGGAGCGGCGGCGCCTGTACCGTACCGGATCAACCGCGGAAAGAAGGGCGTGACCTCAAACGGCATCTTGTCACGCGCCGAGGTGATGGCGACCGGAACCGTCTTCACCATTTCCGCCTTGTCATCCCAGGGATTGATCTTCACGCGGCCGCCGAGGGGCAGCGCAGCGATCTGATCCAGTTTGGTGTTATCCAGCGCCGGGCCCTGCGTAGCCAGAGCGCTCAAGCGGTTGACCGTTCCGTTTTCCGCCAGCGGGTTGCCCAGGTGCGTGGTCAGCAGTGCGCTCAGTTGCGGAGCGCGCAGTTGCAGCGCCTTCAGGAACAAGCCCACGTTGTCCAGTTTCTGTGCGTAAGGCGAGTTCTTCAGAAGCTCGACAGCTTTCTTGTCGGCAGCCGCTTCTTCTTCCGGAATGTGTTTGAAGCCGAGGTTCTGATACGTTCCCTCGTCCGAGAACAGCATGCGGTCGTTGAACGCGTACTTGCTGCCCAGGTTGTGGCCAAGCACGATGTGCGCGAGTTCATGCGAGAGCACAGCCGCCAGGCTGGCCTCGTCGGGAAGCACGTCCACCAAGCCTCGGCTGATCACGATGGTGTTGCCCACGCTAAAGGTTTCCAGCGGGGAAGTAAGAAGGACGCGCGTACGAACCGGGCGCGGCAGGTCGATGTTGTTGGTGACCTCCAGGTTGTTTACGACAGTCTGGAGAATGCGGTCGAGATCGCCATCGGGCGCGAGCAATCCAGCGTTGGTCAGGCGCTCGACAACGTTGTCTTCCGCCTGCTGCTGCCATACCCGCTCAGCCTGCAGCGGTGAGGCATCCTGCGCGGCCGCACTCTCGTCGGTCACGCTGTCCACGCGGATCTGTGTCAGTTCGTCGTCCTTGCCGCCTTTTTTCAGGTCGTAGCCCCAGATGCGGGTCTGCGCCTTGAAGGCCAGCTTGTTCTTCACGCCGGCACTGAAGTCGCCTTCTTCGCTGTAGATGAAAGCAGGAACCCAGTAGCCCGGAATCAGGTTCAAGCGCCAGCTGTCCATGTGAAAGAACATGGCGTTGCGCGGCGCCGGAGCGTAGGTTCCATTCAGGCGCACGATGTTGAATCCCTGATCTTCCACCCAGATGCGGCCAAGGAAGCGGCCACGGCCGGACTTCGGCTTCGGCGTCACGTCGAATACCAGGCAGCGCACGTCACCCAGGAACTCGCGGCGCGCGTAGTGGAAGTCATAGTGCTCGCGGTCGAAGTCGGTGCGGTCGGCATAGACCATCCACGAGAATCCGAGGGGCTGGTACTGGACCTTATAGAGCTTGCCAAAGCCGCCCAACAGGCGCGACTCCATGCTCCGATTTTCTTCCTTCAGATAGTCTTTGCGGTCGACGGTCTCGCCCATATCCATACGGCCGAGGAAGTAGTGATCCGCGCTCGGCACCGGGCCCAGTTGCGGATCAGCCGTCAGATTCTGCAGATAGGTCTCGACCACCGGCGTGCGGGTTGCGAGCGCCTTGATCAGACCGTGTTCATGCTCAATAAAGAGGGTCACCACCTGGTCCATGGTTGTGGGAGCAGGCGATGGAGCTGGTGGCGCGATTGCACCGGCCTGTGCCGCTGCCGGCTGCGCTGCCTGCGTTTGCGCGGGCTGTGCCGTCGCCGGGGCAGCCTGCTGAGACGATTGCGCTGTCTGCGTCGCATCGGGCGCAGGCGGCTGTGCGGACGGCTGTTGCTCCGCCGCTTGCTGTGCGGCCGCGCTCATTGATGCCAGCAACGCCGCCGTGAGTATCGCTTTCCAAGTACGCATGACTCTTTTCTCCAAGTTTCTTTGAACCAATTTTCAGTACCCGAACCGTTTCTGTTGACTGGTCAATTGCCAGAGTTACTTCGCCAAAAGTCTTCAGTACGCCATCTGGAACGTCACGTGAACCACTGCTGTGGAATCGACCGGTTGCCCGGCGCGCAACGCCGGCTTGAACCGGATCTTGTTGGCGGCAGCGATCGCGGCTTCGTCCAGCCCGTGACCCAGCCCGCGTACTATGCGATTCACATGCAACGTGCCGTTCGCCGAAAAATTGACCTCGAGAAGCACTTCCCCTTCCAGCCTCAGGCTGCGCGCTTCTTCGGTGTAAACCGGATTCGGTTTGAACGTGATTTCCACCGGAGTGCTCGCAGGGCCGGAATCCACTAGCGCGATCTTCGGTCCGCCGTGCACCACCTGCTCCGATCCAAATCCGCCGGTCGCGACGCCCTGGCCGTTGCTGCGCCCGTCTCCCTTGCCGCCGGTCGCAATGCCGTTGCCGAAATCCGCGCTGGCCACCGTGCCCTTGATTCCTTTGGCTCCGCCGGATCCGTTGCCCTGTCCCGGACCAACAGGCATGTCAAAACCACCCGCTTGCGCGGCATACAATTTCGCGCCCTGCTTGCCTTCGCCCTTCAAGCCATTGGGATCGCCAAACCCGCCCGTCTGAACTTTTTCAACGGCAGCGTTCACTGTCGGCTTCTGCGAACTGCCACTAAAATCTCCGGTGTGCACCAGTTGTGGACGCGCCCCGCCCATTGCCACCTTTAGTTCCGGAGCCTTGAACTGGTTCACCACAACTTGTGGCGCCTCGACTGGCTTGGGAGCTTCCCGGCGAACTTCGCGCGGTAGGATTAACTTGGGCTGCTCAAACACCGGGAGCTTCACGGCGGGCAGCAGCTTGGGGTGGACTTCCGGCTTCACCACCTTGATGGGCTTCGGTTCCGGCCGCAATGACGGCATGGGAATCAGTTCCGTCACGTGGTACTGCACCATCTGCAGCTTCTCCGGAATGATCAACCCGAGGTTGATTACGATGAGCAGGACCAGCGCCACCAGTCCATAGGCGGTCGCCAGTGCCCGTTTGTTGATCTTGCGTTCGGGCAGTAATCCGAGTTGAAAGCCGCGGTAAGCCGTCGCCATGCAATTTCACTCCATAGGGTGCCCGGTTGGGGAGAAACGCCGAGCCTTGGAGTCTTAAAAATACGGGAGATAGGACAGGGGGTAAACGTGTCAACGGCTCTTGACCTTAGGTAACTTCAAAAGCGTACTTTTGAGGAATCGGCCCAAAACGGGTGTGGGACAGGGGTTTCGGCCGATGCCATGCGGCTGCGATCCGACGAAACCGGGAAGAAAAACCAAAGTGTCCGTGGAAACCACCCCTGAAACCGAATGTGAGGGCTCCGCGCTCTCGGCGGGCTGTTTCGCGTCGTTTCGCAGTCAGGAGCTTGAGCTTTGCGCTCTCTTGCGCAAGTGGGCGAAGATAGCGAACACCGGAACTCCTGCCAGGATGACGAACACTCCATAGCCGGAGTTCGGCCAGTCGTTCTTGAAGGTGTAGCACAAGAGGGCGGCTGCAACGACGACGAAAACCGCGGGCACGAAGGGATAGCCCCACATGCGATATGGACGCGCCGCCTCTGGTTCGCGCACCCGAAACACGAAGATCGTGCTGCCCGCGATCATGTAGAAGAGCCACTCCGCAAAAATCGCCAGGGAGAACAGTTGCCGGAAATTCGCTCCCAGCAGCAAGAGCAAAATCGAGAGCGCGGCCTGCACGACGATGGCGACTGAAGGTGTGTGAAACCGCGAATGCACCTCCGCCAGCGCTCGAAAAAAGTATCCATCCCGCGCCACCGCGAAGGGCACGCGTGCGCCGCTCATGATCGTGCCGTTCAGCGTGACCAGCATTGAGATCGCCATACCTGCCGAAACGATGCTCGCGCCCATGCGTCCCATCACCAGCGCGACTGCATCCGACGCAGGACGCTGGGAGGCTGCGATCACCTTTGCCGGAAGCACGTACTGCACTCCCGCATTGACCAGCACGTAAAGCACGCCCACAGTGGCCACGCCTGCGATCAGCGCAATCGGAATGTTGCGCTCCGGGCGCTTCACCTCGCCCGCTACCATGTTTAGGTCATTCCACCCGTCATAGGCCCAGAGCGCTGCCACCAGCGCCGCCATGAAGCCCGCGATCCCACCCTTCGCGCCCACGAAAGTTCCGGCGAAATTGCTCCATCCCCGGCCGGGTGCATCGCCGAATCCGCTGAAGCAGACCACCACGATCCCCAGGATGATCGCCACTTTCAGCAGCGTAAACACAAGCTGGAATTCGCCAGCCTTCTTCACGCCGAGATAGTTCAGCAACGAGATGAGAATGGCCGCGGCAATGGCAAACATCTGTCCCCAGTTCACGGCGATCGGCGCGCTGATCAGGTTGACCGAGAAGAAAGAGAAGACCGTGAAGGTTCCGAGAATTCGTACCAGCCCCGTGACCACGGTCGCGATCGAAGCCGGCTTGGCGATCACGAACCACGTCCAGGCGTATAGGAAGCCGCCCAGCGGGCCGTACGCATCGCGCACGTACACGTACTCACCGCCCGCCTGCGGCTTCATCGCTCCCAGTTCCGCGTAGGTGAGCGCCCCGGCAAACGACAGCAATCCGCCCACTACCCACGCCAGATAAACCAGTTTGGCCGAGCCTACGGCCTGCATCATTTCGGCCGGCACAAGAAAAATTCCGCTGCCGATGATCGTTCCCACCACCACCGCGGAGGCGTGACTCACCCCGAGATCGCGGGACAGTTCGGGACGGGAAGGGGCTGGCCGGAGCATGGTCGAAGTGAGACAGTATACGCGAGTGGGTGGAAGAAAAAGCCTTTCACCGCGAAGTTCACAAAGCACAACCCGCGAAGAACGCTAAGAAGATCTATTCTTGACGACCGCGCTAACTAGTAATCCCACCGCAAATGTCACGGTCGAGCCCATCATTACCCACCAGGTCCACGGCACGTGCGTCCCGAGCCATAGGTATAATTCCACGCCAAAGCCGCACGCCATTCCAACCATCGCCCCGCGCTGATTCGCCCGGCGCGTGAGCACCCCCAGCAGAAACACCCCGAGCAGAGCCCCGTAAGCCACGGAAGCAATCTGCAGCCCCACCTCCACCACGCGTCCCACTTTGTGGAGCGCGATCAACGCCAGACCAAACAGCACGAGGGCCCAGGCGAGCGTAGCCAGCCGCGACAGGCGCATCTTGGTCTTCTCATCCGCCTGCGGCCGCAGCCGCACATAGAAATCCATGATCGAGGTCGACGAAAGGGAATTCAGTGCCGCGCTCAGGTTCGACATGGCCGCCGCCAGAATCGCTGCAATCAGCAGCCCTGAGATTCCGTGCGGCATCCGCGTGACAATAAAGGTTGGATAAATCCGGTCTGGCCGGCCGAACACTGCCGACGGCACGCGGTAGTAAGCCCACAGCATGATGCCAACCGTCAGAAAGAGCGCAAACTGAAACAGCACGGCGGCTCCGCTGGACACTAAAGCCGTCGCCGATTGTCTCTGGCCGCGCGCCGCTAACAGCCGCTGCACGATCAGCTGATCCGTGCCGTGACTGGCTACGGTGAAGAACGTTCCGCCGATCACTCCCGCCCAGAACGTATAAGGAATCCAGACGCTAGGGGTGAAGTCAAACAGCTGCAATTTGCCCGCGCTGGCAGCCGCGATATGAATCGCGCTCCATCCTCCGGGAACGAGATGCAGAATGGTCACCAGCCCCACCAGCGTCCCGCCCACGTAAATTGCGGTTTGCACGACGTCGGTCCAGATCACCGCCGCGAGTCCACCCTCAAACGTGTAAATCACCGTTAATGCCGTGATGATGGCAATCGAGGCCACTTCGCCCGTCCCCAGCGCAATCGATACCACGATCGATACCGCATACACGCGCACGCCCTCTGCGGCGGCCCGCGTCAGCAGAAACAGTCCCGCGGTCAGCGAGCGCAGCCCTTTGCCGAAGCGCCGCTCGATCAGTTCGTACGCTGTATAGAGATCACCGCGGAAGTAGTGCGGTAGTAGAACGAAGCTGATGACGATGCGCCCCACCACGTATCCCATCACGACCTGAAGAAATGTGAAGTTCGTGTCGTAGGCAAGCCCGGGAATGCTGATAATCGTAAGCGTGCTGGTCTCGGCCGCGACAATCGACAGCGCGATCGCCCACCACGGAATATCCCGCCCAGCCAGAAAGTAGTCGCGCAGCGAGCGCTGCTTCTTGCGGAAGCGCAGCCCAAACAGCGTGATGCCTGCCAGGTAGAGAGCGATGATCGCGAAATCGAGATGGTTCAGCCCCATAGCTTAGTAGCGCCGGCATCCTGCCGGCTGTCGTGGCGGCGTCTCGCCGCCACCCCCGGCGAGCGGCGCTAGTCTCTGCGGCCTTGCTTAGCGAACTCCGCGGTCAAAAACCTTTTCACTGCTCCTAACAGCGCACCTCACACCACCTTGCGAGTGACGCTCTCCGCTGGATCATAGGTTTCGGAGGAAATCGCCACCCACCACAAAGTCCCGTCCCCGTCATTCCGCACCGCGTGCGACGCATCCGGGGATACCAGCACCAGCACGGCGCAACTGCCATCGAACGCGCGATGTTGAGCGGACGATCCGTCGCCCTCGTCCCAATGGAAGGACCACTTTGCTCCAGGTAGCACCACGATTGCCTCGCGCCGCCGCAAATGATAAT
Organism: Acidobacteriaceae bacterium; assembly: GCA_003134655.1. Classification (GTDB taxonomy): domain Bacteria; phylum Acidobacteriota; class Terriglobia; order Terriglobales; family Acidobacteriaceae; genus Sulfotelmatobacter. Next base: position 177,573 of record PLBY01000059.1, read on the forward strand.
GATTGCCGCGCACCGCCCCCGGCTTCATCGACGCCAGATGCACGTCCGCCATGCGCCCCACGAACGCGAGCGCTTCCGCCGGCGCCATAAAGCTGAAGCCGCGCGCATCGCCGTTGTTGTTGAGTTCCGTGATCTGAACTTTCGTGGTCATGTGAGTATCGCTCAAGCAATTTCTAATTATGGAAGCAATCCCCCGTTTGCGCGAGTGAGACTCTATAGTCCCCACTCCAGCCAGGCACCACGGCAATCGGCAACAGCTCTGTGTTAGAAATAAAACGTGTCCTACTATCTCGGCATCGACGGCGGCGGTACCAAGACCACGTGCGCCGTGGGCGATGAATCGCACCTCCTCGCGACCGCGACGGCAGGCCCCAGCAACATTGTCCGCGTCGGAGAAGTGCAAGCCCGCGAGTCGCTGCAGCGATCGGTGCGCCAGGCATGCGCCGCCGCCGGTATTACTCCCGCCCAGGTGGTGCGCACCTGCGTGGGCGGTTCCGGCGCCGCTCATCCGGAATTGGCCGAGGTCGTGCGCCGTTCTCTGGCGGAGATTCTGACCGCTCCCATCGATGTTGTCGGCGACATGCAGATCGCACTGGAGGCCGCCTTCGACGCCGGCCCGGGCGTGATTGTCATCGCAGGCACAGGTTCGATTGCCTATGGCCGCGACCAGCAGGGAACCACCCTCCGCGCCGGAGGTTGGGGATTTGCCATCGGTGACGAAGGCTCCGCGCACTGGATTGGACGCGTCGCCGTCAGCGCCGTTCTGCGCGCGGCTGATCCGCGCGGCGGAACTCCCCAGCCGTTGCAGGACTCGGCTTTCTCCGCGGCACTCTGCAAAGTTTGGGGAGTGACCTCGCTTCCCGATCTCGCCCGCGCCGCCAACTCGGTTCCTCCTCCCGACTTCGCGGCTCTTTTCCCAGCGGTCGCTGCCAGCCCGGACGATCTGGCCGCACAGGTGCTCACCAAAGCGGGCAGGGAACTTGCCGATGTAGCGGCGGTGGTGATTCGCCGTCTCTTCGCGAAAGGACACACCGCTTCCGTCCCAGTGGCCATGACTGGTGGCGTCTTTCGTCACGCGCCGCTGGTGCGGCAGGTTTTTTACAATGAACTTCGCGCACTTGATCCGCGGGTGGAAGTGAACCCGCAGGTTGTGGAACCCGTCGAGGGAGCGCTCCGGATGGCGCGCCGAGCCAAATAGTTCGGGGCGGACGCTCCTTCCGACAAGCGATGCCGCATGAATTCGGAAAACGAAAATGCGATCGAATCACCACGCTCGCCGGAATCGTCACCCGGTCTCGCCTCTCCCAACTTCGACGCCGCTGAGTCTACTCTGACCGCGGATCTCGCCCTCGCCGCCGTGAAAGATCGCAACTTGCCTTCCGAAGTGATCGAACAGATCAGTCACAACGCTGCGGTGATGAAATCGCGCAAAGTCCGCGTGGCTCTGGCGGCTCATCCTCGCGCTCCCCGGCGCATTGCACTCCGCCTGATTCGCGAACTCTACACCTTCGATCTCATGCAGTTCTCGCTGATCCCCACCGTAGCCGCAGACCTGAAGCGGGTTGCCGACGAAATGCTGGTGGCGCGCCTGGCTTCCATCACTCTGGGTGAGCGCATTGCGCTGGCGCGCCGGTCGTCCGCCATGGTGGCCGCCGCGCTGTTGCTCGACAAGGAATCACGCGTCTGGCAGACCGCGCTCGAGAATCCCCGCCTTACCGAGGCTGGCATCGTCAGGGCGTTGTTGCGTCCGGCTGCGACCCCGACTTTCGTCAAAGCAGTCTGCCATCACGCCAAGTGGTCGCTACGTCCTGAGATTCGAATGGCGCTGTTGCGGAACGAAAACACACCCATGGCCCGAGCCCTCGAATTCGCCCGCCGCCTGCCGCCCGCGCAACTGCGCGACATTCTGCACGCGTCGCGCCTGCCCGAGAAAATCAAGGCGTACCTGAGGAAAGATTTGGAGAGTAACGCCCGCTCAAGAAACTGAGCTCCGAATACTGAGTACCGAGTACTGAGTACTGAGTACTGAGTACTGCCTTCCGTCACCGTCCCCCGCCAATCTCCAGAATCGCCCCCGTTGTGAAAGCCGCCGCCGGAGACAACAGCCACAGCACTCCCTCCGCTACTTCGCTCGGCATGCCCGCCCTTCCCATCGGAATCGTTCCCATGAGCCGCTGCAGCCGGCCCGGTTCGCCGTTTGCAGTGTGCAGGCCGGTTTCGACCAATCCCGGCGCCACTGCATTGACGCGAATGCCCTCCGCAGCCACTTCCCGCGCCAGTCCGATAGTGAAACTGTCGATCACGCCCTTCGACGCCGCGTAGTGCACCCACTCGCCCGCCGCCCCGGTGCGCGCCGCGATCGAAGAGATGTTCACGATCGCGCCTCCGCTGCCCCCGTGCTTCGTCGACATCCGCCGCACCGCCTCGCGCGAGCAAAGGATGGTCCCGCCAACATTCACCGCCATGACGTTTGCAATCGCCGCACTCGACACTTCATCCACGCGCGCGAATCCGCCCGTCACGCCAGCGTTGTTCACGAGCGCCTTGATCGGCCCCAACTCGTGCTCCGCGGTTTCGAATAAACGCACGATGTCCGCTTCGCGCGAAATACCGCCCTGGATCGAGACAGCCCGCCCGCCGCCAGCCACAATGTCATGAACAACTCTCGATGCTTCGACCTCGCCGGTCGAGAAATTGACCGCAATCGCGTATCCGCGTCCGCCCGCGAGCACGGCGACCGCCGCGCCGATCCCGCGACTGGCCCCGGTGACGATGAGCGTGCCCAATTGCTCTTTGTGGTTGGTCATGTCGATCGCAAAGAGAGAAGCCGTGTCGAATTCAGGGATCCGAACTGAGAGCTCAAGTAAGGTTAGGAGCTACTAGCCGGCAGCTCGACCTTCACCGCATCCCGCTTCCCGCGCAGCAACCCGACGACTTCCTCATAAAGCTTCTTCCGTGTCTCAGAACGCTCATAGGCGCGAGTGATGTAACGCACGGTCACTTGCACGCCCGATCCGCTCGGCCGCACATTGATGGCGGGCTTCGCCGAGATCGATTGCACCCGGTAGCGCGTCGTCGTATGCGACCATTCCAGTTCCGCCTTGCGCGCATTCGCCTCGGTCTCTTTTTCGACCATCTTCTGGAGTGCGTCGATGAGGGCGTAGGGATCCTGGTCGCTGGGAATGGTCAGCTCCAGTTCGTCCCACATCCACTGGCCCGAGGTTGTGAAGTTGAAGAAGTGTCCTTCAATCGCGAACGTATTCACGAATGAGACTCTCCGGCCGGTAGGATGTCCGGCGTCCGTCCAATTCCCGGTCTCAAGCAGGATCGTCTTCAACAGTCCCACTTCGATCACCTCGCCTGCAACGCCGTTGATCTCGACCCAGTCGCCCACGCGTAGCCCGTTCCGGCCCATCAGCACGAACCATCCGAAGAATCCGACGATGAAATCCTTCATCGCAACCGTGAGTCCGGCACCCGCCAGCCCCAGCACGGTCGTCACCTGGTTGGGCATGCCAAAAATCAGAAACGCAATCAGGATCGCGCCCACGGCCTGCGCCGCAAATTTCGCCACGGCCCGCAGCGTGTCGATGCGCTTGTTTTCCGCCGTCATTCCTGTGAACAGGCGTTCAATCAGTCGACCCGCCAGATACACCGCGACCAGAACCAGCAAAATCCACAGGAGTGATTCGATCATGCGGTGCAGCGCCGCCCGATCGCGGCTCTCCAGCAATACCAGCCAGTTCGAATAGATGTCGCTCAGTTCCTGCTCGTCCTGGATTCGTCTTCCCAGATCCGCCAGATTCTTCTGGTCCGACGTGTACTGCTTCAGGGAGTCAAGTGTGGCCTGTGCTGTCGCTTTCGAGGCTTCCCGGCTGGCGCCGCTGCTGCCTTGGGAGAATCCCTTCGCTTGCTCCTTGGCCGCCTCCCGGCTTTCTTTTTCCTTTCCGACCTTCCCGCTCAGGGTTACATGCCGCAGCGCCAGACGCTGTTGTTTGGTAGTTGCTTCACCGCGGGCTGTCTCCAGTTGCGCTTTCTTGTCGCGCAGGGCCTGCCACGCGCGGAAGACACTCAGCAGAGTGTGGGCCTGGTAGTCTTGCTCGTACGGGCTCGCGGCTGAGCCCGCGGTCGCTCGCGGAAGTTGATCGCTCGCGTCATGTTCCGCTTTCAGGCGTTTGATCTTGGCCTGCGGATCGCCGCCCGACTGCTCCAGATCCTCGGCGGCATCGTCCAACTCGTCTTGATCGAGATCCATCTGCGCTTTGGCGACATCGATCTGATCCTGCAGGTTGTCCTTCTGTGATTCCGGAGCGGCGGCTAGCTTGCGCGTCAGCAGCGCGAGCCCTTCCTGATCGTCTTTGACCGCTTGGGCGGCCTTTTCCTTCCGCATTGCCAGTTGTTTGGACTCCGGCGAGAGCGGAGGAGGATTTTCTTCGGCCGTACGCAGTGAGTCAAAAAATGCCAGGTCCACTTCGTGGTCGCCGACTTTTTCCGCTTCATGCGCCAGCGTCGCTTCTTCGTGTGTGCCCGCGAGTGCCGTCATTCGCTTGGCGGTTTGCAGGGGACGCTGGTCCACCAGGGGATGCTGCGCAGCGGCTGTTTTCCGTCCCAGGAACGTTTTGGTCCCCGTGGTGGGTGCGTCTTCGTTCGCCGCCGGCAGTTCCCGCGTCCACACGATGCCCACAATGGCCGCGACCACCAGCACAAGCAACGCGATCCCGGTAATCCATTGCCGAATCTTCATAGAGATTCCAAAATCACTTGCTGTCTCACTGTAGCAAGAAACCCCTCCTGCACGCGATGTTCACCGGTCCTAGTGATTCCGGCGCGGGACCAGGGGCCGGCTGCCTTGCGTCCGGAATATGGCGCGCACGTTCGTAATCTGCACCCGGCAAATTCACCCCCGTAGAATCGTCTGAGTGCGCATGCTCGAATATCTCCAATCGATTCTCGACGAACCGCATTTCGACGAACCATGGAAGCCCGTCTCCCGCCCCGCGCTCGTGGCGTGGCTCATCTTTTATGTGGCGTTCCTGGCCTACGCCTTCTCGGCTCATGGCGGTTATCTCTTCATCGATAACGCCAACCTGATCGTGCACGAAGGCGGACACAATCTGTTCGGATGGTTCGGTCCGACGCTCGGCCTTTGGGGAGGCACGCTGCTGCAGTGGCTAGTCCCATTTCTGCTGGCCGCCTACTTCTTCACCGAGCGCCAGACCACCGGCTTCGTCTTCTGCCTGTTCTTCTTCTTCGAAAATTGGCTCTACACCGCAACCTACATGGCCGACGCCCGAGCGCAGGTGCTGCCGCTGGTCACGACTGGTGATCCAGACTTTGTAGAGCATGACTTCCACGCGATCTTCTCCAGCCTCGGCGTCCTCGATCACGACACCCAGATCGCGAGCGTAGTGCGCGTGCTAGGCTGGTTGGGGATGATATTGACTACCGCATGGCTGGCAAGTAAAGCTAGAAACGTGAAAGCGTAGCGCTGGCGTCCCGCCGGCTGTCGCGAGGCCATCTTGGCCTCGCACTCGCGAGCGATACAAATGTCGGAATCCCTACGGCACCCAATCCCCAATAAAAATGTTCGTCTCGTGCGGCGCCTTGGCGTTGCGGTTCGAGGCCCACACCAGCTTCTTCCCATCGGGCGAGAACATGGGGAAGCCGTCGAAGCCATCGCTGTAGGTGACGCGCTCCAGGCCCGTGCCGTCGGGATTGATCAGCCACAATTCAAAATTTCCCATGCCGCCGATGGCATGCGTCTCCGGATCGTAATTCGACGAAAAAATGATCCGTTTCCCTTCAGCCGTGTACGCTGGACCAAAACTCGCCGCGCCCAGATTCGTGATCTGCTTTTTGTCGCTGCCGTCGGCCTTCATGATCCATATTTCGAGTGACGTCGGACGGATCAGATTCTGCGCCAGCAGTTCCTTGTAGTCGGAAATCTCTTTCTCGGTTTTCGGATGGTAGGCCCGGAACACAATCGATTTTCGGTCAGGTGAGAACGTCGGCCCGCCGTCGTATCCCAGTTCGTGCGTGAGTTGCTTGACGTGCGTGCCGTCGGCGTCCATCGAATAGATATCGAGATCGCCGTTGCGCATTGACGTAAACACAATCTTCTTTCCGTCGAGCGATATCGTGGCCTCGGCGTCGTATCCCGGCATGTTGGTCAGTTGCTTCAGGTTCGATCCGTCCGGATTCGCCGTGAAAATGTCATATCCCGAGTACACCGCCCACACATAGCCCTTCGAAAAATCAGGCCGCTGTGGGCACTCCGGACTCGCCAGGTGCGTTGACGCATAGAGAATCTTCTTGCCATCGGGATAGAAAAAGCTGCAAGTCGTCCGTCCCTTGCCGGTGGAGACCATGTGCTGGTCGCTGCCGTCAATGTTCATCTCGAAAATCTGGTCGCACTTCACGTCGCCGTGCGACGACTGGAAGATCAATTTCTTGCCGTCCGCGGAAAAATACGCCTCGGCATTCTGCCCGCCGAAGGTCAACTGGTGCACATTGCGCAAGTGCTTCTCCTGCGATGTGGCCATGTCCGGAGGGTTCGAGGTCTGCGCGGAAACGGTGGACAGGCCGCTGGTTCCGATCGCGGCAGTAGCTAGAAATAATGCAAAGATTCGCGTCATTTGGGATGTCCGCTAGTGTAGCAAAGGCTTTCGAATCTTAACCACAGAGGACTCAGAGGACACAGAGGAAGCAAGGAGACCGGGATCTGCAATTGCACGTCGTGCTTCTCTGTGTCCTCCGTGTCCTCTGTGGTTTTTCGGTTCTGCGGCGTAGAATGGCGGCGTCATCCGTCGGAGGCTCGCATGAAATCGTTTCTTCCAATTCTCGTTGTCGCCTTGCTGCTCGTGATCATTGCGCTGCCGATCGCCCGTCCCACTGTTTCGGCCTCTCCGAAAGCCACGCCGGAGATGTTGAAGCAACTCGAAGGCGAATTCATGAAAGCCGCTGCCGACAAAGGCTCTCAGGGATACATGTCGTACTACGCCGACGACTCCGTCGAAGTTCCCAACGGCGCGCCCTTGATCCAGGGCAAAGCTGAGATCGCCAAAGGCATGGGATTCCTCGACGACAAGAACAACCGCCTCCTCTGGACCCCAGTCGGTGCCGACATCTCCGCTTCCGGCGATCTCGGCTACACCTACGGCACCTTCGAGTTCCACGCGAAAGATAAAGACGGCAAGCCGGTCGTGCAGTACGGCAAGTACACCAGCATCTGGAAGCAGCAGAAAGACGGAAGCTGGAAAGTCGTCCTCGATATGGGAAACGCGAGCCCGGAACCGAAGTAGCCGCGAACGGACTCAACTATTTCTGGAAGTGATTCTTGATCGCCTCGGCCTGCGTTCGAGTGACCACCGCCGACAGCGCCGCCGGATCCGCCTGCTTTACCGCCTGCACGCTGCCAAAGTGTTCCAGCAGCCTCCGCGTCGTGCTCGCCCCCACGCCGGGGATCTCCAGCAGTTCGGTGGAACGGTCGCGCATCTGCCGCCGTTTGCGATGGAACGTCACGGCAAAGCGGTGCGCCTCATCGCGAATCAATTGAATCAGGTGCAGCACGGGCGAGTGATGGTCGAGCGCAACCGGGTCCTTCTCCTGCCCGTAGACGTACAGAATCTCCTCACGCTTGGCGATGGCGGCCAGCGGCTGGTTGATGATCTCCAGCGCATCCAGTGCCTCCGCAGCCGCGTGTAACTGTCCGAGGCCGCCGTCGATCAGCACCAGGCTGGGCATCGGCTTCTTTTCTTCCTGCAGACGCTTGTACCGCCGCCCCACCACCTCGCGCATTGACGCGAAATCGTCCACGCCTTCCACGCTGCGGATGATGAACTTGCGGTAGTCCGACTTCTTCATCTTCCCGTCTTCCCATACCACCATCGACGCGACGGTTTCCGCGCCCTGAATGTGCGAGATGTCGAAGCATTCGATCCGCTTCGGCAGTTCCGGCAGGCTGAGCACTTCCTGCAATTCTTCTCGAATCTTCTGCGCGTTCGGCTTAAGCACGCGAAACCGCTGATCGTAAGACTGCTTCGCATTGTTTCCCGCGAGATCGATTAGCGACCGCTTGTCGCCCCGCTGGGGCACAAGAATGTGCACACGTGTGGCCCGGGCGCCCTCGCCCGCGTTCTGCTCAGAGAGCAAGTCTTCCAATGCTTCACGATCTTCAAAATCGACCGGAACATCAAGGTTCCGCGGAACATAAGGTTGCCCGATATAAAGCTGCTTCAGCAGCGCCGAGAAAAATTCCCCGGGATGAAAGTCCGCACCAATCGCCTTGTCATCCTGAGGCCCGCGTAGTTTGCGGGCCGAAGAGCCCGCCCTGAGCTCGTCGAAGGAATCTATGGACTCGCCGGCACCCTCGGCGCTGTCGGGGGGTTGCATAGATCCTTCGCTTTGCTCAGGATGACAAGCCGCAGGAGCACGTACAGCGTCAGCTTCCAGAAACTCTGGCAACTCCTCCCAGAAAAACTCCCGCCGGTCCACCATCTTCCCGCCCCGCATGTGAAACAAATTCACCGCCAGCATGCCATTCTCGTAGTGATAGCCAAAAACATCCGCATCATCGCCTTCCGCCGCGGCCAGGCGCTGCCGTTCCTGCAACTGCTCGACGGTCGAAATCAAGTCGCGATACCGCGCCGCCCGCTCGTACTCCTGCTCCGCCGCGGCCTGGTCCATTCGCCCATGCAGCGAACGGCTCAAGTCCGTCGGCCGTCCTTCCAGAAACAATTTCACATCGCGCACCGCCTCCTGGTAGACCTCCGGCGTGGTCAAATCCTGCACGCACGGTCCCAGGCAGCGCTTGATGTAATACTGCAAACACGGCCGCGGATGAAATCGCGTCAGGTCCACCTTGCATGAAGGAATCAGAAAATTGCGGTGGATCAGATCGACAATTCGGTACGCCAGATTGGCTGGGAAGTAGGGACCGTAATAAGCGCTGCCGTCCTTGCGCAGCCGCCGCGTGACGTAGACCCGCGGCCAGCGCTCCCCCAGAGTGAGTTTCACGTAAGGGTAGGTCTTGTCATCCCGCAGCAGGATGTTGAACCGCGGCTTCCGCTGCTTGATCAGATTATTCTCGAGCGCCAGCGCCTCTTTGTTGTTGGCGACGACGATGTAGTCGACGTCAACCGCCTCGCGCACCAGCGTCCCGGTCTTGGCGTCTTCCCATCGGCCTTCATGAAAGTAGCTGGCCACGCGGCTGCGCAGGTTCTTCGCCTTCCCCACGTAGATCACGTCGCCCTCGGCGTTTTTGTACAGATACACACCGGGCTCGGTGGGAATCGTACGAATTTTCGCCTGCAGGTCCATGGCGTGAGCGATCTATTCTATTGGATGGGCAGAGGCGGCACTGTGTTACAAAAAGGACAGATGAGTCCAACGTTCGTTATTGGTGTGTTCTTCCGTAGAAATGTGGCCGTTGCTGTTTTCGCGGGGATGTTCCTGGCTTCCATTGCAGGGTCTGCCCAGAGCACCACGCCCGCGCCCCCAAGCCAGTCCACTGAGCCCCAGATCACGAAATCTCCAGAGGGCAAGCAAGAGGAAGCCGCAAGGGCCGCATCGCGAGCCACGGCCCGCCATTTCGACCGCGTGTTGATCATCGTTCTCGAAAACGTGGATTATGAAGTCGCCAGCAAGGACAAGAGCTTCATGGATCTAGCCGCGGGGGGCGCCAGCTTTACCAACTTCCACGCGTTGTTCCATCCCTCGTATCCGAATTACCTGGCCATGGTCGCGGGAACGGACTATGGCATTCATCATCGCGGACGCCTTCTGGCCGACAACCAGGTGAACCTTCCCGCGGACGCGGCCCACCAGACCATCGCCGATCGCCTGATCGCCGCCGGCCTCGACTTCAAGCAGTACGCGGAGGAACTTCCCGATAGCCCGTGTCCCTGGAATTTCTCCGCGCAACATGTGGCCGATAAACGTGGCAACTACGTACGCCGCCACGTGCCGTTTCTCAGTTTTCGCGAGATACAAGCGAAGTATTGCGATCGCGTCATTCGCGTCGACTCCAGCAAGTCTGACAACTTCTTCGTGCAGGACGCGCGCAAGGGTCTGGTTGCCTATTCGTTCTACTCTCCCAACATGAACCATGACGGACACGACACCAATTCCCAAACCGCCGGCACGTGGGTCAAAAAGTTCTTGGATGAAACCTTCCCGGAAAAGCTGCGTCAGGGAACGCTGGTCGTAGTGACCTTCGATGAATCGGGCGGAAATGCCGACAACCGCATCTTCACTCTGTTGCTCGGGGACATGGTGAAGCCCGCAAACTTGCAGGATCCCAACGCGCTTGCCCGGCCCTACACGCATTACAGCGTCCTGCGTACGATTGAAGACAATTTTGGACTCCCGCCCCTGACCGCCAACGACCGCGACGCCTCGCCGATTACTGACATCTGGAAGTGACGGGGAAGGCATGACGGCACGATTTGGCCACTAATCTGAGCCGAACCATATAAAATTTCCACTCCGTGTGTGCGCTTTGCGTTCCGCCGGACGTGGTAAGGCGGTCCGCCCCCGTATTATTTTGCTGCAAGCCATTGAAACGTATATACTTACCGCGAAGGTTCCGGGTGCAGAACACTGGCATCTGCCGTGCAAAAGCACAAGCGGAACTTGTAAGCGATATCGAGTTACTCCCAGGGCCTTAAAGATTTGGAAATACGACGCACGGGGCAACCCGGAAAGCGCCACAAGATACATACAAGATCGAAACCAAGGAGCCTTACCCTATGAACCGCACTTCGTTAGTGATTTGCCTGGCAGCCAGCATGGTAGCCACCGTCGGTTGCGCCAGCAAGAACTACGTGAAACAGCAGACGACGCCGCTTATCAACAAGACCAACGAACTCGACGATCTGAGCGCGAAGAACAGCAAGGACATCAAGGACGTTGACGCGCGCGCTCAGGCCGGCATCCAGGCCGTGAACGCCAAAACCGACCAGGTCGAGCAGAAGGCGCAGACTGCCGGACAGACCGCAGCCTCGGCCCAGCAGATGGCCGATGCCGCCAACGGTCGCGTGGGCGTGCTGACCAACACCGTCGCCAACCTCGACAACTATCACGCCGTCGCCGAGACCTCCGTGAAGTTCGGCTTCAACAAAGACAACCTGACGCCCAAGGCGCAGGAAGCGCTCGACCAACTCGCGGCCAGCATCACCGCGACCAAGGGCTACATCATCGCGCTCGAAGGTGGCACGGATTCCGTAGGCCCGGCCGACTACAACTACGACCTCAGCCAGCGCCGCGCCAACGCGGTGATCCAGTACCTGGCCACCAAGTACAACGTGCCCGCGCACAAGATCTACGTGATCGGACTCGGCAAGGATAAGCCCGTGGAGACGAACAAAACCTCCAACGGCCGCGCCGACAACCGCCGCGTTGATGTGCGCCTGATGACCAACACCGTGGGCGACAGCACCAAGCCGGCCGCTGCGCCAGCCACGACGGGCCAGAACAATCCGTCGTCGATGTAACGAAAAAGTTTACCCTCCTCCCCGGAGGACTTCGCCAACCAGGCCGCTCAAAGCCTCCCCCTGAGCGGCCTGCTTTTTTTCTCCTCACCTCTTGGCGTCGGACAATGGCTTGAGTAGGATTGCAGCCATGCCGTCCATGTCTCTTTCCCGCCGTTCGTTCCTGGCATTGTCTGCCACGCTCCCCTGGGTTTTCCGCGGCCTTGCCTCGGGTGCGGTAGCCTCCGGTACGATTCCCGTAGGCCTGGAACTCTACTCTGTCCGCGACGCCCTCAAGCAGGATCCTGAAGGCACTCTGCGTGCCGTCGCTCAAATTGGATATCAGGCCGTCGAGTTCTACGCCCCATACTTCGAGTGGACCGAGCCGCAAGCCAAGCAGACGCGCAAGTTACTCGACGACCTCGGCATGCGCTGCTACTCCACCCACAACGATGCGGATTATCTCGAGCCGAAGAACATCAACCGCGCTCGCGACTTGAATCTGATTCTCGGCGCCAAGTATGTCGTCCTCGCCTGGTCAGACCCGAAATCTGGCGCCGATGGTTGGAAGGCCATCGCAGACAAATTGAATTCCGCCGCCGAAACTCTGGAGCCCTCCGGTCTCAAGCCCGGATACCACAACCATCAGGCGGAATTTACGGGCGCGCCAGGGCAGCGTCCCATCGAGATTATTGCCAAGAACACGAAGCCCTCGGTGATGCTGCAGTTAGACGTGGGCACCTGCCTGGAAGCCGGTTCCGATCCTATCGCCTGGATCCGAGCCAACCCGGGACGCATTCGCTCCATCCATTGTAAAGACTGGTCGCCGGACCCTGGCGTCGGCTACAAGACCCTGTTCGGGGAAGGGAAGGCGGATTGGAAGGGCATCTTCCAGGCCGCTGAGAGCGTTGGCGGCGTCGAGTATTACCTGATCGAGCAAGAGGGAAGCCGGTACTCGGAGCTCGAAACGGCGCGCAAGTGCCTGCAGTCCTTCCGCGCGACCCATGTTTGAGGGAGCATGCTTATAGGGAGCATGTTTGAGCGAGCACGCTCGAGTGAACATGCGAGGCGGTAAAATAATCTCTATGCGTAGTTGGCTCTTGATCGTAGTCACATTGTTCGCAAGCAGCGTCGCCGTATGGGCGCAGAACTCCGCTCCTTCCAATTCTGCTCCGTCGAATTCGCAGACGCCAGATTCCACCTCGTCGCCCGCTTCCAAACCGTCCGCGCCGCACAATCCGACGCTCGCGCCCCCGCGGTCCGATCGCATCAGTGCCAACGATATAGAAGACGGCGAAAGTTCAAGCAAAGATACCTCGATCGACTTGAGCCCTCCGGCCGGCGACGAAAAGGCCCATCCTGAGAGTTCCGACATTCTGATGGACGTGGAAAGCGCCCCCGGCAACGGCGACGTCAGCGAGTTCCATTCCTGGAACCCTCACAAAGCCGCCAAAGATATTGAGGTGGGGGATTTTTACTTCAAGCGCAAGAACTACCGTGCTGCCGAAGATCGCTACCGCGAGGCGCTAGTCTATAAAAATAACGACGCGATAGCGACTTTCCGCCTCGCCGTTTGCCTGGAAAAGCTGGATCAGCCCGACGAAGCCCGCAAGGAATATGAGAACTACTTGAAGATCCTCCCCCACGGACCGCAGTCGGAAGAAGCCGAGAAGGCGATTCAGCGGCTGAAGGGTGTTGCCGTCAACGTCAAACCCGCGCGGTGAAATCCTGGTATTGGTTGGAACGGGAGCTGCCGCCGTGCCCACAGCAACTCGCGAGTTTGGCATCCGTCATCTGTACGGTTTCCTGGCTTTCGAATTCGCCTTGGCTGTTTCCGTGTCGCCATTTCCCACTCGGCTCTGCTTGCCCTCGCCCAAAATCAGATTCGAAGGCCACTTCGGCCCTGACTGGCTAAGGTCCTTGGATCGCGCTGCCGAGTCGAGGATCCCGTCGAACGCATCCATGCACGCATGGATCGTCTGGGTGCGCAGCACTCCCTCGAATCCGCCACGAATAATCAGCATGGCCGTGCCATGCATCAGCGACCACACCGCGAGCATTACCCGCGTGTGCTGCCGGGGATTTCCTCCCAGGCGTTTGGCCACGCGCTCGCGCATCAGATTGAATGACGGCCAGGGCTCATGCAGGGAAGGAGGTCGGGCCACCCCGTCAAACAAAACTTCGTAGGCGTGACTATGTTCCAGCGCGAAATCCAGCTGTGCCTGGAACGCCTCCCGCAGCGTAGCCGTGCGGCTGAGCGCGGCAAACAGTTCGCGGCGGGTTTGCAGGCGCAGGGCGCGGAGAATGTCGTCGCGGTCGCGGTAGCGCTCGTAGACCGTGGGCGTCGTGGTGCCGGCCGCCTTAGCCACCGCGCGCATGGTGAGTGCCTTTTCGCCGCCGCGCGCCCACAGTCGCGAGGCCGCGCCCAGAATACGCTGTTCCAAATCAGGGTCGGGATGCCGGGGCACTTCGCCTCCAGAACTCGAAAATAATTACTTGCACTGCGTATAACTAACATCGTATACTATACGCACTGTAAGAACTGATGACCTCGCAGGGTGGGTCCCTGCCGAACCGCGAAAGGCAGTCCTCCCATACGGTTCGCGGGACCCGCCTGCGCTTCCCCCAAGTGAATTGAGGAGTTTTAGATGGAGTCCGGAACCAAGAGACAAATTGATATTAGCCGCCTTCGCGCTGATCTGGCAGCGACTGCCGTGGAGATGTTGAGCGCGCATTGCGCAGCCGACCGAGTTCGTCTCCAGTATTCCCCACAGGACGTCGTGGCTTTTGGCGAACGCCGCGCCCTCGAGCGCTCCATCGCCTCCGCCGAGGCCCTGCACCGCTTCTTTTCCCAAGTTCAGGCCGAGATCAACCGCGCAGAAGACGCGAACCGGTAAGGCACTTCCCGCTGTAACTCCTCGTCCTCTCGAACCGGCAACCCCGAAGCCACGCCTGGAGCCAGACCTACTTCTCTACCCGGATGAACTCGCCCGTGGAGGCGTTGACCGCCACCGTGAGCTTCGCACCCTCGCGCTGTGCGCCATAGATTACGTGCCAGGTCAGCTCATTCGTATTGTGGTTCCAGTCGCAGACGTAGATGACCGGCGTGTCCGACGCCTTCTCCAGAACCTTGTCGCCACCGTGTTTCTGCGCTGTGGCAAAAGCCTGGTCTGAGTCGATCTTGAGGAACGCCATGTCGAACACTTGTGTCGAAGAATTCGACGGACTGTAACTGTCTTCGATCCCGGGATTCACCCCGCGCGCCGGCGCCCCGTCGGCCGCGCTGCCCGACCAGCTATAGGATTTTTCCGAGCGCGCCGTCGCGGAAGCGAAACTGCACCGCCACACCGCCCACTTGCCGTCCTGTCCCTTGCCGTCGCTGGTCGCCGTGGACTCAATGCGATAGGGCCTCGCGTCCTGGTTCCAGCCACGGGCCGCTACATAAAGCTTCTGGAACGCGGACCGCGCCGTGATCAGCTCGGGACCTTTGACTTCGGGCTTCGCCTCTTCCGCAGGTTTCGAATCCGATGAGCATGCGCTGAGCAGCGCCAGAAGCCCAATGGTGAATGCGGCGAGGAATGCGCGCGAGTTGCGCCCGGCGCTCCGCAGATTCTGATTTCGAAATCCCGACATCTGCTCTGACGTTACTGGACACTCCATGGGAGCAAGGCTGGCCGTCTTCATGACTTCCTTCCTGTGATAACTTTGGATGAGTTTTGTGGTCGCGCAACATTTTAACCGAAAGATCGAAAAAGGTAAGTAACCCCCGTGGACCCTCGACTTCAGAGACTGCAGAAAGAGATCGCATCGGCGGTCGCTGGACTCACGCCCGAGCAGTGGACTCTGCACCCTCCTGGAAAGTGGTGCGTCGCCGAGGTCCTCGAGCATCTCTATTTAACCTACACCGGGACCATCAAGGGATTTCAGCGCGTGGCCGAAGCTGGAAAGCCGCTGGCCACGACCCAATCCTGGGCGCAGCGCGGTCGGACAATCGTTGTCGTGGGATTCGGTTACCTCCCCTCCGGTCGGGAAGCCCCGCCGGTCGCCCGTCCCCGCGGCGTGCCCGTCGAGAAGGTGCAGGGCGAGATCGGACCCAAGATCGCCGAGATGGATGACATCATGGCGCAATGCGAGAAAAATCTGGGCACGCGCCGCAGACTGCTGGACCATCCCATCCTCGGCCCCCTGACAGCAGGTCAGTGGAGAAAGTTCCATCTCGTCCACGGCCTCCACCACATCAAACAAATCCGCAAGTTGAGAGAGAACGCATAAGCGCAAAGAAGTTAGCGCCTAAAAGGTAGCGCCGGCGTCCCGCCGGCTGTCGCGGGGGCGTCCCGCCCGCGCACCCTAAAACAAAAATCGAGCGCCGGAGCATCCGCCCCGGCGCTCGAAAGTTCCTGTTGCTGGTTCCTACTCGCGAACCGACGCTGGCGCCCCAGCCTTCCGCGCCTCTTCCTGCAGGTCCTCAAGCTTCTGCTTAGCGTCGTCGAGCGCTTTCTGCTTGTCGGCGATCTGCTGCTTGTACTGCGCGTCCTGTTTGTCCCAGTCGGCGGAGTTGCGCATGCGGTTGCCCACATCGGCGTACATCGCAGCGGCGCGAATCTGGTATTCACGCTGCAGCACGTCGAGTTCGCGCCCCAGCAAATCAATCTGATCCTTCTGGGCGGCGATCTTGTCGGCCCATTGTTTGTCGGAAGCTGCCTTGTTCGCTTCGTCCTCGGCAGCCGCCGGCGCGGCACCGGACGGAGTCTTCACGGCAGTTGTAGCCTTGTCTTGGGTTTCCGTCTTGTTGTCGCTGCCGGGCTTGGCTGGCTCTGCGGGCGCCGTATTCTCCGTCTGTGCCGCCGTACTGGCGGTGGTGGTCGCAGGCGTCTGGCCTACCACCGAGAGCTTGTCTTCCCGGGGCAGATTGTCGTTGTCATACACTTTCGGCTTCGACGTGCCGGCAGGATCCTTGCGGACCTGCCGGGCATAGTCCCCCAGCGACGAGCCCGAAGAAGACGATCCGGAAGCAGAAGTCTGCGCGGTCGACGGCGTCTGGTTCTGGGCGCCGGCTGGAAGGCCAGTCAAGCCGAGAAGCAGCACGAGTCCCATTCCACTGCATGCGATGTGTTTCATGATTCCCACCTTTTCTCTTACGCGAAGTCTGTGTTGCCGGGCCGGCCCACTCCTCCAGGCCGACGCCCCCGGTCGATCCAATTCAATCCGCCGAGCTGCCCGCGGCCACGCCCTGCGCCGCCCGCTTGGTGGTCAAAAATCCTCCAATACTCC
Organism: Acidobacteriaceae bacterium; assembly: GCA_003134655.1. Classification (GTDB taxonomy): domain Bacteria; phylum Acidobacteriota; class Terriglobia; order Terriglobales; family Acidobacteriaceae; genus Sulfotelmatobacter. The sequence continues at coordinate 194,312 of PLBY01000059.1, forward strand.
GATCCAGTTGCGCCGCCTCGTGCGCAATGTCGCTCGCCAGCTGCAAAGACTGTTCCGCATCGCGGCTGTTGGCAAGCTGCTGCGCAAAGCCGGAAATCGTGGTCAACGAGGTTCGCAACTGCAGCGCCATCTCGGCCGAGATCTCGCCGTGCAACTCCTGCTGGCGGCGGATCTGTTCCAGTTCGCTCAGGTCGTTGATCAGGCACGTCACGCCGAGGATTCCGCCCTCAGCCGCGGGCACCGGAGACACCGTGACCGCGATGAATCGTTTCTCGCCTCCGGGTGTCTCGTATTCGGCTTCGACTTCCCGCCGCTTGCTCTCTTCGTGCAGTACGGAACTGACTTCGTCCGCGAGGCAGACCTGCTCTTCTCTGCTTTCGTCCCCCGTTGCGCTGGCCGCCCGCCACTTCGCGGGGCTGACCGCCGCGTCGCGAAAAATGTCTTCCGCGCCCATTCCCGTGGTCGATCCAAAACCCAGAATCGCCTTGGCCGCAGGGTTCGCCGTCTTCACCAGTCCATTCGTCCCGAACACCAGCACGCCACAGGAAAGATTCGAAAGCACCGCGTGACTGAAGTTCTCGCTGATCCGCGCCCGCTGCTGCTCGGCCTTTGATTGCACCTGCAGTTCGTGCTTCTGCTGCTTCAGTTGCTGGATCACCGTGTTGTACAAGTGCAGCGGCAACGTCTCCAGCGAGGGCGTAGGTTCGGACGAAAAGTCACTTTCCTCCGCAATACTTTTTCGCAGCGCGCGGATGCAGAACAAGCCCATCATGAACGCGAACGTTGCGCACACCAACACCACGATCGCACGCAGCACCACCGGGTTCGCCAGGATCCTCACCAGAGCCCTCCATACCAGTGCAGAAACTGGTTGCCGAAAAAGAATGCGAACAGCGCCATGCTTCCCAGAAAAACTCCAAACGGCATCTGATAATTGCGGTAAACCACTTGTGCTGACTGCCATCCCCGCCGCCGCGCCGCCTGCGCGTTGGCCAGCCGTTTCATAAAGCGGTGCGTGCGCTTCATCCAGACTACGAACACCGTGGTTAGCCCAAACATCGATCCCGCCAGCGACGCGGTAAACACGGTAAAGATCGTCAGCTTCATTCCCAGAAACGCGCCCACCATGGCCATCAGTTTCACGTCGCCGAAGCCCATGCCTTCCGTGCCCCGCCAGCGCAAATAAATTGCTCCCGCTCCGTAGATGAACGACGCGCCCAGGGCCGCGCCCAGCAGGGAATCGAGCAGCGATAGCAACCGCGCCGAAATATCTCCGCTGAACGGCAAATTCACCATCCCCGGCAGAAACTGCGAAGCCAGATCATTCACCGGCACCAGCAGGCTAAAGATCAACCCCAGCGCCAGTCCGGGCAGTGTCATCTTGTCCGGCAGCAACTTGGTTTCCGCATCCGTGAAAATCAGTCCCAGCAACAGAAACGCGAGCACGCAATATTTCAGCGCCGAAAGAGTCAGCCCGAAATGCCAGTAGCACGCCAGAAACAACAGCGCCGTCAGCAACTCAATCATCCAATACCGCGGCGAAATCTTCGTCTTGCAATTCCGGCAACGCCCGCCCAGAATCATCCAGCTCAACACCGGAATATTGTCGTAGAAGGCGATCGGCTGCTTGCACTTGGGGCACGCCGAACGCGGCGTCACCACCGACAGTCCCAGCGGCAATCGGTAGATACACACATTCAGAAAGCTGCCGAAGGCCAGCCCAAAGAGAAAAATCGACGATGCCAGGAATGGATCCACTTAGTCTCTGAATATCTCCCAGGTCCCACCCGCGCCTGCGGCGCGAGCGTCTCCTGAAGAACGCTGCAATTCTCAGTTCTTGGATGGATTATAAGTCGATCATGCGGCGGGGACTAAGGTACTGAAGTCACTGGCCAAACGGCCAAAGGCCAGTAAGACATTGACCACTGGTGGGTTACGGCCTCGAGGCGGGAAAACAGGAGCAGGTTCCTTCGGGTTCAAGCCAAGCTCAGCGTGACGTCTTCAGATCGACGCGACTAAAAAGGACTTATCATCCTGAGGCCCGCGGGGTTTGCGGGCCGAAGGATCTATGCACTCCTGTTGCTCAATGTAGAAACACTGGACCCCGGAGCGCGACCTCCGCGCCCCGGAGCCACAAGATCCGTTCGTGAACCGGCGCAGCCTACTTCGCCTGCAGGCCCTCGATATACGTGACCAGATTAGTGATTCTCTGCTGCACTTGGCCTTCGTGACCCTGGCTGATGCTCGAGAATAGTGGTCCCCACACTGGCATGTCCTGGCTGCCGTGCGACGGTGTCGTAGCCTGTCCCTTGATCACGGCCGCAACGTGCGACGACGGATACTTCCCGCCGTTGTTCTTCGCCAGAAGCGTCAGATCGGTCGGCGGAGTCTTCATCGCCGACGCTGCCGGCCCGTTGCCCTTGCCGTCTTTTCCATGGCAAACGGCGCAATAACTGTTGAACATCTCTTTGCCCGAGTTCGACGGGGCATTGGTGATGGGAACATGCTTCACAGTGGGAGCAGTCTGCGCCGGGGCCGCCTGTGCCACAGCAAATGTCGAGATCACCACCAGAATGACGGCAAGACTGATGAACTTCATTACACGCATTTCTTCTTCTCCTAGGGCTTACGTGGCCCAAACTCTCCACAACAGAGAAGTCTAGGCGTGGGTCCGAGTGCGGAATGTGACCAAAATCACAAGCAATTGTGACCCCTGACTCCGGGATCGGTCAAAAGTGAAACGGCGACATTACGCCCAGTTTACGCCAAGTTTTGCTCTGTTGGCTCGCGGCGCTTCATCGAACCGCCGCTACGCCAGACTTGGCGAACACCCTCCCCACCTCAAGACGTGACTGCCGTCACTGACATCGCGTAATTCTGAGCAGAAGATCACCTCGTAGCTTTTCTCGTCTCCCCGGAGAGCACTTCCCACCCAGGGACGCGACACCCTCTGAGACGAGCGTTTGCATTTGGTGCCGTAATAGATCGCGAGCCAACGGGATCGAATCCAAGGCCAGGACGTCCCCGTGCAGGCCACACTATCCCATTACCGCATTCTTGAACAAATTGGTGCAGGCGGGATGGGTGTGGTCTTTCGCGCGCATGATGACCGCCTCGACCGCGACGTCGCCCTAAAAGTCCTTCCTCCCGGAACGGTTGTCGAAACCGCCACCCGCAACCGCTTTCACAAGGAAGCCCTGATGCTGTCGAAGCTCAATCACCCTAACATCGCCACGGTTCATGACTTTGACACTCAGGATGGCACCGATTTCCTGGTCGAGGAACTGATCGAGGGTCTGTCTCTCGATGCGATGCTAGCGTCCGGGCCACTCTCGGAGAAGGAGATCATCCATCTCGGTTCGCAACTGACCGAAGGCCTGGCGGTGGCGCATGAGCATGGCGTCATCCATCGCGACCTGAAGCCGGCCAACGTGCGCGTCACTCCCGACGCACGACTCAAAATCCTGGATTTCGGCCTGGCCATGATACTCCGCGGTGAACCGAGTCCGACCGCGGAGACTGCGAGCATAAGCGAAACGAAAACCGTCGTCGGCACCTTGCCCTACATGGCTCCCGAGCAGTTGCTGGCGGGCAAACTGGACGCACGCACCGACATCTGGGCAACCGGGTGCATCCTGTACGAGATGGCGACGGGGCGGCGCCCGTTCCTGGGTTCGGGCCCGGCGCTAACGGATGCGATTCTGCATCAACAGCCGACACCGCTGGGCAAGCTGAATCCCATGATCAGCGCAGCCCTCGACGCGGTGATCCGAAAGTGCCTCGACAAGGATCCGCAGAAGCGTTACCTCTCGGCAAAGGAGATCGCCGTGGACCTGCGGCGAGCGTCCGCAGCGTCGATGTCTGCTGGAACGCGGCGGCGCTCCCGGCGATGGTTCGCGGTGGTGGCCGCTGCGGCTGCGGTAGCAGTGGCGGTCGGTGTCTGGACACGCCAGGAATTGTTTCTGCGGGGTGTTTCTTCTATCGAATATGCGGCCGCAGTTTCACCGCCAGGAAAAGCACCACCGCACGAGTCGTATTTGGCCGGGCAGGGATACCTGGAGCGGTGGGACAAGCCGGCGAACCTGGAGGCTGCAATCAGTTTGTTTGAGCAAGCCGTAAAGGCGGATCCGGGTTTCGCACTCGGGTTCAGCGCGTTGGGAGAGGCTTACTGGGCAAAGTACCGGATCGAGCACAATCCCCGCTGGATCGACGAGGCCGAGAGAAACTGCAGGCGCGCCGCCGAGTTGAACAGCCAGTTGCCGGCGGTCTACGTGACGTTGGCCCGCGTTCACAACGGAAAAGGGCAGTACAACCTGGCGCTCCAGGAGATCCAGCAAGCGTTGAAACTGGAGCCGCTCGCTCCCGACGCGTTGCTGGGCGAAGCCGCGGTATTCGCCAGCATGGGCCAGGACGACAAGGCAGAGAGCACATACAAGAAGGCGGCAGCGCTGCGCCCTCAATACTGGGCCGGTTATTACGAGTGGGGAGTTTTCTATTATTTGCAGAAGCGCTATGCCGACGCGGCCACACAATTCGAGCAGGCGCTGAAAATCACGCCCGACAATGCCATGGTCCACGCGACTTTGGGAGGTGTGTTGCAACTGTTGGGAAAGGATGCCGAGGCTGAGAAACATCTCAAGCAATCGATCGAATTGCAGCCAAGCTACGCCGCCTACACCAATCTGGGTGCTTTGTATTACCGGGAGCGGCGCTGGGCGGAGTCCGCTGCGGTGACGAAGAAGGCGCTCGAGATGAACCGCAGCGACTGGCGTGCGTGGTCCAACCTCAGCATCGCTTATGAGTGGATGAACCGTAAGAACGAAGCCGATGAGGCATCGCGCAACGAACTGGCGCGACTGGAAGAGATTGCGAAGGTCCGCCCGGACGATGCTGAAGTGCAGGTGGAACTCGGCCTGTTGTATTCGAAGGGGAAGCAGCGGGAGAAGGCGGTGCCACTCATCGAAGCAGCGCTCGCCCGCGATCCGGACGATCCCAACATACTGGCCAGCGCGGGCGAAGCCTATGAGAATCTCGGCAATCGCAATACCGCTCTGGAATTGGTGAAGAGATCTTTAGCCCAGGGTTGGACCTTGGAGCAACTGGAGAATGATCCTGGGCAACGGGAATTGCTCCTGGACCCTCGCTTTCGCAAAATCGCACAACAATTCACAACCAACCAAAGCCCGGCTCAACAGCCACGCTGACGGGCCGGTAGAGAAGGAGAGCATATGGCTACCGTAGATTCAACCGCAACTCTACCAGAGGTAAAAACCGCTCCTCCAGTCGACGGCAAGGACCTGCCTACAGCCCCAAACGACACCTCAGCCCCGAGACATGACGGCAAAAATCTCTTCATCCGGATCGACGTTCGCTCGGAGGACGCGGTGCTTCACTGCCAGAAACAGGAGCACGTGGGCACGCATAAACCGAGGCACGTACTCTTCTGTGCAAATGAGCACTGCTGGCTGATCTTCACCGATAAATCAGTGTTTACCGAGGAGTACTTGGAACTGACGAAAGGCGAAGAGGTGCCGGCGCACGTAGCGGATAGTACTCATGATGTTGGAACGGATTGCGTTGTCCGCGTAAGTGCAGCAAAACCTGCAAGAGCCGCGAAGAAGATGGCTACTCCGATGGCGTTGCATGGTCCCGTGATCGTGGTGCCGTAACGCAGCGAAGGAGCCCGGCCGGTACGGCCGGGCTATCTTACAAAAGCAATTCTCAGTTGACGTAACAGGCCTCTACACTCAAGACCCGGTCCCCGGGTCAGTCAGCGTAATGGCGATTTCACGATAGTTTGCGGTCAGGCTAATCGCAGACGCTAAATCTTCTTGAGCCAAGGTTGGCCGACTCTCACGCGACCGTCGTCATCCCACTTGACCACTGCATCGTCTTCGTTCGTTCGCTCAACAGTACCGATCTCCCCCGTTGGCCTTCCCAAGTTGCCCAAACCCTCGACCCGATCCCCGCGCTTCAGTTCCTCAGTGGCGGCGGACGGAGAGACGAGCGGTGGCCTCTTGGCAAGGTCTACATCAGGCCTTGCCCCTGAGTTTGAAAGGGCCGGCTGCGTCGGGCAGAGACTCACTTCATTTTCAAGGCGGGTTAGAGTGTCCAGCGCCGATTGCATTTCGTGCCGTTCCGCATGATGATCGCTATTGCCTTTCAAGTCCTTCAACCTCACGGCGATTGCCTCACGTGCAGTGACAATTCGCCAGGGCATTTTCTGACCGTCCACTTCCAGAGCAGCGCGGAGGTATGATTCCACCCAATTTCTGGTGACCTTCGATTCCACCCAATTTTTGATGACCTTCGAAGACACCATGTCCTCAGTAGAGCAGCAAGTGACATGGCCAATCTGTCCCCTATTGCTCACCCATTTGGGAAACAGGTCATTACCACGACGAGCCGTATATTGCCGCCAATGTCGAAAACAGATTTTTCGCCAACTGGCCTGCTATCTTTACCCAAGATGCTCTTGGGAGGCCGCCGTGAAGACCAGCATTATTGTAGTCACGTTCATGCTGTCGATTTCCAATCACGCTAACGCGCAACAAGCTACTGGCAGCGTCTGCGTTGCAGCAAGGGCTGATGATCCATTCTGGAAAGAACCCGCAACCCTCCCAAATGGGAAGATTAACTCTCATGGGCTAAGTGTCAAAATTGACAAGAGGCCAGCGGCGGCGTGGCCGGATCGAGAGAGCCTCAAGATCGACGGACTGGACACGAGTGAGCGTCACGTTCTGATCGTGCTTGGCTCAGGTGTCAAACCCATCGAGTCCGTCAGGTTCAAGTTTTCGGAGTTCAAAAGCACTGAGCTATGCATGGCCTACGACGGCTACCAAGGCATAGGCTTGCAAGAGACGACGCGAAGAACGCCTTGGTGCAAATGCCGCTAAAGCCAACTGTTGAAACCAAGGCCGCTCATTGACCTCGATGAGTGTAATCGAGATATTTCAACAACTATCCGAATTAAGTGTTCACAATTGAACATTTTTCTTCTTCGGATTGCAGGATCATCAACAACCAAGACAGTTCGCGATTCGTCGAAGACAAGGAAGACCGACAATGCTGATACTCATCATCATCTTAATACTGGTTTTCGGCCTCGGTGGAGGG
>PLBY01000161.1:0-196216 GCA_003134655.1 Acidobacteriaceae bacterium
CTGGTCATGATTGACGATAAATCGCCATTACACGCATTGAGGTACTCATCATTGAGGTACTCATCGATTGGAATCGAGACCTGCCTCTGGGACCTTGCTCAACGACAGTCTCGCTTTCGCGGCGGAGGCGCAGGCCAACTGGTGCTCTTCCAAGTCGCTCTTGGCGCGCTCCATATCGACGTTCTTCTGGGCCGCAAGCTCCGTGCTGACTTGATAATAGGCAACGGACCGGGCTTCGAAGTACTTGCTACGTCGAAAGTCAAGAGTTCGTTCAAGATCTCTGCAAAACAAACAAGCCATAAACGATTCCTCCAGCTTGTCCCCAGACCCCAAGGAGGCTGTGGATGTAAGCTCTTGATTACTTCTGTTTCAGGAGTTCCGTCTCAGCCCGGAGCCAGTCTTGCTCGTCTTGTCCGGCTCCACGACCACGGCCTTCGTACAGCTGGTAGGCCCGCTCTCTGATCTTGCTGTCTGACGGGACGGCGTTCGCCATCATGGTCAACTTGCCTCGGGAGCCTTTTGAGGGAGTGGCAACCGATGCCTTCGGCCGCTTGTTAGCTTTGGGATCAAACATGGGAATCCTCCGCATGCACTAAGAGAAGCGTACTTCAGATGGCCTGACTTAGTTCAGAGGACCTGAAAAGAGGAGAGGAACTGCTCGCTCAGCCTTAAGACTACGCTCAACCCCGAAGCGTGTCCAATTTCGAAGTCACCGCTTGCGGCACCGGTCCAGTCCTTCTTGTGGGGCGATCCTTCGAGATCTCCCTCACCGCCCCGGGGTCTGCTGGCAGCGCGTCCCCTTCGGTGCAGCAGTTTCCCAGGTCATCCTGTTTTTGAGTACTTCTGACGATGGCTGTTGACCGTTGCGAACGGGTCGCCCGTTGCTTTAAAACAAGCTGGACACCCCAGCCAGGGGCGGTCCACGCATTCGTGGGCAGGATCAGTCGAATGTAACGACGGTCGATCAAAGCGTGTACTGGATAGCGGCATCACAGCAACTTTTGGTGTCTTCGGGCTGTCAGGGTCGGGCAGCATCCTTAGCAGGGATGTCAGCAACGATCGCAATAATCGCATAAATCAAACTCCTTGCGAATCAGATGACACCGGATGATGAAACGAAACTAACTTGCCATCCGAATCGCGTGACCGAAGTAACCGGCAACAGTAATGCTTCCATGCAGCCATCCTACGCTTAAGGCAAGGCGGGAGCCTTGTGCGGGCTACCGCACGACTCCAGCGTGCATCCAAGTTCGAAGATCAGGGGGCATTTCCCGAGTCCGCCGCTCGACAGTGTGTCCCCACCGCACTCCGGTCTCGTCGCGAACAACCTGAAATGAGGGCACTTTGGTGATCTGGCAAGCGATCAGGGAGAGGATAGAGTTTAGCGATTGATGGCCTTCCATTTCACCTCTTGGCCCCTGGGGTTTGCCCTTGTCGTATTGGGTGTAGCGTCCTGCTTAGGACAGCCCGCTCCACAGGCGCCTGTGCCTACTCGAGAAAACGGTGCGATCCAGCCGGAGATGCCCTCGACCGGCGAGCGGGTGCCCGGAAGCATCAGCGGAACGGTCAAGGACCCAAGCGGAGCGGTCGTCGCCGGGGCGCGGGTCAAGCTCACTGGCGACGGTCCGTCGGCGAGCCAGGAAGCGCTTTCCGACACGGATGGGGAATTCTCTTTTACTCGTGTTGCTCCGGGACCGTTTCAGCTCAGCGTTACCGCGTCAGGATTCGCGACGCAGACAACTTCTGGAAACCTGCATTCGGGCGAGAACTACATTGTCCCCGGTTCCGCGTTGGCGGTGGCTACGACTGAAACAGATGTGGAGGTCGGAGTCACACGGGTCGAAGTCGCAGAAGACCAGATGAAGGTGGAAGAGCAGCAGCGTGTGTTCGGCGTGCTGCCAAATTTCTACGTCAGCTACGTCCCGAATGCCGCTCCGCTCGATGCGAAACAGAAATTCAAACTGGCCGCGAGGACGGTGGTGGATCCATTCACCTTTGTATTTGTGGCGGGCGCGGCGGGAGTGGAGCAGGCGCAGAATCACTTTCGGGGATATGGGCAAGGCGCGCAAGGGTATGCCAAACGCTTTGGCGCCGGCTATGCCGACACGGTTGCGGGGACGTTCATTGGAGGCGCGATCCTGCCTTCGCTGCTGAAACAGGATCCGCGCTACTTCTACAAAGGGACCGGCAGCACGTCTTCGCGGTTTCTGTATGCGCTGGCGAGCGCGGTGATCTGCAAGGGAGACAACGGACGCTGGCAGCCGAACTACTCGAATGTCCTGGGAAACTTTGCGGCGGGTGGCATTTCGAATCTCTATTATCCGCCTCAGGATCGCGATGGAGCGGGGTTGACGCTCGAGAACGGCGCCATCGGAATTGGAGCCACCGCTATTTCTAACATCTTTCAGGAATTTATTATCCGGAAGTTGACGCCGAAAATTCCGAACAACTAGCCTGTCCGCCTCACACCGCCCACAGAGACGTTTGACGCTGCAAATGATTTGATATCCAATGGGGCGATCGCCATGCCCTTGGATCCCGCAATCGCCGCACGGTCCACGTCGCCCGCGGAACCGCTTATCCGCCCTTTCATGCCGGAGCTCGACATGTTGCGGGGCATCGCGGTGCTCGGAGTGGTGCTGCTGCACGGCTTCCATTGGCAATACGCAGGAATGTCATTTGGGCCGTGGGCCCGCAGGTTCGTTGCCTTCACTCAGCCCGGAGGGCTGGGCGTGAATCTCTTCTTTGTTCTTTCCGGATTCCTGATCACAGGAATCTTGCTGGACTCGAAGGACAAGCCGTATTTCTATCGCCGCTTTTATACCCGGCGGGCATTGCGCATTCTACCCGCGTACTACCTGCTGCTGATGGTCCTGCTGCTCATGCGCTCGTCCTCGTTGGCGTTTCTGGGTCTGAGCTTCGTCTACCTGGCGAACATGACCGATTTCTTTGGCGTCGCGTGCGATTACGGGCCGCTGTGGTCTCTGGCTGTGGAAGAGCATTTCTACATCGTCTGGCCGACTGTGGTCCACAAGGTGACCGCCCGGCGACTCGCCATCATTTCAGCGGCAATCGTTATTCTCACGCCCGTGTTGCGTGCGACGTCGTTCGCTCTTGGTCATCGTTCAGGGCTGGACTGGTACACGTGGTTTGTGGCGGACGGTTTGGCGGCAGGGAGCTTGATTGCCATCGTGCTGCGCTCCGGAATCTTGCGGAAGCAAGTATGGACCCTGTGCTGGATGCTGGTGGCGTCGGCTTCAGTGCTGGTTGCGGCCGGGCGTCCGTTCGGCATCACCACGCGCAATCGACTGCTGGGCGCGGGTTTGCAGTACACCCTCATTACGGTGGTGTGCGCCGGCATTCTGCTGCTGTTCCTGCTGGTTGGCACCAGCCGCGCAAAATCGTTTGTGAACGTCTCTCCCCTTCGCTTTCTCGGATACATCAGCTACGGCCTCTATCTCAATCACTTTCTTGCGTTTCGCGTCTACGACCTGATGTGCCGGCGGTACTTCCCGAGCCTGCTGCCCTCCAGCGGACACTTCGCCCTGGTAGTGTTGAAGTTTGCGCTGGCCGGGGGCGGAGCAATTGCGGTCGCGTACCTTTCGCGGAAATATTACGAAGAACGGTTCTTGCGTTTGAAAGATTCGCTCGTCCCGAAGGCGTCGGGGTTCGACGCGAAGAGCGCCGATGCTACGAGCCCCCAGGCAGCGTAGGAACTGTTATTGCTTAGGTGTCTCCGCGGTTCCCGCCAGCACTTTCAGAATTTCCCAGGCTAGTTTGTCGGGGCCGGCATCTTCCATGTTGGTGAGCACGACGACTCCGGCGCGCAACGCGGGTGCGATGAGGAATTGCGTGCTGGTGCCCTGCTGGCCTCCGGAGTGGCCGACGACGGCGAGGTCGTTCTCGGTCCAGGATCCCCAGCCGAGAGCGTAGTTATCTTTCGAACCGTCGGACGGCTTCAGCGGTGTCCACATCAGATCGCGCGTCGTCCGCTTGATCAGCTTGTCGTTCAGAATGGCCACCTCAAACTTTGCCATGTCCTCTGCGGAAGAGAGCCATCCGCCACCCGGAATCTTGTAGCTGGAGTCGAGGAAGTCGGTATTCTGCACCGTGCCCGACTCGGTCTTGCGATAGAAGCGCGTGCGATAGGGAATGATGGCAAAACGATTGTCGACCTGCGTATGCTCCATGCCGGCGGGCACGAAAACATTCTGCCACACGAAGTCGACATACTTTTCGCTCGAGGCTCCTTCGATGACGCAGCCGACGAGCGTGTAGCCCTGGGTCGAGTAGTGAAACTGCTTTCCCGGGTCCGAGACCAAAGGATCATTCTTGAAGAAGTCGAGTCCGGCCTGGATGGGGTCGTCGAAATGCTTCGTGTTGCCGACTTCGGGATCGTCCTGCGAACCGGATTTGTAGTGACGGATGCCTGCGAGATGTCCCATCACTTGGCGCGTGGTGATGGGCGACTGCTTCGGCGGAAATGCCGGGCAATATTTCTGGACGGGCGCGTCGAGATCAAGTTGTCTGCGCTCGACGAGTTGCATCGCGGCCGTGGCCGTGAGCGACTTGGAGATCGAGGCCAGGCGGAAGAGCGTGTGTTCGCTGGCGGGGGCGTTGTTCTCGGCATCGGCGAGGCCGAAGCCGGCGGCCCACTCGTATTCTCCGTTTTCGACGACGGCGACCGAGAGTCCGGGGACGTGGGTTGTCGCCATGTACTTGGTAACCGCGGCTTCGATCTGGGTGCGCTTGGCGGCGGAGAGTTCGGCTTTCTGTGCGGGGGAGGAAGATGCCCAGAGGACGAAGGGCAGGATGAGGAGCAGGAGATCGTGTCGACGTTTTGGGAGCGAGAGCATGACTGTGCCTTCCATGGGGGATGAGGCCCACATTGTAGGCTAAGTCGCAGACCCTGCGTCAGTGGTGAACCCGGTCAGAATCCCTGTTCCGGGCATTTTGAGCGTAATGGCGATGTTACGCCAACCAGCGCAGTTGCGTTTTCTAACGCACTTGTCTCGGCCCCAACTGTAAAGCGCATTTATCCACCGAACTCGAAATGAACCATTGGACCACGTGCAGGATTAGAAAGATGAAGAACACGTTAAACGCAAATGCAAAGTGCGGTTCGAAGTCCCTTAGAATAAGCCATCCAACTGGAATATTGCTATTCTCAATCGTGACATAGGACCATTGCAGGCTCAAGAAGAGCACCATTCCAAAGAGATAGAACGTTGTTCGAATTAGTTTGTCCAACCTCGCAGATCGCTTACGAATTGATAGGACGATTGTTTCAGCATCAGCCGTGGTTCCGTTGTGGATCGATGCTCTGATCTTTCGGCCCCGTAACACGGTGATCACAGCAGAGAAAAGAACGTAGACACTGAGGCCACCTAAGTGCCACTAGAAACAGTCTCTCCCAAGTCGAAAAGGCACGCCACGCTGACCAAAAGGGATATGGCGGAATGGGGCTTCCTCCTCCTTCCCTTTGTCCACCCAGAAAGAACAAGCTGCAAATCGTATGCATTCTCTCTCCTTCTGATAGCAGACACCAAGATAGGCTTAAAGTTTCCGGCCTGGAAGATCACTGCTGTAATCAGGCCATTTCACTCAAATTTCGACTGCTTTCGGTTCGGGTTGCATCCGGTCCATCCGTCAGTAATCGAAAGATGAGTGTAATGGCGATTTATCGTCAACAACCACCCACCCCTGCGGCAGGCGCACTAGCAGTTCTTTCAAGCTTCTTTCGATAGAGCACAAAAACAATGGCTGCAATCGGCAAGCCTAGTTTTAGATTCCATGGGCCGTAGGCCGAACACACCAGATTCGCAGGAAGCGGTGGCAACTTAAAGCCGAATGAGACCGTATCGAACGACCAATCTCCGGTAGTCCAATTCACAGAGACAAGAATGAAGGTGAACAGCATCGAAAGTATCCACAACCACTTCTTTGGGCCGATCTTTGCAGTAACGCAAAGTGTAATAGCGTAGATCGCGAATGCATTAAGCAGAATGCCAGCCGCAAACGCGGTGTACTGGGAGACACCTTTGTTTTTGAAAGTAAATGCGTTGATGGCCTCAATCGACTGTTCACTGGTAACCGCATGGATTCCGGTGATTGAGTTCTCGGTGCTTCGGATGGAAAACGTAACGAACACCCATTTTGCAGGAAGAAGCTCTTTGTCACTGCTGGTTTTCTTCACCGTTGACGGAAACTCGTAATCCAGCACGATGTTCCTGATTTCTACATCGCCTTTTCCTCGGAACTTCTGTGCATCGATCACCTTGACCGAAACTGGTTCGCGCTCTGTCAATATGTCATGAATCGCAGTGAGTGACTGACGCGTTTCGGCCCCAACAACGCCCGGTTGCAAAAGCTGTATAACGTCGCTGTATCGGCCCTCCCTGAGCAGGTCAGCACAATGCCACGCAATGCTCTCCTGCTGCAGCGGTGTGTTGCTTCGCATCAAACCGACGCGGTTATTTCCCGCAAGCTTGAGAAGGTCGTCGCGGTCACAACACGTCGCAAGGAGTATTGCGAGCCCTGTCAAACAGAGCGTTAAAAATGCAAACAGCCTGATAGGATGTTTTCTCACAGACTCAGCAATTTACGCCCAACCAGCAGGAAATTCCACGATTGTTGTCGTTAACAGGCCGTTTCACTCATTGGCGCTGCTGCGCAAATCAACCCTTCCTGCCGGATTCGAGAAAGGTCCAGAGCAAGACGAAAGCGGTTGCTGCTGCTGCCGTCCACCCGACGGCGGACCAAGAAATATCCCAACGTGAGTCATGGGGAGAAGAAATCTTCCCGAGGCTGAAGGCCACGAGGAAAAAGACGACGGTGGCCAATCCAACGCTAGTCCACAGCCGCCATCCGGTCAGTATGTGTGGCCGTCGCATCGCTAGAACTTTATACGCTTCTTCCAAGACAACTTCGAGTCGGTTGTCCAAATCAGGCCGTTACACGTTTTGACCCGCTCGCCGCCCCGGAGCCCGGGAGTGCTCGAAGCTGATGAACAAGCGCTGGAGCGGTTTGGTCACACTTGACAACGGGTAAAGGCTGTCAAAAAGGGAGGCTTGATCGCAGCGCTAAAAGCGCTGCGCCACCCAAAAGCAACCCAACCCAGCAGAGCAACTCGGCATTAGCAAACCATTCAATCGAACAGGCAAAGCAAACCAGCAGAGGGAACATCATTGGGTGACGGTGGCCTGGTAGCTTACGGCCTGCCAGTGGCCGATGCGGCGCACCCAGACGCGCGTGTAACGATAGGGGCCGCTGAAGTCTTCGCCGAGCTGGTGTCCTTTCACGTCGGCGCGGGCGGTGACGACGGCGGTGTCGCCGTAGACGCGCACCACCATGTCACTGACATCAATGGCTTCATAGCGGAGCTGGCCGCTCTTGCGGGCGGAGACGGTGTCCTGCTTGGTCGTGACCTGTCCCAGCGGGGTGATGGCAACGTAATCCTCAGCGAGGGTGCGCTGCGAGAAGTCGGGATCGCGGTGGAGGCTGGCTTCCTTGGCTTGCCGCTCCATTTCCACGATCTCTTTAATCGTGGACTGGTCCGCGGAGTCCATCGACGTCCGCGGATGCACCGCAACATGCTGGCCCGCGAAGACCGGCAGGGTTACGAGCAGAGACAACAACAACACTGCACACTTGTTGAGCACGATGAGACCTCCGCGGTTTGCGAGGGGACAGAGATCCGCCTGACCGAGCTACGCAACCTAGGATGCTGGAGTTCCGTGGAAAAGTTATCCGCTGCGACATTTGTGTCAACATCAACAACGGGCGAGTAAACGTTCTCAAGTCATAATCGAACGTCTTTTCCTAACAATAAAGACGGTGCCAGAGGCTGTATTGTTTCTTGGAAAATTCCGAGGGCCCCATGTCGTCCAAGATTCCGCCCCGAAGCGGCGCACACATCCACTACCCCGAGTTACAGCAACTCCGCTTCCAAGCGGGGACGCGCCAAATCCTTGAAATACGGAACCACCCGAGACGGGGAACCGCGCCGATTGTCCACTCCGGGACTGGAGTGTCCAGTATCGGACAGGAGTCTTTTCCAGGCCGGCCGCTGAGTCTCGGCCGATATCGGAGCGGGAGGGTGACCGGTGAGGGGCGGCATCTAGTAGAATCAAACCTCCGATTCATGCATGGCTGACATCCGTCGTGGTCTGATTATCGTGAACACCGGTCCGGGTAAAGGCAAGACCACTGCGGCGATGGGAACCGCTCTTCGAGCCGTAGGTCAGGGGATGCGGGTGCTGATGCTGCAGTTCCTGAAGGGCTCGTGGCACTACGGCGAACTCGATGCCGTGCAGGCCTTCGGCGACAAGTTTGTGATGAAGCAGATGGGCCGTGGCTTCGTGAAGGTCGGCGCCGAGAAGCCAGACCCGGAAGACATTCGCATGGTCGAAGAGGCCTGGGCCGAGGCCGATCAGGCGATTCAGTCGGGGAAATGGGATTTGGTCGTTCTCGACGAGATTAACTATGCCATCAGCTACGGCATGCTGGATCCGGCGAAGGTGGTCGAGAGCCTGAAGAAGAAGCCGGAGATGGTGCACGTCATCTTGACGGGCCGGAACGCGCACCCCACAATTGTCGAGGCCGCCGATACAGTGACGGAGATGCGCCAGGTGAAGCACGCGTATGAAAAGGGCGTGATGGCGCAGAGAGGAATCGAATACTAACGTCGAGTACGCAGTACTCAGTACTCGGTACCCAGTGGTCGCGGCGTCGGGTTCGAACTGAGTACTGAGTACAGGGTACTGACAACTGTTTTTATGGCTTGGTTTAAACGCGAAGCCGGCGAGCTCGACACTTCGGGCGAGAAAAAAGTCCGCACCGAAGGGCTGTGGGTGAAGTGTGAGAACTGCCGGCAGATCATCTGGAAGAAGGATCTGGAAGAGAACATGAACGTCTGTCCGAAGTGCGACAAGCACTTTCGAATCGACGCCCGGACCCGGCTCGCGCAACTGCTCGACAACAACCAGTACGAGACGTTCGACGGGGACATTGCCTCGACCGATCCGCTGAAGTTCGTGGACTTGAAGCCGTATTCGTCGCGGCTGAAGCAGGCGCAGGCGGACACGGGCCTGAACGACGCCGTCATCAATGCTCATGGCAAGCTGATGGGGCGGCCTGTGGTGGCGAGTGTAATGGAGTATGCCTTCATCGGTGGCAGCATGGGCGCGGTTGTGGGCGAGGCGATTACCCGAGCCGTGGAACGTGCCGCCCATTCGCGTACGCCTCTGATTATTGTGTCGGCATCGGGCGGCGCTCGCATGATGGAGGGCGTGATCAGCCTGATGCAGCTGGCGAAGATTTCCGCGGCGCTGGCACGGCTCGATAAGGCCAAGGTTCCCTACATCTCTTTGCTCACCGATCCGACCACTGGCGGAGTGACCGCGTCGTTTGCCATGCTGGGCGACCTGAATATCGCGGAGCCGGGAGCGCTGATTGGTTTCGCCGGGCCGCGGGTGATTGAGCAGACGATCCGGCAGAAGCTGCCGCCCGGCTTCCAGCGCAGCGAGTTCCTTCTGCAACACGGGATGCTGGACGCAGTCGTTCCCCGCAAAGAGCTGAAGCCCTATATCGCGCGCGCACTGGATTTTATGGTGGCGTGAAGCTATCAGCTATCAGCCGTCAGCTAGCTCCTTAATTTCGATCGTAGAATCGATCCTTCTCTGTGTCCTCCGTGTCCTCTGTGGTTCGATTAAGCACTAACCACAGAGGACACGGAGTACACAGAGGCCACGGTGAGCTGCGATCCTCAGATTCACTCCCCCACTTTTTCAGTCGTCCCCAAGGCTGATAATCTGAGAGATCGAGCTGAAAGCTGACCGCTGATAGCTGAGAGCTTCCCCATGTCCTACGAAACCGCCGTCGCGAGCATGTTTGCGCTGGGGCACGAGTTGGCCCAGACGCCGTCGAACAAGTTCGACCTGGCGCACATGCGTGTGTTGCTTAGGGCGATGAATCATCCCGAGCGGGCGTTTTCCAGCGTGCTGATTGCAGGGACGAACGGGAAAGGTTCGACGGCGGCGACGCTGGCCTCGATCCTGCAAGCTTCGAGGTTGAAGACTGGCCTCTACACCTCGCCGCATCTGGTGCGGATCAACGAACGCATTCGCGTGAACGGAGAAGAAATCAGTGACGATGATTTTGCCCGACTGCATGGAGAAGTGGATCGCGTCGCGGAGAAACTCGTCGGCGAGGGACAGCTGCCCTGGCATCCCAGCTTTTTCGAAATGATGACGGCGATTGCGTTTGCGCACTTTGCGGGCGAGCGGGTGGCAATTGCTGTCCTCGAAGTTGGCATGGGCGGGCGCCTCGATGCGACTAATGTCGTGGAGCCGCTGGTCAGCGTGATTGCCGACATTTCGCTCGACCATCAGAAATTTCTCGGCAATACCGTGGGCGAGATCGCTCGCGAGAAGGTGGGGATCATCCGCCTTGGTGGCGTGGTCGTGACTCTGCCGCAGCAACCTGAGGCCAACGACGTCATCGGCAATACGATTCTCGATCTGGGGGCGAAGGGAGTCAGTGCGGTGCAGTATGTGCCTCCGGTGTCGCCGGGGAGTACTCAGTACTCAGTACTCGGTACTCAGAGAACTTCATCTTCCGCTGAGCGCGTGGAGAACGATGACGCTGCTCAGTACCGTCAGGAATATCCGCTGCAGGTGATGGGGACGGAGATTCTTGTGGAGACGCCTCTGGTGGGGCGGCACCAGTTGCGAAACGTGGCGCTAGCCGTCGCTGCGGCGGAAGAGGTGTCGAAACTGGGATTTGCCGGCATCACGCCGGAATCGATCGAACGTGGAATCCGCGAGACGCGGTGGCCTGGACGCTTCCACGTACTCGCAGCGCGGGCTGGCTGGCCTGAGATTGTGCTCGATGTGGCTCATAATCCGGCGGGTGCGTGGGCCCTCCGCTCCGCCCTTTCGGAGCGCTATGACGACCGTCCGCTGATTTTCGTTTTCGGGGCGATGCGTGACAAGGCAATCTCAGAGATGACGGACATCCTGTTTCCGCTGGCCGAGCGGGTGATCGCCACGAGGCCTGACAATCCGAGGGCGGCGTCGCCGGAAGAGATTCAGCAAGCCGGCAGCCGCACAGGGGCTGAGATTGAAGCGGTTGCCGAGGTCGGAGCGGCGCTGGAGCGGGCTCGAGGAGTCGCGGGACCTAAGGCGGTCATGGTGGTAACGGGGTCGATCTATCTGGTTGGGGAAGCGATGCGGCTACTCCGAGTGAGGATTTGAGGCTCATCCAGCCAGCAGTTTCCCCTAGAATGGAAGTGTGCAGGAAGTGAAGTCATCTGTCGATCACGTGGAAAGCGGCCAGTATGAGAGCGGTCCCCAGGCTGTGCCGGTCGCTTCGTCGTTGGCCCCAACACGCTTCAGTCCCCACGCCATTCCACGGTTGAAGCACGGCTGGCTGAGTCGGCTGCGCTCGTACTTCGTCCTCGATCCGCTCATCTGGCTTTACACGCTGGTGATGGGACTGCTGGCGATCCCCGGCGGCGTGTTTGACCGCAGTGGACGGCGGCTACACTGGTTCTCGTACGCCTGGTCGTGGCTGATCATGAAGACGATCTGGTCGCCCGTGAAAGTGATCGGGCTCGACAAGATCGACACTTCGAAGTCGCACGTCTATGCCGTGAATCATGCGTCGGCGCTCGACATTCCGGTGCTCTACACGTATCTCCCGTTTCAGTTCCGGATTGCGTTCAAGAAAGAGTTGTTGGCGTATCCGGTGGTGGGCTGGCAGTTGAAGCGCTCAGGGCAGGTCTGCATCGACCAGCAGAACCCTTCCCACTCGATCAGCAGCATCCGCGCGGCGTTGAAGGGACTGAAGGCTGGGTTGCCTCTGGTGATTTATCCAGAGGGTGGTCGCACGCCGGACGGAGAGATTAAACCATTTTTGTCGGGAGCGTTCTTTCTGGCAATCAAGGCGCAGGTGGACATCGTCCCAGTCGCGCTAGTGGGTACCTACGAATTGCTGCCCATGAATACCTACCACATCAAGTGCCGCCCGCTGGAGATGCGGGTAGGAGAGCCGATTTCGACGACGGGGCTGACGATGAAGGATCTGGAATCGCTTTCGGCGCGAGTGCAGAAGTCAGTTGAGGACTTGTACTACCGCTGATTCTCCCATCCATCGCCTCGGCGGGTATCTGCCTAGGCCGCCTTCGAAGCTTCATCGCATCGCTGCTGGTAGTGCTCGCGCCCGCGCTGGTAGCCGCGGGTAAACGCTTCTTCGACTTTTTTGCCCGGGTGTTCGCGCTGAACGTCTTCCAGAGCGGCGTCCATTGCGGCCGAGACCTGGTCGAATTCCATGCAGCGGGTGCGCGCATTGAGCGCCGCCTCGAAGCCACGGCGGAAATATTCTTCGTCCTCGGCGAAGCTCTTGCCTGATTGCGAGTAGTGGCTTTCTTCGGCGCTGCGCAAGCCGATCCACCATTGCTCGCGGGCGGCATCGATCGACTCGGCGCCTTGCGCCTTCATCAGTTCGCGGAGAAGCGACGCCTGCTGTTTGTCCCCGGTGAGGACGATCACCACGCTCCGGCCCTGGCGCAGAGCGTCTTCGTAGACGAAGATTTCATCTTCCGGCAGTCCCTCGGTGGTGGAGTTCTCCAACTCGTTGCCTGCAACTGCGCCAATCGTGGCCCCTGCCGCTCCGAGGACCGCGGCTCCCAGAAGGCCGACCGCCGTGATGGGGCCGAGCCCCGGCACCAGGGCCATCAGGAGCGAGCCGCCAGCGAATCCGACGCCTCCGCCGGCCAGCGCACCAATCGCTTTCCCCATGCCCGGCTGCTCGGCAGCATCGCTGGGAACCGCCAGCATCTCTTTATTTACTTGGTCCACGGTGCCGGGAGTCAGGAGCGTGACCCGGTCGGCCGGAATGCCCGCCTTGAGCACTTCGCTTACCACGTTCTCTGCATGGGCTCGCGTTTTGAAGACTCCACTGATTGCTTCCATAAGTCACCTCTCTACTTTCGACACTATAGGATCAAGGTCTTGGATGCCAGGAGCCCCTGCGATAGCTACATGAAATTTTGCACCAATTCTCCCCCCTTCCGTAACCTTTTCGCTGGCCGAAGCGTTTACCCTAATGCAAGACCAAACCGCGGAGATTTCGTTGAAGGCTCTGAAGAAAGAAGCGGACGAGCGGCTTCTGATCGAGGCTGCGCAGAAGGACCCCGCCTGCTTTGCCGACCTTTACGAAATCAATTTTGAGCGCGTATATGCCTACGTCGTCAAGCGCGTGCGCGACCGGGCTGAGACGGAAGACCTGACGGCGGAGGTCTTTCACCAGGCGCTGGCAAACTTGAAGCGGTTTGAATGGCGGGGAATTCCGTTCGCGGCGTGGCTTTTTCGGATCGCGGCGAACCTGATTTCGGACCGCTGGCAGCGTTCAGGGCGGGAAGTGGCAGACGATTCGGGGATCATCGATTCTGTGCAAGCGAGTCCGGCGGAAATCGAAGAAGTCGAGCGCCGGGCCACCTTGTTTCGCCTGGTGGATACGTTGCCGGCCGAACAGCGGCGTGTGGTCGTGCTGCGGTTTGTCGAGCAGAAGAGCATTAAAGAAGTGGCGCGCGAGGTCCGCAAGACTGAGGGTGCGGTGAAACAACTACAGTTC
Source organism: Acidobacteriaceae bacterium (assembly GCA_003134655.1). Lineage (GTDB taxonomy): Bacteria > Acidobacteriota > Terriglobia > Terriglobales > Acidobacteriaceae > Sulfotelmatobacter. The sequence continues at coordinate 13,636 of PLBY01000161.1, forward strand.
CGCGCGCTCAGCAGCCTGCGGGCGCGTATGGAGGGTGCCGATGCCTAAGCGCTCTCTGAACCCGGGGAATCCCGACACGAAGCAGATTGAACAGCTCAACCAGGCTGTCGAGGCGATGCTGTCGCGGGCGGATGGCAAGGCTCCGAAGGTGGCGGCGGGCATTGAGCCTCTGCTTCGGATTGCGGCCGGTCTGCGCGACCTGCCGCGCGAGAGCTTCAAGGCCCGATTGAAGTCCGAATTAGAAGGGAAAAAGCGTATGTCGACCGTTGCTGAACCCGTCCCAGCTGTTCGCATGACGGCATCACCCAGGTTAGCGTTCCGAGACCCCGCAAAAGCGATCGAGTTCTACCAGCGCGCTCTGGGCGCGAAAGAAACTTTCCGCTTCGAGGTTGGAGGACAAATCCCACACGCCGAAATCATGATCGGCGATTCGACCATCAATATAGCCGGCGAATGGCCCGAGGGAGGCCGCTTCAGCGCCGAAACGCTAGGGCACTCGCCAGTTTCGATGTCCATCCAGGTCGACGATGTAGATGCGTTTACGGAACATGCCGTGGCGGCCGGGATGAAGCTGGTGCGCGCCGCTCAGACCCAGTTCTACGGACATCGCGATGCTCTGCTTCAGGATCCCTTTGGCTACTCGTGGTCCCTGGTCACGGTGATAGAAGAGATGTCCGTCGACGAGATGCATCGGCGCATGCAGGGGATGACCAAGGGGCCCGAGGGCGGCAAGATGCCAGAACCGAAGAACGCCGTGAGCCCGGTTCCGAAGGGCTATCGCACGGTCACCCCGTATCTGGTTGTGCCTGACGTCGACGCGGTGATCAACCTGGTGAAGAAGACGTTCGGTGGCGAAGAGATCTTCCGCGCAGTCGGATCGGCGGGCGGCTACCACTGCGAGGTGCGCGTGGAAGATTCCATGCTGATGATTGGCGGTGGTGGCACAGGAGTGGCGTGGAAGGGCGAGCCGATGCTGGGTGCGTTCCACGTGTATGTTCGTGATTGCGACGCCGCCTACAAGCGCGCGTTGGAAGCAGGTGGGAAGTCGCTCACCGAACCCGCCGACCAGTTCTATGGCGAGCGCTCGGCTGGCGTGATCGATGCGGCGGGCAATCACTGGTACATCGCGACCGCTAAGGCGAGCGGCTACAAGTCGGAGGGCGCGCCAGCAATTCAGCCCTATATGCACCCGCTGCGAGTGGACCCGGTGATGAACTTCCTGAAGCGCGCTTTCGGGGCAGAAGACTTGGGGCGGTACACGTCGCCCGATGGTGTTGTGCACCACATGACGATCAACATCGGCGACTCGCACCTGGAGATGGGCGAAGCACAGGGGCCGTATCAGCCGATGAAGTCGATGTTCTACCTGTATGTGCCGAACGTGGATGATGTATACCGGACGGCCCTGGCAGCGGGCGCGAAGTCAATGAACGAGCCTGCGGACCAGCCTTACGGCGACCGGGTCGGCGCAGTGACCGACATCTTTGGCAATCAGTGGTGGATCGCGACGCACGTCAGGGATATGCGAACCTAGTTGGCGAACGACCCCATGTCCGTTTCCGCACAGAGGATTCCCACCACAGAACTGGGGATCGAGGCAAACACAGGGCCGGAAAACCAGACGATTAGGGTTTTTCCGTCGCTTCTCTCACGATCCGGACAGCGCCTTGGCTGAAGTTCTCGCGCGGCTTGCGCTTGCTGGGACTTTGCTCTGGTCGCGCTTCGGTCCGCTTTTCAACTTGATCGGCCTGTCGCAATGCTTTGTCGAATTTTGTTCGCTTCTCTGACATACCTGTAGCTTCCTACAGGGCGCACCCGATTGCGCCCCTTGGGGATTTCAAGGAGAGGCCTAGTTCGAATCTAATTCACGAACTGCTCTGGCGTAATCGTCCGTCGCCTTCCTTAACTCGGTGCCAAGGTGGTTCGGATCTTGCGCACCGGCCTTCTTGAGAGATTCCAGAACCTCGTTCACCTTCTTCTCGGCTGATCTTACTTCCTCAATGGTTGACATGACGATGCCGCTCTTTCCCCTCGGTTGTTCGATCAAAATCGCACGCTACCTATTTTTGCTGGATCGACTCCATGTGCCTGGTGATTGCGTCCAACCTCACTTCTCCCCAGTCTTGGTCCGATTCGACCTCATGGAAGATTGGTCCCCAAATCGGCATCTCTCGATCACCTTGGGAGAGCAATCCGGTTCTTTCCCCTTCGATGATTTCCTTTACACGCTGGTACGGAAACTTTCCGCCACTCCTTTGTGAGATTAGGGTCACATCGGGAACAGCATGCTTGAGGACGACGGAGTCTGGTCCATGCCCTCGTCCATCCGTTCCATGACATACGGCGCAGTGGTATTGAAAAATCCTCGCTCCCTCGACGGTGTCACGCGCCGACGGCGTCGTCTTATCCTGCTTCTGAGCTGCCGGCAAGAGAACAGCCGGCAGAAGAATCAGGCACAGAATGAGCATTGACCATCGTTCTTGCCGGTGCATAACGCACCTCCGTGTATAGCCGCTTTCAGTTAAGGACGTTGTGAGAATCCTAGGTCGCCTACGGGGGTGCTGCATCCCAATCGGTGGGAACTGCACTTCGGGGAGGCGAGACTGTATTCGAGACAATGCTGCGCGGATGAGCACGTCATGTCAGTGACGTGGGTCACATCTGCTTCGCGGTGAGCGCCAGGAGCCACCACGGTTTCAACTTCGACGATTACGCCGATTGGCTAGATTGCGTTCGGCTGCAAATACTGCGCTACCCCTTGCGGCGCTCGCTAGGCACAATTGCAGCCGGCAAATCCGCATGGTCGCCAAGGGCTGCAGAAACTTCGCGCAATACTGACTCAATACGGAGAACCTCAGCGTTGACTTGCTGAATTGCTCGCTCGCTTCGCTCAAGTACGTTGTGATAGGCGATGACCTGTAGGGCATTACGAATGTGGTGGTTCAACTCCGCAACCCGCTGCAGTCGATCCATCATCGCTTGATAGCGTTCCTGAATGTCAGTCAGAAGCTGGAACACCAACAACCCAACGGCTAAGGCCACCGCGGCTCCAGCCAACATCAATGATATTCGGGGAAGATATTGACGAGTCACAAACCAATCGAGCACACCGCCGCTCAAGAATGTGAAGGCTCCAACTGCGCACCCGACCAGTGCCCGCTGTACTCGGGAGGTGCGCGCAAACCAAGGCTGTTGGATGGAAATCTGGAACTGAGGTCGCCCGGAGCCGGAAGACATGGGAGAACCTACGTGCAAGCATGTTAGGCAATCAGATGAACGAGGGCTATGACTCCAATCACACCGCGCAGGAAGGTTCGAGTCTCCCACTCAACACGGTAGACCGGCGACCGTTGCCACATTGTCAGCGTTAAATCGTCCCATACTCATTGACTCATGGTGATGAAGATCACTGACAGCAGAGGTGGAAGCGCTTGTAATAGAAAGCGGAGGAATCAAAACTGAATACCTCTGAATTGGGCCCGGTCCCGCCAAGGTGCGGTTGCACCTATCAGCCGCCGCTCGGCGGCTAGGGGCCGGGCTTCTAGTTCTCAAGTGAGTTCCTCCGAGCCCCAGGGAAGTGGGAAGCCGCCCGCACTTGGGTTGGAATCCGGCCGAGGTGGTTTATGACGCTCACTGTTGTAGCGGTGATCTTTGGAGTTTTTGCAATTGGTCTGATCATCCTCCTGATCTACAAGAGCACACTCACGATGCACAGGGATGACCAGTTGTTTCTGGACGATGCGAGTTCGCACATGCACGAGGAGCAGACGGAACTGTTGGCCAAGGTCAACCGGCTGACCATCCCGATGCGCGCGTTTAGCATCGGGTCCGGGGTGTTTCTGCTGGTGCTCGTGGCGATGTTGATTTACCAGAAGCTGAACGAAATACAGTAAGAGTCGAAAGCGTGGACTTGCGTCGTCCGGCCAAGATGCTCGCGCGGTGCAAGGCGAGGCCGGAACCTGGCTTGTTGTTGTCGAGAAATCGTCATATCACCTCCCGGCTGGTTCCGAACCATGTCCAGGTGTCCCCGAAGGAAACTCACCCCCTTGACGAAGGCGATACAGTCAAACCGCTCCTCTGCAAAGCTTAGTGATCATCGGTAGCAACTTCCGACTTGCTTCGAGCTTCGGCACAAAGGCATCGACAGAGGCCAACGCGGGCATTGGTACGTCGCTACCCGACAGCAATATAACCATCAGTTCCGGTCGGACGAGCTTTATCGCGCAGGCAACCTCGTGTCCCTTCATTCCGGGCATCTCGAAGTCGACGAGCACAGCATCGCAACTACACGTTGTCACCAGTCTGAGGCCTTGTTCCGCCGACGCTGCCGTGAGAACCGCGTATCCAGACCTTTCGAGCAGCGCTCGCTCGTAGCACAAGATTGCCTCGTCGTCATCAATGCACAGAATGGTTCTCTTGGCAGCCGAATGAATTGGGATCAAATTGGCCTCCTGCCAACATCAGGCCCGAATCTGACGCGTGCCCTGTGCAGTTCGAAACCTGATACTCAATAAGAGATGGTGATTTGCGGCAACGAAGCGTTTCAACAAAAGTGAGGGCCAAGGTTACGAACTGTCTCCCCGCTTCCCGTTTGACCCTCCGGAATCCGTTCAATAGACTGAAAGATTCAGAACACCTGCAGGTCCCACATTATGGCTGACAGCATTCATGTAAAGCTCCCGGATGGGAGCATCAAGGAAGTTCCCAAAGGTACGACTGCGCTGGAAATTGCGCAGTCAATCAGTCCACGGCTGGCGGATGCGGCGTTGGCGGCGAAAGCCAACGGCGATCTCATCGACCTGACCCGGCCACTGGAAAAAGACACGGACCTTCGTCTCTTGAAGGAGAAAGACCCCGAGGCGCTCGAAGTCTACCGGCATTCGTCCGCTCACCTGCTGGCGGCCGCAGTGCTGGAGCTTTTCCCTGAAACCAAACTAGGCCACGGTCCCGCGACCGAAACCGGATTCTTCTACGACTTCTACCGGCCCACGCCGTTCACGCCCGAGGATCTCGAGAAGATCGAAAAGAAGATGCAGGAGTTGGTGCAGCAGAACTTGCCGTATGCGCGCGAGTTTCTGCCCCGCGACCAGGGGCTGGCCGAGTTCAAAAAAGATGGCGATTTCATGAAGTGCCACTTCATCGAGCAATTCACCAAGCCCGATGAAAAGATTTCGATCTACCGCACCGGCAAGTTCACGGACTTCTGCCGCGGGCCGCACATTCCATCCACCGGCAAGATCAAGGCGTTCAAGCTCTTCAACATTGCGGGCGCGTACTGGCTCGGCGACGAGAAGAATCCGCAACTGCAGCGCATTTACGGGACGTCGTTCTTCTCGAAGAAGGACCTCGACGATTATCTCAAGCAGATTGAGGAGACCAAGAAGCGCGACCATCGCGTGCTGGGCCAGCAGTTGGATCTATTTTCGATTCAGGAACTCGCTGGTCCAGGACTGATCTTCTGGCATCCCAAGGGCGGGATTATCCGCAAAGAGATGGAAGACTGGATGCGCGAGCAGTACCTGAAGCGCGGCTATTCGCTGGTCTACACGCCGCATGTGGCGCGGCGGCAGCTGTTCTTCACCTCGGGGCACGAGGGCTATTACTCGCAGAACATGTTCGACGCCATGGAGCTCGACGACGCCGAATATCGCCTGAAGCCGATGAACTGTCCGGGCCACATTCTGATTTACAAAGACTCGCTGAAGTCGTATCGCGATCTGCCGGTGCGGCTGGGCGAGTTGGGCACGGTTTACCGTTACGAGCGGTCCGGCGTGATGCACGGCCTGTTGCGGGTGCGTGGCTTCACGCAGGATGACTCGCACATCTTCTGCACTCCGGAGCAGGTCGAAGGCGAGATTACCGGCTGTCTCGAGTTTGCCCTGGATGTGTTGAAAGATTTTGGCTTCGAGCAGTTCCAGACTGAGCTTTCAACCTGGGATCCTAACGACCGCAAGAATTTTGTGGGCAGCGAAGAGCAATGGGTCCACGCCACCGAATCGCTTGAAAATGTGCTGAAGCGCAAGAACGTCGAATACAAAACCATTCCCGGCGAGGCGGCGTTTTACGGGCCGAAGATCGATATCAAGCTGGTGGACGCGATCGGGCGGCTGTGGCAACTTTCGACGGTGCAGGTTGACTTCAACCTGCCGCAGCGCTTTGGCTTGGAGTATGTCGCGGAAGATGGTTCTCGCAAACAGCCGGTGATGGTGCATCGCGCGCTGTTCGGATCGATCGAGCGATTCTTTGGCGTGCTGATCGAGCACTACGCGGGCGCGTTCCCGGTATGGCTATCGCCGGTGCAAGCGGTGATGATTCCCATCAGCGAGCGGCACGCGGATTACGCGAACAAAGTCTCTGCACAGCTCAAAGCGATTGGCGTGCGCGTTGAAGTCGATGCGCGCAACGAGAAGATGAACGCCAAGATCCGCGAGCACGCGATGCAGAAGGTGCCGTTCCTGCTCGTGGTCGGAGATAAAGAGGCCGAGGCGGGGAAGGTGAACGTGCGCTCGCGCGGGAAAGAGAAGACAGAAGACATGCCGGCGGCGGACTTCGTGGAGAAGATCAGGAAACTGATCGCGGAGAAGAGCCCGAGCGTGTGAGCATGACGCAAGTGGAAGAACTCGGCGTCGTGACAACCCGTTCCGGCATTCTGACCGTAATCGACACCGGCTATTTAAGTCTGTGGTCGCATGATCACGCTCCGATGTTGCCGCCTGGCTCGCTCAGTAGCGAAGAACAGACCGAGAGAGCCAATTCGTTTGTCGATCTGCACATTGTTGGCGCGGACGCAGAACGAGCCGGGACTCTCCTCGACATGTCCTGGCATCCCTCCTACGTGTATGACCAACCGCCAGATCATCCGGAACTCCAAAACAAGTTGGATGAATTAGTACGCACGCATAAATTAGATGCACGCTTTGAAATGATCAGCCCCCGAATCCCGCACCGGCGGCGCGTTGACTTGGCCTTGGAGCATGGAAAGGGCGTAGGCGAATTCCAGTTCCACGGAATCTGGGCAGTCGTGCTGAGTGGAGTCCCGCAACTCCAGCCGCTGCGAATTCTTGGACAGCGCTCAACGGAGCCTTACGCCGATCGATGGAAACAGGTGTTTGTTGAGTGCCGACCGCACGGGCAGATCGTCCGCTCAGAAAGAGTGGGCTTGGTCGGGGTTGACTACGCTCGCCTCTTGGTCGCAGATGTCGATGCCCTCGGTATGTGGCAGCACGAGGAATCTCGCGATGGGAAGGCTGACTATGTTTTCTGGGGGCGCGACGCGGAAAGGGCCGCTTCAGCAACGAATGCACCCAGGTTGCCGACCGGCGAATTCGGGTGGCTGGATCTACCTGAGGATTCCGCTCAGGAGCATGGATGCGCTGTGCAAGAGTATAGGGACCAACAATCGCTGAAATTTGCGGTTGACTATCGTCCTCACTCCGATCATTGGCGTGTGATGTCGCCAACACGGAAGAGTAGTACCGAATCCGCTTCGGTGGAACTGGCGGGAGTGACAATTTGCAACTTCATGACTACGTGGGGTGACGGTCTGTTCGAAGTCCATCGCGATCTCGGGGAGTCAGGTGAACTGCTAAGAATACGGATCGAAATGGAGCAGGAGCCCCGGAATGGCCAGCCATCTTAATTCTGCGGTCCCCCCATTCTTTTCAGGTTGTACCATGTTCCCGTGCATCTACTCGCGGAGCGCGTGCTTTCCCACATTCGGCGGCAGGAGCTGCTGAACGCCGGGGATCGGGTCGGCGTAGCCGTTTCTGGCGGGATTGATTCCGTGGCGCTGCTGTGCGTTTTGCTGGAATTGCGCGGCGAGTTGGGGATTGTCCTTTCTGTTGTTCATTTCAATCACAAGCTGCGCGGGGCGGAATCCGACGCTGATCAGGAATTCGTGACAAAGCTGGCGCGCGATTTCGATCTGGAGTTTCACGTCAATGGCGATGACGTGGCGGAACGTGCGCGCGAGGATGGCGTGAGCGTCGAAACGGCGGCTCGCGAGATGCGGTATGGATTCTTCCGTTCCTTGATTGGAGAAGGTGCCGGTGATGAACCTCAGGGGCTAAAGCCCGATCACGAGAAGGCGCCTTTTCGCGGCCCTAAAGGGCCGCTCTTCCACGGCGCGGGTTCGGGCTCTGAAGGGGCACCCGCCCACGATGCTGTCCGGATCCATGAGGCAGAGCTCTTCCGCGGTGCTGCTCTGACCAAGGTCGTGACCGGGCACACGCTCGACGATCAGGCGGAAACTGTGCTCATGCGGATGATTCGCGGGGCAGGACTGCGGGGGCTCGGCGGAATTCATCCCCGAATCTTCGTCGAGGACGACGACAGGGAAATTTCTGGCGAAATCGTGCGGCCTCTGCTCGGGGTGCGCCGGCGCGACCTGGAGCAGTATCTCAAGGACATCGGTCAATCCTGGCGCGAAGATTCCTCCAACGCTGACGAGCACTTCACGCGCAACCGCGTGCGCAAGCTCGTGGTCCCGCTGCTGGAGCAGGAGTTCAATCCTGCCGTCGCGGAGAATCTTGCCGAGTTGGCCGAGATTGCGCGCGGCGAAGAAGATTACTGGGAGAACGAAGTCTCCGGCTGGCTGGGAACGATCGTGCAGTGGTCGCAGCCGGAATGGGCCCGCGTCGTGTCGCCGACTTTCGTTCAGATCTCCCTGGCTGGCCCCAAGGCGGTATCTTCTCAGGATCCTGATCTGCACGTGAAAATCGACAGTGCCCCCTGGCTGGTCATGAACGCGTCCGTCAGCCGAATGTGGTTTCTCGGCGAGCCCATTGCCGTGCAACGCCGGCTAGTCAAGGCGATAGGCGAGAATGCCGGGATCCCGCTGGAGTTCAAGCACGTGGAAGAAATCCTGCGTGTCGCCGCCGAAGACGGTCCATCGGGCAAGGAGTTGTCGCTCCCTCTGGGGTGGAAGGTCGTGCGGGAGCCCGAGGATCTGGTGTTCGTAACGCCCGATCTGCGCGAGTCGGCGCCCCCTCAGGACTACGACTACGACCTCCCGGTACCCGGGCGAATCATCGTTTACGAAGCAGGCTCCTCGATCGAAGCGCGGGCCATTCCAGCGGGCGCAGATGCGGGGTATAATCCTGAGCACCTTCTGGATGCGGAATCTCTGCCCGGACCGTTCAGGGTGCGGAACTGGCGTCCCGGAGACCGGTTCTGGCCGGCTCATACGAAGTCCCCCAAGAAGATCAAGGAACTGTTGCAGGAGCGTCATGTGGCCCAGCCGGAGCGCAAGGCCTGGCCGGTAGTCGTGAGCGGCAACGAAATCGTGTGGCTGCGAGGATTTCCGGTGCCAGCGAAATGTCGAGCGAAGCCGGGCCGGGCTGCAGTTCTGATTGCAGAGGTACCCCTGGCAGACGAGCCGGCGGAAGAGTAAGCAGCGATGCGCCGGGAGGCGCACAAACTTCATGAACGGTCCGCGAATCGAGCCCCTTCGCCCTGTCATCACGACCGATCAGATCCAGAAGCGAGTGAAGGAACTGGCCCGGCAGATCTCCGACGACTACAAGGGCCAGACCATCCAGATGCTGGCGGTTCTGGAGAACGCCTTCATGTTTCTGGCCGACCTGGTGCGGGCCCTCGAGGTACCCGTCGTGTGCCAGTTCATCAAGCCCAAATACACGCCTCCGCAGAGCGGAGCGGCGCACGAGGCGATGGAGATTTTTTTCAGCCACGAACCCGACATCCGGGGGCAGCACATTTTGCTGGTGGAAGGCCTGGTGCATTCCGGCGTGACCAGCGAATTCCTGATGGGTGACCTGCGTTCGCGCGGGGCAGCCTCGGTGAAGCTGGTCACCCTACTCGACCGCCAGTCGGCGCGCCGCGTGCCCTTGCAGCCCGATTATTTCGGCTTCCTCGTTGATGAAACCTTTCTTGTCGGCTACGGACTGGGAGCGGTCGAACAGACCAACCGCAACCTGCCATACCTGGCGGCTGCAAATCCAAAGGCCTCAGTGACTTAGGTCACAGCGTCTTGAACGCGCCTTTTTGTCGGGGAAAAGGTAGAATAAAGTCCTTAGGGAGTTTTTCCAATCGAAATTCGTCGATGGGCATCTAACCGCTGTAGGAGCCTCGGGAGTTGGTGTAGGCAGCTGCCCGTGTCCGGAATTTAGGAGTCTTCTAGGTGAACTCAACTGTAAAGACCGCGCTGTTCTGGTTGCTGATTATCGTTTCTGCGTTCCTCTTGTGGCAGGTGGTCAAGAGCGCGCGTGACGGCCAGAAGGATGCCGAGTTAAACGTCAGCCAGTTCATGACTGACGTGGACCAGAACAATATTCAGGAAATTACGGTCAACGGGATGGAAGTCCGGGGCAAGCTCCGCAACAATACCCTGTTTCATGCCACCGTCCCCGCCAACTATTTCACCCCAGAGATGCTGAAAGCCCTGCAGGGCAAGGGGGTCGGCTTGGGCTTCCGCGACCGAGACAGTGGAAGCTTACCGCTGCAACTGCTAGGCACCTGGGCACCGCTGATTCTGCTGGGCGCTCTGTGGTTCTTTATGATCCGCCAGATGCAGACCGGCGGGAATAAGGCTTTGTCGTTCGGCAAGAGCCGGGCGCGACTGCTCTCGATGCAGCAGAAGAAAGTCACGTTCAAAGACGTGGCGGGCGTGGAGGAGGCCAAGGAAGAACTGCGCGAGATTATCGAGTTCCTGCGCGAGGCGCAGAAATTCCAGAAACTGGGCGGACGCATTCCCAAGGGCGTGCTGCTGGTCGGTCCTCCGGGAACTGGCAAGACGCTGCTGGCCCGCGCGGTTGCGGGCGAAGCGAACGTTCCCTTCTTCTCGATTTCGGGCTCGGACTTCGTAGAAATGTTCGTCGGCGTGGGCGCGAGCCGCGTACGCGATCTTTTCGAGCAGGGCAAGAAGAATGCTCCCTGCATCATTTTCATCGACGAAATCGATGCCGTTGGACGCCATCGTGGGGCTGGCCTCGGCGGCGGGCACGACGAACGTGAACAGACCTTGAATCAACTGCTGGTCGAGATGGACGGCTTCGAATCGAACGAAGGCGTCATTCTGATGGCGGCGACCAACCGTCCAGACGTGCTGGATCCCGCGTTGCTGCGGCCTGGCCGTTTTGACCGGCGCGTCGTGGTGAGCCGTCCAGATGTGCGTGGCCGCGAAGAAATCCTCCGCGTGCATACCCGCAAGATTCCTTTGGCAGAAGATGTTGATCTCTCCGTGCTGGCCCGCGGAACCCCGGGATTCTCCGGTGCCGACCTGGCCAACATGGTCAACGAAGCGGCTCTGGCAGCAGCACGGCAGAATCGCAAAGCTGTTCTGCACTACGACTTCGAACTGGCCAAGGACAAAGTCCTGATGGGCGTGGAGCGCAAGTCTCTGCTGCTCACCGATGCCGAGAAGAAGAATACGGCTTATCACGAGGCGGGACACGCACTCGTGGCGGCAAAGATGCCCAACTCCGATCCTTTGCACAAGGTGACGATTATTCCTCGCGGAATGGCGCTGGGCGTCACCATGCAGTTGCCCACTGACGACCGGCACAACTACTACAAGAACTATCTCGAGACCGAGATCGCGATCCTGATGGGCGGACGCATCGCGGAAGAGTTGTTCCTGAACGTGTTGAGCACAGGCGCCGGCAACGACATTGAGCGGGCCACCGAAATGGCGCGCAAGATGGTCTGCGAATGGGGCATGAGCGATCTTGGTCCCATGACGTTCGGCAAAAAGGAAGAGCAGATTTTCCTGGGCCGCGAGATTGCGCAGCATCGCGATTACAGCGAAGACACGGCAATCAAGATCGACCAGGAAGTCCGCAAGCTTGTGAACGCGGGTTACACCACGGCCAAGCAGGTCATTTCCGACAATCGCGATGTGCTCGAGCGCATTGCCCGGGCCTTGATTGAGCGCGAAGTTCTCGACGCGAACGAGATCAAGATGCTCGTCGAAGGCCAGGAACTGCCGCCGGTGCAGCCGCCGCCGACGTCCAAGGACGACGGTGTGCAGCACGTCATCAAGCCGGAGTTGCAACCGGGACGCGCCAAGGGCGGAGAACGGCCAGCGACAGCGTAAAACGGACTTAGATGAGCCTTAAGGGCGGCCCCAGTGGCCGCCCTTAGTTTTTGTAGCGCCGGCGTCCCGCCGGCTGTCGCGGGGGCGTCTCGCCCGCGCACCCGGCCAGCGATCTAACGCCGGCGGGACGCCAGCGCTACTTTCATGCTGAAAATGCCCTGTTACTCACTCGATTCAACGCTTTTCGAGAGGCTCAAGACCCGCCGTTTTGTGGTATAATTTGAACAGTTGCAATACGACCCTAAGTATTAGGAATTTCAATAACTTGAAGTCTTTTACAGGGGCTTCAGAGTGCTCGGGTCAGGGCGAAAATTCCAGCCGAATTCCAGGGATTGGTAACACCAGATTCACATAAAAAATCGGGACATTTTCGCGGAGCGGAATGGCCACCAAAGAGATAAATACTCCCATCGCTGACACCAAAACAAAAAACGGAAAAGTGACTCCGATCGACGCACCGAACGGCACAGGCAACGGAGGCAGCGGGGAGTACAACGCCGACTCCATCAAAGTGCTGAGCGGGATGGAACACGTCCGTAAGCGTCCGGCCATGTACATCGGATCGACGGGCGAGGTTGGACTTCACCACCTCGTTTACGAAGTCGTCGACAATTCCGTTGACGAAGCTCTCGCGGGATTCGCGACCAAAGTTGAAGTCACCATTCACGATGACAACTCGATCACGGTGATCGATGACGGCCGCGGCATTCCTGTCGACGACATGGTCATTGATGGCGAAAAAGTTTCCGCGGCCGAAGTCGTCATGACCACGCTGAATGCCGGTGGAAAATTTGACTCGTCGAGCTACAAGGTTTCCGGCGGATTGCATGGCGTCGGCGTTTCGTGCGTGAACGCGCTCAGCGAAGAACTGGAACTGGAGATATGGCGCGACGGCGCGACGTGGCAGCAGAACTATGCCAAGGGCGAACCGACCGCCAAATTGAAGAAGACCGGTGTCGCCAAAGTGAAGACGGGAACCAAGGTTCACTTCCTGCCCGACCGCTCCATCTTCACCGCGACCGAATACAACTACGACACTTTGGCGCAGCGCTTGCGCGAACTCGCATTCCTCAATAAGGGATTGCAGATTACGCTGACCGACGAGCGCGCCACCGATTCGAAGACCGGCGAAGCAAAGCACACCGAGTTCAAATACAACGGCGGGATCGCCGAGTTCATCAAGCATCTCAATCGCGGCAAGACGGTGTTGCACGACAAGCCCATCTACATGGAAGACGACCGGAACGGCGTCCACATGGAGATCGGACTGCAATACAACGACGCGTATTCGGAAACAATCTTCAGCTTCGCCAACAACATCAACACCGTTGAAGGCGGCACGCATCTTTCCGGATTCCGCACGGCCCTGACCCGCACCATCAACTACGCCGGGCAGCAGATGGGTTTGTTTAAAGACGTCAAAGAGAATCTGACGGGCGACGATGTGCGTGAAGGACTGGTCGCGGTGATCAGCGTGAAGTTGCCGCAGCCGCAGTTCGAAGGCCAGACCAAGGGCAAGTTGAACTCTGACATTGCCGGCACGGTCACGCAGTTCGTCAACGAACGCCTCGGCGCATTCTTCGAGCAGAACGCAACCGTGGGGCGCAAGATCATCAACAAGGCCGTCGACGCCGCCCGCGCCCGCGAAGCCGCACGCAAGGCGCGCGATCTGACACGCCGCAAGGGGGCGCTCGATTCCGGAGGCTTGCCGGGCAAGTTGGCGGATTGTTCCGAGCGCGATCCCAACCGCTGCGAATTGTTTCTGGTCGAAGGCGAGTCCGCCGGTGGAACCGCCAAGCAGGGCCGCGACCGCCGCTTCCAGGCGATTCTTCCGCTGAAGGGCAAAATCCTCAACGTGGAGAAAGCCCGCTACGACAAGATGCTCGCCCACGAAGAAATCCGCTGCATGATCACGGCGCTGGGCACCGGCATTTCGAAGGAAGATTTCGATCCAACGAAAGTGCGCTACGGCAAGATCATTCTGATGACCGACGCTGACGTCGACGGCAGCCACATCCGTACGCTGCTGCTGACGTTCTTCTTCCGCCACATGCAGGAACTGATCAAGCGCGGCAACGTGTTCATCGCGCAGCCGCCGCTGTTCTCGCTGAAGAAGGGCAAGTCGCAGCAGTACATCAAGGACGAGCGCGAATTCGTGAAAGTCATGGTGAAGCGCGCGGCTGATGGGCTGAGCGTGCGCTACGGCGAGGGCGCGGCCAAGGTCGAAGGCAAAGATCTGGCGCGCTTCATGACCGTGCTCGACGAGTACTTGGGCTTCTTCGAGAAGCTCGACAAGCGCGTGCGCAGCGAACGCGTGACCGAACTGATTCCCAAACTCGACCTGGCCAAGCGCGCCGATTTCGAAGGCGACAAGAAGGCGCCGCCCAAGAAAATCGAGCGTCTCGAAAAAGAACTGAAAAAGCTGCAGAAGGACGAGGGCTTCAAGAGCGTGGAGTCGCGGTTCGACGAAGAGCACAACCTGTGGGAAGTACACTTCGTCAACAAGCATGGCGCCGAGCATGTCATCAACTGGGTGCTGGTATCGAGCGCGGAGTGCCGCCAGCTGATCGCGAAATACAAGCAGATTGAGCCCTACATGGAGCCGCCGTTCGTCGTCGAAACGCTGGCCAAGGCCGCGCCTGCCGCCAGCAATGGCGATGGCGCGGACGGTGAGGCTGCCGACGAGGACCAGAACGAAAAGAGCGACAAGAAGGCGGCGAAGCCCGTCAAGCGCAAGACCGAAATCGAAGTCGTGGAGAAGACCAACGTCCGCGACCTGCGCGATTACGTCATCAACGAAGGCCGCAAGGACTTCACCATCCAGCGCTACAAAGGTCTGGGCGAGATGACCGCTCCGCAGCTGTGGGAGACGACCATGGATCCCGAGCGGCGCACTCTGCTGTCGGTGCGCCTCGAAGACATCGCCGAGTGCGAGACCATCTTCACCACGCTGATGGGCGAAGACGTCGAGGCGCGGCGCAAGTTCATCGAAGAGAATGCTCTGGATGTGAAGAACCTGGACATCTAGAAATTCCTTCGCCAGGGATCTTCACGGATTCACACGGATAGAAAATACAAAACTCTCGGGCGGCCTTCGGGTCGCCCGTTTTGTTTGCGGGCCGCGATCAGGCTCTGACGGCTTACAATGTGCCGTTATGATTCGACTCCGCGCTCTCTTTTGCCTTCTGTCTATCGCCATCCTGACGCCCACACTGCACGCAGTTGATCCCTCCGCCCCCACTCCGCCGATGGGCTGGAACAGTTGGGATTCCTATGGCACCACAGTGCGCGAAGCGCAGGTCAAAGCCAACGCCGACTGGATGGCCGACCATCTCGCGAAGTACGGATGGAAATACATCGTCGTCGACATTCAGTGGTACGAACCCAACGCGCAGGGGCACGACTACAAGCCCGGCGCGCCGCTGACCATGGACGAGTTCGGTCGCCTGATGCCCGCGGTGAATCGCTTTCCTTCTTCCGCGAATGGCGCAGGGTTCAAGCCGCTGGCGGATTACGTTCACAGCAAGGGCCTGAAGTTCGGCATTCACATCATGCGCGGCATTCCGCGGCAGGCGGTTGAGAAGAACCTTCCGATCAAAGGCACGTCGTATCACGCAGCCGACATTGCCGACAAAGACAATGCATGCCGCTGGAATCCCGATATGTGGGGTGTGGACACAACCAAGCCGGGCGCTCAGGGCTATTACGATTCCATCGCAGAGCTGTATGCCTCGTGGGGCGTCGATTTCATCAAAGCCGACGACATGGGCAGCCACCTCTACCAGCCCGCCGAGATGAAGGCGCTGAGTCTCGCGATTCGCAAGACCGGGCGGACGATGGTGCTCAGCATTTCGCCGGGGCCCGCGCCAGTTTCGGAAGCTGAGTTCTTCGAGAAGTATGCCCAGATGTGGCGCGTCTCCGACGATTTCTGGGACGACTGGAAACTGCTGCTCCAGCAGTTCGACTTCACGCATGACTGGGCGCAGTTCGTGGGCAAGAACGGAACCTGGCCCGATGCAGACATGCTTCCACTCGGCAAATTGAAGGTGACCGACAAAGAGGGCGGAGGCACGCCCACCAACTTCACGCCCGATGAGCAGCGAACGGTCATGACGCTGTGGAGCATCTTCCGCTCGCCTCTGATTTTCGGCGGCGACCTGCCCAGCAACGACGCCGCGACGACCGCGCTCATCACGAACGAAGAAGTACTCGAGGTCAACCAGCACAGCAGCGGAGGACATCAGTCGCTCGATCGGGGAAACATCCGCGTCTGGGTCGCCGATAGCGCGAAGCCCGGAGAGCACTACGTTGCCGTCTTCAATCTCGGAGATTCGGCCCAGAAAGTAGAACTGCAGTGGAGCGATGTCGGGCTCCCCGCGAAAGCCGTCGCTATCCGCGACCTGTGGACGCATAAGGACCTGGGAAGAGCTGATGGCATGCAAGTCCAGTTGCCCGCACACGCCAGCGTTCTGTATCGCCTCGACGAGTAAGCGAGTTCTTCTCCATACCGGACAACCCCATTTCAAATCACTCGCAAACTCGCGCCCATGGCGCGTTCCATGCGCGGCCACCGCAATCTGCGGGAACAAAATCGCGAGCCCGACGCTCTATACCCAGCAGGGGACAGCATTCGGAATGGGTGCGAAAGGACATATATGCCGGTGACCTTGGGACGTTGGAGATCGTTCTTGACCAGTGGCAGGAATTTGAAGACGGGATGGCTCGTAACTGCAGGAATTGTGGCCCTCTATGTGGGAGTGATTCGACCGCACGAGAGCCTGCGCGGCATCAACAATCCGAGAGCCGCCGGTCTTGCGGAGCAGAGAGTGGATCCCCTCGGCCTGTGGCACCAGGCGCGATTCGCGCGGCTGGCACAGGTATCGCGGGATCAGATCCCAGATGCCGACAAATCTTTCGAGGAACCGCCTCGGATCCAGACGATGGCCATGTTGAGCGCGTCTGTGGCTCCCGCGGAGGAGTCTCAGGATGCGGATAGCGACCGGAAGATGGTCCGCACGAGTTCGATCGACCTCATTGTTCAGAGGCCGGCTGAGGCGGCGGAAAAAATTCGCAAACTGGCGGAGAGCGTGGGCGGCTTCCTGGTGAGTTCCCAAGTTAGCGGTGGCCCCGATTCCACCGGTGGCTCACTCACCGTTCGCGTGCCGGCTGCACGCTTCGAAGAGGCGCGTGCGGAGATTCTCAAGCTGGGTCTGCGAGTGGAAAACGAAAGACTCGAAGCGCAGGACGTGACCCGGCAGTACGTGGATCAGGCCGCGAACCTGCGCAATCTGCGGGCGGAAGAAGCGCAGTACTTGACGATCCTGAAGCAAGCCCGGACGGTAAAGGATACACTCGACGTGAGCGAGAAACTCAGCGCAGGGCGCGGACAAATCGAGCAGCAGCAGGCAGAGTTCGCCGCTCTCTCGAAGCAGATTGACACCGTGGCCATCAACATCTTGCTGCGGGCAGAGGCCGAAGCGCGAGTCTTCGGGTTGAACTGGCGACCGCTCTACCAGATGAAGCTAGGGCTCCGCGACGGACTTAACGGCCTGGCGGACTATGCGTCGACGATGACAGCGATTGTTTTCTATCTGCCGGCGGTAGCGCTGTGGCTGACGACGATCATGGTGGGTGCCGCGTTGGGCTGGAGGATATTGCGATGGGCGGGGCGGCGGGCATTTGGAGCAAAGATCACTGCGACTGCGCCGCAAGGATGATGGCTGATCGGGGCTGGTCTACGTGCCCTCAGGAGGTTTCGCTTCCACCTCCGCCTTCTCCCCGCGAAACACCCGCGAGATGCCGCGAACGATACGGCGCATGGGCAGTTCACCTTTCGCATCGGCGAAGAATATTTCGCCGATGCGGCTCCCGCGGTAATACCAGCGCTTGAGTATGGCAAGGTGTTCCATATTCTCCAGCGCAGACTTTGCTTTCGCCGGAGAGAACGCTTGCAGAATTTCCTGCACTCGCCCCTCCATTGACTGCGACTTCGCATGCTCGGTCGGTTGAATGCTGAACGCGATTGGCCCGTCGATCCGCCCACCTTCGACGCGGAAAAACGCAACGCAGCCCGGGACCGAACTCGGCTGAATCATGAGCGCCGAGAGCCGGTCGAGTCGCTGCACGATCTCGGGAAGCTGGCTCACGATGGGCTTGAGCTTTTCCACGCGCACGTGAATGGCCGCCGCGTCTTCAAACGCCAGTCTGGCAGACGCCGCTTCCCGCTCGGCTGAGAGTTCGCGGCTCAAAGAATCTCCGCCGGAGTCAAAATAGGCCTGCACCCGGCTGACTTCCGCCGTGTATTCTTCATCGCTGCATCCTTTGAAACACGGAGCCAGGCACATCTTCATCTCGGAATAAATGCAACCGGGAAACTGCGGGTCGGGATGCAGATCGTCGACGCAGCGCCGCATCTTGAAAAAGTCCAGCGAGTCATTCATGAACTTCTCGGCGGCCACCCGCGAGACAAACGGCCCGTAGTAAAGAGAGCCTCCTCCGAGCCGGCCTAGCCGGGTCGTGATCGAAGCGCGCGGGTATTCGTTCTCCAGATGCAGCTTTACCAGTGGCGCGAATCGGAAGCGCATGCGGTCAGAATACGTTTTGGGAAACGCAGCCCGCAGAACACTGTAGAGGAGAAATCCCGACTCAAAATCAGATCCCGTCGGTGAGTACTCGACGACACGAACGCGATCGCGCAGGTTGAGCTTCTTAGTGCGCTCTTCGACTGGGCCCAGCAAACGCTGCAACCGCCGTCGCAGATTCGCCGTCTTGCTGATGTACGGCTCGGCCTGAACGTCCGCGGCTCGCAGCAGGAACACGGCCGGGGCCGCCGGGACCGCGGCGAACACCTCCGCATCTCGCTCAGGCGCGAATTCCAAGCGTTCAGTTAGCACAGAATCATTGTAAGCAAACCCTTCACCACGGAGACACAGAGGCACGGAGAACTTCCCGTGATTTGGTTTTTCTCGGTGTCTCCGTGCCTCGGTGGTGAGGCCTTTACCGGAAGTTCGCGTTGCGAAATTTTTGGCGGAAGTCCGTGCCTTCCAGGGTGACGATCCGGCACATCTCATGCAGCCGCGACCGCATACGCTCGCCGATGCGGTCTCCTAGCGTCTCGCCGCGCGAAGCAGCCCGTGCGGGCGAAATGGACCCCGCAGTTCCCGCCGCCGGCTGATCATCAAAGTTCGTGGTGATGATCGTGGTGCGGTTGTCGTTGTACCGCGTGTTCAGGATCAAGCTGACCGTGTCCCACACCCACTCCGTCGGTTTCACCGCGCCCAGTTCGTCCAGCACCAGCACATCCGTTTCGAACACTGGACGCAGCACGTCCAACTCCGTAGTCTGCACGGTCGAGTTGTACGAGTTCTGGATCTCCTTGAGCAGTTCGCGGTAGTCGTAAAACAGGCACGGAATGCCCCGGTTGACGATCAATTCTTTGAGGATCCCGACCGCCAGGTGAGTCTTGCCCGTGCCGATCTTGCCGATGATCAGCAGGCCCTTGTCGCCACGGGGATCGCACTTCTTGGCGAAGCCGGACGCTATAAAGTGTGCTTCCTCCAGCGAAGGATGAGCGCCGGGAAAGTCAGTATCGTAGTTCGAAAGCTCGCAGTGCTCATATCTCTTCGGAATGCGGGCCGCCGTCAGCAGCGATTCGCCTCGAGCCCGTAGGCGGCAGTCGCAGCGCGTGACGCGGCGGTCGTTCGGGCTGCCGCCGGCTGCTGCCGTCTTCCATCCTGTACCCTCGCAAAGGGGGCAAACCGCTACTGGAGCCTTGACTACCTGGGACCCTTGCATCTTCAAACAAATTCTCCTCTTTCGACTTTGCACCCGCGGGCGGCTTTCGCGCAAGCCGGAAACCATGTCTCCCTGTGTACATCCTGTGAAGGAAGGCAGCGCCCTGTGGAGGGCGTAGGAAAAACCCTCCCGGGGAGGCTGAAAAGCCGCCCGGGTCGCCCCGATTCGGCACTAAGGAGTGCGAAACAGGCTTCCGGCGCGGATTTTCACAGTTGACTTTCCCCACAGACGGAGGAGAATACGAGCCGTCAGGTTTCCCAACTCAGCCATAGCCAGTTTTCTGCCGTTATAGGCTGCGTATGCAATGAGACCTGCGAGGAGAGTCTAATGAATAAGGCTGATCTGGTTGACAAAATTTCAGGCGCTTGCGAAATCAGCAAAGCGCAGGCCACGACTGCCATTGATACCGCTGTCGATAGCATTACTGGTGCCCTTCGCAAAGGGGATCGGGTAGCGTTGATTGGCTTCGGAACGTTCTCGGTGTCGCAGAGAAAAGCGCGCAACGGCCGCAATCCACAAACCGGCGCGACCATTAAGATCGCCGCCCGCAAAGTCGCGAAGTTTAGCCCTGGGGCCGAACTCAAGAAATCCGTCAACAAGAAGTAGTCCGAACCAGCAATGCAAGATCGCCAGAACGGCAGGGGGTCGGCCCTGCCGTTTTTCTTGCTTGCTAGAAGAATTGGCGGTTCGACGAAGTGATCTCGATGCTCCGCTTCATGCCTAGAAAATTATTGACAGTGCTTGCGCTGCTCGTCATCGTGGCCGCGCAGGGCAGTCGCCCCTTGCCGTTTGGCGCATGGCATCGTTTGTCCAAGGCTCCCGTGATTGCTCCGCGCGGCAACGGATGGGAAGCGGCCGGGACCTTTAATCCGGCGGTCATCATACGCGGCGATAAGACTGTGATGCTCTACCGCGCCCAGGACAAGCAAGGGACCTCACGTCTCGGATATGCCGAGAGCAAAGACGGCGTTCATTTTACGCGCCGAGACGAGCCGGTTCTAAGTCCCACCGAAGCATACGAGAAAGACGGTGGCGTCGAGGACCCGCGCTTGGTTCAATTCGGCGAGACGTATTACCTGACATACACCGGCTACAACAAGAAAGATGCGCAGCTCTGCCTGGCAACGTCCACCGACCTGATTCACTGGGACCGCAAAGGCGTCATCCTTCCAGCCTACAAAGGGAACTGGAATGTGAGGTGGACGAAGTCGGGCGCAATCGTCCCCGAGAAGATCGACGGAAAATACTGGATGTACTTCCTGGGCACAACTGCCGACAACAAAGATCAGGGCGGCTTGGCATCCTCCACCGACTTACTTCACTGGACGGAAGCTACTCCGGTCCCGGCGCTTCCCGTGAGGCCCGGCCATTTCGATTCGCGAGTTGCCGAACCGGGCCCGGCGCCGATCATCACACCGGACGGCATTGTCCTGGTATACAACGGTGCCGACGACAAGCTCGTCTATCGCACCGGAATCGCGATCTTTGATCGCAACGATCCGCGCAAGCTCGTCTGGCGGAGCGATGAGCCGATATTCTCTCCCGAGAAGGATTGGGAGAAAGTCGGGCAAGTGCCAAACGTAGTCTTCGTGGAAGGCATGGTGAAGCAGGCTGGTCGATATCTCTTTTACTATGGAGGCGCCGACACCTACGTCGGCGTGGCGGACGCTCCGATCCTTCGTTGATCGGCGTCAGCTTGACCCTCCGCCCTCGCCGACCCTACCATCGACTGGGGCCCATGCAATTTCAGATTCCTTCTTTCTCCCCGAGCCGCCGCATCCAACGCATGCTCGCCTGCGGGGCTTTCCTGCTTCTTGCGATGCCGCTGCACGCGCAGCAAGCGAAGCCGCCCGCGCTTCCGCCCGCTCCCATCGCGACGTTTACTGATATTGCCGAAAAAGCCGGCCTGACCGCGCAGAATGTTTTCGGTGGACTCGACACCAAGAAATACATCATCGAAACCACCGGAACCGGCGTCGCCATCTTCGACTACGACAACGACGGATGGCCCGACATCTTCCTGGTGAACGGCACCAAACTCGAAGGATTTCCCGCCGGGCAAGGCTCCACGAACCACCTCTATCGCAACAATCACGACGGCACCTTCACCGACGTCACCGCCAAAGCGGGCCTAACCGCAACCGGATGGGGCCAGGGCGTCTGCGTCGGCGACTACGACAACGACGGTTGGGAAGATCTCTACATCACTTATTACGGCAAGAATCGCCTCTACCACAATCAGAATGGAGTCTTCACCGAAGTTGCCGACAAAGCCGGCGTCGCGGGTTCGGGCAAAGCATGGGGCACTGGGTGCGCGTTCGTGGACTACGATCGCGACGGCCGACTCGATCTCGTCGTGGCGAATTATGTGGATTTTGATTTAGCAACCGCTCCAGCGCCTGGAGACCGTCCCACGTGCATCTGGAAGGGCGTTCCGGTCATGTGCGGTCCGCGCGGCCTGCCCGGGGCGAAGAACATTCTCTACCACAACCGCGGCGACGGCACGTTTGAAGACGTCACTACGAAAGCGCACATCGACCGCACCGACGGCCACTACGCCTTCAGCGTCTCGACCCTCGATTTCGACGAAGACGGATGGCCCGATATCTTCATCGCCTGCGACAGCACGCCCAGCATCCTCTATCGCAACAACCACGACGGAACGTTCACCGACGTAGCCGTAACTTCCGGCGCCGCCTTCAACGAAGATGGCCGCGAGCAGGCGGGCATGGGCTCGACTGTCGCGGATTACAACGGCGACGGCCACCTCGACATCTTCAAGACCAATTTTTCTGACGACACCTCCACGCTTTACAAAAACAATGGCGACGGCACGTTTACCGACGCCACTGCCGCCGCCGGGTTGGGCCTCTACACGCAATATCTGGGATGGGGAACGATGTTCTTCGACATGGACAATGATGGCTGGCCCGACCTGATTCTGGTGAACGGTCACGTCTATCCCGAAGTCGACAGCCAGCACTTAGGCAGCAGCTACAAAGAGCCGCGCATTCTTTTTCGCAACAACGGCGATGGAACGTTCACCGACATCTCCGTCTCTGCCGGCGCCGGCATCACCGCTGCGGCCTCTTCGCGCGGCCTCGCAGTGGGTGACCTTTGGAACGACGGCAAGATTTCGATCGTCATCAGCAATATGAACTCCGAGCCCAGCCTACTGGTAAATCAGATTCCCAATGCGAATCACTGGGTCGCGATTCATACGGTGGGAACGAAGTCGAATCGCGACGGCATCGGCGCGCGCATTCGCGTGAAAACAGCGGCGCGCACCCTTGTCAACGAAGTTCGCAGTGGATCGAGCTACATCTCCAATAGCGACATGCGCGTGCACTTCGGCCTGGGATCGGCCGCGAAAATCGAGTGGGTCGAGATCCGCTGGCCCAGCGGCCTGACCGAGCGCTTTGCGAATCTACCGGTGGATCAGATTCACACGCTCAAAGAAGGGTTGGGAGCCGCAGTCGAACCGGACACAAAAAAGCAGTAGATTATTTTCCGGCCTTAGGAGTTTTCGCGAACTGCTGCGTACGGGTAATCCCCTCTCCTTCCTTGACGAAGATCACCTGGTTCACTTTGATGTCTTTCAGCGTATCGACCTGCCCGCTCGGCCAGTGCACTTCCAACAGATCGACCTTCTCGGCCTTCCCCAGCCCGAAGTGAACCCGCAGATCATTCTGCGAAAAATAACCGCCGCCGCTACGCACTTCGTCAATCTGCCGGTGCGGCTTCGTTTCTCCGGGCGCATGCGTCACGCACGCCAGCCGCGCACCAATTCCGCTGCGGTTCGATTTCGTTCCAATGGTGCGAATCTTGATCCAGTTGTGGTCGAGTTTCGAGTCGCAGCGCAACAACTGCGGATAATCGTTGACGGTGTTCACCACCACGTCGATGTCGCCGTCGTTGTCGAAATCCCCAAACGCCGCGCCCCGCGACGGACTCGGTTCCGAAATGCCCGGTCCTGCCTGAAACGACACATCCGCAAAATGCCCGTTGTGCAGGTTCTGATAAAGCAGCTTACGCTGAGCGTACCCAGCTTCAGTCTTGAGCTGCTCGACCTCTGGATACACATGGCCGTTGCAGATCAGAATATCCGCCCAGCCATCGTTGTCCATGTCGAAGAAGCCACAACCCCAGCCCAGGTATTGCGTGTGCGCGCCCAGTCCCGCAGTGAACGTGGCATCTTCGAAATTCGCGCCACCTTGATTGTGGTAGAGAGAGGGCGTGTCGCCGGCAAAGTTGGTCTTGACCAGATCGAGGTTCCCATCCAGATCGTAATCCGCGGCCGAGATACCCATGCCAGCCTGCGGTTTCCCATCCGGGCTCAATGCGCATCCGGCCTCGATGGCGATGTCCTGAAACTTCCCGTTCTTCTTGTTCTGATAGAGGATGCTTGCGGTGGAATCGTTGGCCACATAAATGTCGGGCCAGCCGTCGTTGTCTAGATCCGCAGTCAGCACGCCCAAACCGTACGTGCCGTTCGCGCTGAGAATTCCCGACGCGTCCGAAACGTCCGTGAATGTCCCATCCGCGTTGTTGTGGTACAAGATATTCTTGCCGCCTTGTAGTCCCGGCGGCCCGCACGCGACCATCACGCTCTTGTACAGGCACGGGCCCGATTCCGGCACAGGCGCCGTCGCCAGATCGAGATCAATGTAATTAGCCACGAATAGATCGAGCCGCCCGTCGCGATCGTAGTCGACAAACGCGCAGCCCGTGTTCCACCGCGCCACTTTGCCCGCCACACCAGCCTTCTGGCTGACATCGGTGAATGTCCCGTCGCCGTTATTGTGGTACAAAACGTTCTTGCCGAAGTACGTGACGAACAGATCGTCCCAGCCGTCGTTGTCGTAGTCGCCGATGCAAACGCCCTGCCCCCAGCCCGAGTGCGCGACGCCGGCCTTCGCGGTCACGTCGGTGAACGTGCCGTCCCGATTGTTGCGGAAGAGATGCGAAGTCGGTTCGCTCCCCGCCGGAAAGCCCTCGAGCCGCGTCCCGTTCACAAGGAAAATGTCGAGCCATCCGTCGTTGTCGTAGTCGTAGAAGGCCACGCCGCAGCCGGTCGTTTCCAGCAGATACTTGTTTTTGTGTTCGCCGCCAAAAATAGTTTTCGCGGTCAGTCCAGATTCGCGCGCGACATTGAGAAAGCTGACGCCCAGATCGCCGCCGTCGCCCTTCGCTTCATCTTTCGGCAGCGCGGCTTTCTGCTGCGCGCTAGCTCGCGACCAAAGCGGACGCGCCATCCCCAGCACGCTTTCCAGCGAAAGCACCAGTGCCGAACGGCTAAGAGATTTCAGAAAAACGCGGCGTGAAGGGAACAAGAGGTCGCTACCTGGCCCACTCGGCTCGTGCTAGAATTCGCCCCTACTCCTTATATTCAGGGAACCGCGACTTTGCAAGCCGCGGCGCACAAATCCCCGTTCCGTGAGAAGGCCGCAATGAATCCTTATCTTGTTGGTGTTCGGCATCTTGGCTTCCTGTCCCGCATTTTGTGTGGCGTCTACCTCTTGGGGATCTCCCCGCTGTGCATGGTTCCTTCCGCAGCCCAGCAAGCTCCTCCAGCGCTCGAACTGTCGAGGACCATTCGCACCTGGGAGTTCCTTCCCGTCGTGGGTACTCGGGCCGGACTGTTCGGCAGCGAGACGGGGCGGTTCGAAGCCTGGGTCTATCCGCTGAAAATCTTCCGTGACTTCCACCTGACCTTTTACGTCGGCGATCGCGCCCTGCCCGCAGAGAGTCTCGCGCGCACGCTGACCGTTCGTCCCGAATCCGCGTCGATCCTGTACGTCGGCGATTCCTTTCGCGTTCGCGAAACCCTCTGTGTCCCGGTGAACGAAGCGGGCGCCATCGTCCTGCTCGACGTCGAGACCGAGCAACCGCTGGAAGTCGAAGCCGCATTCACCGGAGACTTTCAACTGGAGTGGCCCGCAGCACTGGGCGGAACCTATGTGGAGTGGGATTCGAAGCAGCGAGCCTTTGAGTTCGGCGAAGAGGCGCGCAAGTATGCCGCTTTGGTGGGATCGCCCACCGGGGCAGACGCCCGGCTCTCGTATCAAACGAACTACTCCTCGTCGGACCAGAACTCTCTGCGTTTGGGCGTGACCCAAAAAGGCAAAGAAACCAAGGCAATCGTGATCGCCGCGTCCGTTGCGGGGCTCTCCGATGCCGAGAAGACGTACCAGCATCTGCTGACTTCGTACGCAGATTCCATGCGCGAATCGTCGGCCTACTACCGCGCCTATCTCGACAAGACCGTGAGCCTCGAATTGCCCGACGCCGCTTTGCAGCAGGCTTACGACTGGGCGCGCATCAGCACGATTCAGGGCCTGGTGAACAATCCGTACTTGGGCTCCGGGTTGGTCGCGGGCTACCGAACTTCCGGAACCGGACAGCGACCGGGATTCGCGTGGTTCTTTGGCCGCGATTCTTTGTGGACCTCATTTGCCCTCAACGCCGAGGGAGATTATTCAACGACGCGCACCGCTCTCGACTTCATCAGCAAATATCAGCGGGAAGACGGCAAGGTGCCACACGAGATTTCGCAAAGCGCAAGTCTGGTGCCGTGGTTCAAGGATTATCCCTACGCGTACGTTTCTGCCGACGCGACTCCGCTGTTCGTCATCGCAATGAATGATTATGCAGTGCAGAGCGGAGACTTCGCTTTCGCGCGCGACAAATGGGACAACGTCTGGCGCGCCTACCAGTTTCTGAAGTCCACGTACGACACACAGGGCTTCGCGCAGAACGCGGGCATTGGCCATGGCTGGGTCGAAGGCGGACCGCTGCTTCCGGTGAAGAACGAGTATTACCAGGCGGGGCTCGGCGTGGAAGCGCTGCGGGCCCTATCGAATCTGGCTCGACTCGTGGGCAAAGACGACGTTAGCAAGCAGCTCGCGGCGGAGTTCGATCGCAGCAATCCCGCGCTCGATCAAGCCTTCTGGTCGCCTGAAATGAAAAGCTATGCATTTGCCTTGAAGCAAGATAACCAGCGCGCGAACGAGGCGACCGTGCTCGCGACCGTTCCCATGTGGTTCGGTCTGCCCACCGCGGACCATGCCGACCAGACCATCACCCGACTCGCTGCAGACGATCATCAGACCGATTGGGGCATGCGCATCATCTCGCAGAACTCAAAAGTCTATGATGGCTCCGGCTATCACTACGGCTCGGTCTGGCCTCTGTTCACCGGATGGGCCTCTGTCGGCGAATACCGCTACCACCGCGCGTTTCCGGCGTACTCAAATCTGCGGGCCAACGCGCTGCTTGGTGCGGACGGCGCGCTCGGGCACTTCACCGAAGTTTTGTCGGGAGACTACTACCAGTCGTTCGCCACCAGTTCACCGCACCAGATCTGGTCATCGGCCATGGTTGTCAGTCCGATCTTGCGCGGCATGTTTGGCCTCCAGACTGACGCGGAAAAGCATGAGATCACGCTAGCTCCCCACGTCCCCGCCGACTGGACCACGTTTGCGATTCGGAATGTTCACGTCGCTGGCGTCTCCGTCGATTTCCGATATCAAAAAACGGAAGACGGCATAACGCTGGAAGCCAAGCGTACGGGCACCGGCGATTGCTGGGTCGAATTCTCTCTCGCGTTCAGTCTGCGCACACAGGTGGTCAGCGTCCAAATGAAGGGCCGACCTTTGCCTTTCAAAACGGAGCCCAACGGCAATGACCAGCATTTAGCTGCCAGATTTCCCGTCAACGACGGAACGAGCAATCTGGTCATTCGCGTAAAGAACGATTTTGGCCTGGTGCTTTCGAATGAACTCCCGGCTCTGGGCAGCGCCAGCCGGAGCCTGCGCGTTCTCTCTGAGTCGTGGAATGCCTCGAAGACGCAGTTGACGCTTGAAGTGTCTGGCCGTGCGGGAATGAGCTATCAGATGGACGTTTGGAGTCCCGGCCAGATCTCCTCCGTAGAGGGCGCAGTCCTCACCAAACTCGGCAAACTGGAATTTCAGATGCCACAAGGGGCGGACGGCTACGTGCAGCGAAAGGTCGTGATTCATTTCGGACGGTCCTAACGCGTCTCACCACTTCGCAGGCCGAACCCAAAAAGGTTTACACTCAGGCAAATCGCACAAACGAATCGCCGATCCGACAACTGGGCGAATGGTTTATCGCATCCACTGAATGTTTCGAAACGAACATCAAGGAGTCGCCTATGCCACGTAAGTCCTCTTGGATTTTGCTGGTTGCGTTCCTCTCTCTATCGTTGCTCGCTGGGATTGCGCAGAATGCGAACAAGCCAGTCGATGCGGAAGGCCATCAATGGTGGCAGCATGCGGTTTTTTACGAGATCTATCCCCGCAGCTTTGCCGACAGCAACAACGACGGCGTTGGCGATCTCAAGGGCATTGCTTCGAAGCTGGATTACTTGAAGGATCTCGGCGTGGATGCCATCTGGATCTCACCCTGCTTCCCGTCGCCCCAGGTGGACTTTGGCTACGACGTCTCCGACTACGAAAATATCGATCCCATGTACGGGACCTTGGCCGACTTCGACGCCTTGGCCAGCGAGGCCAAGAAGCACGGCATTCACATCATCCTCGACTTCGTGGTGAATCACACCTCCGACCAGCACAAATGGTTCCTCGATTCGAAGTCGTCACGTACGTCGGAACATCGCGACTGGTACATATGGCGTGACGGCAAGGCGCCGGGACAGCCTCCGAACAACTGGATCTCCGACTTCGGCGGTTCGGCGTGGAAGTTCGACTCCACGACAAATCAGTACTATTACCATTACTTCGCCGCCGAGCAGCCCGACCTGAACTGGCGCAATCCGGCTGTGAAGGACGCGATGTTCGATGTAACGCGCTGGTGGTACAAGCGCGGCGTGTCGGGGTTTCGGCTGGATGCCGTCGACACCTTGTTCGAAGATCCCAGTCTGCATGACAACCCTATCCTGCCCGGCAAGAATGCCTTTGGCGATTCGATTGAGGAGAACAAGTACAACGACAAGCTGCCCGAGGTGCACGACACGCTGCGCGAACTGCGCAAAGTGGCCGACGAATACAACGCCGTGCTGATCGGCGAAACCTGGACGGCCAACATCGCGGAGCTGAACTTGTATTACGGCAAAGGCAACAACGAACTGCAGATGCCCATGGATTTTCTATTTACCACGGTCAACAAGCTCTCGCCCGCCGACTTCCGTAAGCAGATTGCTGCCGTCGACTCCGCTTCGGGCTGGCCCACATTTGTCGTTAGCAATCACGACATCGCCCGCTCTTACGACCGCTATGGCGATGGCCAGCACAATGATCAGATCGCGAAGTTAATGGCAGGTCTGTACCTGACGCTGCGCGGAACGCCGATCATGTATTACGGCGAAGAGATTGGGATGAAGACCACGCCGCCCACGCGCAAGGAGGATGTAAAAGACCCGATCGGCCGCACCGGTTGGCCTAAAGAAAAAGGACGCGACGGCGAGCGCACGCCCATGCAATGGGATGAGGGCGCGAATGCCGGCTTCTCGACGGCCGCGCCGTGGCTTCCCGTGCCTCCGACGGCCAAGACCCACAATGTCGCTGACGAATCCAAAGATCCGGAGTCGGTGCTCGCGTTCTATAAGAAGGTTTTGAAACTGCGCCACACGAACCGGGCCCTGCTCGATGGCAGCTATGTTCCGCTCAATGAGAACGATCAGAACGTGCTGTCGTACCTGCGGGCGTACAAAGATCAGATGGTTCTGGTCGCGTTGAACATGTCAGGCGCGGAGCGGAAGGTAAACTTTGAAATGAGCAAGAACGGCTTCACGTCGACCAAGAGTCTGGTGGCAACCGGAAAGTCTTCGGTGAATGGAGACGTGGTCACGCTCGAGCCCTACGGAGTTTTCATCGGCCAGTTGGTGAAGTGAACTGGTGAAGTGAGCTGGTGAAGTGAGGAGCCGCGCTCACTCGCCGCTGAGAATTCTCCAGGCTTCTTTGCCCGTGAGCACGACGTTCTGGATACCCTTGACTGCGTTCACATACTGAGCTCGCTCAAACGCAGCCGGATCCTTGCAGCGCAGTTGGCTGAGATTTCCTTGGAAATCCGCGACTGACTTGTATTCGTGCTTCTCCATCCAGCGGCGCAGGCCCACTTCCAGGTCACTCAGGTGCCCGATCCCATGGCGTAACAGGGCCGAGCACACCATCGTGACGTCGGCGCCAACCAGCAGCAACTTCACGACGTCGTCGGGACTGTGAACGCCGCTCGATCCCGCAAGATCCGCCTTGATGCGGCCGTAGAGCATGCCAATCCATGTGAATGGCAGCCGAAGCGCCTCAGAGGTGCTGAGCAGAACGTTGGGCTGGATGTCGAGTGCGTCGAGGTTCATGTCGGGCTGGTAGAAGCGATTGAACAGGACCAGGCCATCCGCTCCGGCGGCGTCAAAACGCCTGGCCATGTTGGCCATGCTAGTGAAGAACGGTGTCAGCTTGGCCGCGACGGGAATCTTCACCGCGGATTTCGACAGCGTTACCACCTGCACATACTCGTCTTCCAGAACACAGCCGGCAACATCCGCCTGGCTTGGCACCTGGTACAGATTGAGTTCGAGCGCGCTGGCTCCGGCCTGCTCGATCTGCTGCGCGTACTCGGTCCAGCCTTTGGGAGTTGCCGCGCACAGGCTGGCAATCACCGGGACTCGGACGGCCTCTCTGGCCTTGCGAAGAAGGCCCAGGTAGCGATCGAGCGCGGGGCGAGTTGCCGCCGACTGCGCGTCTTGAGCCACCTCTTCGAAGAGAGAATGAAACACAATGGCGGAAGCCCCAGCATCTTCCAGCCGGCGGATGCTGTCGATGTCCTGCGTCAAAGGCGACGCCGAGGAAACCAGCGGAGTGCGGAGCTTCAGTCCAAGGTAAGTAGTGGAGAGATCAAGCATTGAGTCCTCATCAGGAGTCTGGTCGACTCAGCGAAAAGCGGCTATCCGCGCGTTCTCTGGAGCTAAAGAGAACAGCGGATCATACTCTTCGCGGCGCAACTCGTCTATGACTCGGCGCACAGCCTCTTCGCGATCGGGTATAGAATACGCACGGCGAGCGGATGCACGAACTGTCGATTGCGATGGGCATAGTCGAGGCTGCGATAGAAGAATCGCAGCGCCGCGGGGTGAAGGTCAGCGCCGTACATCTCAGGCTGGGCGCGCTTTCTGGCGTGGTCAAGGATGCGCTGCTGTTCTGCTATGAGGTCACGTGTCAGGACACGCCGCTGCAGGGATCGCAACTGATCGTCGAGGACATGCCTGTAATTGTGTTTTGCGCGCAGTGCGAGGACATGCGGACGCTGGAGTCGGTGCAGCTTTTTCAGTGTCCGGAGTGTGGCACGCCGACGATGGACGTGCGTCAGGGCAAAGAACTTGAGGTGTTTGCATTGGAGGTCGAGGAATGAGCGAGCCGCGTCTGGTGGAAGTGCGAAGAAATGTGTTGAAGCAAAACGACATCATCGCGCGCGCTCTTCGCGAACAGTTCCGCGCGGCGGGAGTCTTCGTCGTGAGCCTGGTCTCGAGTCCGGGCTCGGGCAAGACCACCTTTCTGGAAAAGACGCTCACGCAACTGCAGCCTCGCTATCGCGTCGCCGCGCTGGTGGGCGATCTTGCCACCGAGAACGATGCCGTCCGTCTGGCGCGCAGCAAAGCGCCCGTCAAGCAAATCACAACCGGAACGTTATGCCATCTAGAGGCCGCGATGGTGCAGAATGCGCTGCAGGAATGGGATCTGCATCAACTGGACTTCCTGTTCATCGAGAACGTGGGGAACCTGGTTTGTCCGTCGTCCTACGATCTGGGGGAGAATCTTCGGCTGGTGTTGATGTCGGTGACCGAGGGAGAAGATAAGCCGCTGAAGTATCCCACGATCTTCAACAGCGCCGATGTCGCCGTCATCAGCAAGAACGAACTCGCGGCCGCCGTGGAGTTCGATTGGGATGCTGCACGGACAAGCATCCAGTCCGTGCGCCCGGGAATGCAAATCTTTCGCCTCTCGGCGAAAACCGGTGAGGGTATGGAAGAGTATCTGAATTTTCTTTCCCGGCAGTTGGCAGAACAAAGAGCGGTCGCTCAGATCTAGAGTCGCGCGGGACGTCTACCAATGCGTCGACGCTGATCATCTGCACAGGGAGCGCGAGGCCTACTTCTTCACCGCCTCGAACGCCTGCTTCGCCGCCGCAATCGTTCGCTGCACATCGTCTTCCGTGTGCGCCGCGCCCAGAAACGCCGCCTCGTACTGCGAAGGCGGCAGATACACGCCACTGTCGAGCATGCTGCGAAAGAATTTCCCGAACGCTTCGGTATTCGACTTCGACGCCGAATCCCAATCCGTCACCGGCCCCTTGTTGAAGAACCAGGTAAACATCGATCCCACGCGGTTGTGGCAGAGCGGAACTCCAGCTTCCTTCGCGGCCGCTGCCACGCCCTCGACTAACTCCCCACTCAACTTCTCCAGCCGCGGATAAATCTCGCCCTTGCGGTCCCGCAACTGCTTCAACATCGCGCACCCCGCGGCCATCGCCAGCGGATTCCCCGACAGCGTCCCCGCCTGGTACATCGGCCCGAGCGGCGCAACCATATCCATAATCTCATTCGGCCCGCCATACGCGCCGACCGGCAATCCTCCGCCAATAATCTTCCCCATCGTCGTCAGATCGGGGCGAATGTTGTACAACTCCTGCGCCCCCCCAAACGACACGCGGAATCCCGTCATCACTTCATCAAAAATCAGCACCGACCGCTCGCGCTCGGTCAGCATCCGCAAGCCCACGAGATAATCGTCCGCGGCCGGCACACACCCCATGTTCCCGACGACAGGCTCAACAATCACGCAGGCAATCTGGTGCTTGAATTTCTGAAACGCGTGCTCGACGACCGAAAGATTATTGAACGGCAACGCCAGCGTGAACTGCGTGAACTCCTCGGGAACGCCTGCCGATCCTGGAATCCCCAGCGTCGCCACGCCCGACCCCGCCTTCACCAGCAGCGCGTCCGCGTGCCCGTGATAGCACCCTTCAAACTTCACAATGTATTTGCGTTTTGTATAAGCCCGCGCCAAACGGATCGCCGACATGGTCGCTTCCGTCCCCGAACTGACGAAGCGCACCTTCTGGATGTGCGGAAACGCGCCCAGCACCAACTCAGCAAGATCTGCCTCAGAAGGCGTGGAGGCTCCAAAGCTCGTACCGTTGCACGCCGCGGCCACAATCGCGTCGAGCACGTTCGGCTCCGCGTGCCCCAGAATCAGCGGTCCCCACGATCCGATGTAGTCGATGAATTCGTTCTCGTCGGCGTCCCAGATGTGCGACCCTTTGCCGCGCACAATGAATAGAGGATCTCCTCCCACCGATCGAAACGCCCGCACCGGAGAATTCACCCCGCCCGGAATCATGCTCTCCGCCCGCTGCTGCAGGCGCCGTGACTGCTCAGTCTTTCGCGACGTAGTGGACGGCATCGAATCCTCTCAGCAAGGAGATAAAGGATGTCTACACATGGATGAATTCAAACGAATACTATAGCAGTGCCCGCCTGCCGGAATTCATCAGATATTCATCGTTCTGCAATCCCATTGCAACATGCCCACAGTACCTTAAGGTCATCAAGTTACCCTTCTAACCGGGAGGGTTTTGAGGGACAGTCTCGGGGGCTCCGGACTGTCCTTTTTGCTTTTGCCGAGCAAATCGTGTGGGGCGGGTCCGGCTCGTATAGGTTCGGTTTTGAATGTGTGGGGCCGGGTCTCTGACCCGGCCGCGGCGCGTAGCGCCGCGGGTTTCCCGTCCCCACGCACCCACTAATTAACCACAATTAACTCCCCATCGTATAATCACCCTCAATGATCACCGTCTCCAAGGAGGACTACCTCAAGTCGATCCTCGAAGCGGAGAGCGAAGGCGAAGCGGTCATCTCCGCGCGCCTCGCCGACCTGCTGAAGGTCTCTCCGCCCGCGGTAACCATGGCCCTGCGCCGCCTGAAGAAAGACGGCCTGGTCCGCGTGGAAACGAGCGGCGAAGTCAGCCTCACCCCTGCCGGACGCAAAATCGCCCGCAAACTCACTCTCCGCCACCATCTCATCGAACGCATGCTCTCCGAACTCTTTGGGATGGAATGGTGGAAGGTCCACGACGAGGCCGAGCGCCTCGAGCACGCCGTTTCTCCCGACTTCGAAGCGAAACTCCTGGCGAAACTGGGCTCCGGCGGCGCGTGCCCACACGGAAATCTCAGTGAACTCGAAGGCCCCGCCAGCCGCCGCCGCCGTGGCTTGGTTCTTCTTGCCGACGCCGAACTCGACATCGTCTACACCGTAAGCGGAATCTACGAACGCGACCGCCAACTCCTGGAATTTCTAGAACACCGCGGCGTTCGTCCCGGAGCCAAGCTGCGCCTGATCGAGCGCAACTACGATCAGACCCTGACTCTCTCCACTCCCTCGGGCACCGTGTCTCTAGGCCCCGCCGCTTCCGAGCGAGTGTGGCTCTCCCCCGCCCCCCGCCCCAAACGCTAAAGCTGTTGTCCTGCTTCCTCCGTGCCTCAGTGCCCTCTGTGGTTGATTCGTCGTGCCGCCACGATCACCAAGCGGGGAGTATCCATCTTGAGGACGGATATTACCGTGCATCCGCCGCCCTGTCATAATCACGCCATGCCCTCGACGGTACTGCAGGACGTGACCTTCGCCGTGCGCCAGTTTCGTCGCAGTCCAGGATTCGCTGCGACCGCAGTCCTCACTCTAGCGCTCGGCGTCGGAGCAACGACCGCCATCTTCAGTTTGGTCGATGGCATTCTCTTGCGGCCGCTGCTGTTCCCTCACGCGGATCAGCTTGTCGCGATCGATACCCTGGAGTTCCCGCCCGGAGTCGCCCCCACCAACGTCGCCGCCGCGAACCAGCTTGGCAGTTCCTATCCCAACTTTTTCGATTGGCAGCGCCAAAGCCATGCCTTCGAGTCGCTCGCTTCTTACGACAATATTTCCCGTCTCTTTAGTAAGGCGAATGGTGAAGGCGCTCGAGTTCTGGAAGGTGGCCGCGTCTCCGCGAACCTGTTTTCGCTGCTCGGCGTAGCTCCCGCACTCGGTCGCGCATTCACCGCGGACGAGCAACTGCCTGGTCATCGCGTCGCCATTCTCAGTCACGAACTCTGGGTATCAGATTTTGCTTCGTCGCCCAACGTTCTTGGTCAAACGGTGAAGATCAGTGATGAACCGTACACCATCGTTGGAGTCATGCCCGCGACCTTCCACTATCCCATCGCCCAGCCATCCTCCTACTGGTCGACCTACGCGATCGACGCGGAAGGTAAGGCTCCGGTCACTTCTTTCCGCGACGACGAACGCCTCTCCATTGTCGGGCGCCTCAAGCGCGGTGTCGGCATCAAGCAAGCCCTCGCCGAACTAAACTCCATCCAACTTGGACTGGCACAGCAGTATTCCGAGGATCGCTACCGCCTGGCCGTCTCGATCAACCCATTGTTGTACGAAGCAGTCTCCGATATTCGTCCCGTGCTCTCGCTTTTGTTCTCTGCGGTTGGAGTCGTCCTGCTCATCGCCTGCGCCAACGTTGCCGGACTCCTCCTTGCCCGCGCCAACGGACGCCGTCCAGAAGTGGCTTTGCGCACGGCGCTCGGTGCGAGCCGAATTCGCGTCGTGCGTCAACTGCTGGTCGAAGCGATGCTCCTCGCCTTGGCGGGCGGCGCTGCGGGCATTCTCGCCTCGTTCGCACTATTGCGCGCTGGACTTCACTTCATCCCCAGTGACGTACCTCGCTTGTGCAACACCTCCATCGATGGCCGCGTGCTGGCATTCGCGCTCGTCCTTTCTGCCGGCACGGCTCTCATCTTTGGTCTGCTTCCAGCGTGGCGAATGTCGCAATCAGACCCCGCCACTGCCCTACGAGAAGGTGGCCTCAATACCACCTCTGGCCGCAACCGGAATCGTCTTCAGCACGCGCTCGTCGTGGCGCAAACCGCTCTCGGCTTCGCCCTGCTCATCGGATCTGGATTGCTCATCCGCAGCATGCTCAATGTCCTTCACATTGACCCCGGCTTTGACACCACACACACCGTCTACTTCGACATCGCGTTGACCAACAAACTCTATCCCGTGCCAGCCAAGTTCCATTTCATCGACAAACTTCTCCCGGAGATCGCAGCGCTCCCCGGTGTCGAGCGGGTGGGCGCCGGACATCCTGTACCCATCCTCTGGGGACCCGGCGCCTTCACCAACTTCACAATCGCAAATCATCTGAACTCGCCTGATCATCTTCCGGGTGCTGGGGCTGCCATCGCGATGCCCGGCTACTTTGAAACTCTATCGATCCCTCTTCTCCGCGGCCGCACTTTCGCACCCCGCGACAACGATCCGAAAGGCACGCCAGTCGCGGTGATCAACCAAGCCTTCGTAAGGAAGTATTTCCCGAATGAAGATCCGATCGGCCAGTACTTCACACCGAAGTTTGAGCATTCCGACGAACCGGTCATCGCTCGGCAGATCATCGGAGTCGTTGGCGATACCAGAGTCGATGACACGTGGGAGCCCTATCAGCCGCAGTTCTTTATGCCGTATGGCCAAGATCCCAGTCATCAGCGCACGCTTGTCGTGATGAAGGTTGCAGGAGATCCCGCAGCTTACGAGAACGCGGTTCGCAAAATCGTTGCGACTATGACGGACGCTCCCGTCTTCGGCTACCGCACCTTCACTGACAGCATCACAGTGCAGGCCGCGCAACCACGCTTCGAAGCTGTTCTGGTTTCCGGTTTCGCCGGAATCGCGCTCTTGCTCTCCGCTCTCGGTCTCTATGCGATTCTCTCGTACGTCGTCTCCGAAAGAACCCGTGAACTCGGACTGAGAATCGCGCTCGGCGCCTCGCGCTCCGAGATCTTGGGCCTCGTCCTGCGACGCGCCTCGATCCTCGCATCGGTTGGGATCGGGATCGGAATGCTCACTTCGATCTTCGCCACCCGACTCATCACGGACACTTTATTCAAAGTCATGCCACTCGATCGATCCGTCTTCCTGATCGTGACGCTAGTGCTGATGTTCGTTTCGATGCTTGCCGCTCTAGCGCCCGCGTTACGAGCCGCCAACGTCGATCCAATGCGCACGCTGCGCGAGCAATAAGGAACGGTGGAGTTGGAAACGCGCCGGTCGTCGGGAAGGAGCTATTTCTTCAGTTCGCTGGTCCAACTCGTCACCAGCACCATCGGCGTGGACACGCCTTCCGGAAAAGTGCTGACGACCAAACGCTGGCCATCCGAAGATACGTCGTAGGGATATCCAACCGGAGCGACATAGTTGATCTGGAAGATGTCGCGCACCGGATCCAATTCAAACTCTTCGCTCTTCGCGTTTACCCCGGCTGCGTGCAGTGAGCCATCCACGCCGAAGTACCAGATCTCTTTGCTATCGCCTCGCCACGCCGGAAAGGTCCCGCCATTCTGCGAAACCTGCCACCGGCCCTGGCCGCTCGGAAAATGGGTGACGTACACTTCTTCCCGTCCTGACTCGGTCGAGCTGTAAGCCAGCCAGCGGCCGTCGGGAGACAAGCGGTACTGAACTACTCGCGATTGAGGAACTTGTGGCTGCACTACCGGGAACGGTTTTTTCTCTCCGGTCAGCGGCAACGCCCACACGCCCGCACCGGTCGGCCCGCTTTGCTCCATGTGGACGAGGTAACGCCCGTCCGGCGACCACTGCGGCGACAGCAAAGTGACGGGTGTGGAGGGATTCGTCTCCATCAAGACTTCTTCCTGCCCGCCGCCGTTGGCCACCCGCG
The DNA here is from genome assembly GCA_003134655.1 of Acidobacteriaceae bacterium. Lineage (GTDB taxonomy): Bacteria > Acidobacteriota > Terriglobia > Terriglobales > Acidobacteriaceae > Sulfotelmatobacter. The sequence goes on from PLBY01000161.1 coordinate 51,230, forward strand.
CGCGCAGCGAAGTCCCGGTCATCACCGTGGTGCCGTTCTGCCGCGTGTAACAAACCCGCTGCCCGTCTGCCGACCACGATGGCTCTAGGTGCGTGGCGCCGCCAAACGTTAGCCGCGTTCGCGATCCACGGGCCAGGTCCAACACCCAGATGTCGGCCTGCGGATCTCCCATCGATATGGCCAGCCTCTTGCCGTCCGGAGAGATTCGTCCCGCGCCCTTGTAAAATGCCCGCTCCGCGACTTTGCTCAAGGTCTTGCCGCTGCGGTCCATCCAGACCACGTCCGTTCCCAGCGTCTTCGATCCCGGTTCGTATACCAACAGGCCGTTCTGGCTCGCGGTGAATGTGGTGTGCCACGTTCCCGTGTCGTATTCCACCAGATTGGCCAGCGTCACTGGTTCCCCGGAAACTGTTCCCGTCGCATCGTCGAACTTCTGCGCCTGCAATTGCGACTGCAGATGGTAGATCAGATACCCTGACGCATACTGGCCACCGGAATCCGCGTCGAGCACGTGCTTGTAAGTGCCATCGGCCAGAGAGCCGAAATAAATCCCGTGCTCCGAATCGCCGGAGTGATTGGTCGCGAAGAACAGAAAATGCTTGCCATCCGGCAGGAACTGCGGCCAGCGGTGCGTGGTGTGCTTGTCGTTCTCAAACTTGGTCAGGCGCACCGGCGATCCACCCGCCGCGCTGATGCGCCACAGCGTATCGCGGTAATCCGGTTCGTAGATGATGACGTTGTCCTGGTTCCACGATCCTCCTCGCGGATTCGGTGCCTCCGCCAGAATTGTCACCGGCCCACCCGCTGCCGGAACTTTCTTCAGATGGCTGTCTGCGAAGAATCCCAGAAACTTCCCGTCCGCCGACCAGAAAGGAAACGAAGCGCCCTCGGTGCCATCGATCTTCTTGGGCGCGAGGTCGCCCAACGACTGTACCCAAATTACGTCCCGTTCCCTCTGCGTCCGCGCGCAAAATGCGACCGCCGTGCCATCGGCCGAGATTGCCGGAGGGCCTGAAAAGTCCCCCGTGAAATCGAAACTCATTTGCGCCGGCGGAGGCAGAAACGACCGCAGCGTTCGTTCCGTCTCGTGTCCACGCAGAAGAGACCACGCAAGCGCCGCCAGCAGAGCCGCAGCCACCGTAGCCCAAATTACGTGCTCGCGCCACCGCGGCCCCACCTTCACTGGAGGCGCTGCGCCCACGCCGGAACCACCACTCGCAATCCAGCGCAACTCGCGCGCGATGTCAGCGGCACTCTGCCAGCGCGCTTCCGGATCCTTCGCCAAACATCCCTGGACGACGTGATCGAGCCCGGCGGGCGACGTCGGCTGCACCGTCGAAATCGGAGCTGGATCGCGCTCCAGCACCGCCGCCATCGCGCTGGCCGCCGTCTTGCCCCCGAACGCTCTCTTCGCCGTCGCCATTTCGTACAGCACCGCTCCCAGCGCGAAAATGTCCGAGCGGGCGTCGGCTTCTTTGCCTTCCACCTGCTCCGGCGCCATGTACTGGAACGTCCCCACCACCGTGCCCTGCGCCGTCAGCGGATGGCTCCCCACCGGCGTCGTCATCGTGACCGTGAGTCCCGATGTTGCATCCGCCCGCGCCACGAACGCCTTCGCCAAACCGAAGTCCATCAGCTTCGCCCCGGTCTTGGTCAGCATGATGTTGCCCGGTTTCAGATCGCGGTGCGTCACCCCGCTGCGGTGCGCCTTTTCGAGTCCTTCACAAATCTCGATTCCGTACTTCAAAACCTGCGCCACCGGCAGCGGCCCCTTGCGCAAACGGTCCGCCAGAGTCTCGCCCTCCAGGTATTCCATCACCAGGTAGTCGACGCCATCCTGGCGGCCGACATCGTGCAGAGTGCAGATGTTGGGATGGTTCAACGACGAAATCGTGCGCGCTTCCCGATCGAAGCGCTGCTTGGCCTCGGCGTTCTCGGAAAGATGAGAGGGAAGAATCTTGACGGCGACAGTTCGATCGAGCCGCGTGTCCCGCGCCCGATACACCTCTCCCATCCCGCCCGCCCCGAGCGGCGATTGAATCTCATATGGACCGAGTCTCGTGCCAGAGGTAAGCCCCATGTGTGCGCGCAATTATATTCCATGCTCCGTCTTCCGTGGAGGGTGGGGATTTTGACTTCGCGCGTGCCGACCCCGACATGCCGTCCGGAGCCGCTTTTCAGCGAAGGGAAGCATCTCGCGACGCCGGGTGCCCCATTTCTCGCGCGGCCTTTTGCGCGAGAAAGCCTGCCCCTGAGCGAAGTCGAAGGGTGGGAAGTTCGCCCAACACCTTCACCCCAGAAAATAGTTAACCATAGTTTATATTTTGCTATATACTTACGCTAACATTCTGGGCCCTGAGCTCCTCCTTCTGCATGAACGACACGACCACAAGTTCGAAATCCCAGAGGGAATTGCCGTCGCACGTCTTAGCCGAATCAATGACCGCGCCCGACGGCGTGGTCATCACCCACGAAGACATCGACCGCGCCCACGACCGCGAGCGCGTCCGCACCATCCGCTCCCAGCGCGGCCCCTGGTCCCGCGCCCGCCTGCTCTGGCTGCTGGTTGGCCCCGGCATCCTGGTCATGCTCGGCGAAAACGACGGCCCCAGCATGCTGTCGTACGCCGCCACTGGAGCCCGCTTCGGCATCGGCTTCTTCCTCCCCTTCGTCGTCCTTACCTTCCTCATGGCCTGCGTCGTGCAGGAAATGACTGTGCGCCTCGGCGCCGCCACCCACCGCGGTCACGCCGAACTCATCTTCGACCGCTTCGGCCCCTTCTGGGGATGGTTCTCCATGATCGACCTCATGGTGGGCAACTTCCTCACGCTGGTCACCGAGTTCATCGCCATCCGCGCCGGCCTGGGATTCTTCGGCGTCCCCCCCGCCGTCTCCGTTCTCGGAGCCTGGCTCGTCCTCTTCGTCGCGCTGATGGCCCACCGCTACTGGACCTGGGAGCGCATCACCCTCGTCGCCGCCATGTTCAACCTGGTGTTCATCCCGGTCGCGCTGCTCAGCCATCCCCATTGGGGCGCGATCGGCAGCGCACTGTTCACCTTCAAGCCACTCCCCGGCGGCCTCACGCAGGAAACGGTTCTCATTCTCCTCTCCAATATCGGAGCCACCGTCACCCCCTGGATGCTTTTCTTCCAGCAGAGCGCCATCGCCGACAAAGGACTCACCACCCACGACATCCGCTTCGGCCGCATCGACACCGTGCTGGGCGCCGCGTTGGCAGCCCTCGCCGCTCTCGCCACCATCGTCGCCACCGCCCCGCTCTTCGCCCACGGCATGTCCGTCGCCAACTTCGAAGGAGCCCAGTTCGCGCAAGCCCTCCAGCCCTTCGTCGGACACTGGGGTTCCGCGCTCTTCGCTCTCGGCATGTTTGAAGCCGGCATGGTCGCCGCCATCACCATCTCAACCTCCTCCGCCTATGCCTTCGGAGAAGTCGCCCATCGCCCGCACAGCCTGAATCTCCCCTTCCAGCAGGGAAAATCTTTTTACCTCGTTCTGATTTTCGAAGCCGCCGCCGCCGCCGGACTCGTCCTGATCCCCGGCATCCCCCTCGTCTACATCGTGCTTGTCGTGAACGTGATCGCGGTCCTCGCCATGCCGCCCGCTCTGCTCTTTCTGTACATGCTGGTCAACGACCGCGAAATCATGGGAGACCTCGTCAGCCCGTTGTGGGCCAACATCCTCGCGCTCGGAGTAGTAGTCGTTCTTGTCGCCGCCGGAGTCCTCTTCGGCATCAGCGTAGTCGCGCCCCACGCCCTCGCGCTCGTCGGAGGTAAATAGAATGGATCCCCGCTTCAATTCCGCCCCAAGCGCCGAAGTGCCGCGCGAAGACCTCGCCTCGGTCGTCGCGTCTCTAGAACCCGACCAACTGATCTCCGCCAAAGCAAAGCATCACTGCCCCCGCCGCCAGCTGACCACTACGGAAATGGTCCTCTTCTGGGCCCTGAGGTTCTATCTCGTCTTCATGTTCGGAGTGGTGATCTATCAGGTCTGGACTGGGTCTCGCTAGTTGCTTGAACACGGTCGGATCGCCACGGCACCGCGAAGAACCCACAAACATCGCATCGCGTTTATCCAGATCAACGCTATCCACACCGCCCGTGATCATTGCTATTGGCCAACCGTGGAAGAGCGGCCCTTCGAGGGCCGCGTTACGGCACCCAGACTCGAAACGGGCTTTAGCCCGGTGGTTAAATCGGACGATCCGGATAAATCGCCTTCGGAAATCGCAAATGAATCAGCAGCGCACAAAGTAGAAGAACGCAAAATGCAAACACGCTGCCCTCCGGCCCCGCAGACCCTCCTGTAAGCCAATTCGGCCCTCGCACAGAGCTGTTCAGGAACCGCCCCGCGCCGAGTAACCCGCTGTCGGGCGTGCCATAGAAAAAGGTCTCCGCCCAATCCCACGCCGCATGAAATCCAATGGCGAACCACAGATTCCCCGTGCGCCGGATCATCAGGCAAAACAACAAGCCCGTCGCCACCACCTGCACAACGCCGAGCACGTTCTCTCCCTTGTTTCCGAGGTGAGCGACCCCGAACACCGCAGAAAGAAATAACGCCGCCGGCCAGAAGCGCAAACGCCTCGCCATCGAGAACAGCCAGTATCCGCGGAACGCTAACTCTTCGCTCAGCGACACAGCCAGAAACGTCACGCCCCACGCCACTGCCCACCGCACGATCGCGCCTCCGGCCAGCGCCACGGAATCAATTTGAAAGTGGCCCAACGCGCGCAGCACTAGCAGAATCGTCGAGAGCATCGCAAAGCCCCAAACCGTCCCTTCCCAGAATCGCCATCCAAACGCCTGTCCCAGCGGAATCCCGTACTCGTCGAGCGAGCGTTTCTCGATGCGCGACACGATCCAGGTCGCTAGAGAAACAAAGAACACCATCACTGCTTTGACCGGCAACTCACTCCGCACGCTGAACGCGGAGCTCCCCCCGCCCCCGGCCAGACGCACCGCCAAAAGCAGAATTCCCGGACCACCGAACGCGATTCCCACCCAGATCAGCAGACGCTTTCGATCGATGCGCGCCCAGGCCTGTGGTGGCGCGCCAGGTGGTTCGTTCCGCCGATCGGTTCCATCGGCCGGCACGTGTTCGTCGCGTAGCTCTTCGGTGAGCCTGGGACCAGGTTCAGTCAAGGGAATGCCTCCTGCAGGGGAAACAGGAGTATGACAGCCGCCCCTCAACGGTGCTACAGTATTCGCCCACCGGCGGCGCACTGGCGGTGTGAACCGGCTGGACCGTTACTGACAAGATCGTCACTGACAAGACCGTCACTCACAAGACCCGCGAATCATCTCACCGGTTACAGGAAACACTGTATGTGCCTGTCTTCCGCTGCACAGCTAACATGCAGCGGGGCGTGGTCGAAAGGCATCAAGCTTTGCGTCCATCGCACCGGGTTACGGTCGCGGAGATCATCGCAGCTGAAAGGAATGGGTTCGTTCGGGAGAATCGATGTCGGGAAATATCCTCATCGTCGATGACCATGAAATCGTGCGGCGCGGACTGCGTTCCTTGCTCTCCGCCCGCCCCGAGTGGCAGATCTGCGGCGAGGCCGAAGACGGTCTTCAGGGTGTCGAACGAGCGAAGGCTTTGCGCCCATCTCTCGTCTTGATGGACATCTCCATGCCTCGCATGAATGGACTCGAGGCCACTCGCCCGTCTGTCTCGTGAAATGGAGTTGGTGATATTCCGTCTGGTCCAGGAATCTCTCACCAACATCCATCGCCACAGCGGCAGCAAGAGCGCGGTCATCCGTCTCGCCTGCAACGGCGACAGCGTCTCCCTCGAGGTTCAGGACAGCGGCAAAGGCATTTCGGCAGAAAAACTTTCTGAGATTCAATCGCAGGGCTCTGGTGTTGGCATACGGGGCATGCGCGAGCGGGCCCGCCACTTTGGCGGCCATATGATGATTGAATCCAATCACAAGGGAACAAAGATTTCCTTCCAGTTCCCCCTGTCCGAAAATTCCCCCGCCCAACCGAACGAGACCAGTGACCAGGAAAATTCGAATGAACCCACCCCGATCATTGGGTGATACTCTCTCTGGTACGGGGGCAAGTTCACCGACAATCATGCGAATTCTCATCGCCGATGACAGCGAAGTCGTCCGGCGTGGCGTAAGGAATATCCTCGCGCCGACGAGTTGGGAAATCTGTGGCGAAGCGATCGATGGCCCGGACGCAATTCAGAAAGCGACCGAACTTCTCCCCGATCTCGTCCTGCTCGATATCAGCATGCCGGGCTTAAGCGGGCTGGACGTGGCGCGTCTTCTCCGTGAGAAAGTTCCCGCTACCAACATATTGGTCATGAGCCAGCACGACCCGGCCGTGCTCCTGCCCCGCGCGCTCGAAGCGGGCGCCCACGCCTGCATCGACAAAAGCCGCCTCGCCCTCGACCTCGTCCCCGCCATCGAGCGCATCCAGGCCGCCTGACCGCACTACTCAATTCCCGCCCCAACGCATTACACTAATAGGTTGCAATCCGCATGTGGGGACAGCCGCCTTCGGCTGTCCGGCGGAGCTTCGCTCCGCGGCGTGCCCGAATTCATTCCTAGGAAGGCCATCATGTCTGTGAATAGTTTCAACAGCAAATCCACCCTCAAAGTCGGAAAAAAAGAATACGAAATCTACCGCCTCGACGCGCTCGACAAGCAAGGCATCTCGACGAAACACCTGCCGTTCTCGCTGCGCATCCTGCTCGAAAACCTGCTGCGTACCGAAGACGGACGCAACGTCACCAAAGAAGAAGTCCGCGCGCTCGCGAACTGGAACAGCCAGTCGAAGCCCGAAAAAGAAATCGCCTTCACTCCCAGCCGCGTCCTCCTGCAGGATTTCACCGGCGTCCCCTGCGTAGTCGACCTCGCCGCCATGCGCGACGCCATGAAAACTCTCGGCGGCGACCCGTCGCTGATCAACCCACTGCAACCGGTAGAGCTAGTCATCGATCACTCCGTGCAAGTCGACGAATTCGGCACGGCCCAAGCGTTCGACATGAATGCCCTGCTCGAATTCCAGCGCAACAAAGAGCGCTACTCCTTCCTCCGTTGGGGCCAAACCGGTTTCCGCAATCTAGCCATCGTCCCTCCCGACACCGGCATCGTCCACCAAGTGAATCTCGAATACCTCGCGCGCGTAGTCTTCGTCCACGAAAGCCCCGGCAAACGCACCGCCTACCCAGACACATTAGTAGGCACCGACAGTCACACCGTCATGGTGAATGGGTTGGGGGTTTTGGGGTGGGGCGTGGGTGGAATTGAGGCTGAGGCGGCGATGTTGGGGCAGCCTGTGTCCATGCTCATTCCGCTAGTTGTTGGTGTGAAGCTCACTGGGCGGTTGCGGGAGGGGGCTACTGCTACGGATTTTGTTCTCACTGTCACTGAGATGTTGCGGAAGCATGGGGTTGTCGGAAAATTTGTGGAGTACTTTGGGCCGGGGCTTAAGGATCTGTCGCTGGCCGATCGCGCTACTGTTGCGAACATGGCGCCCGAGTATGGCGCTACTTGCGGCATCTTCCCCATCGATAAGGAGACGCTGCGCTATCTGCGGCTCACGGGACGTTCGGAAGAGCAGATTGCTTTGGTCGAGGCTTACAGCCGCGAGCAGGGACTGTTCCACGACGAGAAGACTCCGGAGGCAGAATACTCGGAACTGCTCACGCTCGATCTCGCGACCGTCGAGCCCAGTCTGGCGGGGCCGAAGCGTCCGCAGGATCGCGTTGTGCTGTCGCAGGCGGGCGAGTCGTTCAACAAGGCACTGCCTTCACTGATCAAGCCGAAGTCTGCGAAGACTGCGGCAACGACGACCACTGCTGCAAACAGCGCGAAGTGGGAGCAGGAAGGCGGAAGTCCTACTGCCATCGGCGTAGAAGATCCTAATGTGCACGAGCATGTTTCTGCTTCGGTGAGAGATTCGCTGAAGCACGGCAGCGTCGTCATCGCGGCGATCACTTCCTGCACCAACACTTCGAATCCGTCGGTGCTCATCGGCGCCGGACTGCTCGCGAAGAAAGCCGTCGAGAAAGGTCTGTCGGTCCCGTCGTGGGTCAAGACCTCGCTGGCTCCGGGATCGAAGACCGTGACCGACTATCTGGCGAAGGCCGGATTGACGCCGTATCTCGAGAAGCTGAAGTTTCATCTCGTCGGCTACGGATGCACCACCTGCATCGGCAACTCCGGACCGCTGCCCGAGGAGGTGTCGAAGGCCATCGACGAGAAAGAGTTGGTCGTCGCCTCGGTGCTTTCCGGGAACCGCAACTTTGAGGGACGCATCAACTCCGAAGTGCGCGCCAACTACCTGATGTCACCGCCGCTGGTGGTGGCGTTCGCGCTGGCGGGCCGCATCGACATCGACTTGCGCAAGGATCCTCTCGGCAAGGGCCGCGACGGGCAGCCCGTCTACATGGCCGACATCTGGCCCTCGTCGCGCGAGATCGAAGAGACCATGGAGCAGTCGATTACCTCCGAAATGTTTTCCAAGTCGTACGCCGATGTGTTTCAAGGTGACGAGCGCTGGCGCGGTCTCTCCGTTCCCAAGGGCCAGACCTACGCGTGGGAAAAGGATTCGACCTACATCCGGCAGGCTCCGTACTTCGACGACATGTCGGTGAAGCCCGCGCCGGTGCACGACATCAAGAAGGCGCGGGTGCTGGCCATTCTCGGCGACAGCGTCACCACCGACCACATCTCGCCCGCCGGATCGATCAAGAAAGACGGTCCCGCCGGAAAATATCTGCAGGAACATGGCGTGAAGCCGGGGGACTTCAACTCCTACGGATCGCGCCGCGGCAATCATGAAGTGATGGTGCGCGGCACGTTCGCCAACGTCCGCCTGCGCAATAAGCTGGTCGCGACCGAAGGTGGATTCACGCGGCACCTGCCGACGAACACCGAAATGTCGATCTTCGACGCGTCGGAAAAGTATCGCGCCGCAGGCACGCCGCTCATCGTTCTCGCGGGCAAGGAATACGGATCGGGTTCGTCGCGCGACTGGGCGGCCAAAGGTCCGGCGCTGCTGGGCGTGCGCGCAGTGATCGCCGAGAGCTACGAACGCATTCACCGCTCGAACCTGGTGGGCATGGGAGTGCTGCCGCTGCAGTTCCTCGCGGGCCAGAACGCGGAATCGCTCAAGCTGACGGGCGAGGAAGTGTTCGAGATCAGCGGCGTCCGCGACCTGGTCGAGCACTTCGCCGCCGGACGGCAAGTGAAAGTGCGCGCCACCGTGAAAGGCCAGCCGGATATCGAGTTCGAGGCGCTGGTCCGCATCGACACGCCGCAGGAAGCCCTGTACTACGCGAACGGCGGGATTCTGCAGTATGTGCTGCGGCAGTTGCTGGCGACGAAGAAGGAGCCGGTGGGCGTGTGAACGCCGTCTAGTCCTCCCACCATAGCGAAAATAACGGCGGACAAGGCGGTATTGACGAGTCGGGCTACCTGTGGAAATTTCTGTTGATAGTAGGTACTAATGCACAGAAAATGCGGCATTGACGAAGAAGGTACACGTGAATAGAGTGTTACAAGTTCCGAGTCTTTACGATCAATTTCAATCTGCGCGTCAAAAGGGGACTGCCACAGTGCCTAGCGTCTTCGTCGTACCAGTGTACGTGGAAGTACCGTCTGGGTTTGAACGATCTATCGCCACGCTCGAAGCGACGTTACGGCGGGCAGGCTACACCTTCCATACCGGGGAGCCAACGACAGAGACGCTAGAGGAGTACAGGAAGGCTATCGATGGACACATCCGAACGGAACGCCCTACGGAGCTTGGCGGACATGAACGTGTGCCCGAACTGCGGAGCGACGATAGCGCCGGGTAAACGTCAAGTGTACGGAGACGGCGTCTTTTGTAGTCTTGACTGCGTTGCGCTGTACAACGGAGCGCAATTGATAGAGCGGCATAAAAGGCTGCTAGACGCAGCCAAGAAACACCGGGATTCATAAATTCTACGGCAGGACTATTGAGAGTGGGCATCGTCGAGCGATCGCTGTTTCCAGAATTAGACGCACTAGAAGGGCGCAAAGGAATCTTGCCATGTCAAGACATTCGCCGCATGGTAGCGACCGGTCAGATCAGTGCGTCGCTGGAGGTACTCCCCAGCCAGATTCAGCCTGCAAGTATTGACTTGCGATTAGGCCCCGTAGCGTATCGCGTGCGCGCCAGTTTTCTTCGTGGTCGCTCTGCGACACTGATGACGAAAGTCAAGGAGTTATCGTTTGGCTCAATAGCCTTAGATGCTGATGCTCCGACCCAGCTAGAGCCAGGCGCGGTGTACATCATTCCGTTATTGGAGAATCTGCGGCTGCCAAGTGATGTGCAGGGTGTGGCCAACCCGAAGAGTACCACGGGCAGGCTCGATCTATTTACGCGCTTGATTACCGAGCATGGGGACCAGTTTGACCGTGTTCCCTTGGCATACAAGGGCGGTCTCTTTGTGGAGGTATCCTCGCGCACCTTCCCGATACGACTGAGAGCTGGGATGACTCTTAACCAACTGCGATTCATTCGTGGAGCGTCTCTCGATCCAATTCGGAATGGCGAACTAAGAGCCTTGGCAACACGCGAAAATTTGGTGTTTTCCTCGGACGGCACCCCGACCCTGGATCGCGTGGGCGAGGGAGTTGAATTGACGGCAGATTTGGTTGGGGATGACAACGGCATTGTTGCATATAGAGCGAAAGTGGCTGCGCCGCTTATCGAGATGGATAAGATTAACTACTACGATCCAGCCGACTACTGGGATATCATTTTTCGCAGCAAGCACCAGCGTCTGATCCTCGACAAGGGCGCTTTTTACCTTTTGGCCTCAAAAGCGCTAGTCAGTGTTCCTCTGGAGTGGTCCGCGGAGATGGTGGCCCATGACCCAAGCATGGGTGAATTTCGCGTTCATTACGCTGGCTTTTTTGATCCTGGTTTCGGATACGGTTCCAAGAAGGGGGACATTAGCGGAACCAAGGCCGTCTTGGAAGTCAGGGCTTATGAGGTCCCGATCTTGCTAGAAGATAATGATGTCGTTGGAAGGCTTCACTATTACCGCATGGCGGATGCCCCCGATAAGGTTTATGGATCTGGAATTGGCTCTTCGTACCAGCGGCAAGGGTTGAAGCTAAGTAAGCAGTTCAAGGCACCTGTGGCCCCGGAGCAGATGCATGCTATTACTCGTCCTGCTCTGGTGGCTCACTAACCCCCGAGTATAGCGCTCTTAATTCCCCCCACTGGCGGGTAGCCCGGCTTTTGATCTCGCTGAAAACACAATGGGCTCGTCTCTTGGACTCTGCTCAGGACAGGCTCCTCGCGCAATCTGCGATTCCTGTGCAAGCAGCATCGCTTCCCGCCCTTCGAAAACTGCGAGGGACGGGCCACCCGCCCCAATGGGAACGATGCCTTCAAGAAGCCTACGCTTTAGCGGGCCAAGTCGTTCTGGAGCAGTCCGCGGATCTCAGCTACACTCGATTGAGCTCAAGATCCAATCTGGGTGCAGACCGCCATGCCAATTGTTGATTTGGAAGCGCGACTTACAAACGATTTCGATCTTTACATGCAGTCAGCTCGACAACCCAACAGCCTTATCTACATGAGCGCACCGGTGAGCCTTGAGGACGGTCCGTCGTCGGTTGAGTTACACGTCGGCGATGCGTTCTCCTCATGCTCGGAAGATGCGTATATTCAGGTCGGGGCGGACGGAATCAAACTACGCTCCGGTGAGTCGGTCGTCGTGGACTCGCAAGAAAAGGTTGGGCTACCAGCGAACATTTTTGGCTTCGTCTCGGGCAAAGGGCGTTACATTTTTATGGGCGTCATGTTGTCACCCGGCAAGATAGACCCTCTATTCTGTGATCATCTGCGGATCGGCTTGTTCAACGGCGGTAAGAGCACAGCTGTCCTTCAGCGTGGAGAGCCGCTATGCACATGCGCTTTCGTCTCCATGGAGGGATATTCCAAACGCGGCTTGAAGACGCGCCCCAGTCCCGCGCCCAAGTTACAGACATTGCCGTTCTCGAAGCGCGTCATGGCGAGTTGGAGCCGAGAATACTATAAACTCGCCCCAGTTATTGGCGGAATCGTTGGAGCGCTGATCACGTCAGCAATGGCGTATTACATCTTCAAGCTTACTCACACAGCGAAATGATTATCACGGGCGACAGACTATTGGCGCTGATCCAGCGGGACGGGATTGTCTCAAACCCCGACAGCTATGACGTCAACTCCATCACCCTTACCCTTGGGCGAGAGATACTGAGAGTCGAGAACGAGGGGCAGGAGCACGTATATGGCCAGCCCATTCGACCAGAATGGGTAAAGAGATTAGAAGTACCCGAGGAAGGAATACTGCTAGAACCCCACTCGGCATTTCTTGCGATGTCTGAAGAAAGTGTATCCATGCCTCCCGGCCATTTGGGACTGTTGCAAACGAAGGGTTCTTTGGCGAGGCTGTTCATAACTGTCTCGTGCTGCGATGCGCAAATAGACCCTGGCTATCAAGGGAGGATCACCTTCGAGATAGTGAATCTTGCTGGGCTTCGCGTACGACTTCTCCCAGGAACTGCGATCGCTCAGCTCTTCATCGCAGAGTGCACCGCCAAGAACGGAGCACTATATCGGGGCAGGTATCAGGGCGCGCAGCGACCCACTATTCAAGCTCCTGAAAAATGACCGCTGTGGGCGGTGGCCCACCTTTGATCTCACCGACACCAGCAACACAATGGGTGCCCTGTCGCTTCGACTGCGCTCAGGGCGGGCTCTTCGCGCAGTTTGCGAAGGGTCGGGGTCTCGAACGTTCACCTCAAGAATCCGGAACTCCTGTGCAGGCAGCATCGCTTCCCACCCTTCGAAAACCGCGAAGGGTGGGGCAGCCGCGGATCTCGGATGGAGCGGCGTGTTTGCTATGTCATCCTGAGGTCCGCGTGTTTTGCGGGCTGAAGGACCTATGCAGTTTGCCGGGAATTACATAGATCCTTCGCGAGACAAAGAACGTCTCGCTCAGGATGACAACGTGGGATGACTACGTGGAGGATGGCTGGCGCTAACCCAGAGTTAGCGGGACTTACTGCTGCGGGCTAGTTGCCGTCTGTCTTTGCTGAGCAATCCCCAGGCTTCGCGGTAGTGTTCGTATCGATAGCGATCTTTCTTCAGGGCGGTTACGGGATAAAGGGTGAGGCCAACTTTCACGGTGGGCTTGAGGATCACGGCTGCGGGGATCAGGTACCAGGTGGTGACCGGGATGATGTAGGTGGCGAAGAGGTCGACATCATCGAGGGTGTAGGGATGCTCGGTGAGGTAGTTGCGGTGGAACTGGCAGAAGTATCCGGTGCCGTTGCGCACGCTGCTGGATTTGACCTGCACCCGCAGCAGGCCGCCGGCGTGTTCGATGGCGACGTCGTAGGCGAGGGAGTCTCCCCAGGGTTTGAGGATGTGATATCCGTGCGAGGCGGCGGCCGCCATGAATAGAAGTTCGACCCATTCGCCACGCTGCTTGAAAGTGCTGAACTTCTCCCACTGCTTCATCCGCACTGCCCCTGACTCGTCCCGAAAACACGAAAGGCGCGACCGGGTGGGCCGCGCCTCTGAATTTTTGTCTCTATATCTATTTTACTAAATTGGCAGGGGCAAAGTGGACATGGTTGGGGACTTTATATTCGGAGCGCTTTCATCGAGTTAGGTTCGATCGAGTCATTTTGGCCTATTGACAAGAATTGGGGAGAAGCGCGGTTTCGTGGCGATTTCGGCAAAGTGCAGAGATCCTTCGCGTTGCTCAGGATGACAGAGAGTTCCTCAGGATGACAGGGCGCGCCCGGGATGACAGAGAGTTCCTCAGGATGAATGGTGAGAGCCATCAAATTCCCCACCCTCTCGCTACGAACGCGAGAAGGGTGGGGCACCCGGCCGGTTTCCCGGTCAGGTCGGGGGAGAACTTTCTGGGATGTCATCCGGTCCGGCGACTTTGGGCGCTTCGGGTTCGTCGGTGGCCGCTGCCTTCGCAGAATCAGAATCGGTGATTGGGGGCAGGGCGGTGGTGTCGGGCGGCGGGAGAATCGCCGGGATGGTCTCTCTTAGGGCTGCGACTGCGGCGGGTGGCTCGGCGGTGAGCGCCTGCTGAATGGCGGAAACCAGACCTTTACTGTCGGCCTTGGGCACTACTTTTCGCACGCCGACTTTCTGCGCCTCCAATTTCCACCTGCGGCGACCAGTGCAGGGTATGCATCAGCAGAGGGATCCCGGGCAGGAGTTTGGAGAGTTCGCGGGCGGCGGCGAGGCCATCCATCACGGGCATGACCAGGTCCAGAATGACGACGTTGGGCCGGAGTTCCTGGGCCTTGGCGACGGCTTGCTGGCCATTCTCGACGTCAACGATCTCCCAGCCGCCGGTGCTCTCGAGCAGGCGGCGCAGGGCTATTCGAACCGGCGGATTGTCGTCGGCAATCAGGATTCGGATCGGCATGCAACGGGGCAAGCATCGCTCGACGGGTGGCGCCCTGCGGGTCGTGCTGTCCGTAACGTTTGATGCCCTACAAAACTATCCCGGAAGCCTGAAGCCCGAAAATACAGGAAACCCTGTACCGCCTGCGGGCGTTGCCCAGCGGTGGTTACGGGATTTTTCGGAGCGGTCGCGCTAGAACTCAAAGTGCGCGCGGAATGTGGGAACGACGACGGGACCGCGGTCGCGGTTGTAGCCGGGATTGTTGATGTGCTGCACGCCCGGCGCGAGATAAATTCCGCGCCAGACGTGCACGGTGTAATAAGACTCGAAGATGTTTTCGCGGCCATAGTTGAGGTGGCCGTCGCCGAGGAGGAATCCGAGGCCTCCGGCGGCGAGATAATTCTGGTGATCTTTCTTGATTCCGTTACTGATGAAGGCGACGCCGGCGCGGTCTTGCTTGCGATGCCACCATGCGCCGTTCGCGCCGACGCCTTCCGCAAAAATTTGATCGACTTCCGTGTAGGCGAAGGATTCGGTCTTGCCGTTGTCCCATCCAAAGCGGGCGAAGGCGGTGAGGTAGTGGGTGAGATTCTGCTCGAGGTTGATGCCGAAGCCATACTTGCGAGTGATGTTCCAGGGATGGTTGGTGATGTCGGGAGTGGTGTTGGCTGCGGCGGCTTGGATGACTTGATCGCGATAGATTCCCATGTTGGCGGAGTTGGTGTAGGCGAGCAGGCGAACGACGCCGGCTTTTTTCGGAATGAAGCCGTGACGCAGTTCGTATTCGAAATTCTCCGCGTGGACTTGCCAGGGGCGCCAGACGAGGTCGATGCCGTTGGCAATTTTGGGCATGAGGGCTTCGGCGAAACGGAATCCCCAGTTGCGGTCTTCGTAATCGGCGGTGAGTCCGACGGTGTAGCCGCGGGTGTCGGCGGCGTAGTCGTAAGCGCCGTTGTTGTCGGTGGTCCAGTTGAGGAACTGGAGGTGGGTGTCGGAGCCGACAGAATTGATGTCGAAAAAATCGGGGAGGGTGAATTTGCCGAAGCGGAGTTCGAGGCGGCGGCGCGGGAGTTCGTCGAAGAGGGAGAGATAGCTGCGCTGGTTTTCGATTTTGTCTTTGCTGAGCGCGATGACGGTATGGATCATGGCGCGGCCGACGTAGGGAGCTTTGCTCAGCGATGGGTTGCGCACGATGTCGAGATCGGTATTGCCAGCGAGGCCGAAACCGAGGCTGAGCGCCGCGCCGCCGGCTTCTTCGATGTCGACCAGGATCTCGGTGGAGTTGTTGAGGCGCGCTCCGGTGTAGAGCGTCATGACGCGGGAAGTGGCCTTCTCGTAGTTCGGTCCGAGACTGTGCGGGCCGCTGTAGAGCGCGGGGAACGGGGGAAGAGCCTGAAAAACGAAGTTGGCCTGGCCGGAGAGCCAGAAGCGCGTGTTCTTCAAATGCGGGAACATGGATTCGGTGGCGTCGTCCGGGGCGGGGTCGGCGGCGTTGGCAACCGGCGCAGCGGTGGTGACAGATTGTCGCGCGGGAGGAGGCTGAGGATCGGACTGCTGCGCGAACAGAGAGGCTGCTGGAGCGAAGGCCACAATGGTCGCCAGCAGCACCCACCGTGCGCGCAGATGTACGAATTGGTGCTGAAATCTCATGCAGATTGTGTAATTCGAGCCTGCTGCTGGTTCGCAGCAGACGTCCCCCAACCAATTTTCAGTCCTGCCTCGATAGTTTGAGAAATTAACGAAACTATACCATACTACATTAACTATAGTTAACTACATTCCCGGCCCAGAATAATCGCATAAACGATTGCCCGCACGAAAGCATCAACCCTACGCTCGGCGGGTTACAGGAAGGTTACGAACTGCCAACGACCATTACGCGCCGGACCGCCGTTTGACAGCATTCACGCTGAACCCCTAACCTTAATTTTCTCTGGCTTATGAAAGTTCTGGTCCTCGGTAACGGCGGGCGCGAGCATGCGCTGGTATGGAAGCTGCGGCAGTCGCCGCGGGTTTCGCAGCTTTACTGCGCGCCGGGGAACGGCGGGATCGCCGATGATGCGGAGTGCGTGGCGGCGGATCTGAAGAGTCTGGAGTCGATCACCGCGCTGGCGGCGCGTCTGCAGCCGGATCTTACCGTGGTCGGGCCGGAACTGCCTCTTACGCTCGGTGTCGTCGATGAGTTTGCACGGCGCGGGTGGCCGGCGTTTGGTCCGACGCGGGCCGCGGCGCAGCTGGAATCGAGCAAGAGCTTTGCCAAGGAATTTCTGCAGCGGCACCACATCCCTACGGCTCCCTTTGCGATTTGTGATTCGATCGAGCAGGTGCGGTCGTCGCTCGGGCATTTTCATGTGCCGGTGGTGGTGAAGGCCGACGGGCTCGCGGCGGGCAAGGGAGTGGTGATTGCCAAGAGCAAGGAAGAGGCGGCCAGCGTCGCGGCGGAGATGCTCAGCGGGAAGATGCTGGGCGAGGCCGGGGCGCGCGTCGTGCTGGAAGAGTGTTTGAAGGGCGACGAGCTTTCGTTCCTGGTGTTCAGCGATGGCGAGCGCGTGGCTCCCCTGGTGGCGGCGCAGGATCACAAGCGCGTGGGCGACGGCGATACCGGTCCGAATACCGGTGGCATGGGTGCGTATTCGACGGCGGACATTGTCGACGACCGCATGCGCGACTGGCTGGTGCATCACATTGCGCGGCCTGTGGTGGCGGGCATGAAGGCCGAGAGCGCGGAATTTAAGGGCGTGCTGTACTGCGGGCTGATGATGACGGCGCGCGGGCCGATGGTGCTGGAGTTCAACTGCCGCTTTGGCGATCCGGAGACGCAGCCGATTCTGATGCGGCTTGAGAGTGATCTGACCGACGCGCTTGAGGCTTCGATCGAAGGGCGCGTGAGTGAAGGGGACTTCAAGTGGTCACAGGATGCTTCGGTGTGCGTGGTGATGTCGTCGGGAGGATATCCGGGAACGTATGAGGTGGGGAAGCGGATTGATGGACTCGAGGAGGCTGCGGCGATTTCAGGCGTGAAGGTTTTTCATGCGGGTACTTCGAAGCGCGACGGGGTTTACTACACTGCGGGCGGTCGCGTGTTGGGAGTGACGGCGCGGGCTGCCGATTTGGAAACGGCCGTGGCGCGGGCTTATGAGGCTTGCGGGAAGATTTCGTTCGACGGGGCGCATTATCGGAAGGATATTGCGGGGCGGGCGTTGAAGAAGTAGGTTTCAAGGTTTCAGAGTTTCAAGGTTTCAAAGACTGTCCGAGTTTGAGATCTTACTTGCTGGTTCGGGTGGGGTGATTCGGTAGGGATCCTTCGACTGCGGATTTGCTTCGCGTTTGCGAAGCAAATCCTCCGCTCAGGATGACAATACAAAAAACAAATTGGAGAGCTCGATGAGCAAGACGCTGGTTTCGATTGTGATGGGGAGCGATTCGGATCTGGAGATTATGCGCGAGGCGGGGAAGGCGCTCGACGAGTTTGGCATCGGGTATGAGATTGATGTGACGTCGGCGCACCGGTCGCCGGACCGGACCGCTGATTTTGCGCGCAAGGCCGCGGGGCGCGGGATTCAGGTGATCATTGCGGGAGCGGGCGGGGCGGCGCATCTGGCGGGGGTGATCGCGGCGCATACGACTTTGCCGGTGATAGGAGTGCCGATTCCTTCGACTTCGCTGAACGGGATGGATTCGCTGCTGGCGACGGTGCAGATGCCGGCTGGGATTCCGGTGGCTACCGTGGCGATTGGAAGGCCAGGGGCGACGAACGCTGGGATTCTGGCGGCGCAGATGATTGCTTTGGGGGATGCTTCGATGGTGAAGAAGCTTGATGCTCACAAAGAGAAGTTGGCGCGGGGCGTGGAGGAGAAGTCGAGGAAGTTGCGAGAAAAATAGGATCCAGAATCCTCAACCTGGCCGCAAGAGGAACGTGTCGGATGGCGCAACGGTGCACAGCTAGGTTTTTCCTTGACGCGGGCCGACGACCCGCAATGGCTTCCGCGCAAACGGCGCGAGGCTCGCAAGAAATTGTCGAATCTGGTCGAGGTCCGGGTCGGAAATCTCAGTGAACTTCAAGCCGACTCCCATACCCTGCGTTCTGTGGGCAACGCGAGCTTGGGCCCACGCTTTGGTTTGTCCGAACCAGATGCCGACTTTCAGATTCTTCCCGACTTCGAACGGGATTGGGATCTCGACGTAGCATCCCGTCAGGCTGAGGTCGGCGACCGTGCCCCAGAACGAGGGTCCGTTTTGCACATGAATCTCGATGGAGTTTTGGCAGCGGTACCGGGGATTCCTGCGGTGTTCGACGGCCGTTGCCTGGTAGTCATCCGCAGCGCCCGCGGCGAGCGGGAAGTCCCACAACGGTTTTTCAGGGGCAATATTGAGTAGGCCCAAGTGCCCGGCTCGCGGCGTTCCGGGTTCACCGATCCACTTGACCCGGAAGTGCACGCGATTGCTGCCGTAAGTCAGCCCAACGATCTCATCGAGGCCGAGGTCGGGACGAACTCCTGCCACCTCGACCCCGTTCCGGCTGACGCTGACGGTGGTGACTTTTTCGGAAAAAACCTGACCGCGGCTGTCGGTGCCGAAAATACGAACTGGGACTTCGATTTGCTTGCGGGGCTCGCGGCGCCTGCCCATCGGTGCGTGCAACCTCCGTTGGTGTTCACGGCAGGAGGAGGTTCCGGGTCGATCGGTGGTTCAAGAACAGCCTTCGCGGGCAGGCTCTTCACTGAACTACAGTTGGCCGAACGAAAACGAACGTGCCAGAGAGAGCAGCACGAACCCCATCCCCCTACAGGTCCAAATCTTTCAAATACTGGCGAAATGGACCGCCCAGGTCCGATCGCTTCAGGGCGAATTCTACGGTAGCTTTCAGGAATCCCAGTTTGTCGCCGGTGTCGTAACGTTTGCCTTCGTAGACGTAGGCGTACATTTTTTCCTGCTTTAACAACATTCTCATGCCGTCGGTGAGTTGGAGTTCGCCCCCCGCGCCCGTGGGAGTCTTCGCAAGGCAATCGAAAATGGCCGGGGTGAGGATGTAGCGGCCGATGATCGCCAGGTTTGAGGGGGCCTCTTCGGGCTTCGGCTTTTCGACCATGTTGCGGATCTCGAAGAGGCGTCCGTTGAATCCCTCGGCGGGCTGAGCATCGAAGACGCCGTACGAGGAAATCATTTTGCCTTCGACGACCTGGGCGGCGATGACGGAGCACTGTTTCTGGTCGAAGACGTTGACCATCTGCTTGAGGCAGGGGACGGGCGCGTCGATGACGTCGTCTGCGAGCAGGACGGCGAACGGTTCGTTGCCAACGAGTTCGCGCGCCATGAGCACGGCGTGGCCGAGGCCGAGCGCCTCTTTCTGGCGGACGTAGGCGACGTGCATCATGTCGGAAATGTTGCGGACGATCTTCAGCAGGTCGGTCTTGCGGCGCTCCTCGAGCATTTTCTCGAGTTCGTAGCTGACGTCGAAGTGGTCCTCGATCGACTGCTTGCCGCGACCCGTGATGATGAGGATCTGATCGCATCCGGACGCCATGGCTTCTTCGACGCCGTATTGAATGATCGGCTTGTCGACGATTGGGAGCATCTCTTTGGGCTGAGCTTTGGTTGCGGGCAGAAAGCGAGTGCCTAGGCCGGCGGCGGGGAATACGGCTTTGCGAACTTTCATGGGCATGGTCGGGTATTGGGTCTTAGGTGTTAGGTCGTTGGCCCTTCTGTTCAACGGGACTGCCAATTGTAACTGTTCGGGTTTGCGCTGGCGACCCGGATGTACTTACTAAGATTTCTGCTGGGTCGCTCCAGATTGCACTTCTGATGGCGCTTCCTCGCTGGCCAGTTGCTCTAGAACTGTGCGCAAGGCTCGTAGTACTTCGTCTGCGGCGGTGGCTTTCAGGACGAACTTCAGCATTCCGTCTGGCGTGAATTGCGCGCCTTTTTGGGCGGAGACGAAGCGCGCCAGCTGTTCGGGATCGACGGCGGCGTTCTGGCGGAACTTGAAAGTCACGAAGTCGCGCTTGCGCTCGATGGCGTTCACGCCGACGCGCATGCAGATCAGCTTGAGCGAGGCGTAGTCGAGCAGGTTGCGGACTGGTTGCGGCGGAGGGCCGTAGCGGTCTTGCAGTTCGGCGCCGACGTCGCCGAGTTGCGATTCGGTTTCCACGCGAGCTACGCGCTTGTACATCTGGAGGCGCTGGTTTTCTTCGGGGATGTAGTCCGCGTTGATGCGGATGTTGAGACCTAGGTTGAGCTGGGTTTCGGCCTCGTCGGGCGCGGCCTCGCCCTTCATTTCGCGGACGGCGCGCTCGAGCATTTGCGTGTAGAGCTCGAAGCCGATGGCTTCGATGTGCCCACTCTGCTCACCGCCGAGGAGATTGCCAGCGCCGCGGAGTTCGAGATCGAGGGCGGCGATTTTGAATCCGGCGCCGAGGTCGGAGAATTCTTTCAATGCGGCCAAGCGACGACGGGCGATCGGCGTGAGTTCCACTTCCTTCGGAATGAGCAGGTAGGCGTAGGCGCGGCGATTCGAGCGGCCGACGCGTCCGCGCAGCTGGTAGAGCTCGGAGAGGCCGAGGCGGTCGGCGCGATTGATGAGGATCGTGTTGCAGAGCGGGATGTCGAGTCCGTTTTCGATGATCGTGGTAGCGACGAGGATGTCGGCTTCGTGATGCATGAAGCCAAGCATCACTTTTTCGAGTTCGGTTTCGCCCATCTGGCCGTGGCCGACCATGATGCGCGCCTTCGGGACCAACTCCTGCAGTTTGGCGGCGATTTCCCAGATGCTTTCGACGCGGTTGTGGACGAAGTAGACCTGGCCGCCGCGCTCGAGTTCCTGCTCGATGGAGGACTGGATGAGTTTGTCGTCCCAGCTGGCGACCACGGTTTGAATCGCCATGCGATCCTTGGGCGGAGTTTCGATCACGCTCATATCGCGCAGGCCGACCAGCGACATGTGCAGCGTGCGCGGGATGGGCGTTGCCGACATGGTAAGGACGTCGACCTGCTTGCGCATCTGCTTGATGCGTTCTTTGTGGCGCACGCCGAAGCGCTGTTCTTCGTCGACGATGAGCAGGCCGAGGTCGGCGAACTTCAGGTCTTTCGAGAGAATCCGGTGGGTGCCGATGAGGATGTCGATTTTGCCGGCTTCCGTTTTTTGCAGAATTTCTTTCTGCTGTTTCGGGTTGCGGAAGCGGCTGATCATTTCGATGGTGACGGGGAACGGTCCGAAGCGCTGCTTGAAAGTTTCGTAGTGCTGGAAGGCGAGGACGGTGGTCGGCGCGAGCACGGCGACCTGCTTGTTGTCGCCGATGGCTTTGAATGCGGCGCGCATGGCGACTTCTGTCTTGCCATAGCCAACGTCGCCGCAGAGCAGTCGGTCCATGGGCTGCTCGGATTCCATGTCGCGGGTGACGTCGGCGATGGCCTGCGCCTGGTCTTCCGTCTCGTTGAATTCGAACGCGTCTTCGAACTCGCGGACGAAGTCGTTGCCCGCCGGGAAGGAGTGGCCCTTGGCCATTTTGCGTTCGGCGTAGAGCTTGAGAAGTTCGTCGGCCATGTCTTTCATGGCCTTGCGCACGCGGGCTTTGGTTTTGGACCACGCCTGCGTGCCGAGATGACTCAAGGCCGGCTTGGCCCCTTCCGAAGACCGGTATTTCTGAATCAGATCGAGGCGCGTGAGCGGGACGTAGAGGCGTGCGCCTTCGGCGTATTCGAGCAGCATAAACTCGGCGTTGCCGTCGCCCTGATTGATTTCCTTCAGGCCTTGATACTGGCCGATGCCGTGTTCGACGTGGACGACGTAGTCTCCGACCTGCAGGTCGCGGAAGTCGGAGAGGAAGGCGGAGACTTTCGACTTCTGGCGCTGCGGGCGAGAGGCGACCGCGTCGGATTCGTCGAACAGATCGCGCGCGCCGAAGATGGCGAGGTGCGCGTCGGGGAACATCACGCCGTCGGGAACGTAGGCTTTGGCCAGCGTTGTGGTGAGAATTTCTCCGGCAAAGTAGCTGGTTTCGTCGGCGTAGCTTTCGCCGCCGCGGGTGCGGCTGCCCAGGCGAAACGAGACGTTGTATTCGGTGAAGATGTCGGCCAGGCGCTCGACTTCGCCGGTGTTCGGCACGGAAAACAGAACCTGATTTCCCTGCCCGGTGAGTTTCTGGACTTCCTCAAGCATCGTGGGGACGGCACCGTGGAAGCGGGGAGTGGGCTGCGTGAGGAAAGCGACGGTGGAGTCCGCGTCGTCTTCAATGGTGCGGGTGATGCCGAGATGTTCAACGTCCGCTCCGGTCAGGGACGCGACTTTCTTCCACCAATCATCGGGCGGCAAATACAAATCCACGGGGCGAACGAGATTGCCGACTCCGCTGCGTTCGTGGGCTTCTTCGACGCGGGTCCAGAAGCGGTCGAATTCAGTGCGGAGCAGGTCGGGCTCGTCGAGCAGGACGGCGGCGTGTGGGAGGAGATCGAAGACGGTGCGGTCGGCGCCGGCGACGGGAGCGTAAAACTCCCAGCCGGGGAAGACGGTGACTCCGCCGGAGCGCACGGCGGCTTCTACGATTTCTTCCGTGCCTGTGATTCGCTTGCCTGACAGCCGGGTGTGAATCGCGCCCAACAGTTGATCGCTGACCGGGGTCTCGGTGAGCGGCAACAGGAGCGCTTCGTCCATGGGATTGGAGGAACGCTGCGAAGCGGGATCGAAGCGGCGGATCGATTCGACCTCGTCGCCGAAGAATTCGATGCGGACGGGGCGCTCGGCTTCGGGAGAATACACATCGAGGATGCCGCCGCGGAGCGCGTATTGGCCGGGCATTTCGACGACATCGGCGGACTCGTAGCCGACGGTGTTCAGGTGAGCGAGAACTTTCTCGACATCGAAGGATTCACCGCGGCGGAGAACGCGGGCCAGGTCGGTGTAGTACTCGGCGGAGCGCAGCAGGATGGCGGTGGCGGCGACCGGAGTGACCACAATCGATGCTTTGCCGGTGGCAATCTTCCACAGGGCGGTGGCGCGCTCCTCTTGTAACTCGGGATGAGGGGAAAGATTCTGGAACGGGAGCACGTCGCGGGCCGGGAGGGCAACGACTCCTTCGGGATCGCTGGCGCTGGTGAGTTCGCAGAAGCCGCGAAGCGCGGGAACAAAATCTTCGACGGCGCGGTTATCGTTGACGACGACGACGAGGGGGCGGTCGGCGCTTCGGCGCAAAAGCACGAGCAGCAAGGCTTTTGCGGTGGGCGAGAGTCCGGAGACACGAATGCGCCCCGTGCCCTCCCGCAGGTGGGAGGCAACACGCGTGAAGGCGGGAAGCGTTTCTACGTCCGCGAAGAGTTCGCGGACGAAGGGAAGCAGCATGCGGGTTCAATTTTAGCAGGAACCGACGTGTGGGTTCCGGCAGGACCCGAGCTTTGCTCTTCTGCGGAGTACGGCGAGGCCGGTGAGTCTGAGCGCCGCAGCCTTTAGTGGTCATCGCTCGTGTGACCCGAGTCACCGACAGGACGCGCTCGTCGGTATCTCATATATATGCGTCTCGCCTCTCCGAAGAACAATTCCCATCAGTTGAGGTAGCATCCCCGGAGGCGAACGACCTGAATTACCGGGAACCCTGGGCCAAGTTCATCTTCCGGAGGTTCGTCATGAAACACATCCGTATCTTGGTTTCGATTCTATGTGCATGCTTCGTGTCCGCGGCGTGGAGTCAGCAGCCCGCGGGCAACACTGTCAACACCTGGAGCCAGTTCCACGGGACCAACATGCAGCGCTGGAACCCGTATGAGAAGGTGATCAACGTCAACAACGTTGGGAGTCTCCAACTGAAGTGGAGCTATCCCACCGGTGAAACGGCTTCCTCTCCCGTAGTGGCGCATGGGGTGGTTTATACCGGCACGTATAGCGGGATCTTCTACGCGCTAAACTCCAGCAACGGCGCCCTGCTGTGGAGCTACCAAAGCGCCAGCGGCGGCACGGATCTCTCCTCGCCGGCGATAGCGAATGGAATGGTCTATTTCGGCTCCATCGACGGCCTCGTATACGCCCTGAATGCCCGCACCGGCATTAAGGTATGGAATTACCAAACTGGAGCCACAATCGTGTCCTCCCCCACGGTGTTCAATGGGGTGGTGTATATCGGTTCGAACGATGGCAACGTGTACGCCTTGAACGGCAGCAGTGGTGCCCTGCTGTGGAGCTTCACCACCGCTGGCTTCGTGACTTCCACCCCTGCCGTAGAGAACGGAATGGTTTATGCCAGCTCCTACGACGGGAACGTGTATGCACTGAACGCCGGCACCGGTGTCAAGGTCTGGAGCTACTACGTCGGCGGCAATTACGAAGACTTGGCTTCCTCGCCCGCTGTGGCGAATGGCGTGGTTTATATCGGCGCGGGAGACACCTACACGTTGTACGCGCTGAACGCCGGTACCGGCGCCAAGCTATGGAGTTCCTACCTTGGCGGTCCCTGGATACCGTGGTCCTCGCCCGCTGTCGCGAACGGGGTGGTTTATGTCGGTTCTGGCAACAGTTTGTTTGCCCTGAAAGCCAGCACCGGCCACACGTTGTGGAGCTATGAAACCGGCAACGCTGTAAAAGGCTCACCCGCGGTAGCGAATGGAGTAGTTTATTTCGGCACCAACAATTGGGACTTCCTGGCGGTGAATGCCAAAACCGGTGCCTACCTGTGGGACCACGGCACGTACTACTCTGAGACTCCCTCTCCAGCGGTAGCGGATGGTGTGGTTTACGTCGGTGACAATGGCGGCAACCTTTACGCCTTCGGCTTGAAGTGAGGGATGATCGGGAGCACAGTCGTGGACTAACTTACCCCAAGCTCGCCATCGTATTGTCGGATAACGCCGTAGCACTCGCAGGCGGAGTCTTCGAGTTTTTTGCGGTTCACGATCTTCACTGCGCCACGGGTGTACTCGATGATCCCTTTCTTCTGCAAGCCACCAGCTGCCAAGCTCACGCTAGGCCGATCAGTACCCAGCATGGTTGCCAGAAAATCATGGGTGATGGGCAGCGCGCCTGAGTCCACTCTGTCCTGAGTCATTAGCAACCACCGCGCAAGGCGCTGTTTAATATCGTGCAGCCGATTACACGCGGCGGTTTGTGCAACCTGCATACTCCGAATTGCGGCATAGCGGTTCAATATCAATTGCAGGTGTGGAGAGGATTCGAATGTATTTCGTAAAGCTCCAACTTTTATGCGAAATCCGTCGCCGGAGACTTGAACCACCGCCCTCAGCGGGCTCCGGCTAAGGCCAACAACCGCTGGTGTTCCTGTAAAGCCCTCATTGCCAACCACACCCGCTTCGGCGGTCCTTCCATCTTGCATTACGACGACAAGAGAAATCAGACCTCGATTCGGGAAATACGCAAATTCAAGCTTTCCGCCGCTCTCGTGAAGGACTAGATGGTTTGGCAAGCGGACGTATTCGAGGTGTGGGCGAAGAGAGTTGTACTCGCTATCGGAGGTTGACAGAAGTATCTTGTTGCTGACTGGCTTTCCTGCGGCATTTGTCCGCTCGCCAGACTGCACGATTTGGAGTTCCTTGCGTGCCACGAGCGAGAACTGAAGAACCTCCGAGGATACGGGGATGAACTCACCCGTCCTGGTGTGCGAAACAGGAACTCCGCTGATTCGCGCTACCCGGTGGAGTATACAGGGCCAAACGCGACGCCTCTGTAGGCTATCGTACATTGGCCTCGCCGCTGCGACGCGCAAGCATCGCGACACACGAAGTGTGCCCAACAGTCAAAACGATTCCGCTTCATTTCAATCCAGACCCCCGAAAATCAGACGTTCCCACGAATGAACGTTTTCAGGTATGTAGTCTGCCCAACAGACCATCACAATTGGGATGTGATATTACTTCAACAGAGCACACCATGGGTCCCCGTGCGGTTGCTAAGAAGCTCAAATTCGACACCAAGACATTCCTCTCGACCATCGACGGCGGCAGGAAGATGGCAGTCTTTTCCAAAAAACAGACAATCTTTGTTCAGGGCGATTCGTCCGATGCTGTCTTTTATATACAGACAGGAAAGGTAAAACTCACCGTGGTGTCGCGGACCGGGAAGGAAGCCACAATCGGCATCCTGAACGAGGGCGATTTCTTCGGAGAGGGTTGCCTTACCGGGCAGCCTCGTCGCCTGAGCGCCGCAACCGCAATGACGGATTGCTCGGTGATGCGAATCGACAAGAAGTCCATGATGGAGGTTCTTCACCGGGAACAAACGTTTTCCGATTTATTCGTGGCATATTTGCTGACCCGGAACATCCGATACGAAGAAGATCTGGTTGACCAACTTTTCAATTCCAGCGAAAAGAGACTAGCCCGGATTCTGCTGTTGCTGGCTCACTTTGGCAAGGAAGGCGTGCATGAGACTCCCATCCCCAATATCAGTCAGGAAACCCTGGCAGAGATGATAGGCACGACTCGGTCGCGGGTTAGCTTTTTCATGAACCGGTTCAGGAAATTGGGGTTCATTGACTATCACGCTGGTAATGATTTGCAGGTTCACAGTTCACTTCTCAACATCGTTCTCCACGACTAGAACTTCATTCCGCATGGGAACTAGTCCATGACCGCTCTGGAAGCACCCCACAAGCCGAGAAAACCTGTGATGCGCTGCCCCTATTGCATTGAGGGCGGCGGTTTCAAGGTGATGATTGGACAGGGTGGAGGGGACTGGTACATGTGCGCTCGATGCGGACATCTGACCTTGCCAACGGATCCAGTGTTTGAGTGCACCTGCGCCAAGTGCGCCGAGCGAAAGAATCGTAGCCCCGAAACTCGCCGCTAAAGCCCCGCGGTCGCGATTGTTGATGTACCCATGCCATGGTCGTTTTCACAGCAGAGCGACCACGAGAATTCCTCGCCCTTATGCCGCTGAAAGCTTTCCCGGGCGCCTCGGGCGATGAGATCAGTGGGCGGACCTGCCTCGCACGGTGAGTTCGGCCTCTGCCGGCACATCTGCCAGTGTCATGTGCAGAGCGTGCTGCTTTGCGTCATAGGTCGTTTTCAGGGGATACGTGCTACTGGAGAACTTCGCCTCGGCGTGGGCCGACGGCCAGTCGTAAATCACCACCTCGAAAAACTTCCACCAGGGAACGTATGAACCTTCGCGCGCGTGGAAGGTGAGACGGACTGCCTTGTCGTTGGACTCACAAGTAAAGCTCTGCCGCAAGTACTCGCCTTTCTGGTAGCGGAAGGTGTGGCCGTCGTCGAGATAGATGGAGCCGCTGCACTGCGGGCCGGGATAGACGTGCAGCTCGAGTGGGCCCTTGGGCGTTTCGTCCGTGTTCTGGATCAAGGGTTGGGTCGGAATGATGCTTCCGGCGCGCACGTAGACTGGCATGGTTTCGAGTGGAGGATGGATGGCACGAGGGTAGGTGACTTCCGCTCCAATGTTTTGGGCGGTGACGATCGCGGCGATCGGTGGCGATTGCGGGGAAGGCGGCGTCTTGAGCCCAGTCCAGAAGTCATACCACTCGTGAGTTTTCGGGAAGGAGACGGAGTAGTCGTCGAGGGTTTCGGCGAAAGGCGGAGGAGCGATCAGCAGGCTGGGGCCGAGCAGGAATTCGGTGTCGAGATGATCGAAGCCGCCGGAGTTGGGCGCGAAGATCTCGGGGTAGTCGAGAAACACGGGGCGCATCATGGGAAGCCCGGTGCGCGAGGACTCGTCAGCGAGCGTGTAGATGTAGGGCAGCAGCTTGTACCGCGTTTCGATGTAGCGGCGGCGGATGGCTTCCTGTTCGGGTCCGTTGGCCCAGATTTCGTGAGGTTGCGTGCCTTTCGCGGCGTGGTCGCGGCAGAGCGGAGAGAAGGCAGCGAGTTGCACCCAGCGGGTGAGCAGAGCGGGCGGCGGCGAACTGCCGAAGCCGCCGACGTCGGCGCCGACCATGGAAACGCCGCTGACGCCGAGATTGAGCACCATCTGTGTGGCGAGACGAAGGTGGTTCCAGGTGGCGGAGTTGTCTCCGGTCCAGGTGAAACCGTAGCGCTGTCCTCCAGCATATGTGGCGCGAGTGAGGACGAAGGGGCGCTCGTCGGGGCGCAGCTTGAGCAGGCCTTCGTAAGTGGCGCGGGCGTTTTCGAGTCCGACGATGTTGTGAATCTCGGCGTGGGTGGCAGTGCGCGTGCTGAATCCGGACTCTTCGATGTGGTGAACCGTATCGAGCGGCATGGTCATGCCGGGTCCGTCAAAAACCGAGGGCTCGTTCATGTCGTTCCAGAAACCGGCGACGCCATCTTTCACAAACTCGGTGTAGAGGCTTCCCCACCACTCGCGGGTTTGAGCGCGGGTGAAGTCGGGAAAGACCGCGGGGCCGGGCCAGACGATGCCGATGAAGTCGGTGCCGTCGGGATTCTTCACGAAGTGGCCGCTGGCTTCTCCCGTGTCGAAGGGGGAGTATCCCTGATTGGCGATATGCGCGATGTGCAGGTCGGTGATGGTGACGAGATGGAAATGGTCTTTGCGCAGGTCGGAGACGAAGTCGGGAAAGTCGGGGAACGTTTTGGGATCGACGGTGAAGGGGCGGTTCTTGAGCTGGTAGTCGATGTCGAGATAAAGGACGTCGGAGGGAATCGCGTCGGCGCGGAGACGCTTCGCGATATCACGCGCCTGCGATTCGGGAGTGTAGCTGTAACGCGATTGCTGAAAGCCGAGCGCCCAGAGCGGAGGGAGCGGGGGCAGTCCGGTGAGATAGGCGTAGCTTTCGACGACTTGCTTCGGGGTGGGGCCGTAGAGGAAGTAGTAGTCGAGCGGGCCGCCTTCGGAGCCGAAGGCGATTGCGTCACGCGCCTGCTTGCCGAAGTCGAACCAGGTGCGCCAGGTGTTGTCGAGGAAGAGGCCGTACGCGCGCGTGCCGCTGACGCCGAGGAAGAAGGGGATCGCTTTGTAGAGCGGGTCGGTGGATTCTTGCGGGCCGATGTCGGTATTCCACAGCGTGAAGGCCTGATTGCGGCGGTTGAACGATCCGGCCTTGTCGCCGAGACCGAAGTAGTTCTCGCCGCCCGGCATCTGCTTGGAGATGGTGAAGCCGCCGAGTTGGAAGCGTACGGGACGTCCCACGGCGTCGGCGGAGATAACGTTGCCGGCGAGATCACGGATTACGAGGCGGAGAGGCTTGCGCTCCACGCGGACATCGAGTGCGGCGGTGTGGAAGCCCACGGAGGCGTCGTCCTGGATCGGCTGCACGTCAGTGGATTTTGTGCGCGCGGCAGGAAGGACTGCCCAGGAAGCGTCTTCGGGGAGAGCGCCCGGAGCGATGCGCACGCGGATGATGTCGTCGCGGAGGGCAGTAATGCGCAGAGTTGCGGAGCCGGCCTGGATTTCAATGCCGTCCCGCAGGGGCTGGGAAGCGGTTACGGCGTCGATCGCCATTGCCGTCTGAGAGGAAGATGAGCTCTGCGCGGGCGCTGCAGCGGGCGCAAGAAGTGCGATACCCAGCAAGGAAAATAGGACTGATCGAGATGAGAATGTCATCGGTAAAGGCTTTCCAGTAACGATTTTCCTGAGAACAAACATCATACACACCGACGGAAGGCGTGGCGGGTCGTTGTCGGCTGGTGCACTCCAGCTCAGGGTCACCGGCTGTCCCTTCGAGACCGTCCAAGGATTAGCCGTGAAGCTGGCGTGCTCAAGGTGAAACCGCCGGAGCGAAGCCCAAGGGAACAAAAAAGCCCACTTACGTGAGCTTTTTCGTGTATGAAGCCCGTCTCAGAGAGCGCATAGGGCTGTTGGACTGAGGTCTTACGGTCGGTTCCTGCCGAGCTTCACGTCTCTGGATGTTGCCCCTCATTGGGGCAGCCAGAAGGCCGGGGTGAAGCTTATTTCGTCCCTTGAGTTGTTTGATGAATCAGGAGGTCGATTGGTCGCGGAATAACGCTTCAAGGCGGGAGCGTTCGCTGGCCTTTTCCCGTACCAAAGCACCCATACACAATTTGCAAAGCTGTTGTTTTCGACTCACTAGATTGCCTTTGCCTCCCAGGCACACTACACAAACTAAGCGACTACATCGGTCGCATCTAGTCCTTCGACCGGTCTCAAGTCCGCAAATCTCGCAATCAACCATCGGTTTGCGACTCTATCGCTGCTGGGTAGGTATGTCAAAAGCGTAATTCCGGAGAAAGCACTTGACAAGGAATCTAGCGCGGTATATTTAACCGTATAGTTATTTAACTGAATGGCTTACTAACATCATGAATGATCGATTGAGCGAAACCTTCGGAGCACTGGCGGATCCCACGCGGCGGGCGATTCTGGCGCGGCTGGCGTCGGGGGAGGCATCGGTGACGGAGCTGGCGTCGCCCTTTGCGATGAGCATGCCCGCGATTTCCAAGCATCTGAAAGTGCTGGAGCGGGCAGGGCTGATCGCGCGTGGGCGCGAGGCGCAGTGGAGGCCCTGCCGGCTGCGGGCCGCTCCGCTGCAGGATGTGGCGAAATGGGTGGATCACTACCGCCGATTCTGGGAGGAGAGTTTCGACCGGCTGGATGACTATCTGCAGGAACTGAAAGCGCAGGATTCGAAGAACAAAGCGAAGGAGAAGAAGCATGTCCGCACAAAAAGAAAAGACTAGCGCTGCGATGGAATCTTCGGAATGGGATTTGGTGATGACGCGCGTGTTCGACGCGCCCAGAGAGCTGGTGTTCAAGGCATGGACCGACACCAAACACGTGGCGCAATGGTGGGGACCGAAGAGGTTTACGAATCCTGTGTGCGAAATGGATGTGCGGCCGGGGGGAGCGATACGCATCCACATGCGGGCGCCGGATGGCGTGGTGTATCCGATGACGGGCGTGTTTCAGGAAATCGTCGTGCCCGAGCGGCTGGTGTTTGTGAGCAGCGCACTGGACGACAAAGGCAACTCGATGTTCGACGTGCTGAGCATCGTGACTTTCGCAGACCAGGGCGCGAAAACCGCACTGACTTTGCAGCTTCGCGTGATCAAGGCAACCGCGGTGGCTCCGCAGTATCTCAAAGGGATGGAGATGGGGTGGACGCAGAGTTTGGATCGGCTCGGCGAGCATCTGGCGACGGCGCAAGAGTGAGGGCCAGGCATGGGCTCACAGCCGGGTTGCGGGGAGATGGATGATCGTGCATGAGCATAGCTCGGTGCCGTTTGATCCGGAGAAGTTGAGACGGTGTTCACGGTGGAGTAGGTCTGTGTTAGCAACCATGCGAGGTCCGTGCCCCGGCGCGCTCGCTTCGCTCGCTGGACGGGCGAAGGCGCCCGTCCCCACATGTTTCGTGCTCGTCCCTACACGATCTAGCCTCGCAACAACGGACGCGTTAGGCACGTGGGGCCGCCGCTGCCGTTGATGCAGAGTTCGCTGCCGGAAAAGGTGCGGACATCGAATCCGGCTTGGCGAAGGCGATCGTTCGTTTTGTGGTTCTCTTCGATCGCGAGGAGACGTTTGCCGCCAAGCGCTAGTACGTTGCAGGCTAACGTGTCGCGTTCGGAATCGTCGATCTGGATGAATTGAAATCCGCGGGACTTCAGCAGTTCCACTGTTTCGACTGCGAGCCAGGGGAGATCCACCAACGCAGTGTGTTCGTCGAGCAGGCTGATTAACGACATCAGATGCAGGCAGGCGGATGGACCGGGGCCGTAGGGGAGCGGGGCGGAGAGAACGTCGACGCCTTTGGGTGCGAGAAGATCGCGCAGCTGCGCGATGCCGGCGGAGTTCGTGCGGTAGCCGTGGCCGACGAGCAGAGTCTTGGAGTCGAGCCAGAGAATGTCTCCGGCTTCGGTGGTGCCGGGTCCGATGACCTTGCCGAGCGTGGGAATCGCAACCTGCAAGCAGCAGGCATTGTGGTGCTGGCCTTCGAAGACGCGATTGGGTTTGCCGGGGCGCATGACGATCAGGCCGAAATCGGTGGCGAGAGAGGAGTCGTGGGTGTAGGCGGCGTCGAGAGAGAGTTCCGGCGCGGGTGCGAGTTCGAGGACTTCGGCGCCGGCCATGGTGAGTTCGCGGCAAAGTGTGTCGTGCTGCGCCTGAGCTGTGGCGAAGTCGGGGGTGTGGTGAAAGCCGAGATCGTGCCAGCGCGCGACGCGGTCCGGCTGGCCCCATCCTGCGGTGCGGGGCGAGCACACCAGCACGCGTTGGAGCGGGGCGACCATGGAGTGGCCGTTGAAGGCAATGCCGGTTTCGGGTGTGGTGGGCAGTGGGTGCCTCCTGTGATGGCAGCATTCTAAGGCGCGCGCGCCTGATTTCCAACCGACAGGAGATCTTTAACCACTAAGGACACGAAGGTTCACGAAGGAAATCCTGCGGAGTTCGGGTTCGTGACACTTTCGAGCGTTTACTCCGACGCCGCGAATTCGACGTGGGCGTCTTCGGGCGGCATCAGGTCGCGCACGGTGTGGTCGTCTTTGTCTTTGCTGTGAGCGCTGCGCTTGTGCAGCCAGTGCTTGAGGTGTTTGCGGGATGCGGGGCTGAGCTTCGAGAAGAACAGTCCGGCGCGGCCTTGATCGCTGGCCCAGATCACATCGGCGTGTCCCTGCAGCGTCACCTTGGTGCCGGGCAGGACGCAGCGGAAGGCCAGGTTCGAGGCGATAGGGACAGTTTCGGTGGCCTGCACGGCGAGTCCGTGTTCACCGATGTCGATACTGACGCCGGGAATCGTTCCATTTTCCAGGTCCAAATAGACCAGTGTCTTCACATCGTAACGAGTGGCCTTGCGGCGGTTTGATTTCCGCGATTGTTTTTCGTCTTTGAGCGCTTCCTTGATCTGCTCGGGCTCGACAGGGCGATACAGGATGCGGCTGGCGCCAGACTGGAAGGCCTGTCCCGTGCCGGGCCATGCGCGGCAGGCGATCGCCAGTAGCGTTGGCTTCTGGATGGGCGGCAGGAGCGAGGCCATGCGGATGACTTCATCGGCGCCGGGCAAATCAAAATCCACAATGAGCGTCGAGCATTGGCCGGTCATGACCATTTCGAGCGCCGCCTGCCCCGAGGGGCAGTTAACCAGTTCGATATCAAGCTCGTCGAGGGTAGTTTTCAGCGTTTGAAGAGATCGCTTGTCGCTACACAAAATTGCTGCAGACTGGGGCATGAGTTACAAAGTACGGGCTGGGGCGAGGCGGGTAAATGTCACAGCGGTAATCTGCGGAGTGGTTACCGAAGCACTCTATAAATAGCGGAAAATACTGGTGTTAGCGGGCCACTGGGGCCTGATGGGCAGGCGCTGTTATAATCAAGAATTGCGCTTATGACTACGAAGCGACTGATACGATCCACGACAGTTTTGTCAGTCCGGCGGGACGGGAAGGTCGTCCTCGCGGGCGATGGCCAGGTCACGCTCGGAGAGTCGGTGATCAAGCATACCGCCAAGAAGATCCGGCGGCTGTACAACGACAAGATTGTCGCGGGATTTGCCGGGTCGACGGCGGATGCGTTCACGCTGTTCAGCCGGTTTGAGGCGAAGCTCGAGCAGTATCACGGGAATTTGGGGCGGGGCGCCGTGGAACTGGCCAAGGACTGGCGCACCGACAAGTTTCTTCGCCACTTGGAAGCGCTGCTGCTGGTGAGCGATAAAGAACAGACGTTTCTGCTGAGCGGGCAGGGCGACGTGATTGAGCCCGACGGTGCGGTCGCGGCGATCGGCAGCGGCGGGCCTTACGCGCAGGCTGCGGCGCAGGCGCTGTCGGAGCATACGCAGCTTTCCGCCCGGCAGATTGCCGAGGAAGCAATGAAGATCGCGGGCAAGATGTGCATCTATACCAATGACAGGGTAACGATCGAGGAGTTGTAGTACAGATTTATGGCCATCTACCTTCCCTCTTCCGCTGAAGAAGAACAGCTTGCGCTGGATGAACTGACTCCGCGCGAGATTGTGGTTGAACTCGACAAACACGTGATTGGCCAGAAGGACGCCAAGCGCGCCGTGGCCATTGCCTTGCGCAACCGCATGCGGCGGCAAAAGCTCACTCCGGAACTCGCCGAAGAAATTATCCCGAAGAACATCATCATGATTGGGCCCACGGGCGTGGGCAAGACGGAGATTGCGCGGCGGCTGGCGAAACTGGCGAATTCTCCGTTTCTGAAAGTCGAGGCCTCGAAGTTTACTGAGGTCGGCTACGTGGGGCGCGATGTCGAATCGATGGTGCGGGATCTGGTGGAGATTGCGATCGACAACGTGCGCGAAGAGAAACTGGAAGACGTTGCCGACAAGGCTGAACTGAATGCGGAAGAGCGGCTGCTGGATATTCTGTTGCCGCCATCACCTCCGCCGCGGGCCGACGGAAGTTCGACGACCGCGGGTGGCGTGGTGATTGATGGGAGCACGGCGTTGACGGAATCGTCGAGCCGGACGCGCGAGAAACTGCGTCAGCAACTGCGCGAGGGAAAGCTGGACGACCGCACGGTCGAGATTGACGTGCGCGAGCGCAATTTCCCGTCGTTTGAAATCCTGACCAACCAGGGCGTGGAGGAGATGGACGTCAACATTAAGGACATGTTGCCGAACATCTTCGGGCAGCGCACCAAAAAGCGGAAGATGAAGGTCAACGAGGCCTTCGAGTATCTGATTCAGGAAGAAGAGCAGCGGCTGATTGATATGGATCAGGTCACGCGGATGGCGATTGATCGCGTCGAGAACTCGGGGATCGTGTTCCTCGACGAAATCGACAAGATTGCCGGGCGCGAAGGCGGGCACGGGCCGGACGTTTCGCGGGAAGGCGTGCAGCGCGACATTCTGCCGATCGTCGAAGGCACGACTGTCAACACGCGCTATGGGATGGTGCGTACCGACCACATTTTGTTTATTGCTGCTGGCGCATTTCACGTGTCGAAGCCTAGCGACCTGATCCCCGAATTGCAGGGGCGGTTTCCGATTCGCGTCGAACTGCAGTCGCTGACCATGGAGGACTTCGTGCGGATTCTTACCGAGCCGAAGTCGTCGCTGGTGAAACAGTACACGGCTTTGCTCGAGACCGAGGGCGTGAAGCTGGAGTTCACGAAGGAAGCGCTGGATGAGATTGCGCACTTCGCCTTCCGCGTGAACGAGAGCACGGAGAACATCGGAGCGCGGCGGCTGCATACGATTATGGAGCGCGTGCTGGACGAGTTGAGCTTTGATGCGCCCGAGAAGAAGGGCGAGCACGTCACGATCGACGCGGACTACGTGCGCAAGATGCTGACCGACATCGTGAAAGATCAGGATCTGTCGCGGTACATTCTGTAAAAGCCCAATCAACCACAGAGGACACTGAGGACCCAGAGGATTTTTCTGAAAACTTCCTCTGTGTCCTCTGTGGTTTATCTTCTTGACTATGAAACCCATTGATCGTGCCCGCCTGCAGTCCCTGATGCAACGCGAACAGATGAAGTTTGCGGACGAGCGTCCGAAGTCGAAGGCGCTGTTTGAGAGGGCGCGCAAGTCGCTGCTCGCGGGCGTGCCCATGAACTGGATGGTGAAATGGGCGGGGGCATTCCCTCCGTTTGTGCGGGAGGCACAGGGGGCGCACTTCTTCGACGTGGACGGGCATCGCTACATCGATTTTTGCCTGGGTGATACTGGAGCGATGACGGGACATTCTCCATCCGCCACGGTGAAGGCGGTGGAAGACCAGGCGCGGCGCGGGATTACGCTGATGTTGCCGGGGGAAGATTCGATTTTTGTGGCGGAGGAATTGCAGAAGCGGTTTCAGTTGCCATTCTGGCAGTTCGCGCTCACGGCGACGGACGCGAATCGATTCTCGATCCGGCTGGCGCGGCAGATTACGGGGCGGCCGAAGATCCTGGTTTTCAACTGGTGCTATCACGGGACGGTCGATGAAACATTCATCACGCTGGATGCGAATGGAGTGGCTGGGCCGCGGTCGGGGAATATTGGGCCTCCCGTGAATCCGGCGGTCACGACCAAGGTGGTGGAGTTCAACGACGTCGACGCATTGGAGGCCGCGCTTGTCTCGGGGGACGTGGCTTGCGTGCTGGCCGAGCCGGCGATGACGAATGTGGGGATTGTGCACCCGCAGCCTGGTTATCACAAGGCGCTGCGGGAACTCACGCGCGAGTACGGGACGTTGCTCATTATTGATGAGACGCACACCATCTGCGCCGGGCCCGGCGGGTTCACGCGGGCAGAGAATCTTGAGCCCGACATTTTGGTTTTTGGAAAGGCCATTGGAGGTGGAATTCCGGGCGCGGCTTATGGGTTTTCGCAGGAAGTCGCCGACCGGATTGCGGCTAAGCACGAACTGGAGAATTGCGATGTCGGCGGGATTGGAGGGACGCTGGCGGGGAACGCTTTGTCGCTCGCGGCGATGCGCGCAACGTTGACTAAAGTTCTTACAAAAGAGGCGTTCGACCGGATGATTCCGATGGCGGAGCGCTGGACCGCAGGTGTGGCGAAGGCGATCGCCGACGCGGAACTGCCGTGGCATGTGACGCGTCTTGGGTGCCGGGCGGAATATTTGTTTGGTCCTACAAAGCCGAAGAACGGCGCGGAGGCGCATGATGCAATGGACTTTGAGCTGGAACGGCTCATGCATCTTTATGCGATGAATCGGGGAATCCTGCTCACGCCGTTTCATAACATGGCGCTGATGTCGCCGCAGACGGAAGCGGAGGATGTGGACCGGCATACGAAGGTGTTTCGCGAGGCGGTGCGGGAACTGGTGAGGTAGATTCCCCAACCCGTGCTGCAAGAAACGCGGCTATGGAGCATGTGAAAGCGCGAGTGTTTATAAGGTAGAGATCCTTCGACTGCGCGAGCTCATTCGAGCTCGCTTCGCTCAGGATGACAATTTTCGGGGTGGTTATGCTCACGAGACAACCTCAGAGTGGGCGGGAGGTCTGTTAGTCTGTCTCTTCCGCATGAGAGGCTCCACGTCGACGCTTTTACTGGCTTTGGGGGCGCCGTTGATGTTTACGGCGTGCGCTACGATGGGGCCGCCGCAGCCTCCGTCGCTGGCGTTGCCAAAGGCGCCTACCGACCTGCGGGCGGTGCGCAAGGGCGATCGCGTCATTCTTACTTGGACTGCTCCCAGCGTTACGACCGATCGCCAGACTGTGCGGAGCGCGGGTCCGACGCGGATCTGTCGGGGACTTGAACCGGAGTTGACGCGGTGTGGAACTCCGGTAGGTCAGGCGACGGCACAGGCGATTGCCGCCACCAATCACACTTCTGTGCAGAAAGTTTCAGGATCGTACTCCGATGGGCTTGGCGGGACGTTGCAGAGCGACAATCCTTCCAGCTTTATTACCTACGCGGTTGAAGTGCTCAATGCCGGCGGCCGCGGCGCGGGGCTGTCGAATCAGGTCCGGGTTTCGCTGGTTCGGACGCTGCCGCCGCCGAGGGAGTTTGCCGCGCGTGTCACGGGTCAGGGAGTGGTGCTGACTTGGGCGAACGATGTTCCCCCCGCCGGTTCTGCACCTGTGCACTACCTCTACCGGATTTATCGCCGCCTTGAAGGAAGTCAGGAGCAGATTCTTGCCGGGCAGATTCCGGCGGGAAGCGAGCCTATTCTCACCCTCACCGATTCGAGCATCGAGTGGGGAAAGACGTACGAATATCGCGCAGAGACCGTTACGGTGGTGGCTCAGGAGAGTAAGCCTGAGCTGCAGGTCGAAGGGGACGACACGCCGGAGATTAAGGTTTTCGCGGACGATGTTTTTCCGCCGGCGGTTCCATCGGGGCTGCAGGCTGTGGCTTCGGGGCCGGGACAGAAGACGTTCATCGATCTGGTGTGGGCGCCGGTGACCGATGTCGATCTGGAAGGCTACAACGTTTATCGTCACGAAGAGGGCGGTGCGCCGGTGAAGGTGAATGCGGCGCTTTTGAGGACGCCGGCTTATCGGGATGACTCGGTTGATGCGGGGAAGAGTTACTTGTATTCGGTGTCGGCCGTCGACGTGCGCGGGAACGAGAGTGCGCGATCCGAGGAAGCGGGCGAGACGGTGCCGTGATGGAGTCTCAGGGGCTGAAGCCCAGAGATCTATTGGGACGATCACGCGGCCCTGAAGGGCCGCTCTTCCACGGTGGCTCACGCAGTGTGCCTCAGCAGCCCGATCTAAAGCAGCGCGATCTGAATCGCGTGAGAGAGTGGTTCCCACCGGCCCTCGGGAAAATATTTCCCTTCGGTGCGCTTCAAATTCGATGGATATGGTTAGATAGAGGGCGATGAAATATTGCCGGTTTCAATTCAATGGCCAGGCCCAGTACGGGCTGGTTGAGTCCGTTGGCGGGCGGGACGCGATTGTGCGCGTGCTGCTTACTGCTCCTGAAGAGGCTGACGGGGACATGGAAAGTCTGCGCACACGGCGGATCGAGGCGATTCCGCTGGAGGAGGCGGCGTTGCTGCCGCCGGTGCGTCCGTCAAAGATCGTGTGCGTGGGGCGGAATTATCGCGAGCACGCGGCCGAGTTGGGGCACGACGTGCCGCAGGAGCCGCTGATCTTTCTGAAGGCCACCTCGGCGCTGCTGCCGCCCGGCGGGTTTGTGCGGCGTCCGAAGATTTCGCAGCGCGTCGATCACGAGGGCGAGCTGGGCGTGGTGATTGGCAAGACTTGCTACCAGCCGGCGGCGGATGCGGACATCCGGCAATACATTTTGGGATACACGTGTGTGAACGACGTGACGGCGCGCGACCTGCAGAATAAAGACGGGCAGTGGAGCCGGGCCAAGGGGTTCGATACGTTCTGTCCGGTTGGGCCGGTGGTGACAGACGAGATTGATCCGTGGGCGGGCGTGGGCGTTCAGACGCGCGTGAATGGGCAGATTAAGCAGGATGGCAACACGCGGGATTTCATTTTTACTCTCGACGTAGTAATCCGGCATATTGCGCAGGCGATGACGTTGTTTCCTGGGGATTTGATTCCGAGCGGGACCCCGGCGGGCGTGGGGCCGCTGGTGGCGGGGGATGTGGTGGAAGTGAGCGTGGAGGGTGTGGGGACGCTTAGGAATTCGGTAATGGATGAGTAGACAACGCGGCTATTGGGTACGATCTTGAAAACCGCCGCCGCGCGATGAACGTGCTCGACATACCAACTGTAAATCGAGTTCCATTCTGGCGGTCGAAACGTGCGAAACGCGGCATTGCGGCTATTCGTTCTGGGCGCGACAGGAAAAACTGGCAGCGCACTCGTCGCGCAGGGTCTAGCGCGCGGACATCAAGCCACAACTTTCGGACGTTCTGTGTTTGGAGGTACAACGACGTTGCTGCGGAACGTCGTTGGCAATCCCATGCACGCGAACGAACTCGCGGCGGCTCTGCCCGGTCATGATGTAGTGCTCTCGGTTCTGGGGACGCGCGGACTGGGATCGACATCCGTGCTGGCGGACAGCGTGCGGTCCACGATTGAGGCGATGGTCCGCGTGAACCAGAGGCGGCTCGTGATCCTTTCTTCGGTGCTATTGGACTCCGGTCTCGAGTGGGTACCGCGATTGATCGGGAGCACGGTTCTCCGGCATCATGTCCGCGATCAGCGCGCGATGGAAAAGCAGATCACCGCGAGCGGCCTTGACTGGACCGTGATTCGGGCATCGCGCTTCAACCACGGCGGGTTCACCGGGCAATACGTCGTGAGTGCTGAGTCCGAGAATGCTGTGCGTGCACCCATCAGCTGTGAAGATGTGGCGTGCCTGATGCTCGATACAGCGGAACGCGGCGATTGCGTCAGACAGGTCGTGCGGATTTGTGGAGCAACTCGTTGACTCTCTTTGTCGTGTTTCTGTTTCTCGCCATCTACAACGCGGGTTGCATGACAACGCTGCAGATTCAGCATTACGGCATTTACCCATTTGTCGGCAGAGAGAATTTCGCTGCTTATATGCGTGCGAACAATCGAGCCGCAACAGTACCAACGATTTTGCCTGCTTTGTCCCTGCTGTTGGTTGCGGTGACGTTGGTGGCTTACCGTCCGGCTTTCATGCGGCCGTTCGAGACTGCCGCCATTCTGGGGTTCAATCTAATTGCACTTGCGTCGACGTTTGTGTGGCAGCGCCGCATTCAAGCTGTGGCCGGTTATGACGCGGAGAAAGTGCGCACCTTGATCGCGACCAATTGGATCCGTACGGCGGCGCATCTGGGGATTGCCATCCTGGCGATGAGGATCCTGCTTCGCGTGCTCGACACCGCTGCGGCTGTGGCTCCATGAACGATCGACGCAACTCGTTCAAGCGTTCCTACTGCAGCCGGAATCTTTCCTTCATCAGCCGTTGCAGGCGGGGTTTGTAGAGGAGATCGTAGGCGAGTTCTTTGTCGGGGAACATGGCGAGGGCGGCGCGCTTGGCTCCGGCGGCCAGTTCTGAGGCTTCTTCTACGGTGAGGTTGGGGTCCTGGCTGATGACGGACATCACCATGCTGATCATCACTTGCAGGCGGCGGATTTTGCGGGCTTCCTCTTCGCGCTCTTGCTGCTCCGGCATGGGAAAGCTCGGTTCCTGCCTGGCCTGTTGATGCATGTTCATGGTGTCCCCTTCTTCGTCCCACATAAATGCGCCCACAGTTTTGGATGACGCGGCGCGGTCCGGCGTTGCGCCGATGGTTCCTGCCATTCTGCCTCATTTGCGGAGGAAAGCAACTACACAAAGGTGTCGTTCTGGGGTCATTGCTGTAGGTTCGTCGCGGGCGAGAAGCGGTAGCATGGAGAGGTTTCGGCTTTTAAAACAAAAGCCCCACTTCTCGCAATAAACGCGAGAAATGGGGCACCCGGAAGAACACGCGGAGCTTCGCTCCTGGACAGCCGAGGGCGGCTGTCCCCACATGAGTAGTTGTCCCCACATGAGCACGGGAAGAGTAAAATTGCGGGGCAAGGTGGGAGTCGATCAGGTCGATTCCAGATTGGAGATGTCATGGCAGAAGCCGGCAATTCGGCCGCTGATCGGCAGCCGCGTCCTGATTCCCGTCCTAATCCTAACGAGAAACTGGTGAAGGTGTTTGGTTCGGAGCAGGAACCGGAGGCGCTGGTGGTGAAGGGGTTGCTTGATTCGGCGGGCATCGACAGCGATCTGACGTCGGCGTCGCTGGTGCAGGATGCGTTTCCGGGACTGGGCGGGATGATCCTGCTGGTGCGGGAAGAGGACGCGGAAGAGGCCCGGCGCGTGATTGCGGAGGGAAGGCGGTCGGCACCGGACGATGACTCAACGGCGGAGATTGCGATCATTGAAGAGCCGCCACCGAAGGCGTGACCGAGTGGCCGTCGAGGTAGAAGGTGACGGCTCCGTCGAGATCGGTGCGGTAGACGCGGGCTCCCGCGTCGGCGAGGCGGCCGAGAGTTTCCATGCGCGGCAGGCCGAAGGAATTTCCTGATCCTACTGAAATCACGGCGAACTGTGGACTGGCAGAGGCCAGCAGTTCGGGCGTGGTGGCATTGTTGCTTCCGTGGTGGCCCACCTTCACTAAGTTCGCGCTGGGATGATGGAGCGCGGCGATGCGGCGTTCCACCTGCTTCTCGGCATCTCCTTCCAGCAAGACCGACGATGCACCGAAGTTCACTTGCAGCACCATGGAATCGTTGTTGATCGGCTTGCTGCTGACGAACCAGTCGCGCGGCGGGAACAGCACGCACACGGTCGCTCCGCCATAGTCGAATTGGTCTCCTTCCCAGTGGTGCACAACTTTGACGCCGAGTGCTTGCGCTGTGGCGATCACGTTCTCCAGGGCCTGACTTGGCGGCAGCAATCCTACCCATAATTCCTTCGGCCTGAAATTCTTGAGGACGGCGATTATGCCACCGATGTGGTCGGAGTGTCCGTGGGTGATGGCGACGGCGTCGAGGCGGGAGATGCCGCGGGTCCATAGATAGGGAGAGACGACGTCTTCGCCGAAGTCGAGTTGCGAGCCGCCGGGACCGATGGGGCCTCCGGCATCGATCAACAGAGTGCGGCCTTCGGGAGTGACGAGCAGGGTGGAATCGCCCTCACCGACGTCGATGGAAGTCACTTCTAAAACTCCGGGACGTGTGTGCGGTGCGGCGGGGATGAATGCGAGGGCAATCGACGCGAACAGGATGGCGGTGAGTCCAATCCATGTCAGGAGTGGACGCCGGCGCGCCGACCACATGGCGAGCACAAGTGCGGCGGCCGCGAGTGTAATCATGACGAGCGACGGCATGGGGACACGTAGATCGGACACTCGCAGGGCGCCGAGGCCGCGGACTGTGCCGGTGATACCGTCAACCGCGAACGTGGTGAGAAGCACGGGAAGTTTGGCCAGCCAGGGCGAGACCGATCCCAAGGCGAGCGCGGCGACGGCGGCGGGCATCATCAGTTGCACCAACGGGACGACGATCACGTTCGAGGGCAGTCCGATTGTAGTGGCGCGATGGAAGTAGTACGCCATGGGAAGGGCGAGTCCCATCTGCATGACGGCAGAGATGAAGAGCAGTTCCCATGCAGCGAGGGAAAATCCGACTGTGGTGCGGACCAGGCGGCGTGACCACGTCCCTCCCACGAAAAGGGCGATGCGTGCGGCGATGAATTGCAGATCGACGCGGAACTGGGCCACGCCCGGGGGCAGAAGCGCGGCATAGTCGTTGGAGTCCCAATGGGCGAGCGCTTGTTTCTGGAGTTGGGAGGTGCGTTGCAGGATGGGGATTCCGATGGCGGCGACGATGAGCACGCAGACGAACGTCATCTGGAAGCTGGCAGTGAAAAGCTGGCGCGGGTCGACGATCAGCAATCCCAGCGCGGCCGCGCCGAGCGCATTGACCATGGCGCGATCGCGGTAGAG
Source organism: Acidobacteriaceae bacterium (assembly GCA_003134655.1). GTDB lineage: Bacteria > Acidobacteriota > Terriglobia > Terriglobales > Acidobacteriaceae > Sulfotelmatobacter. Next base: position 94,328 of record PLBY01000161.1, read on the forward strand.
CAGGCGCGTTCCTAAGTAGATGGCGCACATTAACGTGGCGCGCCAGACCGGAGCTCCGACCTCGGTGATGAAGGCATAGGCGACGCAGAATGCTACGGTCAGCAGAGTCGCGGGAACGTCGGCCAGGCGGAGGCGACGGAGCGTCCAGAAGACGACGAAGGCGAGGATGCTGACGTTCATTCCGGAAACGACGAGGACGTGGTAAGTGCCGGAGCGCTGAAAGTCGATGCGAGTGTCGCGGTCGATGAAGGCCTCTTCGCCGATGACCATGGCGTCGATGAGCGCGGCCTCGCGCGGGGGCCAGAGTTGGTGCACCTTGGCGACGATGCCACGATGCAGGCGGCTGCGCCAGGAGGCGATGCGGTTTCCGGTAAAGCCGGGGAGGCGTTCGACATTTTCTATTTTGGCCGAGGCCAGCGCGGCGATGCCGCGATCGGCGAGGTATCCCTGATAGTCGAAGGCTCCGGGATTGCGAAAATTGCGCGGGAGCCTGAGCTTGGCGGAGAAGTGGATGCGGTCGCCGTAGTGGAAGACTGGAATGGCCGCGGTGGGTGCGTGCGTTTCGGAGGCTTCTTCCGGAGTTGCGTCGTTCGGGCGCGGGCTGTAGATGTTCAGGCGGATGCCGGAGTGGATGGCTTCGCTCTGGCCTGTTGCTGTCTGAACGGTTTCTGATTCGACGTCGACGGTCTGCCGGATTTCGTTGAAGCCGCCTTGCTGCAGGCGTCCGTCGCCGGTGATGTGGGCGGTGATTTGGAGTTCCTGACGGTCGGCGTAGGGTTGAATGCTGGTGTCGAGTCGGGTGGAGGCGTCGCGTACCTGGATGAGGAGGGCGCCTGCGAGGAAGAAGGCGCCTAGAGCGAGAAGCCAACCTAAGCCGGAACGGCGCTGCGCGAAGTATGATGCGGCCGCTATGAACGCGGTGGCGGCGATGGTCCACCACAGCGCTGGGCGCCATAGGTAGACTCCGGCGATGATGCCAAGGGAATAGGATACGGCCGCCCAGAGCATGGGCTGCCGGGGAGCTTTGAGGTGGAACGCGGGCGGTGGGGCCGCGGTGGGAATTGCGTTCATAAGACTAGGTGGCGGAAACCCGCGGGCGAGACGCCCCCGGGACAGCCGGCAGGATGCCGGCGCTACCTAAGAGAGCTTCGCCCAGCGGACAGCCGAAGGCGGCTGTCCCCACATCAGCCCTGGGGACTGCCGAGGCGGCTGCCTCGACACAAGTTTCAAAGGGCCAGGTGCACGACGCTTTCCAGGTGGTAGGTTTGGGGAAACAAATCCACCAGGTGCACTTGCTCGACGCGATAACCGGCGGCGAGCAGGGGCACGAGGTCGCGGGCCAGCGTAGCTGGATCGCAGGAAACATAAATAACGCGTGGCGCGCCCAAGGAAGCCAACATTCGCGCCACGCGTTCTCCCAGGCCAATTCGAGGCGGGTCCACCACCGCTAGGTCGGGCTTATAAGGGATATGAGGGAGGACTACGCCCTTCCCGACTCGCCCCGAATTTTCCGCACGGGCCAGGTACTGCTCCGTGGTGGCCTGAACTGCCTCTCCATTCGAGGACTGATTGTAGGAAAGATCGGCTGTGGAAGTCTGTGACGACTCAACAGAAACTATGTGATGAAAGTCACTGGCCAGGGCTGTGGAAAACAGGCCCACGCCCGCGTAGAGGTCGAGCGCCAGCTTGCCGGACTGGCCAGCGGTGACGATCTTCACTAGTTCGTCGGTGAGGTGACGGTTGGTTTGAAAGAAACTCCCGGCGCTGACGCGGTAGGACGCGCGCTGTGTCTGGTAGGTCAAGAACGCATCGCCTACGGTGACAAGGATTTCCTGCGCGCTGGCTTTGCGGTCGCCGGGATTGGGTTCGCGGAAGGCGACCACTCCCGCGATCTCGGGCATAGCGGCACGGAAATCCTCGGCCCATTCGCGCATCGCCGCCCGGCGGGCTTCACGGGCGCAGCTAACGTCAACAAGAAGTTGCGTGTCGTCTGCATTAACGAAGAACTCAACTTCGCGCACGCCCTCGGGAACCTTGCCCGCGCGTCCGCTCTGCCAGAGGGACGCGATGCCGCGGTTGATCAGCGGCGAACTGATGGGACACTCTTCGACTGCGAGCAGGTCGTGCGACGCCATCTTGAAATATCCTGCGGCGAACGCGGGGCCGACTTGCACTTGCAGGCGCGAGCGGTTGCGGTAGTTCCACGGCGGCGAGGGATGAACCTCGATGTCGAAGGGCAACTCCAGCTTGGCCATGCGGCGCAGGTTTTCGCGCAGGATTTCTTTCTTGATCTCGAGTTGGTGCTCGTAGGTGGTGTGCTGGTAGTGGCATCCGCCGCAGCGGGTGAAGTGCGGGCAGGGCGGCGGGACGCGGTGCGGGGAAGGCTCGATGATCGAGTCCGCCTTCGCCCGTGCGAAGCCGGACTTCTGTTCGGTGAGGGAGGCGTCGATTTTTTCATCAGCCAGGACGAAGGGGACGAACACGGTCTTGCCGCGTCCGCGAGCTTCATCGGAATTCGGGGTGGCGGGCGAATCGGCGGGCAGACGGGACAGGCCGTCGCCGCCGTAGATCAGCTTTTCGATTGTGAGGAGCAAGACTTGATTCTACGGCATGGGGAGGATGAACCCGCAGTCTGGAGGGTCGGGGGAATCTTTACCGCGTCACGATCCGCGAGGGATCCCTCGCTCCGCCTGAAATGCGGTTACGCTCGGGATGACGCCAGTGGGGAGTACGACTTACCTCTTACTTCGTTATGACCCAGGCTAATCCGTCCGGCTGCTTGCCGGCAGAGATCTCTCCGGTGACCTCCAGCGTTTTCAAATCCACGACAGCGACTTTGTCGGCCATGCTGACGGCCACGTAGGCGCGGGAGCCATCGCGGGCGATCAGGATGCCTGCAGAGCCGCCTCCGAGGTTCAACTGTTTCACCTCTTTGCGACTGGCTTCGTCGAGGACTACGAGGCTGGTGTCTCCGGAGCGCGCACCCAAGGCGGAGATCAGGACCCGTTTGCCATCGGGCGTGAACTTCAAGCGGTTGGCGCCCCTCACAGGAATGGGAAGCGTTTGGACCGCTTTCTTGGCGGCGACATCGATGATGGTGACGGTTGCGTCGTGCGCGTTGGCGGCCCAGATTTCTTTCCCGTCAGGCGAAACGTCGAAGCCTTCACAGCCCTGGCCGGCGGGGACGTTGGTTACTTCCCATGTGAGGCGCGGGCCGCCCGGCGGAGTGAAGCCTCCGCTTGGCGGGGTCGTTTGTTCGATGATGCTGATCGTGGCGGAATTCACGTTTGAAGTGAAGATCTTATCGAGGCCATGGGCCACAATGATCATGTGGGTTCGATCTTGACCGGTGCCGAGGATCCAATCCACGTGCTGCGTGGCCGGGTCGTAGCGGCCGATGACTTTATTGGTCTCCGCGGTGAAATAGAGTTTGCCGCCTGCGAAATCCAAACCGTGAGTGGAATGCACCGCGCCCAGATCGATGGCGTGCAGCGCCTTGCGGGCAACCAGATCGACGACGGAGATTGTGTTCAGAGTGCTGTCGGGGCCGCCGTAGTTTGAAATGTAGGCGAGTTTGCCGTCGTCTGAGGCGATGATCTCGTGGGGATCGGGGCCGGAGGGGATGCGCGCGAGGACCTGCAATGTGGCGGGATCGACGATGGAGACCGTGTGGTCGCTCTTTGACAGAACCAGCAGAGTGGTCGAGGGTGTCTGGGCGAGTGCTGTTGAGACGATCAGCGATGTCGCGATGAGGTAGCAGATGCTGCGCAGAAAGTTTGTGGTTCCACTCATGGCTTTCCTCCCGGCTTCTGGGCAGCTAGTTTACAACGCTCGTCCTGCCGCTGCGCCAGAGGCCCAGGCCCACTGAAAGTTGAAGCCGCCGAGATGGCCGGTCACGTCGACGACCTCGCCGATGAAGAACAGGCCAGGGACTTTGCGGCTTTCCATCGTTTTGGCGGAGAGTTCGTCGGTGTCGACTCCGCCGCAGGTGACTTCGGCCTTTTCGTAGCCCTCGGTGCCTGACGGGAGAATGGTCCAGGTGTGCGCCTGCTGGTCGAGGTCGGAGAGCGCGGTGTTCGTCCAGGATTGCGGCGCGTGATGTTCGAGCCAGCGGTCGGCGAGGCGAGCGGGCACGGTCTTGCGGAATTCGGATCGCAGCGCTGTGAGGGTGCGCGGCGTTTTGGGGTCGCGAAAGATTGTGGTCAATTCGCTGTCCGGGGCGAGGTCTAGCGCGATCGGGTGCGGCTTCTTCCAGTAGGACGAAATCTGGAGGATCGCGGGGCCGCTCAGGCCGCGATGCGTGATCAGCATCTTTTCGCGGAACTGCTGTCCGTCGCATGAGGCGATCACCTCCGCGGAGACTCCCGATAGATCGCAGTAGCGGGAACGGTCGTCTTGGTCGAGAACGAGAGGCACGAGTCCAGGCCAGGGGTCGCGAATCTTCAGGCCGAATTGGCGTGCCAGGTCATAGCCAAAGGACGTCGCGCCGATCTTGGGAATCGACAGGCCACCGGTCGCGACGACGAGCGCAGGCGCGTGGAATTCCGTGTCGCTGGTGCGGAGGACGAATTCTGTGGTCCGGCTCACTTCTTGAATTCCTGTGTTCAGGAAGATGCTGACGTTGGCGGCTCGGCATTCCTCTTCGAGCATGCCCAGGATGTCGCGGGCCGAGCGGTCGCAGAACAGTTGTCCTAGCGTTTTTTCGTGATAGGGGATGCGGTGCTTCTCCACGAGTGCGATGAAATCCGCGGGGGTATAGCGGGCCAGCGCGGACTTGGCAAAATGCGGATTCGACGAGAGGAAGTTTTCGGGCCGGGCATGGATGTTAGTGAAATTGCAGCGGCCTCCGCCGGAAATGAGAATCTTCTTGCCGAGGCGATCGGCGTGGTCGAGGACGGCGACGCGGCGTCCGCGCTTGCCGGCCTCGATGGCGCACATGAGGCCCGCTGCGCCGCCACCGAGAATCAGTGCGTCGAAGTGATGGGTCACGTTGGAGTGAACAGCTTACCTCAGCGGTAGAACGGTTGCTCGAAACCCTCACGAGCACCTCAGAGGCTAAAGCCTCAGACCAAGTGATGAACTGATCGCAGCGCTAAAGCGCTGCGCCACCCCACCCCCAAACGGCCCTTGTCCGCAGGCCTGCAAAGTCGCAACCTTAGCAAAGTGTCAGTCTGTTCACATATAAAACAGACTCAATCGCGGCAAATGATATTTTTCCAGCAGGCGCTTGTGGACGTATTGTTTTTGCAGTTGGTCGATCTGGGCTGCGGACATTTTGCGGCGGTAGGGAGCGAGATCGCGGTCGGCTTCGGTGCGGACGGTGACGATTTCTTCGTCGGGCGTCGACGCGAGCAACATGGCGAAGAGTTTTTCTTCTAGGACCGTCAGGCGGCGCTCCAGATCTTCCAGCCGAGCTGACGGTTTCGCTTCTAGTTGTTCCGCGAGTTGGCGCAGTGTTTTTGCGGCATCGAGGGCGACCGAGCGCGCTGAGACGCCGCCTGCTTCGGGTAGCTTTGCGGCCTCGAGCAAATCGGCATTGCGCCGCAGGAAGGGCACGACTACCGCCGGTTCAAATCCTTGAGTGGCGCTTGGTTTCGGGGGCGCGGTGTCAGTTCCCGATGCGCCTACTGCTGCTTCTTTCATGTCTTCGGCGGCGGCCAGCACCAACTGCGAACAGTAAGCCAGGCTGTTCACCTTTTTTGTTTTCGACGGGCGTTGATCGTAGCGGTCGAATGCTTCGTCGATGCCGCGCAGCACGGCTTCCAGAGGGATGCCGGCATCCTTCCACGTTTCAATCAGAGCCCAGTCGAGAGTGGAGAGCAGGAGGCCGCCGCCGCGGCGGCGCAGGAAGCGGTCCTCAATCTCGGTAAAGTAGTTGAAATAATTTTCCACGGCGGGTCAGCGGGAAGAACGCGAGGGCGAAGAGGTCGGCGCGCCGCCACCGTTTTTGGATTTCGGCGAAGGCGCCTTCGGCTCGGCCTTGGACGAGGCTTTGGGCGATGTGGAATCCTTGCGCGCGGAGCCATTTCGTTCCCAGATGATGCGCAAGCCTTCGAGCGTGAGGAAGTCGTCGACGTGCTTGATGTATTTCGATCCGGTGCCGATCATCGGGCCGAGGCCGCCGGTCGCAAGCACGTGCGTCTCCGGGCCCAACTCCGCGAGGAGGAGTTCGAGAATGCCGTCGACCAGGCCGAGATATCCGTAGTAGAGGCCGGATTGCAGGCTGCCGACAGTGTTGGAGCCGATCACGCGGGCCGGCTTGCGGATTTCGACACGCGGGAGACGCGCGGTGCGTTCGAAAAGCGCGTCGGCGGAAATGCCGATGCCAGGGCAGATCACTCCGCCGAGATATTCGCCCTTCGCCGATACGCAATCGAACGTGGTGGCTGTGCCGAAGTCAACAATGACACAGGGGCCGCCGTATTTTTCGAACGCCGCGACGGCATTGACGATGCGGTCGGCGCCGACCTCCGCCGGATTGTCGTAATGCACCGGCATGCCGGTCTTGACTCCCGGTTCGATGGCGAGAGGACGCAGGTTGAAATAGCGCTCACAGACTTGCCGCAGAACAGGGTCGAGGGGCGGAACGACTGAGGAGATTACGATCCCGTGAATGCCTTTGGACTCGAGTCCGGCCATGGAAAACAAGTTGCGGAACAGGACGCCGTATTCGTCGACCGTGCTGGTGCGCGAGGTGGCGACGCGCCAGTTGGCCACGAGGCGCTCGTAGCGCGGAGTTTCGTCGGAGTCGCCGGCGGTGTTGATCTTGGCGACACGGGCGAAGACGCCCAGGACCGTGTTCGTGTTCCCGACGTCGATGACTAGCAGCATGCGTGACCCTTGGAAATCGTCTCAGAACTTGCGGCATTTGTCTTCGCCCGCTGGGGCGAGGGCGGGACGCCCTCGCCCCAGCCGGCAGGATGCCGGCGCTACTTTTCTCTTACCGTTCCACTCAGCACTGTTTTCGTTCCCTTCGCAGTGCGTACCCGCAAGAAACCCCGCTGATCAAGGCCTTCGGTTGTGCCTTCGAAGGCGGAGCCGTTTTCTTCGATGCGAACGGCTTTGCCTTGGACCCATGATGAACTCTCGGCGAAGCGGCGCAGGATCTCCTCCTTCGCCTCGGGGTCTTCGCACAACTGGCGATACTCGCGGTCGAGTGATTTTAACAAAGCGGCCACCAACTCAACGCGCGACCATTCGCTTCCAGTCACGAGGCGCAGCGAGGTCGCTCCCAATTCCTTGGGAAAGCTTGTCTGATTCACGTTGATGCCGATGCCGACGACGATGTAGCGGACGCGGGTGGCCTCGGCATTCATCTCGGCGAGAATTCCGCAGACCTTCTTGCCGTCGATCAGCAGGTCGTTGGGCCACTTCAGATCCGCAGTCACGCGTGAGTCGACTTGCTCGATGGCGGCGCGGACGGCGAGTCCGGCCGCTAGCGACAACGCCAGAACCTCCGAGGGCGGAAGGGCGGGTCGCAGCACTACCGAGCAGTAAATCCCCGTCGAGCGCTGGGACTGCCACGAGTTGGCTCCGCGGCCCCGACCCGCGGTTTGTTCCTCGGCGAGGAAGACGCTGCCTTCGGGGGCGCCCTCCGCGGCGGCGGCCATGGCAGCAGTGTTCGTCGATCCGATCTTGTAGAAATGGTGAAGGTGCTCGTCGAAGATGGTGCCGCGCAGGAGCGGCCGCAGAACCTCCGGCAACAGCAGGTCCGGCACCGAGCGCAATTGATATCCGGTCGCGGGATGACCCGCTACATCCACACCGAGGCCGCGCAATTGGTGAATCAGGCGCCAGACTTCGGAGCGGTTGGACGAAATCTCCTGGGCAATTTTCGTGCCGCTGACTACGACGGTGGCGTGCTCCATCATCAAGCGCACAATACGCCCCAGTCGCAGGTCGGTGGGCTGCGGTTGGTGCGCGGCGGGCGCTTTGGCCCGCGCGCTCGCACGAATTGTGCCGGTCTTGCTGATGCGGAGATTATGCGCGAATCCCCGCGAAACAACAAACGCCCTTGCTACTGGGCGGTTTCGGTAAACGTCGCCACCGGATGTCCGAGCGCAAATTGCCCTTCCGCGGTGACGCGCACGGTGCCTGCCGTCGATGGCAGCGTTAGTACGACCGCCGCTTTTCCAGTGGAGTCGGTTGTAACCGTGCGGCTCGAGATCGATCCAGCGTTGGTCGTGAACAGAACCGTTCCGCCCGATGCGCTTCCTCCGGACTGCCCTGGAACCAGCGTGACGGACAGAGTCAATTGGCTGCCCGCCGTGCCTTTCTGCTTGTCGCCCGTCTTGGTGAACGTTGCAGGAGGATTGCCCACGAGAATGTAGCCGCCCTGCTGCTGCGCAACGCCGACCGTGTCGGTGCTAGGCACGCTGTAGTGGTAGAAGCCCGGCGTGGTTCCGGCGGTAATGGTGATCTTTCCGTTATGGCCCTTGCTCAGCGTGGGCTGCGATACAACTACAGTGATTCCGCTGTCCGACGTCGCGGCGCCCAAGGTCACCGTGGCGGTTCCGGACGTGACTTTTGGCTGGAGGACAACCTTACCGCCGGCCGGGACCATGGTTGTGTCGGGATTCAGATCCCATTCCGCGCCGGGCAGCTGCGTCGTGCCTGTTACCACCAGAAGCGTCGCGGTGTAGGGCGCAAACGTCTGTGTGGCAGACAACGAGGTGGTTGTGGACGCCACGATCTTGGTGGGATTGGTCGAGGCCAGCGTGTACGAGGTCACCTGTGAGGGTGTGAATCCGTTGATTGTGAACTGCGCTTGCACTGTGTTCGATGGATCTTTATTCAGGACCAACACCGTGAGAGTCTTGCCCGTGGAATTGAGCGCGGCGTAGCTGCTGAAAAGATTGGGATCGCCGTTGTTGGTGTCGGAGACAGAGGTTGTGGCGAATCCGTGATGATGGCCGTCGTAGTTGGTGAAGAGCTTCAGCGCGAGGTAGTTGGGGTTTGTCGGCGAAGGAGCGGTCCAACGCGACGCGAGATACATCCGCTCGCGGCCTAGAATTCCATAGGCATCGGCGTCTCCGAGGGCCGTTGAAAAATCCGACTCGCCCGCGAATGCCGCGCTCCATTCCGTGAAGCTGACAGGAGTTCCGGGATAAATCATGTTTGCCGTCGCGCGGATGCGCGGAATGCGGAAGGGGATGGTCTTATTCGGTTGAATGAATGTTGCCCAGTTCTGATTGATCGAACCGGACTCGCTGACGTAGGTAGGATCCCAGTAGTCGCGATAGATGCGCGCGGCGAGAGCCTGCTTCTGAGCCTGCGTCCAGGTTGAGGTGTCGGGGCCGTCGGGATAGGCGTGGACATCGAGAACATCCACCGAGCGTACGCCGGCGACTTTGTCTTCCCAATAAACTTCATTGAGCCACCAAGGGAGAAGATCGACGCCGGCGTGCGCACTCTTGTCACTGCCGTTCGCGCCGTTCCAGTAAAACCACCAGCAGCAACTGACCGGACCGAGGCGGATCGCCTTTGAATCCCAACCCTTCAGGTTGCGCGCTTCCGTGACAAATGTGTCGCGCATTTCGTTATAGGCGGTGGGTGCAGGGTGAACATCGCGATGCGTGCTGCCCCAAATGTCGATCTCGTTATCCATATTGTAGAAGTGAGGAGCAGTGCCGAACGCCGAGGCCAGCGCAGCCGCCCACTGGTTGCGGTAGACGCTGCCGGGAGGGTCCTTGGTGCCGGGCTGATCCAGCAGAGGGACGTTGGCGTCGCTCGGATTGGCGGTGAGCGTCGTGCTGCAATCGGTCTTCAGGCCGTCGCCTGCATCTGTGTTGTAGGGATCAACGCTGCACTGCGCGCCATACTTGGCGACCGAGAAACTCCAATGGCCATTGCTTCCATTTTCCGCACTTTGCGCGACCCAGGGAAGCATGACCATCGTCATCAGAGGATGGCTGCCGGCGCTCTTTACGTCGGTGATGAACTTTGTGGAATCCGCGTCACCGATCTCGGAGTAGTTGAAGTCCTCGAAGTACCAGTCGTTCGCGGCGTTGTAAGTGAACAGTTGCCAGTTGTAGCGCGAGGTGGAATTGCCGCCCCAGCGGACCACACTCAATCCGCTGTCAGTGATCGTGGGCGAATCTTGCGGATAGGCGCCGCCGTACACATAGCTGCTGATGGCGTGACGGTTGCTGAGTGCATCGACCGTGACGTTGATGTTGGTGGTGGCTGGAGTATCGGCTGATCGGGAATCATTCGGAGTAGAAGCTGGAGCTGATGGTTGAGCGGCGACCGCGGGGGCTCGTTGAGGTTTCGCTTCGGGAGCGCGAGCAAGAGAGACGACCACCGCGAATTCGACGAGGCATAGGGCTGCGAGGGAGCGAGCGAAGGGATACATAAGGGGAGGGCCTCCGTTGAAGCTAGTCTAAGCGCCGGGGCAGCGCCGCAAGTGCACAGTAGTACATCTGTTCTGAAATCCGGAATGGGGGAATAGCAGGAGTGCCGGGGATCGAGACACCGCTATCGGCTGGTGATCGCGGCCAACTTAAGCGGGAACGACCCGCATGCTCATATCCACTGCCTGGGGCGAGTGCGTCAGCAGGCCGACCGAAATAAAGTCGACCCCAGTCTCGGCATAAGCACGGACATTCTCGAGGCGAATTCCGCCGGAACACTCCAATGGAATGATACGACCGTCCTTCAAAGGATCCTTCTGCATGCTCTTCCAAAGATCGGGCTGCGAGCAGCGCTCGACGGCGCGCCGCACGTCTTCGACGGACATGTTATCCAGAAGAAAGGCTTCTCCGCCGTTGGCGAGGGCCAGGTCCAACTCCTCGAGCGTACGGACTTCTACTTCGATGATCTGCGAGCCGCGTCGATTGCGGATCGCGCGCTCGAGAGCAGGAACAATGCCGCCCGCCAGCGCGATGTGATTGTTCTTGATGAGGACGCCGTCGGAGAGATCGAGGCGATGATTCTGGCCGCCACCACAGCGCACGGCATTCTTGTCGATCACGCGTAGGCCGGGCGCGGTCTTGCGGGTATCGAGGATGCGCGCCTTGGTGCCCGACACAGCTTCCACGAACTTGCGGGTCAGGGTCGCGATGCCGCTCATGCGCTGCAGGAAATTGAGGATGACGCGCTCGCAGGAGAGGATCACGCGAGCATTGTGGCGGATCACCGCGACGGACTGTCCCTTATGCAGGCGCACACCGTCGAAAATCTCAGGATGAGTGGTGACTTCGTAATGGGCCGTGACGGCTCCGTCGAGTGCGGCATACATATCGAGAATGCGGGCGACGCAGCCGATTCCGGCGAGGATGCAATCCTGCTTGGAGATGATGGTCGCCGTCGCCCGCTGGTTGGGATCGATGCAGGCGTAGCTGGTGGCATCGCGCGTCGCCCGGTCTTCGAGCAGCGCGTTCTCCAGGATTGCGGTGATGCGTCGTGAATTCCAGTCCATAAAAACAGATGCCACTAGCCAGTACGAAACATGTGGGGACAGCCGCCTTCGGCTGTCCTCGGGCCGAAGGCCCGCCTTTTATCGCCGAACCCAAGTCGAGCTGCGCTCGACAGGACAGCCGAAGGCGGCTGTCCCCACATTCAACATCCTAATTCTTTCAGCTTGCTGTTGGCTTTCTCTTGCAGAACCAGGAGTTCCTGGCCTCGCCTGCGCAGCCCCTCCACTACTTTCTCTGGAGCCTTCGCTAGGAACTGTTCGTTCCCCAGTTGCTTCTGATTGTTGGCCAACTCTTTCTCAATCTTCTCCAGTTCCTTCTTCAGGCGGTCGCATTCTGCGGCGACGTCGATCTTTCTTTCGTAGATCACATGGACGTCGAAACGTGCGGTTCCGCGAGCGCCGGCGCGATTGGCGAGGGACGTCTCCACAAAGGTGATCTTCTCTGCATTCCCTAACCGCTCGACCGAGCCGTGATTCTGCTCAATCATCCTGCGGATCGCGGGTTCATGCGCGAAGACTTCGATGGGCACCTTTACTTTGGGCTCGACTTTCAGTTCTGCCCGCAGGTTGCGCACACTGACGATCAAATCCTGCAGGATGGCCATCTCGGTCTCGGCGGCGAGATCAAATTGCTTTTCATTTGCCTGCGGATATGCGGCCAGCGCAATCGACTTAAGCGGAGGCTTGCCTTCGTAGAGTGCCTGCCAGATTTCTTCCGTGATAAACGGCATCACGGGGTGCAGCAGGCGCAGCGAGGCGTCGAACAGATTGACCAGGTTCGCACAGGCCGCCCGGGCTGCAGTCTTGTCAGTGCCCTCCTCGAAATTCAAACGCGGCTTGATCAACTCCAGATACCAGTCGCAGAATTCTCCCCAGAAGAAATCGTAGATGCGGTTCGCTGCCTCGTGGAAGCGGTAGGTTGCAAGCGCGTCATTTACATCCGCCACGACGCGGTTGAAGCGGGAGAGAATCCAGCGGTCTTCGAGAGTGGCAGGTTGAAAGCCGGCGACGCCGCTATCGTTCGCGGGCGAGTCGCCCGCTCCCACACGAGCAGCGGCGGGCCGCAGGCCGGGCTCGATCCTGTCCACGTTCATGAACATAAAACGCGCGGCGTTCCAGATTTTATTGGCGAAGGCGCGGTAGCCGTCGGTACGGCTTTCGTTAAAGGCAATGTCGGTGCCGGGCGCGGCCATGGCCGCGAGAGTGAAGCGCGTCGCATCGGTGCCGAAGCGCTCGATAATCTCCAGCGGATCGATCACGTTGCCTTTGGTCTTCGACATCTTCTGGCGGTCGGCGTCGCGCACCAGGGCGTGAATGTAGACGTGGCGGAAGGGCACGCTGTCATTCTTCTTGTCGGCCCAGCCGTTGGCCTTCTTGATGGCTGGATCCTGTTCGTGATCTTGCATGAAGTGGCAGCCGAACATGATCATGCGGGCGACCCAGAAAAACAGAATCTCGTACGCGGTGATGAGCAGGGTCGTGGGATAAAACACTGCCTGGTCGCGCGTCTTCTGTGGCCAGCCGAGCGTGGTGAAAGGCAGCAACCCGGATGAAAACCAGGTATCGAGCACGTCAGAAACCTGCTCCAGTTTGGCGCCGCCGCATTTCGTGCAGGTCGTGGGAGCTTCGCGGGCCACAATGATTTCCTTGCAGGCATCATTGCTACACGTCCAGGCGGGAATGCGATGTCCCCACCACAACTGGCGCGAGATGCACCAGTCGTAGATGTTGTTCATCCAGTTGAGGTAAATCTGGCGGTAATTGTCGGGGACGATCGTGATCTCGCCGCTCTCGACAGCCTCTCGGGCGCGGTCAGCGAGCGGCTTGATTTTGATGAACCATTGCTCGGACAAACGCGGCTCGACAATGGTCCCGCAGCGTTCGCACTTGCCGATCGAGAGGGCGTAGTCCTTCTCAGAGACCAGGAATCCCTGTTCCTGCAAATCTGCCAGCACACGCTTGCGCGCTTCGAAGCGATCGAGCCCGGCATACGCGCCCGCGTTCTGGTTCATGTGCGCGTGCTCGTCCATGACGTCGATCTGCGGCAGGTTGTGGCGCAGGCCGGCCTGAAAATCGTTGGGATCGTGCGCGGGAGTGACCTTCACTGCGCCGGTGCCGAACTCAGGCTGCGCGAGTTCGTCGGTGATGATGGGAATCTCGCGCTTCATCAGCGGGACGAGAACATGCTTCCCGTGGAGATGGGTGTAGCGCTCATCTTTCGCGTTCACTGCGATGGCAGTGTCACCCAGCATCGTCTCGGGCCGCGTCGTAGCCACCGTGATGAATTCGTTCGTGCCTGGCTTCGAGTCAATGACGGGATAGCGAATCTCCCACAACTTTCCGGCCACGTCTTCGTGCTTCACTTCAAGATCGGAGATCGCAGTCTCGTGCCACGGGCACCAGTTCACGATGTAATGTCCGCGATAAATCAGGCCTTCTTCATACAGGCGGACGAACACCTCGCGCACCGCGTGCGAAAGATTTTCGTCCATGGTGAAGTACTCGCGGTCCCAGTCGACGGAGGCGCCGAGACGCTTCATCTGGTCGAGGATGGCGCCGCCGTAGAGCTTCTTCCATTCCCAAACGCGCTCGACGAACTTCTCGCGGCCCAGGTCGCGGCGCTTCTTGCCTTCTTTGGTGAGTTGTTTCTCCACCATCATCTGCGTCGCGATGCCGGCGTGATCGGTGCCCGGGAGCCACAGGGTGATAAAGCCGCGCATACGATGCCAGCGCACGATGATGTCCATCTGCGTCTGGTTGAGCATGTGGCCCATGTGCAGGCGTCCGGTAACGTTGGGCGGCGGCAGCAGCAGGGTGAAGACCGGGCGCGTCTCACCCGGTGGAGGAGTCTTTACAGAGAACAGCTTTTCTTTGATCCAATAGTCGGCCCAGCGCGTTTCAATCGCGCCCGGCTCGTAAGATTTAGGCAATTCGTGCGGCATGAGTGTGTGCTTCGAAACTCTGTGGGGACAGCCCTCCTTCAGCTTCGCTCAGGACAAGCCCCGGCTGTCCTGGCTGGCTGCGCCCGGCAGTTTTCGCAGCAGAAGGAGGAACTTTTGATCTTACAGGTCAGAGAAAAGAAGGGTCAAACAGGGAAAGGGAGAAGGGAAAGGGGATAGTGTGTGAGTGCTGCAACATTGTACACACCGTTGTTTTCGCTGTTGCGACATCCCCTGTATTCATGCGGCGCCGTGCTATGCGACATGCGTTTTACCGCGTCAAATGTAGGGAGAAGCGAGGGTGTGGTATCTGAGCGGAGTTGGAAGCGATGCTGAGTCTTGATGGCGTAATCTCTTTGGAGTGCTAGCTCCCTCGCCGACTAATGGCAGGTTTCTCCCGACGACGCTCTGATGGGTTCAACGCTTCAAGGGGTTCGATTTGATCTTCCCGGTTGAGATGTCGATCGCAAACTCCCTACCCGGACCTTGGTGTTGCACAACTAACGTTTCGCCATCGCGCAGGTGCGCACTCTCCGCGATATCAGGCGTCGAAACAGACCAAAGTCCGACGCCCGAATACTCAAATCGGGCGACGCCCAACTCGTGCAAGACTACGAAACAGCTACGGTGCATTTCAGGAATAAACTGGAAGAACACCCCATCGAGATCCCTAACCAAGGCCAGACGCTGCTTGGCCAAATCGATGAAGGTAATACTTAAGTCGTGTCCGATCACCAAGACGCTTCCGTCCGCTGAGAAGATCCACGAGGGATTGATGCCATGAAAGCTCGACACGATCCCGATCTTCATTTTCCAACCGGTCTGGTCGGCGATGTCGAGTACGTAGTACTTCCGTGGAGACTCCGCATCCGCACCCACCATGACGCGGTTTGCCTCGCTGCGAAGATATTCTTCTTGGTCTGCGTTGTTCGACTCAAAATCGCGCAACGTCACTGTTCTTACGGCGTCATTTTCGATTTCCGTCCCCTCCTGAAATCACAACTGTGATGAGTTTGTTGTTCTCCCAAATGATCTTCATCTTCGCGAATCTCTGCGGCGGGTGGCCCATCCTTTGCGTTGTTTGCAAAGGGTGGGAGTGTACGGGGAGAGGGCGCGACGGAAGCACAGCGAGCACACTCTCTAGTCCAAAGCCACGATCCCTTTAGGGATCGTGGCTGTTTGGACTAGCCGCATTGGAAGGTGATCCCGGCTTATGGAGTGGGCCTACGCTACTTCTTTCTCGGCGTCGAGGTCCCGCGTGGGAGCTGAGATATGGGGCTGCCCGCCTGTGTTCCAAGCCGGATCTTTGAACGCGTACGGTAACCCATTCGGCATGGCCATGATCTGTGCCTGTGCTGTGCCGTTGGCGGGAACGTTGTAGTTATCCTGAGTGCAGAAATTCCCGCAGTTGGTCAACTGGACTGGGTTGTTCGTGGGATTGACCCACTCAAAGGTACACCCTTTCGAGAGTGAGCCGCCGGTAATGCTTCCGCTTTGGATATTGACTTGAATCGGCATGGGAAATCTCCTTCGATTTTAATGAAGCCGTTACTTCGCTTGCATGAGGGCCTGGTAACGCGGGTTATCGTGAAGATTATCGAAGGGGGCGCCGGTGGCAACCACTGAGCGCGAATAGCCTGCGGCCAGCGCCTTACTCAGCCACTCCAGCGCGGTCCCCGTTTCGTGCAGTTGGTTGTATACCACGGCTGCGTTTAAAAGCAAATCTTTGTCGCCAGGGCCGAGTTGCAGGGAGCGATCCAGATAACTTAGTGCCTGCTTGCGGTCCCCTAACATCGAGTAATAACTCGCTAAGTCTCCGAGAACCCCGGCGTCGCGCGGATTGATCTTGAGTTGGGGCTCAGCTAGAGAGATCGCCTTGCGGTAATACTCCATCGCCGAGGTTGTATCTCCGCCATAGTAGGCGGCGTCGCCCATGTTGCCCCAGTTTTGGTAGTCGGTGTCGTCGATCTTCAGGGCCTCTTTGAAGTTGAGGACCGCATTCTTGAACCGATGCAACCGGAACTGCGCGACGGCGATGTTGTTGTAGGCATCGCGATTGGGACGGAGGGCCAGCGATTTCTCGAACGCCTGCGCGGCTTCGTCGTCTTTGCCGGCGTAAAGCAACGCTGCTCCCAGGTTGTTAAACGCCAGGTAGCTTTCGGGATCGAGTTCGGTGGCGCGGCGGAACATGGCGGCGGCCTTTTCGTATTCCGCTTGCGCGATGTAAAAGGTGCCGAGAAACGAATAGCCCCGCCAATACTGGGGCCGCACAGCGATCGCGCGCTTGTAGGTTTCCTCGGCTTTGTCTGGTTGATTGAGGTGCTGATAGGCTCCGGCCAGACTGGTGTAGGCGCGTTCGTTGGCCGGTTCCAACTGCATGGCTTGCTGAAATTGCTCCGCCGCTTTCTCGTAATGGCCGGTGCCATCTTCGAGCAGTCCCAAACACATGTGGCCTTCGGCGCCGGCGTTGCCGAGATCCACCGCCTTGGTGCAGGCCTCTTGAGCGGGAACGATGGCTTGCTTCTGTTTGCCCATCTGATACTTCAGCCAGTAGGTTTCGCCCAGTCCTGCTTCTGCTTGCCCGAAGTTGGGATCGATCTTCAGCGCCTGCTTGAAGACAATCTCCGCGCTGGTCAAGTTCTCGGGCTTGCGCGGATCCTGCAGGTAACCACGGCCCTGCACATAGTATTGGTAAGCCTCGGGCAGGCTGGTCGAGTGGGCGCCGAACGCCTGCTTCTCGTCGCTGCGCAGAGAAATCTGCAGAGCGGAGGCGACGCCGTTGGCCATCTGGTCTTCAATGGTGAACAGGTCCGACACGGGAGCGGTGATCTGCGCGCCTGCCAGATTCTTGCCACTCTTGGCATCGGTCAAGCTGTAGGCGGCGCGCACCAAGTCGCCCGCCTGCTCCAGGGAGACGGTCAGGCCGAGGCCGACGCCGAATTCTCTCCTCGCGTCCGCCAAGGTCGTGACTTTCTTGTCCGCGAGCGTGCGTGCGGGGACCACTTCCAAGTCATGATTTGCGCTCAACTGCGAAAGCTTGGCTGCAACGTCCTCCAGCAGACCTTTGCCGAAGGCGGTCAGCTTGGGATCGCCAGCTATCTCGGCAAAGGGCAGCACGGCGATACTCTTCCGCGCGGCCACGAGAGAAGCGGACTGCGCCGTTCCCGCTTGGGAAGCCGCTAATCGTCGCAGGAGTCGAGGTCCCCAAAAGCCCGCCGCCACGAGTACAGCCACGGCCGCCGCAGCCATCGCCAGGCCCAACTTTCTCTTCGGGGACCACGTGGTCGCCACGCGCACTGACTTCAGCGACTTGCCCGATTCGTAGTCTTTCTTCAGTCGCAGCAGGTCGCGATGAATGTCCGCCGCGCTCTGGTAGCGCAGATCCCGGTTCTTGATCAGACACTTGTCGATAATTTCCTGCAAGCGCTGCGGCAGTCCGGGCATGGACTCGTTCAGGGACATGGGAGCCTGACCCAGAATGGCGTAAACCGTGACTGCCCAGGTCGGCCCGGAGAATGCCTGCCTGCCCGTGGCCATTTCATAGAGCAACACGCCAAAGGAGAACAAGTCGGTGCGCGCATCGAGCGCCTCACCGCGCGCCTGCTCGGGCGACATGTAGGCAACGGTGCCGATGGCGGCGCCAGTGTGAGTCAGCGATCCGGTCGAGGAAAGTGTCGCGTCGCCTGAACCCATGAGGTCGACGGCAGTCAGCTTGGCCAGGCCGAAGTCGAGGATCTTTGCCTGGCCGCGCTCGGTGATGAAAATATTCGCGGGCTTAATGTCGCGATGCATGATGCCCTTCGAGTGGGCGGTCTGCAATGCGTCGGTGATTTGCAAGGCCCAATCGAGCAGCGTGCCCAGCGGAACGGGATGGTCGCCAATGCGCTCGCGCAGAGTCTTGCCTTCGAGCAACTGCATGGCGATGAAGGGGCGTCCCTGATCGTCGTCGATCTCGTAGATGGTGCAGATGTTGGGATGGTCGAGCGCGGAGGCGGTGCGCGCTTCGCGCTTGAAGCGCTCCAGGGCGCGGGGGTCGCGCACGGAGTGGTCAGGAAGGAACTTCAGGGCAACCAGGCGGCCGAGGCGAATGTCCTCGGCTTTATAAACGACACCCATGCCGCCCGCACCAAGCTTCTCGTGAATGCGATAGTGCGAAATAATCTGGTCGTTCATGGGCGCGCAAACTCTGGCTGGGGACCCGGTAGGTGGCATGGTACTCAAGTTCGCGAGAGGGGTGCAATAGCATTTGCGCGTTGCGAAGGTTGGGTCAGACGAGATTGGGTCAGACAACGTCGACGACGATCAGGGTGATGTCATCCTGCTGGTTCACGGAAGGCGTTCGCCACGTTCCGAGTTCGGAAAGCAGTTGCCGTGAGAGTTCCGACGCAGTTTGTACACGATGATTGCGGACGACCTGTTCGAGTTGCCGGTCGCCGAAGGCTTCTCCGGCGGCGTTCTCCGGTTCGGTCACACCGTCGGTGTAGAGCAGGAAGCGGTCCAGGGACTCAACCGGTACGCTGCACACGGGGTACTCAGAATCAGACGTGATGCCGAATAGCAACCCGTTGCTCTCGATCCGCTGCATTTCGCCACTCGTGTTGCGCCAGCACAGGAGCGGTGGATGCCCGGCAGCTGAGTACAGCGCTTGGCGTTTCTCCGTGTCGATCCAGATATAGGCGGCCGAGGCGAGTTGGCCATGCGCCTCACTCGACAGGATGCGATTCAAGCCGCCGAGCACCTGGGCGGGATCATGGGCGTGGATGGCGACGGACTGCATCGCCACCTTGATCATGGAAGAAATCAGCGCCGCCGGTATGCCGTGCCCGGAGACGTCTGCGATAAGGATGCCGAGGTGGGTGTTGTCGGTGCGGACGAACTGGTAGAAATCGCCGGCGACCGCGGTCATGGGGTAGTAAGAAGCCGCGATCCGCAGATTCTTCATGTTGGGGACAGTCGCGGGAAGAATGGAAGACTGTATCTGGCGTGCCGTCTCCAATTCGGTTTCGATGGAAAGCAGACGGCGCTCGTTGGTAAACACTATTTCGAGAGCTACATATCCGAGCGAAAAGAGAAGAGCGGCGAAGCCCAACGAATCTACCATCGGCAGGACGCGGTAGTGGAACACGCTCGACAAGTTGGTGTACAGCGCTTCCCCGGCGAAAATCAGCGTGCCGGCGGAGAGAATGCGGTGATTCGGAATCACGAGGAATCTGGAGAATCGTGGAACCAGCACAAGCACTAACAGGACCAGCACAGCAAAAACAGCGAGCAGGCTGTTGTAGAACATGAATCTGTTATCGGGGCCACCGAGGACGAACGTCCCGATCCCCAGCGCGGCAATTAACAACCCGGTGATGACTTCCAACTGAATCAGAAACCTGAGCTTGCCCAGACTCAGTTCCCGCCAGGCGAGCAACGCGGAAACCAGAAGCAGGTACATGATCGCGGTTCTCAGGTAGGGCGCGGCGGATTGAAGGACGTGCGGCAGAACCGCCACGACGGCCGGGGTCCGGATCAAGTCCTGGAGCCCGTACATCGCGCTCCAGATGCCCCACCACACGAGGATCCGAACGCCCCGGCGCCAACGGATGGCTGCGATGGCGCAGGCGGTCGCGCCGATGGATACGAATACCGTTCCCAGGATGATATCGATCGCCTGGCCGCGAAGCGTTGCTAGGGCTACATCTGCTGCGTCTGCTGCGTTCATGCCTTCGAGTCGAATGATAGGGGAGTCGCGGCTATGGTTGCGTGATTCAAATCACACCCGCGGGCACATGCACAGAGGATGTGCAGAGGGGATGTGCAGGGGGACGTGCACATTGGCGCTCCTTTGCTTGGGCTGATTTCGCAGAGGATTACAGCGGGAGGCGGAGAGCTTACTTCTTCTTTCCCATCTTGCGGGAAATCTCTTCGTAGATCTTGGGACGCATTTCGGCGAGGACGCTGTCGACAATGCTGGCAATGCCTTCATCGGAATCGGAGGGCGCGGACGCTTCCTCAGGAGTCTTTTCGGCGCCAGCAGCAACGGCTCGGGCTGCCGCGTCTTCAGGAGCGGAGGCTTCTTCTTCGGCGCCTTTCGGCGCGAGTTCTTCTGATGCAGCGCCGGGCGTGCCGGACTCGCGGGTGCGATGCCAACTGGCCCATGCGGCGGCGGTCGATTCGGCTGCGTCGGATTCTCCGTTGACGGCGTCCGCGGAGCTTTCGGAAGCGGGCTGGCCGTTGGTTGGCGCCGCTACCTCTGAAACGCTAACAGCTGAAGATTCTTCGGCACGAACTTCTTCGACGGGAGTGGGCACCGGAGTGTCAGACGTCTCGGCCTGCGCCTTCGGTTCTTCGGACGGCGCGACTTCCGCGACTTCAGGTTGCGCGGCTTCAAGTTTCGGAGTCGCCATCTCTTCGGCTGGTGCAACTGGACTGGCTTCGACGACCGCGGCGGGGGTCTCAGGCGATTTGGCCTCAGCTTCAGCGGTCTCTTCTGTTTCTGTTGGAGCGGGCTCCTGCGCCGCAGGGGCTGCTGGCATCTGCTGCTCGTAGGAGGCAGCGACCGCTTCGAGTTCTTTCACGGCGGCGCTGATCGCGTCGGTGG
Organism: Acidobacteriaceae bacterium; assembly: GCA_003134655.1. Lineage (GTDB taxonomy): Bacteria > Acidobacteriota > Terriglobia > Terriglobales > Acidobacteriaceae > Sulfotelmatobacter. The sequence continues at coordinate 115,269 of PLBY01000161.1, forward strand.
CAGCGTTGGCCACCTCGCTCAAGGTCTGCACTACTTCTGGCGCTGGCGTCGCGGGAACCGGAACCATGGGTTCGGTCGCGGCGGCCGGCGATGCAGTTTCCATTGCGGTTGACGGAGTCTCCTGGGGCGCCGTGGTGTGTCGCACGTGGCCGGTTTCAGCCGCGGCGAAGGCGGCGTAGGCCTTCTGCATTTCGTGTTCGAGAGAGATCGCAGCTTCCTCTGGGGCAAGCGCAACCGAAACCGCTGTCCAACGCGAGACGACTGCTGAGAACTGCGCGCCTGCGGCCGCTGCCATGGTTACGGGCTCGTCGGCTGTATGGCTGGGAGCGCCTTGCAACCACGAGCCGCTCCCTGAACTTGTGCTGTGCGATGTGCCGGCCTCCGCTTCCAAGCCGGAGATCGCCGCCATCACGTCGGCGGGGCTGGAAGCAGGGCTGCTGGCTGCCTCTATCGGGAACTCGCTGGGCTTCTCTGCAGGTACGTCAATTTTCTCTTCGGATTTCTGTTCCGCAAAAGTCGCTACCTGGCTTGCGGGAACTTCCTGGGGAGCTTCAAGAGCGGGCTGAGCGGGCTGCGCTGCTTCCGCGCTCTGTTCCGTTTTGACTTCCGCCTCAGACTTGCTTTCCGCGATCTTGCCCTTCACTTGTGCTGCGGCGGCGGCCAACGCGGCGATCTCTTCCGGAGTGACGTCCTTGGGCAGGCCTTCGGGCGCGAGGGCTCCAAGATCAACCCGCGTTCCTTTCGTCTTGGCCTCGTGCGGCTGCTCCGCAATTTTGTGGTCGACTACCGTGCGCAAGTCTTTGTTCATGGCGTTGTACATCGGATCATCGCCATCCTCTTGCGCAGCTGTCTCTTTCTTCTTGGGGGGAAATTGGATCCGGTTTCTCCATCCGGAATCTTCGTCGACGGCGGCTGACTTGTCGTAGCGGCCTTCGTCGAGGGCGGCAGTAGCCCGCGCGAATCGTCCCGGCTTCGAGGCTTCTCCTCGGGGCACAATCTTGTCTTCGAGTTTGCTGAGTGCGCTCAGCAACTCACTGGCTTCAAATGGCTTAACAATGAAGCCATCAGCGCGCACGCGCTTGGCTTCTTCGGGCTTGAAGGGCTCCAGTTTGCCCACGGTCAACAGAACGGGAACTCGCGCGGTTTCCTGCGCTTCCTTGAGGCGCTGGCACACCTCGAGCCCGCTGTAGCCGGGCATGTAGACGTCAAGGACGATGAGGTCCGGCTTAGCCTCGGCGATCTTCTTCAACGCCGCGGAACCGTTGTTAACCGTGATGACTTCGTATCCCGCGTCCGCGAGAATCTTCCGCCCCATATTCTGAGCGGTCACGCTGTCATCGGCGAGCAGTATCTTCCGGGCCAAAGGTATCCTCTGATGAGGGGAGATAACGCGAAGGTAACCTGAGCCACAACGTAAGTCAATGATCTAGAAGGGAGGTAACCGGTTACCAGCGGTCAGCACCTAGTGCGTACGGGACTGGACAGCCATGGCTTGAAGCGGCTCTGACGATTCCGTTTCCGGTTCGCAGAATCCAGTTCAGGCCTGGCTGAGAGCTGACGGCCGAGAGCTGACAGCTGTTCTTAGAACGGAACGAGCTTCTTCAGTCCCTTCTTTTTCTTCTTCTTGCTGCTCGAAAGATCCTGGTCACTAGCGGGAGTATTGTCGGTATTCGCGGTGGCGGACGAAGAAGAAGACTGGCCCTGATGGATCTCGTTGACCTGCACCGGCGGAGGCAGGGCCTGGTCTGTTCCGCTGTCGACCGGCTTCAGTTCATTGGGATCGGGCTGGGCAATTGGTTTCAGTTCGTTGGGATCCGGTGCCGCGGGTGGCGCGGTAGCGGAAGGAGGGGTTCCAAAGGCAGAGCCTCCGGGCGGAGTCACCTCGGAGGGTGGTATTGTACCGCTCGGCTGGTTGGGATTCACGATTTCGACGCCCGCGACGTTGTTGCCGGACATTCCCGCTGCCACTGCCATTGTTTCTCGATGGACGACTTCATTGCCGCCTAGCGGAGGCGGCTCGACGAGATTCGGCTCACCCACTTTGGCAGCCTTGGCCACATCGGGTCCTTTCTTCATCAGGCCCATCAACTTCTGAACGGTCGTCGCCTCGCTCCGGCTGGCGATTTCGGCCTTGTTCTGCGCGACGGCTGCCTTGGTGGGCCGGGGGATCGGCTGTTTCAAGGCGGCCAGGCGTTTCTTGGCGTCATCGGTGCGATCCATCAGTGGGTAGCGCGTCAGGATCTTGTCATACGCCTTCGAGGCTTCCTTGGTGAACTCGTCCAGGTAGGCGGCTTTGACGGCCTCGCTGGTACACCCTCGGGGCATCCCGTGTACGTCGCAGGTGGGCGCGAGCCGCATGCGCGCCATCTGACCCTCGTAATTCTGGCCCAGCAGATATTCCGCTTCATCGGCGCGGCTGTACAGAGGGTACCTGTCCACCAGCGATTGCAGGCGTGCGATCGACGCCGGATAGGATTCGCGCAGGGAGTAGAAGCGTCCAATGTCAAATTCTCGTTCGGCCAGCACTTCCTGTACTTCCATCAGGCGTTGCTTGGCTTCCGGCAAGAGTTTGCTGTCGGGGTATTGCAGAATCAGTTTCCGGTATTCATCCTCGGCGCGTTTGGCGTTGGTGTAGTCGCGATCCGGCTTCTCCATCTGCTGGTAATGGATGTTGGCGATCTTCAGCTGTGCTTCGGCCGCTTCCGGCATGTTAGGGAAGAAGATCTCGAAATCGTTGTACTCCTGCTCGGCCTGGGCCAGCGCAGCGGTGCCGCCTTCCGCGTACCAGGAGTCGCCTACCGCCAGTTTGGCGCGGGCAATGTACTCGGAGTCCGGATAGGTATTGATGAGCGTCTGGAGCGTGAGGCGCGCAACGTCGAAGCGGTTGTGGCGCATGGCGTCCATGGCCTTGTCGAACAGGACCTTGTCAGGCTGCTTCGATCCGACTCCGGCGAGCGGGTTCACCGACTTCTTGTTGGTGCAGGCGATGGTGAGCACCAGCAGCATGCCCAACACGACAATCAACGGAATTCGACGTGACATAAGACCTCGATGTTGCTGGTGTGGGGCCGGGTCTTGGACCCGGCCGCCGAGCGGAACTCGGCTCTTTCTCTGTCGTGCGCGCTATCGTGCGGCTGGCTGCCTTGATCTGGTCCGCACCGAGCAGCCGGGCTTTGCCCGGCCTGACCGGATCCGAGACCCGGTCCCACAAGAAAAAACTAGACTTTCTGCATGGCAGCTTCTGTTGCTGCCTTCAGCAGAGCCTGCGCATTCTTGCTTGGATCACCATTCCCGAACACGGCGTTGCCCGCCACCAGAATTTCTGCTCCGGCACGAACCACGTCGGCGACGGTCTCGAGTGCCACGCCGCCATCCACCTCGATGCGGTAATGCAGGCCGCGTTGGCTGCGAATCTCAGCTAACCGCCGCATTTTGTGCAGCGTGGACGGAATGAACTTCTGCGCTCCAAAGCCCGGATTCACCGACATCACCAGCACGTAGTCGATGATGTCGAGCACCTCCGAGAGCGTATCCACCGGCGTCGCCGGATTGATCACCACACCCGCCAGGCAGCCGTGACTCTTGATGAGATGCAGAGTGCGGTCCAAGTGGCGGCATGCTTCTTGATGAACCGAAATCCAGTCGGCGCCCGCATCGGCGAAGACGGGGATGAACTCGTCCGGATTCTCGATCATCAGGTGGCAGTCGAGGGGCAACTGGGTTACTTTGCGTAGTGACTTCACGACTGGCGGCCCGATCGTGAGGTTGGGAACGAAGTGTCCATCCATGATGTCGACGTGGATGACACTGCCGCCGCCCTCGCCTGCGGCGCGGACCTGCTCGCCCAGGCGGGCAAAATCAGCCGAAAGAATTGACGGTGCCAGTTCGATCAAAAGTGAACTCTCAGAACCAGGGCTCTGATCGGGAAACGATGTGCAGAAATTCTAACACGCGGAAAGGTGACGCGGCCGAAGCCTGCAACCGACGGAGGGTGGGAAATGTGCCGGTTTACGGGTTCAGCGACGCCGTGTACGCAGCGAGGGCCTCCATCTCGTCGATGGTCATTTTGATGACGACCGGCTTCATGACATGAACGGCTGCACCGGTCCGCGCACCGCTCTGGATGTCATAGAGTTGTCGCACGATGTAACTGGGCGAGCGGCCAGCAAGTGCCGGGATCTTGCCCTGGCCCCGCAGGCCGGGGCCGTGGCAGGTGGCGCAGCGAAGAGTCTTGCTGGACGTGCCGTTTGCCAGTGCCTCGCCTTTTTTGATGCTGCCCACTGGCACGTAGGCGATGAATCCGGAGTGGTCATCGCGCAGTTCGGTGCGTTCCAGATTCTCCGGCGTTTCGATGATGCGCGCACCGATCGGTTCCATCGCGGCTCCGCCCGAGGGAACCAGCATCCATCCGGCAACATGCGTCGTCGGAACGACGTCGGTTTCGACAACGCGGATCCAGGGTTTGGGTTTCAGCGCGGAGAAATACTCGGCGGCGGCCTGGATCTCTTTTCCGTTAGCCTTCGTTTCGTAGGCGATCATGGCGGCGGTGGGCCCGTGTTTCGGCTCGGAACTCTTGCGCAGACCGCTCTTGAAATCGGCCAATTGTTCAACCATGTAGGGCACGGGCAACCCGGCGAGACTGGAATTCTCCGGACGGCCTTCCCCGTTTGGCAGATGGCAATAGCCGCAGGCGAAAACATCGGGCGCCCGGCCGTGCGACACGATCTCAGGCATCGCCGGATGTTCGGCGGGATGCCAATCGGGCGGGCTGAAGAAATTGCGAGTTTGCTCAACCGTGAATGCTGCTTCACTGCCCGGCACATGTCGCAGCGTAGGGTCTGGTGTTTGGGCGGCGGCAGGTGCGGTGGCCGGAGGATTCAGAGCGTAGGCCCAGTACGGGGGAGGTTCGCGCAGAGCCTTTGTTCCCACTGGATTCTGTGTCGCGGGAATCTGCCAGGCCGCCGCCATCAGGGCGGCCGTCAACGAGAACAGAATGAGCTCTCCAGATCTCATTGCTGGGGCGGCTGCGGGTCAGCCTTGGGCGCGGTCTTTTCCATCTCCTTCATTTCTTGTGCCATGCGGTCTTTCCATTCTCCGAGGTACCTACTCACGATCGGCATGGCTGCCTTTGACCCTTCTTGCATGACCACGGGGAGCTGTTGCAGAACGTTTTGCCCCACGGGCGAAGAGTAGAACGCATTCATGGCCTCGATGTCGCCCTTTGGTGAAATGTTGCTGGTAGGTGGGAATCATCGCTTGCGTGATCTCGTCGAACGGCATGCCCTTGATCAAGCCGTCCATATGCTTTCTTGAAATGCGTGTCGAACTCCGGTGATACGCTGCCTTTTTCCTGCAGGATCTGATCTCGGAAGAACTGCTGTATGTTCTGGGATTGAACTTCCATGACTCGCTGAATCATGTCGTGGGCGTGCATGGTGCGGAGGTGGAGGATGACGTCATCATCTTCTGTTTTGAGGCAGGCTCATCCAAGGTCTGTGCCAGACCGGGTACGGCGAAGGCGAGGCAGGCACACACGATCCACAAACGCTTCATAACAATCCTCCGCAGGCTTCCAGACAGCGTATCCCAAGAAACGGGCGCAATCTACCGATTTCGAGGACTTGTTGCTGTTTGTGGTCTTTGTTCGCGCCCGTGATAACCTCATCCGGCGTGTCTTCGGTGACTCAATTCGCGCCGGCTGTTTACAGCGTGGTAGCGGTATTTCTCTGGGGCGCGGCCGATTTCGCGGGTGGGTACGGATCGCGGCGCGCGAACGCGTTTGTGCTTACGGCGTTTTCACACGTCTGCGCATTTGCGCTGATGTTTGCGATTGCGCTGGGGCAGCATGGGGCATTCCCTTCCCGCGCGAGTATCGTCTGGGCGGTGATCGCTGGGGCGTCGGGAGGATTCTCGCTCGCGGTTTTCTATCGAGCCCTGGCCTCTGGACAAATGGGATTGACGGCTCCCATCGCGGCATTGGTGGGCGCAGCCATACCCACGATGGTGGACGTCGCTCTGGAGGGCGCCCCGAGCCGGTGGACGATCGGCGGCTTCCTGCTCGCTGTGCTGGCAATCTGGCTGATCACGCGGCCGGAACCTTCGGGCGAAAAAGATCCCGTGGGTCGCCCCGCGGGTGTCGGCATGGCCGCTCTGGCGGGTGTCGGATTCGCGGGATTCTATCTGTGCATCCACCAGGCGAGCGGCTCTCCGGTCTGGATTGCTGCTCTGTCTCGCATTGGGTCGTTCACGGCCACTGCGGTTGCGGTGTTGGCGATCCGCGCGCCATTGACACTGGATCGTCCGCGCGTGGCGCTCGGCGTGGTGGCCGGAAGCTTCGACATTACGGCCAGCGCAATGTTCATCTACGCCAGTCAGCACGGGCGACTGGATGAAGCGGTGCTGATTACGTCGCTGTACCCAGCTGTCACTGTGCTGCTGGCTCGCCTCGTTTTGAAAGAACACTTTAGCCGGTGGAAGTTCGTGGGGCTGCTGGCGGCGCTGGCGGCGGTGCCGTTGCTGGCGGCGGGGTAGTGTCATTCCATATTCCAGAATATGGAATAGACAGTCCGGTCCTCAACGGAGTGCAACTGCTGGTAATGGGAGACCGGACTCGGCACTCGCGGGCCGGCGACTAGTGCTGCTAGCATCGCACTGTGGCGCTGGTTGAAATCCGCAACCTGACGAAAGTGTTTCCGCATAGCGAGTCGGCGTTTGGCGGGAAATCGCGGGGAGAAGTGCGTGCGGTCGATGATGTGTCGCTCGACATTCAGGCCGGCGAGACGCTTGGCCTCGTGGGCGAGTCCGGATCGGGTAAGAGCACGCTGGGACGGCTCATCTTGCGTCTCATCGAGCCCACATCGGGCAGCGTGCGCTTCGAGGGGCGCGATCTGCTGGCGGCTGGCCGTGGCGAGATGCGGGGCCTGCGCCGTGACATGCAGATTATTTTTCAGGATCCGTTTGCCTCGCTCGATCCGCGGTTTCGGGTGGAAGATGTGATTGCCGAGCCGCTGATTATTCACGGACGCGTCATTCGCGGGGACGCGGGCAGGTCCGGTCCGGCGAAACTCGACGTTCGCGCCCGTGTCACCGAGTTGCTGCGCGCGGTGGGGCTCGATGAATCCGCGCGTACGCGGTATCCGCACGAATTTTCCGGGGGACAGCGGCAGCGGATTGGAATCGCGCGCGCTCTGGCGCTGCGGACGAAATTCATCGTATGCGATGAGCCGGTCTCGGCGCTTGACGTGAGCGTGGGAGCGCAGATCGTCAACCTGCTGGCGCAGCTGCAGCGCGATTTCGGACTGACGTATTTGTTCATCTCGCACTCGATGCCGGTGGTGCGCTATCTCTCCACGCGGATTGCGGTGATGTATCGAGGAAAAATTGTCGAAGTGGGAGACACCTCGCAGATTACCGAACGTCCGGCGCACGCTTACACACGTAGCCTGCTGGAGGCCACGCCGGAGTTGCTGGTGTAGAACCCCAAATCTTTAACCACCAAGGACACTAAGGTTCACGAAGGAAAACTCTGCTCGCTTGGGGACATCCGCTTTCGGTTGTCGCGAGCGCAGCGAAGATACCCGTGCCATACTCTTTTGATGTCTCGCTCCGAGCCTGGTTTCACCCGCGATCTCATTGAGCTAGTTCTTGGTTACGGGTTGATCTTGTTCGTGCTGTGGATGCCGGAGTTTCCGCAACGCATTCTTTCTCCGGTCGCGCTGGTGGTGACGCTGACGATCGTCCTGGCGCGGCGTCCGAGTCTGGATGATCTCGGCATCGGCTGGAGAGGACTGGGGCGGTCGTTCTGGATTCTTCCCGCCGCGATTGTCATCACGATCGCGAGCGTGCTGGTTGCGAAACAAATTGGAACATTGCATCCGCTGTACAAAGGCGATTTCAAGCACATCGCGGGATATGTCGTGTGGACACTCTACCAGCAGTTCCTCATGAATGACTTATTCATGCCGCGGCTCAGTCGGCTTCTCGGCGGCGAGGGCGCTGCCGTCGGTGTGGCCGCGGTGCTGTTCGCGACGGCACATTTACCGAATCTTCCGCTCACGGCAGCGACACTGGTTTGGGGAGCGATCTCGTGCACGCTGTTCCTGCGTTACCGGAACCTCTACGCGCTTGGTCTCGCGCAAGGATTGCTCGGACTGTGCTTCGCTGTCTGCGTGCCGGATGCTCTACACCACCATCTGCGCGTCGGATTGGGATATCTGCGCTATTCCTCGCCGGGGCCTCGTCCATAGCAAACGAACGAGTTCTGCGAAGTCTGCCCGGCCTGTTTTCTGTAAGTCGTTGAGCCTTCGTGTAAGTGATTGAAGAGTCGTAGGAGGGGCCTAGCGGGGCTGTAGGACGCGTCCTTTTCGCGCAGACGAAGTCTTGCCCGGGCGAGGGAGAGAGCGTCGCTCCTAGGGTCGTTTCCGGCCCCGGAAAGCGCATTTTAAGCAGCGCGCAGGATGGCTTTTCTCCAGATTGCTAAATATCTGCCCGTTGTACGTACACTAATGTATGTATAGGGCTATTAGATCCCTTTACTGCTCCTGGGAGCCCTAAAACCACCAGGACCATAGCCAATCGACGCAGGTGTGCGTGATCGCCGACGCGGGCACGCGGCGGTTCTCACGCCAGGCGCGGCCGTAGAAGATCCCGGCGATCGTGGCGAGAAGGACGTAGCGCCAGTTGAAGTATGCGGATCGCTTGTTGAAATGTGAAAGTCCGAAAAGTACCGACGCGATCACCAGCGCGGCGCGGCGTCCGACTCGCCGCTCGAGCAGGTTTTGCACCCAGGCGCGAAAGAAGAGTTCTTCCAGCACGGCGACGAAAACGAAAATTCCCGCCCACGAGAGAATCGCTTTGCCCCACGGAGGCAGGTTGGCATGGGGATGGAGGAAGCCGAGCGCGAGTCCGAGCACGAGAACTGCAGGTGCGAAGAACAGGAGTTCGCGCAAGCCGGTCTTCCAGTCGCTCAAGCGAAGGTGAAAATCAAACCCGGTGCCGTCGAGATGGCGGATGGCGAGGAAACCGTAGAGGCCCGCATCCACCAGAAGCAGGTTGTTCAACCCCCGCAAGCCGGCGGGCCAGGCGACGTCGAACCAGCGCAGATCGACGGCCAGGCCCAGCGTGAGAAGAATCAGTGCGTCGCGCCAGTTGCCACGCTGTTCGGGATCGACGACTGCCGCCCGCGCCAGCAGCCAGGCGATCACGACCGGCAGCACGGCGTATAACGCGAACCACTGCCAGCGAAATATGTGCTGCGTCGCTGCGATGACGACGTAGGGCACAACCAACAGCGCGGGCAATCCTATGCGCCCGGCACCCGGCCAGCGTGCGACTCCCGCTGCCACGCGCTCGGCCGCAAATCCAAAGGTGGCCGCGGGCACTAACTCGGCGATCAAGACTGCAATTACGACCGGCGTTGCATTCGACATTCGCACTATCTTATCCGGGCTGTGCAACCGCCCGGCAAGTGCGTCGTGCCGAGGCAACGCCGGCGCCCCCTCAAGCCGCGAGTGGCAATCCTATTTCGCCGGGTGCGAAGCGATCCGAAAGAGTTTCATAACTCCTCTCCTTGAAACGGATTGGAACTGAATTGCCCACTTGCCCAGCCTTGGAAGACTTGCCAAATCTGCTGCGGAATGCGCCTGCAGGAGGGAAATCGCTTTAGCGCCGGACCGCACCGGCTTTGCGTCTCTTCCGGCAGCGCCGTGACCCGGCTGCCGGCTTTCTCGCTAATCGGATAGTGAGGCGAACGGTATTTTCGTTACATGTTTGGTAAGTTCGCATTCGGTGAGGCCCCGTCGCTTGTGCAAGGGGCCGCCTCGGACTAGAATTCCGTCGAATCTTTTCAAGGAGGCATTCATGGCCGCTGCTCCGGTCCTGCCCACATCGCCGTCAACCCCCGAACCCGCGCCGCTTTCTGAAGGCGCGCGCATCGTTGATACGTTTATCGCACCGTCGAAGACGTTTACCGACCTGCGGCGGAACGCAAACTGGTGGGCGCCATTTCTTCTAATGGTGGTGGTTTCGACGGTGTTCGTTTACATTGCGGGGCAGAAAATTGGATTCCGCAAAATCATGGAGAACCAGATGCAGGCGCAGCCAAAGGCGCAACAGCGTCTGGAAAACCTCCCCGCCGATCAGCGCGAGCAACAGATGGAGGGCGGAGCCAAGTTTACGGGAATCATTTCCTACGCCTTTCCGGTGATCACGCTGATCATCTGGCTCATCATCGCAGGCGCTTTGTTTGGGACCTTCAAGTTCGCTGCCGGGGCAGACATCACGTTCAAGGTTTCGCTCGCGATCGTCATTTACGCAGCCCTGCCGCTGATGGTGAAGACGCTACTGGCTCTGCTGTCGGTGGTGGCGGGCATGAGTCCGGACTCGTTTTCATTTCAGAACCCGGTCGCCACCAATCCCGGCTATTTCATGAACCCGTCGGACAACGTATTCCTGTATAGCCTGGCATCGGGGCTGGATATTTTCATGATCTGGACGCTTGCCCTGACGGCGATCGGTTTTACCTGTGTCAGCAAAGTGAAACGCGGCACGTCGTTCGCCATTGTTTTTGGATGGTGGGCATTTTTCTCGCTGGCCGGTGCCGCACTGGCGGGTGCTTTCTCATAACTGCCGCGGTCAACCTGCAATCGATTCAATCGCCTGCAACGCATCTGGCGGAAGCGTCAGCGCGAAACTATCGAGATCTTCCCTCATGTGATCGGCGCTGGAAGTGCCGGTTATCGGCGACATATCGATGGTGCGCGCAAAGTTGAATACAATCTGAGCCGGAGTTGCGTTCAGCCTGGCCGCGAGTGCGATCAATTGAGCGTTCTTCAGCACCTCGCGATTTGCGGTTAACAGCGAGAATCCCTGATAGATGATCTTGCGCTGGTTGCAGAACAATCGCACTTCGCGATCCCAGCCGAGGCGGGCAAAGCAGCGGTTCTGGACGAAGGCCGGGAGTTCCGAGTGAGCGGCCTCCATTTGCTCCAGGTGCTGCAGTGAGATGTTGCTCACGCCGAGATAGAGTGTGCGGCCGGCGTCGCGCTCTTTCCGCATCGCCTCCCAGACTTCGGTGTCTGCGTCCGTCCATTCCTCATGGGATGACGGCCCGTGCAAGAGGAAGCTGTCGACGCGGTCCGTGCCGAGATGTTCGAGCGAACTGGCTAAAGACTGAGCGACCTGAACCGAGAGGCTTGCGTCCGGATCGTAGGGCAGGCGGTGATCCTGACCGCGCTGGTAGGTGAACTTGGTCTGCAGAAAGAGATCGGCGCGCGTTACGATGCCCGCGCCGTAGGCGGCGGCCAGGCCCTCGCCGACTCCGGATTCGGAGTAGTGCTTGCGCTGGTTGGCGGTGTCGATGGCTCGAAAGCCCATGCAGAGTGCACGTTCGGTAAGAGCTGCAGTGCGGTCTTCCTTCCAGGCGGTACCGTAGAGAAAATCGGGAGCGGAACTGGCTGAGGGCATCTGCGTCATTGTGCCATGAAAACCTTTTAACCACGGAGGACACAGAGGACACGGAGGGAATCTGGGATTCCTCTGCGATCTCTGCGTCCCCTGCGGTGAAGACTTTCTTGTGGAGATGACCTCGCACGCATTGCCGGTATATGCTGGGAGCCCCAGGAGGCTTTCCGTGAAACGAACTTTTGCCGTTGCTGGTCTTGTCGTCTACGCCGCGCTTGCTTTTGCCCAAACCGCGACTCCGCCCACCAAAGCCCCGGCTGCACCTGTGGCAGCTCAGGGGCCGACTAAAGATCCGGTGGCATCCTCGCTGCGCTTGCTGCTGCAACGCTCACAAAACAACACAGTGGGGGCCATTGAGGCCATGCCTGCGGACAAATTCTCCTACAAGCCCACGCCCGATCAAATGCCATTTGCGCACCTGGCCGTGCACGTCGTCGAGTTCAACAACTCTTTCTGCGCCAAAGCGGCGGACGTTGCCGCACCCAAGGTGGATGGACCGAAAGAGAGTGATTCGAAGGACACGCTTGTGGCGGCGGTCAAAGCGTCGTACAGCTTCTGCAGCGACGCTCTGAGCAAAATGGACGACTCGAAGCTGGGCGACAGCATTGAATTATTCGGTGGCCGGCAGGCTCCGCGAGCCATGGCGGCGCTGATCCTCTCCAGCGGCTGGGCCGATCACTACAGCACGGCGGCAATGTATTTGCGTCTGAACGGCATTCTTCCGCCATCGGCGCAACCGAAGAAGTAGCTTCAAGGCAAATTGCAATTCGTCACAGGCTCCGGGACGGCCGGGGGCCGGGTTCGCCGTGTCTCTCCGCGACGAGTAGAATGGGGGTGGAACAAATTCCTCATTTTGCAATACGAATGCGGGAGGACATCATGCAACGTACGCTCTGCATTCTTCTGCTTCTTTCAGCGACAGCAGTTCTCGCACAAGATAAGAATCCGGTCACGTCGGTGGCGAAGGAAATACTGCCGCGCCAGCAGAAGAACCTGGTGGCTGCGGTCGAAGAAATGCCCGCCGGTAAGTTTGGCTACAAACCTACCGAGCAGCAGATGACGTTTGGCCATCTCGTGCTGCATATCGTCGAGTCGAACAACTATCTCTGTTCGAAAATTGGTGACTTGCCTGAAGTCAAGGCGCCGGTGCCGCTGAAGGAATCCGACGGCAAAGACAAGCTGGTGACGGCACTGAAGGCGAGCTTCGAATTTTGCAGCACCGCGCTCGGCAAAGTGGATGACTCCAAACTCGGCGATGAAATCGAGCTATTTGGTGGGCGCAACGGATCGCGAGCGTTTGCCCTGATCGCGCTGACCAATGATTGGGCCGACCACTACAGCTCGGCCGCGATTTATTTGCGCCTGAATGGATTGCTGCCGCCGACCGCTCAGCCGAAGAAGTAGCTCTCGGTACTCAGTACCCAGTACTCAGTACTCAGAATTTCGCTGCGAGCGGAAGTGCTGATACTGGAGCCCTACTTAATCTGCACGAGTTCGTGGGACGCGGACGCTTCGGGCATCGGCGGGGCGGGATGCTGCGGGGCGCGCCAGGAATCGAAAATGGAAACCTGATGCACGCACGAGACTGTGCAGTGCGGGGCGCAGGATTTTTCGGTGAGATATTCGCGGCGCAGGTCGTCGCGGGTGTAGGTGGCGAGGGGGACTCCGGGATATCCGCGCTGCTGCGAGCAGTAGTGGACGAGTCCGTCTTCGCAGATGTAGAGATAGCGGCCGCCGGCCCGACAACGCCAGTCGTTGGGCTGGCCTTTCGCAATGTTGTCCTGAAATGAGTTGATGCGGGTGAAGCTGCTCTTCTCCAGCGCCTGCATTTCGTGGTAGATGCGGCGCTCTTCGTCGCCCAGCGGCTGCACTTGGCCGCTGCCATCGTGAATGATTCCGATGGTTGAGGTGAAGCCGAGTTCAATCGCGCGCTCGCCGATCACGAGCGCGTCCTGCGGGTGGGTGATACCGCCGCCGACCACGGAATTGATATTCACGTGAAAGTCGGCGTGCTCGGCGAGCAGCTGCAACTTCTTGTCGAGAACCTTCAGGCTCTTCTTCGAGACTTCGTCGGGATTCACGTTGTCGATGGAAATCTGTAGCCACTCGAGGCCGGCGCGGTTCAGGCGCTGGATGCGCTCGGCGACGAGCAGATATCCGTTCGTGATGAGTCCGGCGATCATGCCGTTGGCGCGGATGCGGCGGATGACGTCGTCGAGTTCGGGATGCATGAGCGGTTCGCCGCCCGAGATGGTCACGACAGCGGTGCCGAGCGAGCCCAGTTTGTCGATGCGGCGGTACATTTCGTCGATCGGCACGGGCTTGGAGAAGTCGTCGTACTCGTTGCAGTAGGTGCAGGCCAGGTTGCAGCGGCGCATGGGAATGATGTGCGCCAGCAGCGGGTGGTCGGTAGAAGCGAGTGCGCGGACCGCCATGTTGGCCCCACGCAGGTTACGGTGCAGGGCTTTGGCGCGTCGGCGCAGGGTTGTGAGGACAGATGGCATGAGGGTTAGCTTCTATTACAGCACAGGCAGGGGCTTTGGCGCATGTGGGACGACAGTGGTTGGGGATATTTGCGGGGCGAATGGGGAAAGATTTCAGCCGTGCGAGGCGGGAAATCACTTGGGCGGAAGGAACTTGCGCCAGGATTCATCGTCACCGCCCAATAGTTCATGGCCAGCTTCGCGCAGGATATCCATGACGTTTCCCATTTGATCCTCCTGGAGCAACACATAGTCCGTGTCGTAGGTCGAGATGGCGAAGATGGGGATGTCGTTTCTCGACAACGGCTCGATGAAGGAGAGCAGGACTCCGGTTTGCGAGAAGGGGAACGGGCCTTCGAGTTTCAGGCAGATCCAGTGGTGTTTAGAGTCAACGTCCCGGGGAAGATTGTCTGCTGGGCAAACGATCGAGAGTTCGTCGGGGGTGCGGGTGATTGAGGTGAACTCTCCTCTTGTGGCCCATTCGGGAATGGGTGCGTCGGGGGCGAGACGGACGATTGCGTAGGGGCCGGGGAGCCAGCGGAATTTGAGTTGGTGACGCTGCATTTTACGGGGCCGTTCGCTTTCCCAGAAGCCGATATTTTACGTTATGCGAGTTGCGGTGAGTTCGAATCTGCGTCGCCGAGCTTCGCTCGGCGGACAGCCGAAGGCGGCTGTCCCCACATAGACACACATAGAACGTTCAACCTTCGACGGCTTTGCGTAGGGCAGCTCTCGCCAGGATGCGGGTGGAGTCGAGCATGGGAAGCGGAGAGGACTCCGGCGTCATCACTAACGGAATCTCGGTGCAGGCCAGGGCGACGGCGTCGCAGCCTTCGTCTTTCAGGCCGCGGATTACTTCCGTGAGGTAGGCCTGGGTGCGCGGAAGGAAAGTCCCCAGGACCAGTTCGTCGAAGATGATGTGGTGGATACGCTCGCGCTGGTCCGCGGCGGGGACGCGGAACTCGATACCGGCGGCTTTCAACGTGTTGCGGTAGACCGGGCCGTCCATCAGAGAGCGGGTGCCCAGGACTCCGAGGCGTTTGTAATTGTGGCGCTTGGCTTCGTTCGCGACCTCGACCGCGATGTGCAGCCAGGGGCGCGGCGAGCGATGGGCAACCAGATCGAAAGCCTGGTGAACGGTGTTGACGGGAGCAATGAGAAAGTCGGCGCCAGCTTTGGCCAGTTTCTCCGCGGAGGAGAGCATGAGTTCCGCGACTCCGGCCCAATCGTTGGCGTCGATGCAGTTTTTGTATTGAATAAAGGGATGGCCGTGCATCGACACTTCGGGGTGGTTGTAGGGGCCGAGCAAGTCCGCGCCCTCAACGCAGATGGTGCGATAGCAGAGCGCGGCGCCTTCCGCGCTGGATGCGACGATGCCGATGTGTAACATCAGTACTCAGTACCCAGTACTCAGTTCGAACTTGAGTCTTGGGGCTCACGTCTTAACTTACTTCGTGTGTGTTGTGCCTTCCGATCAAATACCGTGCAAACGACAAAAGTCCCGTGAAGCGGTAGGTTGGGTCCACATAGTGTTCGATTACGTAGAAAGCGAAATAATAGAAGCGACAAAAGGCCCAGATCGCGATTGCCAACAGGACACCCACTTGCAGCGAGGGACGCTGGAGGAGTATCAGGGTGCTCGCTAGCAACCCAAGAAGTAGGAAGAGGTCGCCTTTCACTTTGATCCATGCCGGGTTGGTTAGGTTCCGCATGTTGGGGACGCCGTTGGCGGCAGAGCCTGCATGATTCAGGATTTGATTGTAGCTGTAGTGACGGCGTACGGACTGGAATCGCGATGGCGCTTTTCGAATTCTTCGCGGGTGCAGATGGTCTTTAGGTCGACGACCCGGTCGATGGCGAGGATGCCGTCGAGGTGATCGATTTCGTGCTGCAGGAGTTCGGAGAGACTGCGGTCGTCGCCGGCTTCGAACTCGAGGGTTTTGCCGCCGAGATTCTGATACCGGACGGTGATCTGGCGGTGGCGTTCGACCTGCATGAAGATCGAGAGGAAGCTGAGGCAGGCGTCCCAGACTGTGACTTTCTCTTTGCTACGTTCGATGATATCTGGATTGATCAGCGGCCACGGATTGGCATCGGGGAGTTTTAGAAAGATGACGCGCTGTAGGATGCCTAGTTGGGGAGCGGCGATGCCGCGTCCGTAGCCGGTTTGCGACCGCCAGTGGGCGAGGGTGTCAGAGAGATCCGCGACCAGATCGGAAATTTCCCGCGCTGTGGCCTCTACGACCGGGGCGGCCTTTTGCCGCAAGAGCGGGTCACCGAGTTGGAGGATGGGACGGATCGGCATGTGCAGTCACCAAGTTGACTCTCAGGAATTCTATCGCTTGGGCTTTGACTCGGGATCTGACCATGCGAACTGAAGCACAATACACAGGATCAAAGCCAGAAGAAAGTCCGCGAGCATGGGATGGGCGGGCCAGATCTTTTGCGCGAAGCCGAGCCACCATGCCAGCATGGCTGCGATCGTCGCTACTGCGGAGATTTTCAGGGTCTTCATGGCCGGACGAAAGTTCAGCCGCAGAGCATGCGGTAATTCTACAACTTCCTTGGATTGGAGCGGCCGGGCTTCGCCCAAACCAGACAGCCGAGGCGGCTGTCTCCACATGTTTCACCTGGCTGCGGCCGCGTCGAACAGGCTTAGGAGTTCTAGCTTCTTTTCTGCGGGTAGGAACGAGGCTTCGAAGGAGTTGCGGGCCAGTTCTCTCAGGTGCTCGTCGGTGAATCCGAAAGTTTCCTGGGCGAGCTGGTATTCGCGCGAGAGCGTGGTGCCGAACAGGGCCGGGTCGTCGGTGTTGAGCGTGATCATGACGCCGTGGTCGAAATAGTTCTTCGTGGGATGGTCCGCGATTGCCTTGCATACTCCCGTGCGGAGGTTGCTGGTGATGCAGAGTTCGACGGGAATCTGGCGCTGCGCGAGTTCTTCGATCAGGTCTGCGTCCTGGGCGGCGGTGAAGGCATGGCCTATGCGCTCGGCGCGCAGGTTGAGCGCTCCCCAGATGGATTCTGGAGGGCCGGTCTCGCCGGCGTGCGCGGTCAGGCGCAAGCCTTGGTCAGCGGCGTAGCTATAGACGCCGCGGAAGAGTTCCGGCGGCGCCTTCACTTCATCCCCACCAATGCCCACGCCAACGACGTGGCGGTCGCGGGAGCGCGCGGCCAGTTCGAACACTTTTTGCGCTTCTTCTACTCCGAAGTGACGGGTGGCGTCGAAAATCCAGAGCAACGACACGCCGAAATCGCGGGCGCCGCGGGCGCGTCCACGTTCCAGACCTTCGAAGATGGCGGGGAAATCCTGCTTGCGGAAGAGGCAAACGCCGACCGCAACATAGACCTCGGCGTGCAGCACGTTCTCTTCTTTCAGGCGCTGCATGAGGCGGTAAGTGATGAGTTCGTAATCTTCGGGGCCGCGCAGATGCGCGCTCACGGCCTTGAAGGCCATCAGGAAGCTCTGGAAATCGGTGTAGCCGTAAAGGCTCTGGACCTCGGCGAGGGTGGAATGATCGCCGTGGAGTTTGCGGAGTTCGAGCAGAGTCGCGGGCTCGACCGCGCCCTCGAGGTGGAGATGCAATTCTGCTTTAGGAAGCTGGCGGATGAAAGCGTTCGGGGGACGATCTACTGCTGCGGTCATGCCTCTGATTGTAGATTCTTGAGGGGAGATTTGCGAGGGAGCGGCCAGCCCACTCCCTGTGATTTTTTCCGATACAATTCGCTGTTCTCATTCCAAGTTGAGGGAGAGCGCATGAACTCGAAGATCGTCCGCGGGACGTTGGTTGTATGGGGATTGTTGGCCTTGCCGCTGGCCCTGTTTGGGGCGGCGGAAGGGCCGCAGGTGAAAACCGCTTCCGGTATGGCCGAAGGCAAGGTTGACGGGGCGGTGCGCGTGTTTCTTGGAATCCCGTACGCTGCGCCGCCGGTGGGAGATCTGCGCTGGAAGCCGCCGGTGGCACCGGCGAAGTGGGACGGCGGGCGCAAGGCCACGGAGTTTGGCTCGCATTGCATGCAAGGAAAAGTTTTCGGCGACATGAACTTCCGCGACTCCGGCGGCAGCGAGGACTGCTTGACGCTGAACGTGTGGGTTCCGGCGAAGGCTCCTGCGGCGAAGCTGCCAGTCATGGTTTGGATTTATGGCGGAGGATTCGTTGCGGGGACCACTTCCGAAGCGCGGCAGGATGGAACGCATCTGGCGCAGCAGGGCGTGATCGTGGTTTCGATGAACTACCGGTTGGGTATCTTCGGATTTTTCGTGCATCCGGAACTGGCGAAAGAGTCCGGCCGGAATGCGGCGGGGAATTATGGATTGCTCGACCAGGTCGCCGCGCTGCACTGGGTGCATGAAAATATTGCGGCGTTTGGGGGAGATCCGGGCAATGTGACGATCTTCGGCGAAAGTGCAGGCTCGTTTTCGGTGAGCGCGCAGATGGCATCGCCCCTGGCCAAGGGGCTGTTTCAGAAGGCGATCGGAGAAAGCGGCGGCGCGTTCCACAGCGGTGGACTGTCGTTTGAGCCGCGGTCTGCGCGGGAAGAGAAGGATGTGAAGGCTGTGAGCGCGAAACTGGGAGTGAGCACGCTGGCCGAGTTGCGAGCGGTGCCGGCGCAGAAAATGCTCGATGCTTTCGCGCCGCCACAGTCGCAGGGATTTGATTTCGGTCCGGATGTGGACGGATATTTTCTGCCGGAACCGGTGCCGGTCATTTTTGCGGCGGGAAAGCAGAATGACGTGCCGCTGCTGGCGGGATGGAATCACGATGAAGGCAGCTTCGAGATCGCGTTCTCTCCGCAGAAACCGACGGCGGAGAGTTTGAAAGCCACAGCACAGAAGGAGTTCGGCGACAAGGCGGTGGAGTTTTTGAAGCTCTATCCCTCCGGCACTCCCGAACCGACGTTGCGTTCCGCGCAGGATTTTGCGGGAGACCGGTTCATCGCGTTCTCTACGTGGGATTGGATGGAGTCGGAGGGCAAGACGGGCAAACAGCCGATCTATCGTTATCGCTTTGATCTGGGGCCGCCGTCGGATCCGAAGGCGCCGCAGTTGGGCGCGTATCATTCGGCGGAGATTGAGTATGTGTTTGGGCAGCTTGATTCCAAGGCTGGAGTCGCGTGGCGGGCGGAGGACCGGCAGCTCAGTGAGGAGATGCAGAAGTACTGGGCGAACTTTGCGAAGAGCGGCGATCCGAATGGAGCGGGACTGCCGGAGTGGCCAGTGTATTCGGCGGGTGACGGATGGTCGGTGATGTTTCTGGATGCGAAGGCTGGCGCGCATAAGGATGATTTGCGGGAGCGATATTTGTTTCTGGCGGGGGTCTGGGCGAAGTAACACACGGACGGCTGATCGGTGAGAACTCCCTTTGAGGTACTCGGTGGCGATCGGGAGTACAGAGATCCTTCACTACGCAGGCCGATTCGCTTAGGCGAATCGGCCTGCTTCGTTCAGGATGACAGGGCGCTATTTCTTGGCGAACTCGCTGCGATGCCGGCTGTAGAAGACATAGATGAGCAGGCCGAGGGCCAGCCAGATGACGAAGCGCAGCCATGTGATCAGGGTGAGCCCGAACATCAGGCCACCGCACAGCAGAACTGAAATCAGCGGGAACCACGGCACAAACGGGACTCGGAACGCGCGCTTGCGATCGGGCTGCTTGCGGCGGAGGATGATCACTCCCAGCGAGACCAGAACGAAGGCAAACAACGTTCCGATGTTGGCGAGGTCGGCGGCACTCCCGATATCCACGAACCCGGCGGGAATTCCTACGGCGAAACAGGCGATCCACGTGGACCAGTGCGGCGTCTTAAATTTCGGGTGCACCGCGGAGAACAACTTCGGCAGCAAGCCGTCGCGGGACATGGCGTACCAGATGCGAGCCTGCCCGTACTGAAAGACGAGCAGGGACGAGATCATGCCGGTCAACGCACCGATGACGATGACCGAGCGGAAGAATGGGTGCACGCCCAGATACTTCATCGCGTACGCAACCGGCGCTTCGGCTGCTTCCCCGGATACGAAGGTCGTGTACTTCATCATGCCGAGCAGTACCACGGCCACGCCGACATAGAGCAGGGTGCAGACCACCAACGACATGATGATGCCGAAAGGCAAATCTTTTTGCGGATTGCGCGATTCCTCGGCGGCCGTGGAAACGGAATCGAATCCGATGTAGGTAAAGAAAACGATGGCCCCTCCGGTGACGATTCCGGAAAAGCCAGAGGGGGCGAAGGGAGACCAATTCGCAGGCTTCACCAGCATTCCCCCAACGACCAGGAAGGTGAGGATGGCACCGATCTTGACCATCACCATGATGTTGTTCGTCTCGGCCGATTCCTTCACGCCGCGCACCAGCACCAGCGTGAGAATAAAAACGATGAGGAAGCCGGGCAGATTGAAATAGGAACCGGTCCACTCCCCTCCGGCCCAGACTGGACTCGCCCATTTGTCTGGCAAGTTGAGGCCGAAGACCGCGAGTTGCGCTTTGGTATAACCGGCAAAGCTAACCGCGACCGCAACGTTCGAGACTACGTATTCGAGGATCAGGTCCCAGCCGATGATCCAGGCGAAAATTTCGCCGAGTGTTGCGTACGAGTAGGTGTAGGCGCTGCCGGCGATGGGGATCATCGAGGCCAGCTCGGCATAGCACAGACCGGCAAAACTGCAGGCGATCGCTACGAGGAAGAATGAAATCGCAATCGATGGTCCGGCCGGCGGGCGTCCGTGCATGAGCGCTCCCGCCGTGCTGCCGGTACGGAGAAAGTTGACGATTACGTCGAGTGCCTGGGCATGCAGGAGGGAAGGCGCCTGAAAATACTCTCCGGCGGCCGCCGTTCCGGTGAGCACAAAAATGCCGGAGCCGATGATCGCGCCGATCCCTAAAGCCGTCAGCGACCAGGGCCCGAGCGTCTTCTGCAGGCGCTGGCCCGGTGCCTCCGATTCGGAGATCAGCTTGTCGATGGACTTGCAGCAGAAAATCTGTTTGTCGGAAGTACGGATGACTTCGGCGGGTTCCGTGGCTTGTGACAAGCGGTTGTGGTCTCCTGGAGAACGGGCTCTCAGCCAATATCACTTAGCAGCCAGCGAACAACTCCACGTCGCGTCGTGACGGAGCGGGCGAGTCGCCCGCTCCCACACGAGTTCTGAACTGCCTTACCGCTTTGCCTGACCGCGGGCCAGTTTCTTGACCTTGGGCTTTTTCGATCCGCGGGGATAATCGCGGGGCTTGAGCGGCTTTTCCGCCTTACGTTTCTTGCGGGCGGTGCGTTTGGCTTTCTTGCGTTCTTCCTTGGTTAACTTCGATGTGTTTGCCATGAATGCTGTGAACGTCCTCTTCTGTCGTGCGAATGTCCGGGCGTTTGCGCCTCGGGTTCTTCCGCCCCTTCGGGGCTGAAATCTCGTGTGGCTTGCTCCCACGGCTTACGCCGTGGGCTGAACTCTTGCGCCGCTTCGCGGCTGGTTCCGTGCCTGATTCGCCTCGCTTTGCTCGGCTGGACAGCCGAGGCGGCTGTCCCCACATGGGTCGTGCCTGAGGCGTGGTTATGCGCTTTCCAGTTGGGCGTACTTCTCTACCAGTTTCTTTAAGCCGAAGCGAGGAAATTGTACCGTAATCTTGGCTTCTTCGCCTTCTCCTTCGCGCTGGTAGACCGTTCCTTCCCCATATTTAGGGTGTCGGACCTTCTGGCCGGGGCGAAATCCGCGCTTGCCGGTGGGTTCTGCGACCGGCGTTTTGGGGACGGTGAACTTCTTGCCGCGGCTGGCGAAGAACTCGGCGATGTTCTCGATGGAGTTGTAGGGGCGAGCCGGGGCCGTCGGCTTCGGAGCGCGCGGCTGGCTGCGGGTGGCGTCCCCGGCGTGCCAGGAAGTGCTCTGGTCTTCGTCTTCGTAGGAGTAGTGGGGGCTTTCGGATTCGTAGGCGCCGGGGCTCCGCACACCTGGACGGGCGAAGGCGCCCGTCCCCACACGAGTCGTTGTCCCCACATGAGCTCTTCTGGTTCCTAATTCTTCTAGCAGGGGGGCGGGGACTTCTTCCAGAAATCTTGAGGGGACGCTGGCTTCTGGCAGGTCGGTGCCGTAGCGGCGGCGGTAGACGGCGCGGGTCAGGATGAGTTGGTCCATGGCGCGGGTCATGCCGACGTAGCAGAGGCGGCGCTCTTCTTCGATGTCTTCGGGGACGAGCATGGTGCGGGAGTGCGGGAAGAGTCCCTCTTCCAGGCCGCTTAGGAAAATCAAGGGGAACTCGAGGCCCTTGGCGGCGTGCAGGCTCATGAGCGTGATCTGGGCGCGGGCGTCGTAGTCGTCGGCATCGGCGACCAGGGCGGCGTGGTCGAGGAATTGGTCGAGGGTTTCGGCGCGGTCGCGGGAGTCCATGGCGGCGTTGACCAGTTCGCGCAGGTTCTCGATGCGGGAGAAGGCTTCGGGCGTGTCTTCTTCTTCGAGGAGTTTGATGTAGTTGGTGCGGTCGATCAGGAATTTCAGGAGGTCGGCGGTGTTGACCGCTGGAGTGGGGAAGGAATCCGGCACCGAGCCGATCTGGGGATCTGGTGGCCTATTTGTTTCATCTTCCTCCGTCGCCGGCGGGACGCCAGCGCTACTGTCGGAGGCACCGAAATCGAAGGAGAAGTTGCCGAATTCGTTCGGGTCGAAGGCCGTAGCGTCTTCGGGTTGTCCGTTACTGGAGCTCTCGGCTTCGATGTGATCGATTGCCTCTGCAACGCTGCCGGCGTTCGCGGGCGAGGGCGCCCGCGCCACATTTTCTTCGAGTTGCTTCGCGAAGCTTCCCGCCAGCATCGCTCTTGCGTCTTCGATTAGCTGCTGGAAGTTCTTGAGCGACAACAGGGCTCGCTGGGGGAGGAGTTGGCGGCGGATGGCTTCGCCGATCGCGCCCCAGAGCGACAGGCCGGTTTCGAGGGCGAGGCCCTCCAGCGTGTCGATGGTGCCTTTGCCGATGCCGCGTGTGGGGGTGTTGATGACGCGCAGCAGGGAAATCGTGTCATCGGGATTTTGGATGACTTTGAGGTAGGAGATCAGATCTTTGATTTCGGAACGCTCGTAGAAGGAGAATCCGCCGACCACGTGATACTTCAGGCCGTAGCGGCGCATCGCCTCTTCAAACAGACGCGACTGCGAGTTGGTGCGGTAGAGCACAGCGGCGCGCGGGGTCTCGCCTCTCTCCGTCGCTTCGCGCAGGTATTTGGCGATGTGGTCGGCGGCGAAGAGGGCTTCGTTTTCGCCGTCGGGGGCTTCGTAGTATCCAATCTTGGTGCCGCCCTGGCGAGCGGTCCAGAGGTTCTTGCCTTTGCGGCGGATGTTGTTTGCGACCACGGCTGACGCGGCCTGCAGAATGTTTTGTGTGGAGCGGTAGTTCTGTTCGAGGCGGATGATCTTGGCTTCCGGAAAATCTTGTTCGAATTCAAGAATGTTGCGGATGTCGGCGCCGCGCCAGGAATAAATCGATTGGTCCTCGTCGCCGACCGCGCAGACGTTGTGGCGATCTCCAGCGAGCATGCGCATGAGTTCGTACTGGGGACGGTTCGTGTCTTGATACTCGTCGATCAGCAAGTACTGGAAGCGGCGGTTGTAGTAGTCACGCACTTGCGCCGCGGACTTCAGGAGGCGGACGGCTTCGAGCAGGAGGTCGTCGAAGTCGAGGGCATTGGCCTTGCGCAGTTCCTTGCGGTACTCCTCGTAGAGATGTGCAATCTTTTCGGTCTTGGGATCGGCGGATTGCAGGTAGAGTTCCTGCGGATCGAGCATGTGGTTCTTCGCCCAGGAGATGCGGCCGAGGACGGTGCGCGGTGTGAGTTGCTTGTCGTCGAGGCCGAGGCGCTTCATTACGCTTTTGACGACGGCTTGCTGATCGCTTTCGTCGTAGATAACGAAATTCTTGGTGTGACCGATCGGCGGCTTCCCAGGTGTGGCCGACGGGATGCGCATGGCTTCGATGTCGCGCCGGAGCACGCGCACGCAGAACGAATGGAAGGTTGAGATGATGGGCTTGGCGATGCTCAGGCCGCCCACGAGCTTTTCGACGCGCTCGCCCATTTCTGCGGCGGCTTTGTTGGTGAAGGTCATTGCCAGGATGGATTCCGGCATGATGCCTTTGTGTTCAATCAGGTAGGCGATGCGGTAGGTGATGACGCGCGTTTTGCCGCTGCCGGCGCCGGCCAGGATCAGCACGGGGCCTTCGGTGGTTTCGACGGCTTCGCGTTGCTGCGGGTTCAGTTGGTCGAGAAAAGACAATGCGGAAGTGGCTCCAGGGTCGCTCTTTCAATTTTACAGGGGATCGAGAGTCACTGCGGGGCAGACTGGCTTTGTTCGAGGCCCAGATCGTCGCGGGTGATTCCGACTTCTTTCATCCCCGCGTCCTGCAGTTGCCTCAGTTGGGAGTTGAGAGATCGCATGTTGCTACGCAGATCCTTGCAATACTTCAGTTGACGATTGACATCAGACCGTACTTTCTCGTCATCGATCAGTAGCTCCGAACCCTTGACCTTGATCTTCTGATCGTTCGCCATGGCATACGTGTACAGGTCCTTCGTGGCTGCGGCCCACTTCTCTTCAGCCTGCACGATGCGATCGCGAACTTTCAAAATGTCGGAGCCCCCGATTGTTTTTTCTACTCCTTGGATAAATCCTTCTTTGTCGGCCTCCGACAACGACGAATGATCCACTTTCTCCTTGATGTCGTCGCGCCAGGCTTGAAACTGATGCGAAAAATCCTCGTCGGCCGCCAGGGTCCCTTGAACAGCATCGATAGACCGCTGCATGGATACTCGATTGGAGAATGATTCGGCTGCGTAGATCTGACTGAGATCGCTGCTGAACTTCGCGACTTGCGCATCGTGAGACTTCCGTATGGCCAAAACATCGCCCAGCACAGTGCGCCATAAGCGATCCGTCTCGCTGGAGTTCGCTGGATCAACGGCCTTCTTGCCGGTTACCTCTTTGACCAAGTCAGAAGGAGACTCGCTTTGCTTCGGATGCCCCTGTGACACTTCTAGACCGAATACAAAGGCACTCACTAAGAAGAAAGCAAGACCGAATCGCTTCAGGTCTCGCACTATTTTCCTTCCTGCAATTGCATAAGAGACGAGCCCAGGAATCAGCACACCCGACAGGGCGTATCCGAACGCTTCTCCGCCAAACTCCCCCGACGACCAAATCCACGCTCTGAAAAATGCGAGAAGAATACCGGCAACGATCCCCAAGATCGCAAAGATCCTTAAGAAATCGAACGCGGGCCCGTTGGGAGAACTGGTTGTGTCGTTCATAAGCTACAGTCACTCTTCATTTAGCTACCGAGGGAATGTATGAGCCGGCTAGCCAGCCGTCAAGAGCAACTTCTAGTGCTTCCTGCTGCTATGAGGGGGTAGATTTCTCCGCAGGCAAGGTGCGAATTTTGGCCGCAAGGCAGGCGGGCACTGTCGTTCTTTCGACAGAGTCGAGATGGGCCGTCCTTTTCCGATGCGATTTCGCCCGTCCGGCTGGGAGGGGCGACTATGAAAACGAAGAGTTTCCTGGCATTGGCGTTACTGGTGACAGTAGCTGGCGTGTGTATCGTGGGCCCACGCGACCTACGTGCGGGTGAGGTGACTCCGCCGCCGGGCTACAAGGTGCTGGAGCCGATCCGGCACGGCAATCTGACGGTGTTTCCCGTGGTCGCTGCGAAGAGCTATCCGACCGGAGAGTTCTTGACTCTGGATGAAGGGCTGCGGTCGGGGGAAGTGATTGTGACCGAGGCTGGCAATGTGCAGGGGCTGATTCGGCGGCATCCCACGCCGGCGATTCGGAGCGAGGGCGCGCAGGTGAATCGGCTGGTGCTGGTGAACAATTCCAAACGGCCGTTGTTATTGTTGGCCGGGGAGATCGTTACTGGTGGCAAGCAGGATCGTGTGATCGGCAAGGATCGCATTGTTCCGGCGGAGAGCGATCCGGTGGATTTGAGCGTGTTCTGCGTGGAGCCGGGGCGGTGGGTTGCCACGAGCAGCAATTTCGGGGCTTCGGAGGCGATGTATGGCGGGGCTGCCGGCGGACCCATAAAGCGTGGGCAGCCTCCCATGGCGATGATGGCGCAGCCGTCGGTGCGCGCCAAGGCCATGGCCGACAAGGATCAGAATCAGGTGTGGGCGGAAGTACGCAAGCAGCAGGCGGCGATGGCGACGGTCGAGGTCGCGGCGGCGGCTCCTGGGGTGGCAACGGAGATTTCGAATACATCTTCGTACGCTAAGGTGAATGAAAATGAGGCAGTCAAGAAACAGGTGGACTCGGTCGCGAAGCCGATCGAGCAGAACTATCAGAGCCTGATCCGGCAGCTGCGCGATCGCAATGCCGTGGGAGTTGTGGTGGCGGTGAACGGGCGCATCATCTGGGCTGATATGTTTGCCAGCACGGATCTGCTGGAAAAATATTGGCCCAAACTGGTGCGCTCGTATGCTTCGGAGGCGGTGGTCACGCGTGCGAAAGAAGTTGAGGTCGGCGTGAGCCAGGCGCAGGCCTTCTTAGGAGACATGGAAGGGCGCCGGGAGATGATCGAAAGCGAGCCGGGAATCTACCGTCACACGGAGATCACTGGCGACGGATTTAAGGCGTTCTCGCTGACGTCGTTGCTGCCCAAGACGGGCTTCGAAGTACACGTGGCGAAGATGGCCGATTGAGGTGAAAGTCGTTCATCAGATCTAGCCGCTCGCCTTCTGACTCTTTGCTAGTTCTGCGATCGCGGGGAACGACTTGGGGGGAATCAAGGTGTGATCTGGAGGCATGGAACCGGCGCTGACAGCTTTCGCCAGGAGTTCGAGTGCGGTTCCCGCAGCTGGGGCGGTGATGATCGTGGCTTTCAAGAGTCCACGACGGACCCAGTCCTGACCGGTCTTGGTGACGCCGTCGCAGCCCGTGAAGGGAATGCTCAACCATCGCTCGCGATCCTTTTCCGTGAGGTCGACTACGGCTTTTCGGGCACCCATGGCCATGGCATCGTTCTGGCAGATGACGCCTCGAATTTGAAGGTCGCGCGAGGACCCGAGGGAGAGCCATGACTTTGCCGCGTTATGAGCGCTGCGCTCGGTCCAGTCACCCTTCAGGGTTTTCAGTACGACGGCGGCTGGCTTGGTGGAGTGCATCCCTTTCGTCCGCTGCTGGGTCGCCGTGCTGTTGAAGGGGCCTTCGATGTAAAGAACGTTTCCCTCAGGAACGAGGACGCTAAGTTGCTTCCCCTGGATTCGTCCGACTTCGGATTGGTCGGTGCTGACCGAGAAGACCGGGACCTCGCCTCCGCGACGAAGCTCGGCGATGTAGTCGGGATCGCTGTTAATGATTCCCCACCCGATACCGGCCGCAACCGCCGCTTTCGCGACTTGAGGCATTCCGGTCCCGACGGGTTCGACCAGGATGGCGGTGGGATGCTGTGCAGGATCCTGAATGATCTTGATGAGCTGCTGAGTCTGGTTTACGGCGTCGTTGTCGGCGTAGATGATTTGAATAGTAGCGCCGAGTCGCGCGGCCATTTCGGTCACGGCGACCGCTTGTTCTGCCTGGTAATCGTTCTCTCTTGTGGTAAGAGCAACAACTACGTTCAGTTTTTCCATGGGCCTCGTCGCGGAGTTCCCTTCGGTGCTGGATTGTTTCACAGACTGTCAGTGCTGACAAAGACTTCTACGGCAGGAACCAAACTGATCGATGTTTAGTCGACTCTCGAAGACTCGTACCAGCTCCGCCAGGCGTTGGAGTCGTTGGGTAAGCGCTGGCCGGTGATGTCGTGCAGCGCCTGGAAGGCCCAGGTGTGCGTCTGGGCATCGAGCGCCGGATCGTCGGTGTAGTTCAACAGTTGCGGAACTGCGGACAGGCGCTGCTCGTGGGTGAACATGCCGGACTCCGCCAGACTGCACGCGGCCCTCTCACGCACAGTGGCCGAGGGATCGTCGTGCATGGTCTTCAGCAATGGCTCGATGGTTTGAGCCGAGCCCGCAAGCGCCAGACCTTCGACGGCCCAGCGTCGCGAGTCTTCATCGGAATCTTTGAGATGAGCGGTCAGGACCTGCACTGCGCGGTCGGATTCGACGCCGCGGTTTCCCATCAAGCCGAGCGCCCATAGTCCCCAAATTTTCTGGGCGTGATTGGGAGACTCGGCGCTCTTCAATACGTAGCCGAGGCTGGCGGAGTTCTTACCCAAACCATAAGCCGCGAGTTCAACTTCGATGCCGGACTCGCGCACGCGCATGTCGTTCGAGTTGAGCGCGGCGGTGGTCAGGGTCGCGATCTGCGAACTCCACTTTACTTTTCCCTGCCAGCGATCGACGCGGGAGGAAATCTGATCGACAGCGCCGTCGCTGCGGCCAACTGCGAGCTCCAGCAGGGCCTCGGCTTGCTTTTGTGGTTTCATGCGATCGAGTTGGCGCGAATCCTTGGCGGAACCGAGCGGGGCTGCGGGCACGGAAAAAATACTGGTGAAGCGCGACCATGCAGCATGAGCACTGCCAGCGTTTGCAGTCAGAACTGCGAGGAGCACTCCGAGAGCAACTGCGAAGAGTGGGCCGAATCGTCTCGGGTTCCTCGGCCACCCAGGTGAGCCCGGTCTCGAGATGGGTCCATCGTCATTCAGATCGGAGCCGGGGCCCAGCGTGCCGAAGTCTGGCGTGGGCTGCAGGCGCGGATCCGCCACGGACGCGGGTTCCGATTGTGGTGCTTGGTTCGAAAACGGTGGCCGGAACACGTCCATATATAGAAGAGTCTAGGATCACCTTCGAAATGAGGTAAAGTTACTTCGGTTCGAATCCTACTGGGTTCGATGCTAAAAACGCGCTGCACGACTTGGGAAGGGGCCCCGGAAGGGCATCGCGATTCTAAAGAGTTACCAGGAGGAAGTGATGCGAATGAAGTCGAAGTGGTTGGTGTCCATTATCAGTGTGTCCCTGGCGGCAGTGGCTTTGGCCGCGGCTGGTTCGGGATACCACGTAGTCACAACATACAAAGTTGGCGGTGAAGGAGGGTGGGATTATCTGACCGTCGACCCCGATGCGCGGCGCGTGTACATTTCCCGCGGCACGCACGTCATGGTGCTCGATGCCGATTCGGGCAAGGTTGCGGGTGACATCGCCGATACGCAGGGCGTTCATGGCATCGCACTGGCGCCAGAGTTGGGTAAGGGGTTCACGAGCAACGGCCGCGAAGGCACAGTCAGCATTTTCGACCTCAAGACGCTGGCGACCAGCAGCAAAGTGAAGGTGGGGGACAATCCTGACGCCATTCTTTACGATCCGGCAACGAAGCGTGTGTTCACCTTTAACGGGCGCAGTCAGGATTCAACGGCGATCGATGCCACGAACGGAAAAGTGCTGGGCACGATCAAACTGGACGGCAAGCCGGAGTTCGCGGCCAGCGATGCGAAGGGCGAGATCTTCGTCAACATCGAAGACAAGAGCGAACTGGTGGCGATCGATCCGAACAAGCTGGAGGTCAAGGCGAAGTGGCCACTGGCGCCTTGCACCGAGCCGAGCGGACTTGCGATCGACCGTAAGAACCGCCGTTTGTATGTCGGTTGCGATAACAAAATGATGGCCGTTGTCGATGCGGATAGCGGCAAGGTCTTGGCCACGCCGGCCATTGGCGATGGCGTGGACGCAACCGCCTTCGATGCAGAAACCGGATTGGCGTTCGCCTCCTGCGGTGGTGACGGCGTGCTCACCGTCGTGAAAGAAGAATCGCCGGGCAAGTTCACTCCAGAGAATGTCCCCACACAGAAGCGAGCGCGGACGTTGGCGCTCGATGCCAAGACGCACAACGTATTTGTGGTGACGGCGCAGTTCGGACCTGCGCCCGCGGCGACTGCGGACAATCCTCATCCGCGGCCTCCGATGCTTCCTGACAGCTTCGTGGTCCTCGTTGTCGGAAAATGAAATTGTTTCGTCATTGGGGGAGAGCCCGCTCTGCCTGGCGTCAGTTTTGATGCTGACGCAGGGGAGCGGGGATTACTACGTAGTGCGGGACACGGGCTACTACTCGGCCCGCAGTCGCTACGTCAGTGAGGGAGTCCGCGTCAGAGAGTAGAGACTGGGATTTCACGCACTCGTTCAATCGTATCCGCTTCTTCAGGTGACTTGTCCGGCCGCAGGCGCACGATTCGCGGAAAACGCAGCGCGTATCCGCTCTCGTGCCGGTCGGATTTCATCAAGTTGTTGAACGCCACTTCGAGCACGATCTTCGGCTCAACGACCAGGCGGAATCCCTGATCTTCCAGGGTGTGATCGAGGAACCATTGAGTCATCTCAGCGATCTCGGCGTCGGTCAAGCCGGAATAGGCCTTGCCGATGTTCACTAGCCGGTCTTTACTTGTATCCCAAACGGCGAAGGTGTAATCGCTCAGGACACCCACGCGCTTGCCGTGTCCGTACTCGACCGCAGTCACGACGACGTCGAGCGTGGCCAGTTCGCGCTTCATCTTGAGCCACGACTTTCCGCGCCTGCCCGGCGTATAGGGGGAGTTGAGATCTTTGATCATCAGGCCTTCATTGCCGCGGTCCTGAGCTGCAGCAAACAGTTCCTCCAGTTCTGCGGGGGATGACGCGCGAAACACCGGGGCACGAATGATGTGAGCCGTTACAGATTTTTCTTCATCTCCGAAAGACAGCTTGCCTTGGGATCCTGGCTTGGCTGATTTCCTGGGTGATGCCTCGTTTCCCTGAGGAGACCGACTATTCTCCATCAGCAACTCGTCCAGGATTTTCGCGCGCTCCCGCAGCGGACGGTCCATCACGAGTTCGCCTCCGGCGTACAACACGTCGAAGGCAAGGAACGCGACTGGAATCTCTCGGAGCATCTTGTCGCTGACTTTTTTTCTACCGAGGCGCTGCTGCAAGACGCTGAAGGGCCGCGCGCGTTTGGCCTGATAGTCCCACGCCACGATTTCTCCGTCGAGAATGGCGGACCGTCGCAGCTCAGCAAGAGTATCTGGCAACTCGGGGAACGACTCGGTGATTTCGTCGCGTGTGCGCGAAAAGAACTTCACCTCGCCGTTTTCGATATGAGCCTGGGCGCGGATGCCGTCGTATTTGTCTTCGACCGCAGCTTCCGCGAAGTAGCTGAGGCCCTCTTCGGGCGATTCGATCGGACTCGCCAGCATGAATCCCAACGGATGGAAGAGCCGCATCTCCGCCGCGGCGAGCCTTCCCTCGGAGGCCAGGCGCACGGTTTCGCCAATGTCTCCCAGCAGCATGTTGGCGCGCTGTGCTTCGATTAGCGTCCCGCCGTAGGCCCGGGCAATCGCTTCCTCGACGAGGCTTTCCTTCAGGCCAATGCGGAGATCGCCGGTCATGATCTTGATGATGTACTTGGCTTCGAGCGGTGTGGCGCGCGAAATTAGATCGCGCACAATGGCGGACTTTGGCGCTGGTCCGCGCGTGGCTGCAATTTGTCGAAATGTCGCCTCGACTTCCAACACGCCTAAACCCTGGCCGGCGCGTTCGGGAAGTACCTCGGCGGCGACCGCTCCCGGGTCGCCATGGCGGCGGTAGGCGGCGGTGAGTGCGGCTTCATCTTTCCCGGACAGTTCCGCCACAATCTGCCAAAGCGAGCGGCCGCCGACTTGTAGCGTGGTCTCTTCCCAAGCCGGAAACGCCCGCCCCGAAAGGAAGAGTGCCGACACAGCCGCCTCATTCGTGGTCCGCGATCTCAGATAGTCCGCGACGATCCCCGTTTTGAGCAGCTTCTTCCTGGTGGCGGCGATGGCTTCGCAAGCTGTTGCCAACTGTTGCATGTAGCTTCGATCCTAACGCAGACGACCTAACTAGCCCTCACAAAGGGCTTGCTCAGGTCTTTGCTCGTCCTAACCCTCGCAATTAGTTGGACTTAGCATCCGCGTAACCCTGTCCTGCAGGCTCCAAGCCTGTGATAACCTAGAAGGTGCGTCGTGAGTTGGTTAGGAGCATCTAAATCCTTGTGCGCAAACTGATTAATTACCTGCGATTCCTTGCCGCCGTGCAACTGCTTCCCGCCCTTGAAAGTGGGGAAGAAACGCTGGTCGGCGGACAAGCCGTGCTCGAGGGCGTGATGATGCGCTCCCCGCACGCCTGGGCAATCGCTTGCCGCAAACCATCGGGCGAAGTCGTGACCATGAGTGAACCGCTCGACCGGCCCTCAGAGAAGCATAAGTGGATGGCTTGGCCCATTGTGCGCGGCGTGATGACGCTGGGCTATGCCATGAATCTCGGCTACCGCGCGCTGCGGTTCTCGGCCAACGTCGCCATTGAAGACATGATGCAGGACGGTGAAGGGAAAGGTTCTGTGGAGACAGCCGCGGCTGCCCCGCCAACGCGGACCGGGGAGGAATCTTCCCAGTCACGCGAGAAGGCTGCCACGGTGAGCAACTGGCTGGCGGCTGGAAATCTTGTGATCTCTTTGGCTTTCTTCATTTTCATGTACAAGTACGTCCCCCTGCTGGCGGCGACGGAACTCAAGAAGATTGACCCTGCGCTGGGTGGACGAATTGTTTTCAATCTGATCGACGGCGGGATCCGCCTGCTGCTGTTCTTGCTGTTCATCTGGGGCGTATCGCTCTGGAAGGATATTCGGCGCGTGTATGAGTATCACGGCGCCGAGCACAAGACGGTCTTTGCGTTTGAAAACGGCGACCCGCTCAACACCGCCAGCGTGCAGAAGTACTCGACGTACCATCCGCGTTGCGGCACGAGCTTCCTGATGACAGTGATGCTGATTTCGATCGGCTTCTACATGCTGATCCCGTATACCACGTTCTGGGCCCGTTTTGCCTCGCGCATCGTTTTGCTGCCGGTCATCGCTGGAGTTTCCTACGAGATCATTCGCTTCGCGGCCAAGCATCGCGGATCGTTGTTTGCACTGATGACGGCGCCTGGGCTGTGGCTGCAGCGCATCACTACCAAGCCTCCGTCTGACGAGATGGCGCAATGCGCCATTACCGCCCTGGATCAAGCCATGTCGCTCGAAAAGGAGCGCGGGGGCGAGTTGGTGATTGCCTAGGGGTTCCCACCCTGGGAAACCGTCGTTGGTCGCTTGTCGTTAGTCGTTGGCCTCCACTCTCCAACATTCTAAAGTGGCAATTGGAGGCGTCAACATGTCAGCGTCGTTCAAGGACTTGCGTGTGTGGCAGGAAGCGATGAGATTCACAGTCGAAATTTACCGCGCGACGGCCCAGTTTCCGAGGCATGAACTGTATGGTTTGACCAACCAGTTGCGGAGAGCAGCGGTATCGATCCCGAGCAATATCGCTGAGGGAAAGGGGCATCGTTCCGACCGCGAATTCGGAAATTTTCTCCACCATTCGCGAGGCTCCCTGTTGGAGGTGCAGACACAACTGATGATCGCGAAGGAATTACAATACATCAGCGGTGAAGAGGCCCAGCGCATCCTGGCGTCGGCAGACGCCATAGGTAAGAGTCTCAACAGCCTGATCAACTCGCTGCGTGAGAACGCCGCCTGAGGCAAAGCGCCAGCGACTAACGACCAACGACCAACGACCAACGACGGTTCCCATGTTTGAACGACTGGATCAAATCGAAAGCCGTTACGAAGAGCTGACCAATGCTCTGGCCTCGCCGGATATCGTGAACGATTCGGCGAGATACCAGAAGACCGCCAAGGCGCATGCCGAAATTGCGCCGACCGTCGAAAAATATCGCGAGTACAAGGATCTGACCAAGGGCATCGCAGAGAGCAAGGCCATGCTGGCCGACGAAAAAGATCCTGAGATGCGCGCCTATGCTCAGGATGAACTCAACCAGTTGGAAGGCCGAGTGAAGACGGTGGAGGAGGATCTGAAAGTCCTGCTCCTGCCCAAGGATCCGAACGACGAGAAGAACATCATCCTGGAAATCCGCGCCGGGACTGGCGGAGACGAGGCTACGCTTTTCGCTGCAGAAATTTTCCGGATGTATACGCGGTACGCCGAGACTCAGCGCTGGAAGGTCGAGGTGCTTTCGTCTTCGGAATCGTCGGCCGGGGGACTCAAGGAAGTTATCGCCATTATCGAGGGTCACCGCGTCTTCTCGCAATTGAAGTATGAGAGCGGCGTGCACCGCGTGCAGCGTGTGCCTGCCACCGAGCAGCAGGGGCGCGTGCATACATCGGCCGTTACGGTTGCGGTGCTGCCTGAAGCCGAGGACGTGGACATCAAGATCGAAGCCAAAGATTTGCGCATTGACACGTTCTGCTCGTCCGGACCCGGCGGGCAATCCGTGAACACGACTTACTCGGCGGTGCGCATTACGCATATTCCGACGAATACGGTCGTGAGTTGCCAGGACGAAAAATCTCAGATCAAGAATCGCGAGAAAGGGATGCGCGTGCTGCGCTCGCGGCTCTACGAAATCGAAATGGATAAGCAGCAGCAGGCGTTGGCGAAGGAACGGAGAGCCATGGTTGGGTCCGGCGATCGCAGCGAAAAGATTCGCACCTATAACTTCCCGCAGAACCGGCTTACCGATCACCGCATCGGGTTCACCATCCATCAACTGGAAGCTGTGATGGACGGCAAACTGCAGCCGCTGATCGAGGCGCTTACCACGCACTACCAGGCGGAAAAACTGAAGCAGGAAGCGGCCACTGCGGTTTAGATGAGGAACGTGGGCTTTCGCGCCCGCGACGTGGGAGCGAATATGCCCAAACTGGATGGGACGCTGGTATTCGTTCTCGCCAGCCGATACGTTGCCAATGCGGCCCGCGTTTGCGTACTGGCCGAGCCGATTACCGACAGACAGTTCTGGCAGAAGCCATTCCCTTTCGGAAACAGCTTTGGCCATTTGGTCCTTCATCTGACCGGCAACTTGAATTACTACATTGGCACGCAGATCGCCGGGACCGGATATGTTCGTGACCGTCCGCGCGAATTCAACGACCCGAATCCGCCTTCGAAGGCAGAGGCGTTGAAACGCTTCGATGATGCGGTGGCCATGGTTGTGAAAACCATCGGTGCACAGTCGTCCGAGGATTGGTCAGCGGAATATTCAGGTGCTGGCACGGATGCCAAAACGCGGCTCGACATGATCATGCAATGTGCCGCGCACATGCAGCATCATATTGGACAGATGATCTACCTTGGGTATCAGTGGCAGCAGGCTGGGACAGATCCGAAGTAAGGACTCGCAGGCGGATTTGTTTTCGTCCCAATCGCAATGTCTTAGTGCCTCCGTGGTGAAATAGACCAGTGCAGCTTAAGCAAGCGCTTACCTCCGCGATCACCCGTCTTAGCTCGGATCATGTTCCGTCGCCGCGCCTGAATGCGGAGTTGCTGCTTATGTTTATTCTTGGCGTGGATCGGGCTTACCTCTTTGCGCATCCCGAACGCGAGTTGAACGCCGAAGAACAGGCGCGCTATGAAGCCGTACTGAACGAACGGGCACGAGGCGTTCCGGCGCAATACATCACTGGGCATCAGGAATTCTGGGGCATGGATTTGATTGTCACTCCGGCGGTGCTTATTCCGCGCCCCGAGACTGAGCATGTGATCGAAACAGTTTTGGAATTGGCTCGTGTGGACGGGGTTGGCGGGCAAGAGTGCCCGCCCCATACCGTCCGTTTTCTCGACGTCGGGACCGGTTCGGGGTGCATTGCCCTGGCACTTGCCAAAGAATTTCCTCAGGCGGAAATTCATGCCACCGACATATCTGCGGCCGCGCTGGAAATTGCGCGCGCCAACGCGGCCCGGCATCAACTCGATCACCGCATCCAGTTTCACCAGTCAGACCTGCTGGAAGGTCTCGATCTTGCCGACTTGGACTTCGTCGTTTCCAATCCACCGTACGTAGGAGAGTCCGAAGAGGATCAGGTTCAATTGGAAGTTCGCAAGTTTGAGCCACGCAACGCTGTGTTTGCCGGACCCACCGGAGTCGAAGTGATCGCGCGGATGATTCCTCAGGCGCACAGCGCCCTGCGTCCCGGCGGCTGGCTCATCATGGAGACAAGCGGGAGCATGGCGGACGAGACGAAGCATCTGCTCTATGGCTGGGATGACGTGAAAATCCGGCCGGATTTGCAGTCTATCCCGCGGGTTGCACAGGCGCGGAAACCGCGGCCGTGAGTTTCGTTACCGCCGCACCGCTGCTGGCTGAATCTCCTCGACATCAATGATGTCGGTTGGATAATTGCCCGTGTAACAAGCCGAGCAATACGAGATCTTCTCACCCTCACCGCAAGCCTTCTTGAGGCCTTCCAGAGAGAGATAAGCCAGGGAATCCGCGCCAATGTAATCGCGAATCTCGTCGACTGTTTTGTTGGCGGCGATGAGCTGCTTTTTCGAAGGAGTGTCGACGCCGTAATAACAGGGGGAGATCGTGGGCGGACAGGAGATGCGCATGTGCACTTCCTTCGCACCTGCGCTGCGAATCATACGCACAATCTTCCGGCTGGTAGTGCCGCGGACGATCGAGTCATCGATCAGTACGACGCGCTTACCTTGCAGCAGCGAGCGCACTGGATTCAGCTTCAGCTTGACGCCGAAGTCGCGCACGCTCTGGCTGGGTTCGATGAAGGTTCGTCCGACATAGTGGTTGCGGATCAAGGCAAAGCGGAAGGGGAGCCCGCTCTCAGCAGCATAGCCGACCGCAGCCGTTACACCTGAGTCCGGGACGGGGACCACAAGGTCGGCATCGACGCCCGCCTCTCGAGCCAACTGGCGCCCGAGTTCCTCGCGGCTGGTCTGCACCGCGCGGCCGAAGACAAGGCTGTCGGGGCGCGAGAAGTATACGTGCTCGAAGATGCAACTCGATTGCGGGGCGGCCGTGGAGTAGAAACGCGAATTGATTCCTTCCGGACCGACGACGATGAGTTCGCCCGGTTTCACATCGCGCACATATTCGGCGCCAATCAGGTCAAACGCACAGGTCTCGGAGGCAAAGACGACGGTGTCCTGCTTCTGCCCCTCCAGCGCGGGGATGCGGCCCATGGCCAGCGGGCGGAATCCGCGGGGATCACGCACTGCGAAAACGCGGTCGTTACTCATCATCACGAGCGAGAACGCGCCTTCGACCCGCCTCAGGGCATCGGCCACGGCTTCTGGGAGCGTGTGCTCCTTGGAAAGCGCGATCAGATGAACGATGACTTCGGTGTCGCTGTTGGTTTGAAAAATCGAGCCCTGACTCTCCAGTCGCGCACGAACGTGCTGTGCGTTGGTGAGATTGCCGTTGTGGGCGACGGCAATCGATCCTTTGTTCGATTGCACGAGGATCGGTTGCGCATTCAGCAGCGCCGAGTCTCCGGCTGTGGAGTAGCGCGTATGGCCGATGGCCAGAGTGCCGCGCATTTTCGAGAGGACATCTTCTGTGAAGATGTCGGCGACTGAGCCCATGGCCTTGTGCGCGTGCGACGTCAGACCGTCGGACGTGACGATACCGGCCGATTCCTGGCCGCGATGCTGCAGCGCGTGCAGACCCAGGTAGGCCAATTTCTCAGCTTCAGGGTGAGCGAAGATCGCCACCACGCCACATTCGTCATGAAATTTGTCGGAAGTCTGCAATTTCGCTCCTGGGTTGTAAGCTCTTAGCTGTTAGCTTTTAGCTCTTAGCTCAAAAACGTATTCTGTTTTCGTCACTGCTTCTTGTTCAAGCTTTTGACATGAACTAATCAACCGCTACCAGTTCCGGATCCGTTCGCAACGCTAATTCCAGGGCCCCCTCATACGCTGCGCTCAATTCCGAGACCGGGGCGGAAATCACAACTTTGCCGTCTAGCGATATTTCCAACTGTCCGGAAATCGTTTCTCCAATGACCTCTGCAGCCGAGCCGTGTTTCTCCGCTACTTCTTTGATTCCCGCCACGTTCCCCGGGTCGCAAGAGATCACGATCCGGCTGGCATCTTCCCCAAACAGGGCAAACTCCGCGAACAAGCCTCCAGAGGTCAGATTTACCCGAGCGCCAACACCCTTGGGCAGTGCTTTCTCCGTGAATGCGACCGCCAGGCCGCCATCGGCGCAGTCATGCACCGAATCCACCAAGCCGTGCTGGATTAATTCGATGACCGCCTTCTGCAGGCCAGCTTCTTTTTCCAGATCAAGCTCGGGTGGATATCCCCACAACGTGCCCAGAATCTCCTTCGCGTATTCCGAGGACCCAAACTCGCTCTCTGCGTCCGTGATATCGCCCGCTTCTCCCGCGCGCAATAGCACGATCGTGCGTCCGGGCGCGGCGAAATGCATTTTCGCGGCTTTGTGAACGTCTTCGAGGATTCCGACAACGCCGAGCACGGGCGTGGGATAAATACCTTCGCCGAGCGTCTCGTTGTAAAAGCTGACGTTGCCGCCGGTGATGGGGATTTCTAATTCTTCGCAGGCTTTCGTGATGCCATCAATCGTTTGCGAGAACTGCCACATGATGTGCGGCTTCTCGGGATTGCCGAAGTTCAGGCAATTCGTCGCGCCCACGGGAGTTGCTCCGGAGCACGCCACTTTGCGTGCCGCCTCGGAGACCGCGTGCATCGCGCCCAGCCGCGGATCGAGATAGCACCAGCGGCCGTTGCCATCGAGTGCCATGGAGAGCCCGCGCTGCGAGCCTTTAATGCGGATCACGCCCGCGTCACCGGCTCCCGGCGCGTCGACGGTGTTGGTCTGCACCATGTGGTCGTACTGCTGCCAAACCCAACGCTTTCCGCAGATATTCGGGCTGGCCAGCAACTGCTTCAGATTCGCCGTGAAGTCTGTCGTTCCGCCGAGTTTGATGTGTTCCGGCATCTCGCGCGGCACCGGTGGTTCCCATCGCGCTAGCGGGCGCTTGTAGAGCGGAGCTTCGTCCGTCAGCGCGGGATTTGGAATCTCCGCGACGACTTTGCCGTGCTCCAGGACGCGCAAGGTGTTGCCGGTCGTGACCGTGCCGACCTCGACCGCGTCGAGTCCCCATTTTTCAAAGACGCGGAAAACTTCGTCCTCGCGTCCTTTTTGCGCCACCAGCAGCATGCGCTCCTGCGATTCGCTGAGCATGATCTCGTAGGGAGTCATGCCGGTTTCGCGCTGCGGCACACGGTCGAGTTCGATCTCGATGCCCACGCCGCCACGTCCGCCCATTTCGCAGGTCGAACATGTGAGCCCGGCGGCGCCCATATCTTGAATGCCGACGATCGCGCCGGTTTGCATTGCTTCCAGGCAGGCTTCGAGCAGGAGCTTCTCCAGGAACGGGTCGCCGACTTGCACGTTCGGACGCTTCGCTTCGGAAGCTTCGCTGAATTCCTCGCTGGCCATGGTCGCGCCGTGAATGCCGTCGCGCCCGGTCTTGGCGCCAACGTAAATCACCGGATTGCCTTCGCCGGCTGCCTTCGCATAGAAGATTTCATTCTTCCGCACCAGACCCAGCGCAAACGCGTTCACCAGCGGGTTGCCCGAGTAGCAGGGCTCGAACTTCGTTTCGCCGCCCAGGTTGGGGACACCGAAACAGTTTCCGTAAGAAGCGACCCCGCTGACCACGCCTTCGAAGACGGAATGATTTTTGTGCAGTTCTTTCTGGGATACATCCTTTGATGCCGTGATGGGACCGAAGCGCAGCGAGTCCATCACCGCGACCGGCCTTGCACCCATAGTGAAAATGTCGCGCAGAATGCCGCCTACGCCCGTGGTTGCGCCCTGAAACGGTTCGATGAACGACGGATGATTGTGGGATTCGATCTTGAAGGCACAGGCCCAACCATCGCCAATGTCGATGATGCCGGCATTCTCGCCCGGCCCCTGCAACACGATCTTGCTGCGCGTGGGCAGGCGCTTGAGATGCACGCGCGACGACTTGTAAGAGCAGTGCTCGCTCCACATCACGCTGAAAATGCCCAGTTCGGTAAGCGTGGGCTCGCGGCCGCCGAGAAGTTGCTTGATCTTCTCGTATTCATCGGGCGTAAGGCCGTGCTGCCGGAGGATCTCCGGAGAAAAGGCAGAGGTCAAAGAGGTGGCCATGGGAAGAGCTTCTATTGTCGCATTTGGCGGGGCGGATGGGTAGCACCCGCGCCCTCATTTTGATGAAGCCGAGCAAGAACAGGCGCTCACGTACAGAATCCTTGCTTTAAGTGAGCTGCTCCAGCCTTTTTCGGTGATAGGCCATCGACAGGAGCCAGAGGAGCAGCCCCTCAATGAGCGCAAACGCCTCCACACTCATCCGACCAGTCTCGAACGCTCAGATGTGAAGTGAATCGAAAGAAGTCGGAATTTGAGCGCTATGGCCTGGTTACAACAGTTAGCATCAGATAGCCCGCGCGTGAAGTAATAGCAACCGCCTTTTACTGCCCCGAACTGCACGTGCCGATCCCTGCAAATGTCAAATCAATTGATCTGGAAAACCGTCCCATAGGAGTCTTGGGAGACGGTTCCGCCCTCGGTTGTCGTGCTGTAGATCGTCTGGCCGGAGAGGAGCAACGCAGACGATGGAAAGTAGCCATCGGCCGGTGGGGCGTGGAAGCGATGCAGGATCAGTTTGCTCCAGCCATTCGATGGGTGAGTCAGCTTGAAGACTGTACCGCATCCCTGCCAAGGCGTGCAGTAATCGGAAGTCATGCCGCCTCCGACAGTGGTGCCGTAGAGGTTTCCCGACTTGTCCAAAGTCATGCGCCCGAGGGGAGCGTATCCGTCGCTGCCGCCTTGGAATGAGTACAGGATGGTTTCGGTCCAGGAAGATCCGCTTTGCGGAGGAGACAACTCGAATGCCGAACCCGCACTGGCTGTACCGCCGTTTTGAGTTGTTCCGTAGAGATTTCCCTTGGCGTCACGAATCAATCCGCCGGAGGGGGAGCCTTGAGTCTGCGAGATTGTCGGACATGGAACACCTCCCATGCTGGGTTAGGCTGCGAGCGACTTCTGAAGTGTGGCGCCCGACTGAGTGTCATCGCCGAGCGAATCGGGAGGTAACCGAATTGGGTGACTCGCATGTTGTGCTGCTACGGATTGTGTAGCGCTGGTCCTTCCTCGTTCCTCGAACAAGAGGCGCCGCAGCGTGCGAAGATCGTTAAGAATCCTCCTGCTTCGATTTACGTGAAGATCGAGCTTGTCTAGGCTGTAGAGGGCTATTCGTAGCGCATCCAGACGGCGCGAAACATTCGAGGCGGATTCTCGCTGCACGTCACTTTCAAGTTCCTGCTTCGCTTCGGCCACAGTCTCGGCCAGTAACGCCATAAAATCATGAGCGCTCTCTAGGGTTTCGAATTGATCTTCCATTGGCGGCCTCATTTCAAGCCTCGTTTCACAAGGCTGGCTGCTTGTCTCGACTAAGCAACGCTCTCTCCACTTCATGGTTCTCGGCTATTTTCGCTCCCAGAATCGCCTGGCGCCGCAAAATCTCTTCGCGGAGTTGCATGAATCTCTGCACTTCAGCGTAGCTCAGCACTTCTCCACGAGAATGTGCGAGGATATGAGCCAGCGACTGCTCTAACTCCTCAACTGTGCTAGTGTCTCGGTCTGTCATTTGGATTTCGCTCCTTATGGTGAACGAGGGGAGAAACTGGTCCACCCTATTTATCCAATGCACGTAGGTGGCCCTCAGCATCAATGCGCAACCTGTTGCGTCGATAGGTCAGAAAGCAGGTCCGGCAAGGTGCCTCTGGGGTTCCACCCTGTACTTTCAGAGGAAAACAAGC
Organism: Acidobacteriaceae bacterium; assembly: GCA_003134655.1. GTDB lineage: Bacteria > Acidobacteriota > Terriglobia > Terriglobales > Acidobacteriaceae > Sulfotelmatobacter. The sequence goes on from PLBY01000161.1 coordinate 156,766, forward strand.
ACAAACGGAGCCGTGACAGTGATTTGCTCGGATGGTTGGCGAAATATCCCCTATTTCGCTCATTAGAACCACCTTTTGCGGCGGTGGGGTCCGCAAAAGAGGAACTTTCGGGGGCTTAACTTGCTGCCGCTCACGCTGGCTCTCTTCTCCGAAAAAGGAGGAGTGCAGCAGCGCTTTTTTCTTCTCGATTTTCCAGGGGGGAAGCAAGCGAAAGCGAAAAGCTCAAATACTGCGGATGAAGTCCGACATCTTTTCTCGCAGATACTCTGACGGGTCCCGATCTTGATTCTTCATCTGCACCATACGGCGAAGATCGTCATCGCAGAGCACCAGCACTCCGCGACTCTGATTGAAGTTCCTGAACAGTGTTCGGTTGTACGCATAAACCCATTTTGGCTGTTCAGACCGACAGACGACGAAGCCCCAGAATCCCAGAGCGGGCTTTAGGTAGCAGTAAAGCTGACGCAAGTCATCGCGAGTCAGGGTAGTGTCCTAACAGTGCGTTGATGACTGGTGGCGGCCTCGGGAAGAAGGGCCGCCAGTTCGTCACGGCTGAGATTCCCAAATATCAGTGAAATTCATCTGAATGGCGGTTTTCTTGAAAACACGGTCAAACTTCTGCCGGAAGTCTTTCATGTTCTCGCAGAGCTTCATAATCGTTACGACCTTTTGAATTTGATCGTGGACCTGCGCCCGCCCAAAATCAGTAAGAAGCTGATGGTCATTCTTACCCTTGCTCGGATCGGGGTTAATTGTTCGCATCGCCTTTCCCATGTCCTTGTCGATGCTGTCGTAGACGAACGCCATAACGTACTTGCCCCAGCGCAGCGGACGATTCTTGGGCGAATAGTGGACACCTTCTAATCTCGCCAGTTCAAACCAAAACTCCGGCGGGAACATCTGCGCCCAGTCTTGCATTTCCTCTGCGATGAATGCTTGCAGTTTGATCTGTAGGGCCCGTTTCTTGCGGACCGTCGAACGTCAGAACCTCACGATGCGAATGCAGATGAGACGGCTAACGCGGCTCACGAATGCGTTCTCGAAAAAGGTGGAGAACCTGAAAGCGGCTGTGGCCCTGCATTTCGCGTGGTATAATTTCGTTAGGGTTCATAAGAGCCTTAAAGTGACCCCGGCTATGGAGGCTGGTATTACGAGCCATGTTTGGGGGTTGCAGGACTTGATTCTGCCAAATCAGTAGACCCCACTAATTTTATAGACTTTGTAAACTGCTGGCACTATGGCTGCTTGCTGGCTTTGCGATTTTGGCCGAATCCTTCCGTCACTTATAAACATCTCAGCTTTGTGGTAGCATCCTAATTTCATTATGGTCAACAGGCTACAATCCGACTTCCTCACCGCCGACCCTTCCTTCGTGTCCGGTGCGGCTCGACTGCTCGATTGGTGGGGTCTGTACGATACATACAATGTAAGCCGCAACGGTCAGGAAGCCGATGCGAAGGCCATGTTTTCGGACTGGCGCATTGTAGGGCAAGACCTCGCCGATGCGATGGTAGAATTTGAGTCAGCCCAACCTGTAAAATAATGGCTCGCCTACCGTGAGTAGCAAACACCGCAATCGTGGCATGACACCTCCATCCAGCACCAGCACGGCCATTATCCAAGCCCAAATGCGTCAGTGGTCAGGTCCGCTGCCTCAACCTGAGGCTCTGGAACGATACAATCAAATTGTTCCCACAGCGGCCGAACGAATAATCAGAATGGCCGAGACTCAGCACGACCATCGCCTCGCCATCGAAAAAGAAGTCGTCGATTCTAATGTAAACAGTCAAAAGTTGGGAACTATTTTAGGCTTCATTATCGCCATGACCGCCATTGTTGGCGGGATTTTTCTTGCATATGTCGGCAGGGAAACGTCTGGCCTAGTTTCAATCATTACCGCCTTGGTTGGGTTGGCGGGGGTGTTTGTGTACGGGAAAAGTGAACAAAAGAAAGACCTCGCGAAGAAAACTGAAGCTGTAGTGACTACACGCTAGCCCCAATTCTTCAACGCACTCTTAGGACCACTGGTCTTAAGGCCTCTTCCCCGCCTCTCGCCCCTGAGCTAGATTCTAAGAGTCCCTTTACACACCCTTCCGCCGTGCCCAGATCGGGCGTCGGTCCTCTGTGCAAATTGATGAAGAGAACGATTGGGCCCAGACTCTGTGCTCCGGGGGGGGACGAGTCTGGGCTTTTTCTCGCAGCAACGCACTATTAGGACACTACCCGAGTCAGCACACTCTTGTTCTTTGCATCAACAACGATCTCAGATGCGAGGTATTTGTCCTTGAGGTCCTTCCAAAACCCGGAATCAGACTTGTTGCCAAAGAGCAAGTCCCGTATCTCCACTCCCTCATCCTCGGGTTCCGTGCGGCTCTGCCACCGTCCTTCGCCAAGCTTCTCCACAAATAGGAAGTTAAAGATCACACGCACCCTGTGTTCGTACTCTCGAAAGTGCTCGATTCCCACGGGTACGGTCGTGCTCAGCGCCTCCACCTCTGTCTGAATCATTTTGCCCCACACGCCAAGTGCTGAGCCGAGCAGACTCTTTACATCGACATCCGCCTTATCTGGAGTCCACTGATCAGCATGCTGCCCGCCCTTTATGAAGTAGATTGTTCGGCCCTCCCAACCGCCCATCGTCTTCTGTGGTTGGTCACGAAGCCCCTCCATGTGTCGATGCTCAAAATGTATCCAGTCTCCCTTAACTACAGACATGCGCGTGAGAAACCCTTCCCATGACATACTGTCGTGGATCTCGCGCCGATCATCAGGCACGCCGTCGTACGTCACCAGAATTGCTGTGAGCAGGCCGGGGATTTCGATGATCTCTTGTTTGTAAAAGTAGTGGGCAAATAATCCCGAGTGGAGCAACTCATTGAACCGGTCGGCGTATTGGTCTGCGAAGTGGGCCATTTCGGTCCATGATACTGGACAGATGTTGAGAAATCTCTATAACGCTCATTGACAGATCAGCACAACGCTCCTTAATGCCAGCAAGCAGTCAACGAGGACCCTTCAGCACCACTTCGGAGCGTAGAGTGTAGGCACTCGCATCTGACATCTTGAAGTTCTTAGCAAAATCTAGGAAAACTTGGTCGGACTCCTGATCGCTTTCCAGCAACGTAATGACCACGGTCTTCGGCTTCCGACCGCATCTCTTTGGCAGGTTGCTGAAAACGGAACTCTGCATGGTCACGAATTCGATCGGAATCTGGAAAGCTCCGTCTTCCACGGTCACCTCGCCCGCTTCACCCGGCTTCTCCTTCGGGTAAACAAGCTGCACCCGAACCTTGGAATGAGCGTTCGCATTCTCGACAACGCGTCCCTTTACCATGACGGTGTTGACCGGGCATTGGGCATGGGCAACGGCGCACAGAGCAAGGCTGGCGCTCAGAATCCGAATGAGGGTCTTGGTCACGGCGTATATCATGCGAACCTTCGCTTCAATGCGAGAGAATTATCACCCTATCGCTCCTACGGAGGCAAAGCCAAATACGATTGACGAAACATCGCCATAGCACTCAAAGTCCTTTCACAACTGCGGGATAAACAGCCGGAGCAACGGTTGTGCCAAAGGCCTGCTTTCGTGACGAGAAAAAGCTAACAGTCTATCGGCTCATGGTGATAGTGACGGTCCACCCAAAAATAGAGCGCCCAACGCCACTTTTCCACAGCCCACCCAAAAATAATTCCGATTCTTGTGACGAACGACCTTTACCGAAAATGCAGGACAGTGCAAGCTCGATGTATGCACAACGGCTTCCCCAACGAGTGCCCCACTGTCGGTCTCGTGGGCGGCTCAAAACCAGGGCCTAAGTCCTTATTCCGGAAGATTTTACCTATAAGTCTTTGCGGCTCAATATTTTGGCAGGATCGAGACCCATCCCCATCCCATAAATCCTTCGAAATCAATATTTTAGAAGAATGGGGCGAAAAAAAAGTGGGAGACCATTTCACTCTACGTCTTCACGCCGGGTCCATCGCACATGCCGGGCATGCTCCATCCTCCGCCCTGGCACTACTCGGCACGCGTGCCCTTCTTGAGAATCTCCAGGCAGCCCGGCATTCAATTCATGGGCTTTCACACATCGCAGCCGCTACCACCGATCTCCGCGGCGCCTCAAAATCGGAAGCTAAGTCCTTATTCCAGAATATTTTACCTGTAAGTCCTTGCGGCTCAAGATTTTGGCACGATCAAGCCGGGTCTCCGTCTCCTAAGCCATTAGAAATCAATATTTTAGAAAGACACGCGGAAAAAAGTGAGAGGTCTGTCCACTGCGCGAGAGAGCTAAGCGACAAAGCTAAAAGCTAAGAGCTAAGAGCTATGAGCTAAGAGCTGTTCCCAAAATGAAATCGATCATCGTAGGCACTGCAGGACACATCGACCACGGAAAGACGGCGCTGGTGAAGGCGTTGACCGGGATCGACGCCGACCGGTTGGAGGAAGAGAAGCGCCGCGGCATCACCATCGACCTGGGCTTCGCGCACATGGATCTGGTGAGCGCGAACGGCGACCCGTTGCACTTGGGATTTGTGGACGTCCCGGGCCACGAGCGTTTTGTGCGCAACATGCTGGCCGGGGTGGGTGGGATCGATCTGGTGCTGCTGGTGATTGCGTCCGACGAGTCGATCAAGCCGCAGACGCGCGAGCACTTCGACATTCTGCAATTGCTCGGCGTGCAACGCGGCATCACGGTTCTCACCAAGTCAGACGCGGTGGATGCGGAGACGCTCGATGTGGTGAGGTTGGAGGTGGAGGAGTTCCTGCGCGGAACATTTTTGGAGGCGCCGCAGTCGCCGATTGTTGCTGTGAGCGCGCTGACCGGCGCCGGGTTGGAAGATCTGAAGAGCGCGATCGTCAGCGCGGCGGCCGGAGCGCAACCGCGGGATTCCAGCGCTCTGGCCCGGCTGCCCGTCGATCGCGTGTTCACCATGAAAGGGTTTGGGACAGTCGTGACCGGAACGCTCATTTCTGGGACGATTCGTCGTGACGAGGAGCTGGAAGTATTTCCCTCAGGCCGAAAAGTTCGGGTGCGTGGAGTACAGGTGCACGGGCAGCCGGCCGACGCGGCGGTGGCTGGGCAACGAACCGCGCTGAACCTTGCCGGGGCAAGCACGGAAGATTTGTCGCGCGGGATGACGCTGGCGCCGCCGGCCACGTACACCACGACGCGCCGAGTGGATGTGCAGTTGAGCCTGCTTCCAACCGCGCCGCGCCCTTTGAAGTCCCGGACGCGGGTGCACTTCCATTCAAACACGATGGAGACGGTTGCGGAGATCGCTCTGCATGGGGTGAAGCATCTGGCGCCGGGATCGCAGGCGTTCGCGCGGCTCAAGCTTCCGGAGGCGGCATTACTGCTTCCCGGAGACCGGTTCATCCTCCGCCAGTTCTCGCCGGTCGTCACGATCGGGGGCGGGGTTGTGCTGGATTCCGCTCCGATCCCGCGCATGCCGGAACTGGACAAGTTTTTGCAAGTTCTGGTCGCTGGCGTTCCGGAAACCATATTGAAGGCGCGGATCGCTAGACGTGGCCCCGCCGGAATTGCCACTTCGCGGCTCGTCGCTGAAACCGGGTGGACCAGGAACTTCGTCGAAGCCCGGCTGGCTCAAGCCGTGCAAGGGCGGCGAGTGCTGCGGATCGGCGATTTGTTCGTGGACGCGCCTGCGATGGCTCAGCTTCAGCAAGCCACTGTGAGTTCAGTGGAGGGGTTTCATCGGAAGAATTCCCTGGTGAACGGAATCGCGAGGGAAGCGTTACGCGAGCAGGTTAAAGCACCCTCGGAAGTATTCTCGGCGTCACTTGATCTACTCGTCCGGGAAAGGAAGATCGAGGTCGTTGGCGATGTAGTGCGCTTACCCGGTCACGGCGTGGTGATGAAGGATGAGGAAGCGGAGTCAAAGAAGAAGATCGAAGAAGCCTTTGCGATGGCGGGATTGAAAGTCCCTGCGCTACACGAGGTGATTGCGGGACTAAAAGTCGACAAGATCCGCGCGCAAAAGATTGTCACGCTCTTGTTGCGAGACAAAATGCTGGTCAAACTTTCTGACGAACTGGTTTTTCACCGGAGCGCGCTCGAAGAGTTACGCCGGCTCGTTGCAGCCCAGAAATTGAAATCTCCGAAGATGGATGTGGCGAAGTTTAAGGAATTGACGGGCGTAAGCCGGAAGTATGCCATCCCCCTGCTTGAATACTTGGACAGGGAGCGCGTGACCAGGCGCATTGGCGACCTGCGCGAAATTCTTTAGCCACGGATTACACGGACCAACACGGATAAGGCAGAAGTCTTTTGTTGATCCGTGAAAATCGGGGCGAATCCGTGGCGAAGAAGTTAGACCTTTTCCTCCGGAAACTCAACTTCCAGTCCCAGTGGGTCAGTGAAACGATTGGTGAGGTTCGCGAGGCCCGTCAGCAGGTGGATGTCAACGATTTCAGGTTCCGAGAAATGCTTGCTCAGCGTGGCAAAATCGGCGTCATCGACGTCGTGGGGCGTGCGCGTCAGTTTTTCGACGTAGGTGAGCGCGGCGCGCTCTTTCTCGCTGTAGCGCGAATAATCTCCCGCCCTAAGCACTGCCCAATCTTCCGCGATCAGTCCCACCCGTTTGGAGGATGCCACGTGGTGCTGAATGCAGTAGTGGCAGCCGTTGATGAGCGAGACACGGAGGTAGATGAGTTCATAGAGCTTGCGGTCCAGGGAGCGTCCCACGCTCGCGTAGAAGCTTAGAAAGTTCTTCAGCATCTCCGGGCGGTGCGCCAGCGCTTTCTGAGCGTTGCCAGGTTTGCCGCGCAGCGTCTTCTCGTAGATTTCCTGGACTTCGGCGTTGGCCGATTCCGGGCTGATCAGGGTGATACGCGCCATCGAATTCTCCAAGATTGAGAGTGGAACGGATTGGTCTTCATCATCGCAGATCGGGTGATTTTGTGCAGGGGGATGTGCATTGAAAGCACCGCATAGGGAGAGATACTTGTCACGCCGCCAGCCGACGCTGATCATGCACTGACAACGGGCGAGCTGCCTCGTCGACATTGGAGGGGAGTTTATGAAACATACTTGGGTTGTGATGGCGTTGTTCTGTACGACGGCGGCCTGGGCCCAAGATACCGAAGCGGCCACGAAATCGAAAATTGTGGCTCTAGAGCAATTGTGGAATCAGGCGTATAAATCCGGCGACACCAAAGCGCTGGATTCCATTCTTGATGATGGAATTGTGCTGGTGAATGATGATGGCTCGGTGCAGACCAAGGCTGAATTTCTGGCCAGCGTGAAATCGTCCGCCCCGGAACCCGGCGCGCAGCAGCAACAGGTCGCGCCGGAGTCGTTCAACGTGCATGTGCACGGAAATGTGGCCATCGCCACCGGCGTGATGAAAGTGAAAGGTGTCGAAGGAGGCAAGACGTACACACGGCGCGAACGCTTTGTAGATACCTGGGTGTTCAAGCACGGGACCTGGGTCTGCATTGGCACGGATGCCACGCCCGTCTTGCACTGATCGAAGTTCGACGATCACTGATCCACGACCGAGGAGTGCTCGCCTGCCATGCTTCAGATTCGTCCTGCAACCATCCATGATGCAGCTCTGCTGCGGACCATGATTCGCGAGCTCGCGGAGTTTGAGCGTCAACTCGAACTGGTCACCATCCGCGAAGAAGACCTGGCGCGGGATGGATTCGGGGAGAACCCGCGTTTCCGTGCGCTCATCGCCGAGTGGGAAGGGCGTCCGGCGGGATATGCCGTCTTTTTTGGATACTATTCAACGTGGGCGGGCCGCGGATTGTTTCTGGAAGACTTGTTTGTGCGGGAGGCATTCCGTAAGCGCGGCTTCGGAACGGCACTGCTGGCGGCGGTCGCGCGCATTGCGGTCGACGAGCACTGCTACGGAATACACTGGGAAGTGCTCGACTGGAACGAGAAGGCGATCGAGTTGTACACAAAGATGGGAGCGACCTTTCGCGATCAGTGGCGACCCGTGCTTTTGATCGATGACGCTCTGCGGCGACTGGCGGAGAAGGCAGGCGATTCAATGAGTCGCGGAAAATAGCGAGAAGATGGCAGTCATCAAAATCATCGGGGCCGGGTTGGCTGGGTCGGAAGCTGCGTGGCAGTGTGCGCAGCGGGGATTCGAAGTAGAACTTTTCGAAATGCGTCCAGTGCGGTCGACCCCGGCTCACCAGACCGCGGACTTTGCGGAACTGGTGTGCTCGAACTCGCTGAAGTCGGATAGCGAGAACACGGCGCCATGGCTGCTGAAGGAAGAGATGCGGCGTTCGGGTTCGCTGCTGCTGCAGATTGCGCGGGAGTGTGCAGTCCCGGCGGGACACGCGCTGGCGGTGGACCGGGTAACATTCGCGGCGCGCGTGACGGAGGCGATCTCGCGCGAGCCGCGCATTGTGGTGCGGCGGGAAGAAGTGACGGCGGTCGATGAAGCGGATTGCATCACGATCATCGCCACTGGACCGCTCACGTCTGAGGCTCTGACTTCTGAGATTGCTCGGCTTAGCGAAACTGTCGACACCTCAAGCAGCGAGCGGGCGGGGGCGCCCGCTCCACATAGAACCCATCTCTATTTCTACGACTCGATCAGCCCGATCGTGGAGGCTGATTCGATTGACATGGAGCGGGTCTACATGGCGGCGCGATATGACAAAGGATCGGCGGATTACATCAATTGTCCGATGACGCCGGTGGAGTATGGTCGCTTTTACGATGAGCTCCTGGCAGCGCAGTCCGTAGAAGAGCGCGAGTGGGAGAAGCTGAACTATTTCGAAAGTTGCCTGCCGATAGAGGAGATTGCGCGCCGCGGGCGGGACACGCTTCGCTTCGGTCCGATGAAGCCGGTGGGGCTGATCAATCCGCGCACCGGCAAGATGCCTTATGCGGTGGTGCAGTTGCGGCAGGAGAACTTGCGGGCGGATTCCTACAATCTGGTTGGATTTCAGAATCATTTGAAGTTCGGTGAGCAGGCGCGGGTGCTGCGGCTGATTCCGGGCCTGGAGAACGCGCGGTTCTTGCGCTATGGGCAGATTCACCGCAACACCTACATCAATGCGCCGACCTTGCTGCGTGGGACCTTGCAGATGAAGTTGCATCCACGGGTTTTCTTCGCTGGACAGATCTGCGGTGTGGAAGGCTACGTGGAGTCGATCGCGACCGGGTTGTTGGCCGGGATGCATGCTGCTGCTCTCGCTTCTGAGGCCGAAATGCCCCCTGCTCCCCGGGCATCCGCTTTCGGATCGCTTACGCACTACGTCACGCGCGCGGATGCCAAGAACTTTCAACCCGCCAATATCACGTTTGACCTACTGCCTCCGTTGGAGAGGAAGATCCGCGATCGGAAAGAACGCCATCGGCTGCAATGTGAGTTGGCGCTCAGAGAGTTTGATCAGTGGATGAATGCGGTCGGCACAACAACCGCGAAGTCCTGAGGCGGGAGAACTCGGCCGAAGGGGTTGCTCGGCCCGACCGGTCTGAGCCGAGCGCCCAATCCTGAGCATCTTCTCAGGCCTCGCTTCGCCTCGGCGGACAGCCGAGGCGGCTGTCTCCACATAGGCTTTTTCCTGCAACAAAAGCCCTCCCGTCTGCGTATCTAATGCTAAGCCGGTCCGGGGGATTACCTTCTCTCCTCGGTTTCGTCCAACCAAGTGACATGACGGTACGCGATCTCATTTTCGACGTGCTTCGGACTTTGTGGTCGCACAAGCTGCGTGCCTTCCTCACCATGTTCGGCATTGCCTGGGGCATTGTGTCGATTGTGCTCATGGTGGCGGCGGGCGAAGGGCTGCGCAAGGGCCAGGCAGAACAGGCGAGGAATCTAGGCAAGGACGTGATGATTGTTTTCCACGGCCGGACCAGCTTGCAGGCAGGCGGAACTCATGCCGGGCGAGTCGTGCATTGGGAGGACCAAGATGTTCCGGTGGTGCAGGCGGAGTCGCCGGATTGTGAGTATGCGATTCCGGAGCTCGAGCAAGATACCGTGCGGGTGCACAGCAACTTCAATAACGCCGCATTCACGGTGACGGGTTCCTATCCGCCGTTCGGCTATATTCGAAGTCTCGACGTCGGTGCGGGACGTTTCTACGATTGGGACGACATGCGGGAAGCCAGGCGTGTGGCGTTCCTCGGGTCGGACGCGGCGAAGCAATTATTTCCCGGGCGAAATCCAGTGGGGGACACGGTCTATCTGAACGATTTTCCCTACACCGTGATTGGTGTGATGGCGAAGAAGAAGCAGGATTCCAGTTATGACGGTTGGGATGTGAACAAAGTGTTCCTGCCTTTTGCCGCGATGCGCCGTGACTTTCCCGACAAGCCTCCAGGAACTGACTCCACCTTCGATCAGTTATTGGTGACGCCGAAATCGGTCGACCAACACTCGGCATGTAAGCGCGAAGTGCGGGCGACACTGGCACGCATGCACCGCTACGATCCCAACGACAAGGAAGCGTGTCCGATCTGGGACACGGTGCAGGAAGCGCAGGCCTTCAAGACGATGACCGACGGGATGAAATTCTTTCTGGGAGCGGTTGGGATTGTGACGTTGCTCCTGGGCGGCATTGGAGTCATGAACGTGATGCTGGTCGCGGTGCGGGAGCGCACGCGGGAGATCGGCGTGCGCAAGGCGATAGGCGCTCCGGCAGGGACGATCCTGCGGCAATTCTTTATTGAAGCGCTGATCATCGCGTTGTTGAGTGGAGGTATCGGCCTCGGCATTGCGTTTGGTTTCTGTGCATTGGTGAACATGTTGCCGATGCCGGATTTCTTTGCCGGACTAATTCCGAGTTGGAGTTCGGGTTTGATCGCCGCTGGGCTGTTGGGAGCGATCGCTGTCGGCGCAGCTTTATACCCCGCGCGAAGAGCAGCGTCGATTGATCCGATCGAAGCGCTGCGATATGAGGCGGGTGGGTAGGTCTGGGTAGCGAGTCGAATGCTAATTGAAATCATTCTCGAGGCCTGGACCGCCCTGAAGCGCAACGTGACGCGAAGTTTCCTCACGATGCTGGGAATCGTGTGGGGCATCGCGACGGTGACTCTCTTGATCGCGTACGGAAATAGTTTTCGCAGCGTGCTAGTGCATGGTTTTGACGCGTTCGGCAAGGGCGCAGTCATTTGCTGGCCGCAACAAACCAGCGAACAGCCGGGTGGGCAACGTGCCGGGAAAAAAGTTGTGCTCGAGCAGGCCGATCTGGACATGGTGAAGCAGACGGCTTCTCTGGTGAAGCATGTCTGCTTGGAAACGGTGCGGCGTCCTGGAATTGCCTATGGCGACCGAATGGTGGGTACCGCACCGGTGCGCGGTGTGTGTCCGGAATATGGCGAAATGCGGAACGAAGTTCCGTCGGAAGGCCGCTGGATTAACGCCGAGGATGAAATCGAACGGCGGCGCGTGATCTTTCTGGGGGGACGACTGAAGGAAGAGTTGTTCAGCGGGCGTCCGGCAGTGGGCGAGACCGTGCAAGTCTCCGGCGTACGCTTCACCGTGGTCGGGGTGATGGCGCGGAAGATTCAGCTCAGCAATTATTTCTCCAGCGACGACGAGTCGTCGTGGATTCCGTATTCGGCGGCGGGTGATTTGTGGAACACGCGCTATGCCGCGGTGATGGTGTTTGAGCCGATCGCGCCACAATTTGAAAAGAAGGCGATGGCACAGGTTTTGGCGGCTGTGGCCACGCGGCAGAACTTCTCGCCCACCGATCCCAAGGCGTTCCAGATGTTCGGGCGCGATGAGTTCCGTCCGGTCATCGACGCGCTGACGATTGGATTGCAAGTGCTGCTGACTTTCATCGGCACCTTGACTCTCGGAATCGGCGGCGTGGGCGTGATGAATATCATGCTGGTCTCGGTCGACGAGCGCATCCGCGAGATCGGCCTGCGGCGCGCGCTGGGAGCGCGCAAGCGCCACATCAAACTGCAATTTCTTGCTGAGACGCTGCTGATCATGCTGATTGGTGGCGCGATCGGCGTGTTGTTGTCTTATCTGATTGCGTGGTCCGTCGGCACGCTGCCGATGATGGGGCCGCTGTTTGAGGACGATTCCGGGCAGGGAGACATTCATCTGCAAATTTCAATGATGACCGTAATCCTGTCGACCGCGGTCTTGCTGGTGGTGGGCGTGATCAGCGGTCTTGTTCCGGCGATGCGGGCATCGAAACTCGATCCAGTCGAGGCCTTGCGCTACGAGTAATTCCGGAAGGGGCGCGGCCGAAGATCTGACTTTAAGGCTGCGCGAGAGGTTGGAACTTCGCAGTCTTTGCGTGGGGCCACGAGAATCGCCTGCCTACAATGCATTTCACGATGAGGTGATCGGTAGAACTGGTTGCGCCGATACCCACTCCGAAGTTGAATTCCCACTGCGGACCGAAGTCCACGTCGATGGTCGGGAAGAACTGCTGTTGCTGATTTCTCAGCGTGTCGAAGTTTCCCAGAGAGCCGTAAGACGCGTAATACTCCAGACCGCCGGCGATCTTCTTGGTGAAGTTATAACTGAACTTGGCGGCGGGAGAGAAAGTTACGCCCTGGTTCACGCCCGGACCGTGAAACGAGCGATCGAGCGCAGGGTTGAAAGCAAAATACCAGCGGTCGATTTGTTTGTCGACGATGGGGCGGATCTCCAAAGTCCACGTGTCGGGTGAGTAGGCGGCGCGCTGGTAGCCGAATTCCAGCGACAAACTCACCCCCACCGGCCAATGCCACTGCTCGGGAGCGCGCACACGCGGGCGGATGTGATCGCCCACCCACTGCCATCCCTCGCCGGGCTGAATACTGGAAAAAACGTAGAAGCCAACCTCAGACCAGTCGTTCATTCCCTGCGTGAGTTCCAGCGTTTCGTGCTCGGCGTGATTGGTGGGAAGCATGCCGTCTTGCACAGTCTTGCTGCCGTCGACGGTGAAATTGGAGTGAATCTCAACCATCGTGGTACGCGGCGCAACGGTCTCGGAGCCGTAAACCTGAATTTCGTAATTGTCTTGCGAGCGAGCGAACGGGGTTAGCAGGCTGGCGGAGAAGAGAGTCAGGAGTGCGAGTCGCGACGAACGAGTCATGGGTCTAACGGGTCATGCCTTGAGATTGCGCAGCAGGCCGCCCGTTCCGCGCGCGACCATCTGCCTCAATGATGCACGGTATCGTCAGGAAGATGCAAGATTGAGCCGCCCGCACGGGGAACTCCCTGCCAATGAGAGGTGTCTGATGTTGCAGACACGCGCGTGCCCCGAGAGGAGCAACTGGTATGGCTTTCTCAATGGCAGGCGGAGGTGCGCGCGGTCCGCAGATTAACGTCACGCCACTCATCGATGTGCTGCTGACCCTGATCATTATGTTCATGCTCGTAGTGTCGATGGACAAGGAATATCAGGAGAAGGTCCAGCTTCCGCAGCCCCCCAAAGATGCGGAGTCTGCACCTCCGCCCGAGCGCACCGTTGTAATCCAGATCGTGTGGACGACGAAGGATACACCGCCGACGGTGAAGATCAACCAGGACGATGTGCGCTGGGAAGACTTAGAGACGCGGTTGGCGCAGATTTACTTGAAGCGAGCGGAGAAGGTGGCCTTCGTGCGTGGCGATGCTGACGTGGATTTTCTGTATGTGGCCGACGTGATTGACCGTGCGCACAATGCGGGAGTGCAGCGGGTTGGACTTCTGACGAAAGGGCAAGAAGTGGTGGGGGAATAGGAGTTATCTCAGATGCCGATCAAGTCTCAAAACGCTCCAAAGCTGCTCAGCGGCATCGACACGACGGCATTTGCCGCCATCATGGCTGTGCTGGTGTTTGTCGAATTGATTGCGGGGACAATGAGCTATAGCCCGCACCATGGGGTCAGCATCGACCTCCCCAGGATTCTGTATCCAGTCTCAATGCCGGGCGCGATGAGGGACGATGTGATCCAAGTTTCGATTACTCGCGACGGCAAAGTCTTTCTTGGTAGCGAACAGATTGTTCCTGATTTCATGACGGAAAAGATTCAGGTCCGACTGACGGATCTTCAGGTCGAACGGAAGGTCTACATCAGAGCAGATGGGCGTGCAAGGTATGGCACGATCAAGGCTGTGCTTGATGGAGTTCGCTCCTCCGGGATCATCAGAGTCGCATTTCTTGTCGATCAGCGCCGGGTTCCGATCCTCACACGATAGCCGGCGAGGGCTTCGTCCAAATCGGACAGCCGAGGCGACTGTCCCCACAAGAGTGGTTTCGCCCTACGAATTCCTGGCCCTGTTCTTGATCCAGATCGGCGTGCCTACGAAGCCGAAGGCCTCGCGGATCTGATTCTCCAGAAATCGCTGGTAGGAGAAGTGCAGTTTCACGGCGCGGTTGGTGAAGAGCACGAACGTCGGCGGGGCGACCGAGGCTTGGGTCATGTAGAGAATCTTCACGCGCTGGCGCATTGGGACGGAAGCGCGTTCGAAGTCCACGCGCTCGATGAAGCGGTTCATCTGGGAGGTCGTGACGCGCTTGCGCCGTTCGGTGGCAACTTCTTCCAGCAGTGGGAAGATTTTCTCGGTGCCCTTGCCGCTCTGGGCGGAGATGAAGACGATGGGCGCGTAGTTCAGGAACTTCAATTCATAGCGCAAGCGTTCTTCGTAGGCATCGCGATCGCCGGGGCGCTTGCTCGCGCGCATGCGTTCGGCCTTCGTGGGCCGAGTCTCCTTCTCTTTGCCGCTGATGACCAGATCCCACTTGTTGACCACGATGATGATGGAGCGGCCGCTTTCGTGCGCATATCCGGCGATGGAGGCGTCGAGCTGGCTCACGCCTTCGGTGGCGTCGATGACCAGCAGTGCAATGTCGGCGCCTTCCAGATGCTTGCGCGCCATCACGACCGAGAGCTTTTCGGCCATCAGGTGTGTCTTGCCCTTGCGGCGGATACCAGCGGTATCGATGAAGCGGAAGCGGCGTCCGTTGTGCTCGACGATTTCGTCGACTGCGTCGCGCGTGGTGCCAGGGATCGGCGAGACGATCGCCCGGTCGGAAGAAGTCAGACAGTTGAGCAACGTTGACTTGCCCACGTTGGGATGGCCGATGATCGCGACTTTTACTTCGTGGGCATCTTCGGCCTCGGACGGCGGCTCTGTGCCCGTAGGCTCCGCTGTGTTCTCTGCGGCCTCTGGGGTTGAGGTGTCTGGCGGCAGACTCTCGACAACCGCATCGAGCAGATCGTCGATGCCACGCCCGTGCTCTGCGGAAATCGGAAACATCTTCGGTACGCCCAGCCGATGGAAATCGTTGATCAGCGACGATTGCTTCTCCGAGTCGACCTTGTTGACAGCCAAGAACAGAGGCCGGTTCGCCTTACGCAGCAGGCGCACCAGTTCGAGGTCTGGACCAGCGAGCTCGGTGCGCCCGTCGATCACCATGACGATGGCCGCAGCTTCGTCGAGCGCCACGCGGGCCTGACGATAGATCTCCGACGGGATCAAGTCTTTTTCTTCCGGCAGAATGCCGCCGGTATCGACGATGCGGAGGCGCCGGCCTTCCCATTCGGCATCGCCATAGAGACGGTCGCGCGTGATGCCGGGCTCGTCCCCGACGATGGCGCGGCGCGACCCCACAATGCGGTTGAAGAGCGTGGACTTGCCTACGTTGGGGCGTCCCACGATGGCGATTGTGGGGATGCCGGCGGCGGTGGTGGCGACGGTACTGGTCGAGTTGTAAGTAGGCTGAGTCAAAATGAGTTCGCGTAGCGGCGGATGGCTCGTCCTGTCGGTCGGGCCTAACCCGGACAGCATTGACGATGCGAAAGGGCCGGAATCGCTATTATAGAGACTCCCGTGACTTTAAGTTCCCAGCCTGAGTCTGCTGCTTCGCCGAACCGCTCCGCGCCCAGCGGCAAGGACGCTTCGCTTTACCAGTTCTTCGCCCCCGGAGGAGTTCTCTCGCGCAAGCATCCGGCGTATGAATTCCGGCGCGGCCAGCTCCAAATGGCTCAAGCCGTCGAGCAGGCGCTGGAGGAGAAGCGTCACCTGATCGTGGAAGCGGGCACTGGAACTGGCAAGACGCTGGCGTACCTGATGCCCGTCATCCGGTCGGGGAAGCGAGTCATCATTTCGACCGGCACGAAGAATCTGCAGGAGCAATTGTTTTACAAAGACGTCCCTTTTCTGGAGCAGGCGCTGTACGGGGATACGTCCGGCCGCCTCTCGGTTTGTTACATGAAGGGGCGCAATAATTATTTGTGCCGCAAGAAACTGTACGACCTGACGGATCAGCCCGTGTTGACCGGCCTTGAAGAGATCGAGCAGTATCGCGCCATCGCTGCCTGGGAAAAGACAACTGGAACAGGCGACCGCGCCGAACTAGCGGAATTGCCCGAGACCAGCCTGCTCTGGCACAAACTTGACGCCCGTGCCGACGCCTGCATTGGTCAGAAGTGCAGTGAGTTTGAGCGCTGCTTTATTACCGAGATGCGGCGCAAGGCGATGGAGAGCGACATCATCATCGTCAACCATCACCTGTTCTTTGCCGATCTGGCCATCAAGTTACAGGCTGAGGGAGCGCCCGACGCGGGCATCCTTCCTGAGGCTGCCGCCGTGGTTTTCGACGAAGCCCACGAATTGGAAGACGTGGCGGGGAACTATTTCGGCATCTCAGTCAGCAATCTTCGGGTGGAAGATCTGGCGCGCGACGTCGAGAACTCGATGCAGCACAACCGCATGCTTTCGGCGTCGATATCAGGAGCTCTCGGAAGTCTGCGGGAGAGGTCGCAATTTTTCTTCTCACTGTTGCCGCCGGGAGATGGGCGCTTTGCGTTTGAGACTCGCCGTGAATTTCTCGAGGAGAATGGGGACGAGTTTGTGGGGCTGAACCAGGCGTTGACCCGGCTGGCTGGCGAACTCGAAGGCTTGGCCCAAAAGCCGGAAGAAGTATTCACTTTCGTTCGCCGGGCACAGGAGATTCAAGTGCAGCTCGGGTACGCGATGGAGTCCGAAGACCGCAATACAGTCTTCTGGATTGAGCGGCGAGGTGGGCGCTGGGGATCGCGGGGCGCGGCTTCGGGCTCTGACGGATCGACTCAAGGGCGACAAAATGTGTTTCTGCAGGCGACGCCGATCGACGTCGGCCCTATCCTGCGCGAATGCTTATGGTCGAAGCTGGAGTGCGCCGTGCTGACTTCCGCGACGCTGGCCGTGGGCGGCGGGTTCGAGTACATTCGGCAACGGCTTGGCATGGAGCATGCACGCGAGTCGGTGCTGCCTTCGCATTTCGATTATGAAAGCCAGGCGCTGCTGTACGTGCCGCCGGACTTGCCCGACCCGCGCACGCCGCAATTTACTGCGAAGGCGGCAGAACGCATTCGCCGGCTGCTGGAGATCACTCGCGGGCGGGCCTTCGTTTTGTTCACCAGCTACGCGCAGATGAATGACATCTACCAACGGCTGTTGGGTGAAGTGGAGTTCCCCATCTTGAAGCAAGGCGACGCGCCGAAAACCGCGCTGCTGGAGGAGTTCCGCCTGACGCCGAATGCAGTGTTGTTCGCCACGTCGTCATTCTGGCAGGGTGTGGATGTGCAGGGCGAACAGCTCAGTTGCGTGATCATTGATCGCCTGCCGTTTGCCGTGCCCAGCGACCCGGTTGTAGCCGCGCGAGTGAAGGCGATTGACGCCGACGGTGGAAATGCGTTCTTTCAATATCAAGTTCCGGCCGCGGTGATCACACTGAAACAGGGCTTTGGGCGACTGATTCGCTCGCTGCACGACCGTGGACTTCTCGTGCTGCTCGATAACCGTATTCTAAAAAAACAATACGGGCGCGTCTTCGTGGAAAGTCTCCCAAACTATAAGAAGACGACCGACATGTGTGTGGTGGAGGAATTCTTCGGCGTGGGCGGGTAGTTCCGATTATTATCGAGACGATCATCGAGAACGCGACGCGCCTTTCGCGATTGCCTGATCCATCTCTTCAAGCGATACTCGTTTGGTTCTCCTGCCCCGAAACAGTCCCTTCAGCTCACGCACCGACCTCGTGGCTGGCACGATCGAGAACTCCCTCTTGCCGGTTTCTACAAACTCGACCCGGTCGCCTGGGGCCAGACCCAGAGCCTCACGAACCTTTGCAGGGATGGTAATTTGCCCCTTGGATGTAACCGTGGCTGATGCCAATTGGGACTCCTTACTCTTGTTGTACATCCTTACATTGCAGTGAGGAACTTAAACCATGTTAATCGTTATTTTCTTTCCTCCGTCGCTGCAGCCTCTCCTGTCGCAGGCACCACCTGCACCGCAATTCCCGACGGCTCCACTTTCGTGTGATACACGCGTTCCGTGGCTTTTACAAAGTCCGCAGGTTTGGCATCTGGGATGTTGACGAACGTCTGCGGATTACGGTCTGTGAGCGGGAACCATGAGCTTTGAATCTGGACCATAATTCTGTGTCCACGGCGGAACGTGTGGTTGATGTCCTGCATGGTGAAGTTGATCTGTTCTACTTTTCCGGGCGTGAACGGCTCGGGCTTTTCAAAGCTGTGACGGAATTTTCCGCGGAAAGGCTCGCCGCGCACTAGTTGCTGATATCCACCCATGGTGAACGAGGGTGCGGGCACGTCCTTTCTGGGTTTGTCGCGGTCTTCGGGTCTGGGCGCATCCTGCTTGCTGTCGGGATAATCGGGGGGATATACGTCAATCAGCTTCACATCCCAATCGGAATCGGTGCCGCTCGTCGAGACAAAGAGTCGCGGAGAGATGGGGCCGGCAATCGTTACGTCTTCCTGCAGCACCGGAGTCTGATAGACCATCACATCGGTGCGGTTGTCGGCGAAGCGCTGGTCCGACAGCATATATTCCTGGGGCACATTCAACGCCGCATAATTCACAAACGGCACGGGCTTGGATGGGTCGCTTACGTATTCATCGAACGAGGGATTGTCCGCAGCAGGGGCGTCGAACGAGAGTCCGCCATTGGCGTGAAAGTAGAGCGTCTTGGGTTCGGCATTCTTTGGCGGCCACGCGGAGTATTGCCGCCACACGTTCGTGCCCGTCTCAAAAACATAGGCCTTCGGAAGCTTGGCGTCGCCATTGCCCTTGAGATACTGCTCGAAGAACGGGAAGAGAATGTTCTTGCGGTAATACTCGCCGGTGTTCGAGGCGAAGTCCACACGTCCCAGATGGTTGCCATCGTAGCGAGCCCAACCGCCGTGCACCCAGGGTCCGATGACCAGAGCGTTGAATATCCCTGAATTGTTCTTGTCGATCGAATGGAATGTTGAGAACGGGCCCTGCAAGTCTTCCGCATCGAACCATCCACCCACGGTCAGAACGGCGCAATGAATGTTCTTCATGTGCGGGGCGAGATTGCGCGCCTTCCAGTAAGCGTCGTAGGTATCGTGCCCCACCTGGTCGTTCCACAGCGCGCTCTTCCCGTCGAGATACTTCCGCAGGCTCGACAAGGGCCCCGCCTGGAGAAAGAACTCGTAGGCGTCTTTGGTTCCCCAATCGAAAGGGACGGATCCCTTCGGTGGCAGTTGCGGATTCTCCTGCGGCGTGAACTGGCTGTAGAAACCGAAGTTCGCCGCCAGCATAAACGCGCCCCCGTGGTACGCGTCGTCGCCCATGAAAAGGTCGGTCATTGGCGCCTGCGGCGAGGCGGCCTTCAGCGCGGGATGGGAATCGATGATGCTTGCCGAGGTGAAGAATCCGGGATACGAGATTCCCCAGATCCCTGCGTTCCCGTTGTTGTTGGGCACATTCTTGAGCAGCCAGTCGATGGTGTCGTAAAGATCGGTGCTGTCGTCCACGTCCTGGTTCGATTTCTTGTTATCGAGGTGTGGACGCATCTCAAGGAACTGGCCCTCTGACATGTAGCGGCCGCGAACATCCTGAAAGACGAAGATGTATCCCGCTTTGTCGAAATCGGGCGAGGGGCCAAGTTGCGTGCGGTACAGGTCGACTCCGTAAGGCCCTACGCTATAGGGCGTGCGATCGATCAGGAACGGGTACGAGTGCGAGCTATCTTTCGGCACATAGACCGAGGTGAACAGGTGCACGCCGTCGCGCATGGCAATTCGGTACTCGTACTTCGTGTAATGCTCCTTGACGTCGAACGCGGGCGTATCGGGCTGGTTCTGCGCTGAAAGACCTACGGTTAAGGACAGTATGGAAAGCAAAATAATCGGCAGTTTCCGACGCAGCATGCGCGCTCCTTGGGACGTAATCACGATTAGGCAAGCTACAGTCCTACGGGGAATCGAGTCAAGCGGACTGCCCCGGCACCGCCATTCCAGCGGTACAATAGATGGTTCGCCATCGAGCGTAGCCGCGCCTGGTATTGAGGCCTGGGCTGCTGGGGGATCATGTTCGAAGTCACTGTCGAAGACACTTTTGCTGCGGGGCATTACCTGCGCAACTACAAGGGTAAGTGCGAGAATCCGCACGGCCACAACTACAAGATCCGGGTCACTCTGGCTGGCGCGGAATTGGACAAGGCCGGCTTGTTGCTCGACTTCAAAGATCTGCGCGAAGTCATGAAGCACGTCATTGAGCGCCTGGACCACCAGATGATCAACGAGATCGAGCCGTTCACCGTGATCAATCCGTCGGCAGAGAATCTGGCAAAATATTTTTACGACGAGTCGAACAACAGGCTGCAGGCCGTGACCAGCGGCCGCGTGCGTGTGAAAGACGTAACCGTCTTCGAGACGGACACGACCACTGCGAAATACTCCGAGTAGCCATCTTGAGTCCGCGAGTGCGGGCGGGACGCTCGCACGACAGCCGCCGAGACGGCGGCGCTACGATGCAGATCACAGAAATCTACAAATCGCTGCAAGGGGAGTCGACCTATGCGGGGTTGCCCTGTGTCTTCGTTCGCCTGACGGGATGCAATCTGCGGTGCTCGTGGTGCGACAGCGAATACACTTTCCAGGGCGGGCGCAAAATGGACATTGAAGAAGTCCTGGGCGAGGTTTCGGGGCTGAGTCCCGGCGGCGGCTTGGTGGAGATCACTGGCGGTGAGCCGATGCTGCAGGAGCGCGAAGTCGTTCCCTTGATGCAGCATCTTCTCGACGAGGGGTACAAGGTTCTACTTGAGACCAGCGGAGAGCGGCCACTGGAGCGGGTTCCCTCCGCCGTCATTAAGATCGTCGACGTGAAGTGCCCGAATTCCGGCGAGGGCGAGACGTTTCGCATGGAAAACCTTGAGACTCTGTGTCCGCACGACGAAGTCAAGTTTGTTCTGAGCAGCCGCGCCGACTACGACTTTGCCAAGGAGTTTACCAACAGACACAATCTGGCCGAGCGGGTGAACGCAGTCCTGTTTTCCCCAGCGTTCCGCAAAGACGCGACCGGCGCCCGCGACAGCACGCACTGCCTGCTCGATCCTCAAGAACTGGCGGAGTGGTTGCTAGCGGATAACGTCCCTGCACGGCTGGGACTGCAGTTGCACAAATTTATATGGGACCCGGCGGTGAAGGGAGTCTAGAGAATTGTTGATTGATGATTTTTGATTGTTGATTGAAAACCAAGAAACGCTGATTCTGGCCTTGAATCAGCAATCAAGAATCATCAATCAACAATGTTCCATGATGACGACCTCAAAGCGATCTCGTGCAGTCGTGCTGTTGAGTGGTGGAATGGATTCCTGCGTTTGCGCCGCCCTGGCGGGACGCGACCACGAGACCGCTGCCGTCCACATCAGCTACGGCCAGCGGACCGAGGAGCGCGAACGCCAGTCGTTTCTTGCCATCTGCCAGCGCTTGAAAATTCACGACAAGCTCATGGTCAGAAACGAGGCTCTCCGTGCCATTGGCGGATCGGCGCTCACCGACGATGCCATCGATGTGCCAACCGCCGAAGAGATCGGACAGACGGTTCCCGTCACCTACGTTCCTTTTCGCAATGCTCATTTCCTGGCTGTCGCAGTGAGTTGGGCTGAGGTGTTGGGCGCGAAAAAGGTGTACATTGGCGCAGTTGAGCCTGACAGTTCGGGATATCCGGATTGCCGACCGGCGTACTACAAGGCGTTCAATGAAGTAACAAAAGCAGGCACGAAGGAAGGTCTCATTGAAATCGTCACTCCGCTCATCGCCATGCGCAAAACCGATATAGTGCGGCTTGGCCTTGAACTCGGTGCTCCCTTCGATTTAACTTGGTCATGTTACAGCCGCGAGGATCAGGCTTGTGGGATCTGCGATAGCTGCGTGTTGCGCCTGCGCGCCTTTAAGGCAGCGGGTATGCAGGATCCAATTTCGTACGCGGCGCGATAGATATTTGTGGTAACGGATTGCGGTCAGCTTTTGGAGATCGGCGAGCAAAATTTAACTTTGCCGGGAGGCAAGATGAAAAAATATTTTGCAATTCTTCTATTCGCTTTACTGGCGCTGGGACTGTGCGTTCCTCCAGTCTTCGCCCAGGCTTCAGGATCGGTCAAGGGCGTTTGTAAAGATGCCCAGGGCAATGTCGTTGCCGACGGAGTGGTGCTCTGGGCCAATATGGACAACGGCCAGAAATACACGCTGAAGACCAACAAGAAAGGCGAATATTTTTCGCTCGGACTCTCGCCCGGCAAGTATCTGGTCACTCTTTATAAGAACGCCGACGATATGAAGGCGAACAAGGAGATGGACCACGTCAAAGGATTTACAGTCACCCTCGACGAGAACACCCTGGATCTTGACGTGAAAAAGGAAATCGAAAGCAATGCCAAAGGACAGGGTCTCTCCGCTGAGCAAGTGAAGGCGATGCAGGAGGCGCAGGCCAAGCAGGCGAAGGAAACCAATACCGTCAAGGGTCTGAACGATAAGCTCAACGCGGCCAAGACCGCCGCCGATGCTGGCGATTACGACACGGCCATCGCGGCCTTGACCGAGGCCACCCAGATGGACGCGACCCGCGATCTGATCTGGTTCAAACTGGGCGACTATTACCGTATGTCGGCGCCCAAGCAGACCGATCCGGCTGAAAAACAGAAACGCCTCGATTCAGCCGTTGAGGCTTATCAGAAGGCGGTGGACCTGAAAAAGGCCGCCACCAACGATAAGGATCCCAACGCAACCAAGAACCTTGCCGCCTACTACAACAACCTGGCGGATGCTTACTACAAGGCAAAGAAGGTCGACGATGCGGTGAAGACGTACGAAATTGCCGCGCAGACGGATCCATCCGCGGTCGCTCAGGCTTACTTCAACATCGGCGCCGTC
Organism: Acidobacteriaceae bacterium; assembly: GCA_003134655.1. Lineage (GTDB taxonomy): Bacteria > Acidobacteriota > Terriglobia > Terriglobales > Acidobacteriaceae > Sulfotelmatobacter. The sequence continues at coordinate 179,880 of PLBY01000161.1, forward strand.
CTCACCAATTCCGGCAGGCCGGACGAGGCCAATGCGGCCTTCGACAAGTGTCTTGCCGCCGACCCTACTCGGGCCGAAGCCTACTACCAAAAGGGACTGAACCTGCTGGGCAAGGCCACCCTTCAGGGGGATAAGACCGTCGCCCCTCCGGGGACTGCCGAGGCCTTCCAGAAGTACTTGGAACTCGCACCCACGGGTCCGAATGCCGACAGCGCTAAAGCCTTGCTTGCCAGCATCGGTTCCACGGTGGAAACCAGCTACGGCACGAAGAAGAAGACCCCTCCTAAGAAGTAGGGACTACCGATCGAGTCAGGCAAAAGGGCGGCTCAACCGAGCCGCCCTTTGTGCGTCTGGCCCAGGGAGGTTACTTAGGTCTATGGACTAGCTGTTCTTCGCACACGGCCTCTGTCGCGGTACAGTTAGCTATCTGAGTTTTCTTCCAATTCTGTGGTGCGTGCGATTCCTGAGGTGTGAGGACGAATGGCAGCACCAACAATTGCTCCAATTTCGGTTGCATTAGAGGGGTTCTCTGGGACTGGCAGAGTCGCGACTCCAGCTCTGCTCGGCGCCATGCTGCATGCCGCGGAGAAGATCAGCGACCTGATTTTTTCGCCCGGCCGTCCGCCCCAGGTGCAAGTCTACGGCCAGATGATTCCGGTGCAGGTTGCCGGACTTACGGTCCTCAGCGCCGATGACACCCGCCACATCGCTGCCGACTTGATCGGCGATAACAAGCAGGCTGTCACTACACTCCGCGAGCATGGAGCGTGCGACATTTCTTTTGGATTGCCCGGCCTGGCCCGCTTCCGGGTCAATATTTTTATTCAGCGCGGCAGCTGTGCCGTTGTCATGCGCGTGATTCCCACCGTCATCCCAGACTTTGCATCCCTGCGGTTGCCCCAACAATTATCCGAGATCACCAAACTCAGGGATGGAATTGTTCTCGTGACGGGAGCGGCGGGCTCTGGCAAGTCGTCCACGCTGGCGGTGCTTCTCGACGCCATTAACCGGGAGAAGTACTACCACATCATCACCATCGAAGATCCCATCGAGTTCTTGCACAATCACAAATGCTCCACGATTCATCAGAGGGAACTGCACAGCGACACGCCCAGCTTTGCCCACGCTCTGCGCTCGGCGATGCGCCAGGCGCCGAAGGTCATCCTCGTCGGTGAAATGCGCGATCGGGAAACGATTGAAATTGTTCTGGAAGCTGCGGAGACGGGTCACCTAGTGTTTTCGAGCCTTAACACGATGGACGCATCCAAGACTGTGGAGCGGGTCATCAGTTCCTTTGCGCCCTCGGAGCAGCAGTCGGTGCGCGAGCGTTTCGCCAAGTCGTTCCGCTACATCGTCTGCCAGCGGCTGATGTCGAAGTCCGATCGCAGCGGGCGCGTGGCTGCTTTTGAGATTCTTAAGTCCAATGCCCGCACTCGCGAGTGCATCGAAAAAGGCGAGCGCGAGAATAAGAATCTTCTGGATGCGATTAAGGCTGGCGCCTCTGACGGGATGCAGCATTTCGATGGGGAGATTGCGCAACTGGTTCAGGACCGCCTCGTCGACCTCGAAACTGGCCTTTCGTTCGCGAGTAACCCGGCGATGCTCGGCCAGGAATTGGCCCGGTAAGAATCTTCCGGACCACGCTTCCGGCGCGGTCCAGCTTGCCCTGTCGTATTATCTCTGCATGTCTGCCCCGCCCTTGAATTCCATTGTCTTGAGCTTTGAGGACGCCCGCCGCGTGGTGGAGGAACAGGCGGCGCTCGTCTCGGCCGGTGCCGTGGAATCCGTTGATCTGCTCGCCGCCGCGGGTCGCGTGCTGGCCGAACCGGTGCTGGCGGATCGCGATCTTCCGCCGTTCCCACGATCCACACGAGACGGCTATGCAGTGCGTTCCACTGACTTGTCGCAGCTCCCCACAACGCTGGATGTGATCGGCGAGATCAAAGCTGGAGCGAACCTCGAACAAATTCCGCCCAACGTCGGTACCGGGCAAACCGTGTCCATTATGACTGGAGCCCCGGTCCCCGCGGGAGCAGACGCGGTTGTGATGGTCGAGTACACCTCTCTGCGGGGTAAGCAGGTCGAAGTCACCAGGAGTGTTGTTCCCGGAGAAAACATTGTTCCTCGCGGTGCCGAAGCTCGCGAGGGCGCCCTTCTACTCGACCGCGGTGTTGGTCTGAATGTCGCGGACATCGCTCTCGCCGCATCGGCGGGCAAATCGCGCTTGCAAGTCTACAAGCGCCCACGAGTCGCTGTGCTGACGACCGGGGACGAGATTGTGGACATCGACGCCAAGCCGGGGCCAACTCAGATTCGCAATTCGAACAGCTATTCTCTGGCGGCGCAGATTCAGCACGCAGGCGGTGAGCCGGTGCTTTTGCCCGTAGCCCCCGACGAGTTGCAAGGATTGCGCCACCTGATCGAAGAGGGCCTGAAGTTCGACCTGCTCCTGATGACCGGTGGCGTCTCCATGGGGCGTTACGATCTGGTCGAGCAGGTGCTCTCGGAAATGGGTGCGAAATTTTTCTTCACCGGAGCGAAACTCCAGCCGGGACGCCCGGTTGTGTTCGGGCAGTGTAGCGTGGGCGGCCCCGCCCGCGAAAGGTTAGCCACATATTTCTTCGGCCTGCCGGGGAATCCGGTTTCGACGATGGTGACTTTCGAGCTTTTCGCGCGTCCCATGCTCGAAGCGTTATCCGGCAAGGTTCCGAGCAAACTAATATTTCTTCATGTGCGTCTCAAGAAAGAGATTCGCATCAAGACCGGCCTCACTCGCTTCCTCCCGGCGGTCCTTTCCGGCGAATTCGAACACTCGGAGGTCGAACTGGTCACGTGGCAAGGCTCAGGCGACGTTGCTGCCACCGCCCGCGCGAATTGCTACGCTGTCATTCCGCCGAACCGGGAAAACATTCCGGCAGGAGAATGGATTCCGGTGATGTTGCTGTAGTTGCGCGGTGGCCCTGTACGCCCGATGACTTCTCCATGTACGCTCTCCATGTAAGATAGGAATGACGCATGCCAAAGAAACTTTCCCATTACGACCGCGCGGGCCGCGCCCGAATGGTGGATGTTTCTGGCAAGACAGCGGCCAGACGCGAAGCCGAGGCCAGCGCCTTTGTGGCGATGAGTCCCGCAGTGCTCGCAGCGTTTCCCGAGAATCCTAAAGGCGATCCGTTCGAGGTGGCGCGAATCGCCGGCATCATGGCGGCGAAACGCACGTCGGAGCTGATTCCCATGTGTCATCCCCTCCCGCTCTCGATCATTGATGTCGATCTACGGCTGTGCGAGAATGGCGTCGCTATCACGTCCAAAGTCGCCACTACTGCGGAGACCGGAGTCGAAATGGAGGCTTTGGTGGCCGCCAGCGTATCTGCGCTGACCATCTACGACATGTGCAAGGCCGCCGACAAGGGGATTGAGATTCGGCAGGTTGTGCTGGAGCGGAAGAGTGGCGGAAAGAGCGGAGAGTACCGGCGCGCGAAGTAGCGACATCAAATTTCATGGCGAATAACGTCAAGCTGCTGGTAGTGGACGACAATCCGATGGTACTGGCGATGCTGCAGCAGGCGTTGACTCCGCTGGCTTTAGTCACGACCGCGACGGATGCTGCGGACGCGCTCTTGAAAGCCGTCGACGATACGCCCGATTTGCTGGTCTGCGACTACAAAATGCCGGGCATGGATGGAAAGCAGCTAGTTGAAAAACTGAGGAGCCGCCCAGCCACTGCAAATTTTTCCACCGTGTTGATGGCAAACAAAGTCGACATCGCGGAACGGCTCTCGCCCGCCGACGCAGCCGATGATTATCTGGAGAAACCGTTTTATCTGAAGGATGCGACGCGCCGCATCAAGCGCACGATTGACCGCATTGCGCTCGAGAAGATGGCCAAGACTGCACCGAAAGATGGCGTGGTGCGGGGCAGCCTGGCCCAGATGAACGTCATCGACTTGATGCAGTCCCTCGAGATGGGGCGGAAGAGCTGCCAGCTTTCCCTGAGCAACGAAGGCGACCAGTGCGAAGTGTTTTTTGCCGAGGGGCAGGTGAAGCACGCGACCTATGGAGCGCTGGTGGGCGACGAGGCCGTGTTCAAAGTTCTGCGCTGGACCGGCGGAAATTTTCAGCTCGACTTCGAGGGCAAGACGGACAAAGAGACGACGCAGCTTAATACCCAGGGACTGTTGATGGAAGGCTTGCGGCTGCTGGACGAATCCTCGCGCGATGGAGGCGGAGAGCCGGAACCTGAGGCTGCCCCTCTTGCGAGTGCGCCTTCCACTCCTCCCACTACGCCCAGTGCTCCCAGTGCGCCTTCAGCGCCTGCGGGCAGAGGCCGGAGGGAAGAAGAGGAAGATGTCCTCCTCGATGGCTGAACCGCGGAACGTCACGGCCGCTGTAGTGACGGTCAGCGATTCGTGCGCTCGCGGGCAGCGCGAGGATCTCTCGGGTCCGGCAGTGGCGCAGGTTCTGCAGAAGCTTCACTTCTCGGTTGCCGTGCGCAAAGTAGTTCCGGATGACTCCATTCAAATTCAGAACGTGCTGATTCGGCTGGCGCGCGAGGTTCACTTCATCGTGACGACCGGTGGCACCGGGATTGCTGCGCGCGACGTTACTCCAGAGGCCACTGTGGCCGTGTGTGACCGGCTCTTGGACGGCGTGGCGGAGCGCATGCGGAGTGAGGGCAGCAAGAAGACTCCATTTGCCGCGCTGAGCCGGGGAGTGTGCGGCGTGCGGGACCGGGCCTTGATCCTCAACTTGCCGGGGAGTCCTGCCGGGGCGGTGGAGTCGCTGGAGGCTGTGGCTGCGTTGGTTCCGCATGCGATTGAGTTATTGAGCGGGAAGACGGAGCATCGGTAGGGTCGGCCAAATGCGTAGCCGCGACACAAACCGTCGCGGCCTGGACGGGCGAAGGCGCCCGTGCCCACATGAGCATTCTCGACACGAGCACTTCCTACACGAGCGTTCCCCATACGAGCAATGTTTACTTCACGGGCCTTCCTGGGCCTACTAGTGCGCGACCGGGGAACACTTCGGGGACCAGCTTGCCTTCGTCGATCACTGGCGTTCCTCCCACCAGCAGATAGCGCACTCCGACGCTCGGTTCCATTGGTTTATCGAAGGTGGAGCGGTCGGTGATGGTTTGGGGATCGAAGACGACAATGTCTGCGTCGGCGCTTTCCTGTAGACGTCCTTTCTGGTGGCCGGCGGGAGTCGAGCGCTCCAGCATCTGCGCGGGCATCAGCGTCATCTTGCGGAGCGCGTCCATTAAGGTGAGGGTTTTTTTCTCGCGGACATATTGCGCCAGGACGCGCGAGTAAGTGCCGGCGTTGCGCGGATGCCCTTCGGCTCCGTCGCTGGCAATCATGATCAGCGGATTGGGGATGATCTTGTCGACCGTTTCCTGCCTGTTGGCGAAGATCAAGATCCACTGTTCCTTGCTGGAGTTATGGAGTTCCTCGAAGCGCTCTTTGGTGAGGTGTTCGCCGGTGCCGGGCATGACGAGATTCCCGTAGTCGATGCCCAGTTTTTCGCGCCAGCCGGGATTGAACACCGCGGAATTGATGGCCGTCATGCCGGCAATGTAGGGATAAGCCTCGGTGGTTACGTCGAGTCCGCGGGCGCGGGCTCCTTCGATCAGTGAGATGCATACCAGCGAGTCGCTCAGGCAAGTGCTGTTGATGTGAACGATGTGGAGAGCGGCCCCTGTGATCGCGGCGGCGCCGATGACTTCCTCGGTCGATTGAATTGCCGACCCAGGTTCGATTCGACCTGCGCTACGCATGTGAGTATAGACCGGCACCTTGCGCTCGGCCGCCACTCGGAAGACGTCAATGACCTCGAGACGGGTGGCGCCAGGGGTGTACTCAATGCCCATGCCGATGCCGAGGGCGCCCGCATCGAGTTCGTCGCGGAGGCGCTGCTGAATGCGCTCGATCTGTTCAGGGGTAGCGGGTTGATCGGTGGCGGGTCCGCTCTTCGGCAGAATCGTTCCGTCAGGGAGAGGTGCGCCAAACACCAGCGAGCGCGCTGCGACATGGCTGGCGGTGGTGCCGTAGTGGATGATGGAGTGTCCCTGCTTGGACTTCAGGAACTGAGTGACGTCGGGCGCGCCGATTTCCATTTCGAGAGCCGTGGTCACGCCGTCAAAGGCTTTCACGCGCTGGCTGGCAAGTTCCTGGCCGTGCTGGTGCAGATCAATGAAACCGGGGGCAACAACGAGTCCAGCCGCGCGGATCGTATGCCGCCCACTGAGTGGAGCCACAGAGATACTGGCGATCTTCCCCTCACGGATGCCGACATTGCGTACGCCGTCGAGACCTGACTCAGGGTCCATGACGCGACCGCCTTCCAGGACGAGGTCATATTGCTGGGCTACGGCGAGCGTGGATGCAATTGTGAGAAGACAGACACTGAGAAACAGCTTGCGCATGGGGGCTCCGAAGCCAGCGATGATAGCAGGCGTCGGCGTGGACTGACACATTCCTTCCTCGATCACGTACACTAGCGGTTTCCTCTTGAAGAGCATTGGACACATTCTGGCGCGCTACACGGCGTGGATTCTGGGACTGATGAAGGTCTTGGGAATCTGGGGTCCGTTTGTGATTGCGTTCGCCGACAGCGCACTGTTGGGCATGCCGGTGGATTTTGTCGTTGCTACATACGTACATCAGGATCGCGGGCGCTTCTTGCTCTACATCGCGATGGCATCGCTGGGGTCGGCTCTGGGCAGCATTCCGTTGTACATCATCGGGTATCTTGGCGGGGAGAAAGTGCTCCGGAAGCGGATTTCAGAAGAGCGTTTCTTGAAGATTCATCGTTCGTTTGAAAAGCACGAATTCTGGGCGCTGATGTTTCCGGGGATGCTGCCGCCACCTATGCCATTCAAGATCTTCGTGTTGGGCGCGGCGGTCTTTGAAATGCGCTTTCGCGACTTCCTGGTGGCGATCTTCCTCGGAAGATTTGTCCGGTTCCTGGTCCTGTCGGTGCTGGTGCTTTGGTTCGGTCCGCAGATTGTCGGATTGTTCGGCGGAGCTGTGAAGCGGCATTGGATTTTGATTTTAGTGGCAGCCGTGGCGGGAGTTTGCTTGTGGCTGGTGCTGCGCCGGAGAACCGCGGACGAGGAGTTTGGAGAGTAGACAGGTCACGCAGCTGCGAGCGAAGACGCCACGTCCCAGATGGGCCACAGCCCATCCTCACGGAAGCATCTTTTCTACACGAGCCTTAAGGTGTGCGTGCTGCTTATGCGGCAGCCGAGTGGTCGCCAGACTTATCCAGCCATCCAGCAATCGCGTGGAACAACACGGGAGCGCCGAACATTACCGTGGTGAACAACAGATCTCCCACAACGGCGTGGCGGAAGAAGGGCAGGCCGGCGTCATAGCAAGTCATGAGGCCAGCGGCGGTGCGGGGATACATGTCCCAAGCAGCCCAGACCGCGAAGTTACTCACCACAAAAAATGTGACCGAGCCGGCCAGGGCGGAGCCAAGAATCCGGAACGCTCCCGCATTCTGCTTGAGGGTGGTGCCCAGCCACAGCATCGCGGCATACCACGCCCAGGTAACAAAGTGGTCCCAGCTGAACGGGTATTTATAGACCAAGGTCGTGAGCACGACGTCGGATGCGGCGAGCAGCACCAGTGGGATCCAAAGGTGGCGGCGTGGCGCGCGCGCTCCGAAGAAGAGCAGTGCTGCTCCCACCGGCGTAAAGGCCATCGGATGAGGCATGAAACGGAGCGCTACGGCGAAGAGGACAAATACGTATGCCAGCATGAATCACCTCGTGACGAATTCTTATTCTGGGCGCTGGAGAGGCTGGCGTCAAGAGAGGATCGGCGGCAAGCAGATATTTTGACAAGCGGAGATGAGTGTCTTTGTTCCTCAAACGGCTTGCCAGGCTTCTAACGCTGACCGGGTTCGGGGACGACAGTCGGACCTTTGCCCGTATCGTAGACATCGCCGACGACGTGCAGATTCTGGTCGATTTCCACCGCCCTGCTCAGGCCGCCACGACTCCGGCCCTTGAGCGAGCGCGGTATCCCGGCATAGCGCAGGTCCTGAAAGAGGACAATGAAGCCCTGCTCCGGAGGTTGGAGCTCTTCAGCTTCGGTGATGGGATATTGCGCCCAATCGAGAAACACGCGCCCTACATAAGAGTTCTTGGCAGCGAGGGTGACGGGCGTCTCTTCCGGCTTGTAGCGGATCTCGAGGCTGCCTTCGGGATCGACCTCGGGGGCCAGCGAATTCACTGACGCTAAAGCAAAGAATGCCGGAGTTTCGACAACGCCGTACCAGTGGAAGGGGTCAATCCATTTGGGATATGCCGAGGCGCGCAGCGGATCAATTCCATTGTAGGAGCGGGCCTCGAGGGCGTTGACAGCACGCCGGTGTTCGTAGTCGCGCAGTCCCCACAGCAGGACGATGCCTACGAGAGCGAGAGTCGCGGCGACTCGGCCGCGCGGACCATGCTGGCGCAAGCCGATCTCCTTGTCGATCATGCCAAGAAACAACGGGACGACCAAACCCAGAATCAGGAAGCCGAGAATGACCGGTTCGACGATGAAGACGATGTCCCAGGAATACCACTTGCCCGAAAACGGCCAGAAGGGGCGAACGCCGTAGTTATTGGTGAAGTCGAGCAGGATGTGGCTGAGTCCGGCCAGGCAGGCGTAGAGATAAAGCAGGCCCCAACGCGGAGGCAGGTTGGGATCCTTGATTTTACGCCCGCGGATGCGCCACAGCAGGTAGACAAAGCCAACTACAACCAGGGCGTCGAGTGGAACCCCGACGAAAGAGTGGGTAAATCCGCGATGGTGCGCGAAGGCGAAAGCTGGACCGCGAAGACCGCCGATTATGTCCAGATCGGGAGCTTCCGCCGCGAGCGTGAGTGTGAGCGTGGCAAGGGCAGTCTTGCGGTTGAGTCCGGCGCGCCCCATGCAGACGCCGGTCAGGAAGTGAGTGATGGGTTCCAATCGGTTCGAGGAATTCTATTGCGCCGGGCCGCAATGCGCCATCAGAACGGCACCGGGAGACTCAGCGAAGTAATTGGACGCGGGAACCCGGGGGAAGACGCAAAGTAATTCACCCACATCCGCAGATCAGCGATTAGGCGCCATCACCGTCAAGGCGTTTGGGACCACCGTGATTTCGGCGGGCAGAGTGCCGAGCAGCTCTCCGTCGGCCTCGACATAGATCTTGCGCTGGTCCGGCGAAGTGGCCGAGGGGGGGCCATACTGGCACGAGACGCTCGTGCTGTGGGCAAGGTCGATCCCGGGGATCGACCAGCGAAGCCGCAGCAGGCCGCGGGTCACATAAGCAAGATAGGCCAGACGGCTGGCGGTGCGGGAGAAGACGAGCCGCATATCGTCCCGGTCGAGCGAGGCTCCTGGAGCGAGCTCCTGGACAACTCCCCCGAAGTTGCGGATACGCACGGCGAGCAGCTCGGTGACTTCCGCGCGACCGGGTGCAACAGAACCGGTTTCGATGTACTCGATCACAAAGCGCGGCATGGGATAGCTGAACCACAAATGCCAGGCTTTGGCGTAGTAGGCGGCCATCCCCATGCGCTGCTTGGTTCCGGTATGGAGTTTGTAAAAAAGGTGAGCATCGACCCCAATACCGGCGGCGACTACGAAATAACGCGTGCCGCGCTTGCCTTGAAGGTCGGCGAAGGCCACGCGCCCGAGCGCGATGCGGCGCGGGGTGGCTTGCAGCGAGGCCTTGGCCGCCGCCGCCACGTTGAAGGGAAGCTTGATGTCGTGCGCCAGGGCGTTGGCTGTTCCCATGGGTAGGATGGCCAACGCAACGGGCGAGTTTGCCAGTTCCTGCGCGATGTTGTGGATGGTGCCATCGCCGCCGCAGGCGAAGATGGTATCGCAACCGGAGTCGATCGCCCGGCGGGTTTCTTCGATGGCATGAACCGGAGAGTCCGTGGGGACCAGATTGGCGTCAACGGCTCCGGCTTTGAGGATCGCGAGGGCAGATTCCAATTCCCGCTGGCGCTGCTTGCTGCCGCCGGAATCCGGATTGTAGAGCAACGCGGCCTTGCGCATAGCGGGTCGAAGCTGGATTGTACCTGAGCGGGACCGGCTAATCGGATGATCCGCGCGAGCCCCACTCCCACATGCCGAACATGGCTTTCTGGGGCAGCGGATGGCCGACCTGACGGGCGAGCATGGCGATTTGACCGCGGTGGTGGGCGTCGTGCGCGATCAGATAGCCGAAAAATCCGGCCACATCGGGACGAAAGCCCTTGACGCGGCCATCGGTTTCCAAGGCGCGACTCATGACTGCGCTCAGAGCTTGGCGGCTGGCCTCGAACGCATGCAAGGCTTGGGACGGAGTGACCGTGGCGCGATCGAGCTGCGCCGGAATATCCTCGGCCTTCGCTGCTTTCAGCCACATGACGCGCACGTTGTGCATGTGGGCCACGATGGCCGCAATGGTGCGGCCCTTGCCGTCGGGCGGCTTTGCCTTCCAGGCCTCCGGAGGAAGATTGCCAATCAAGTAGTGATTAATGCGGTCATTGGTGCTGAAGGCAGTAAGCAAAGCTTCCGGCAGTCGGTCCAGAAACGTTTTGTCGGCGATGCCCGCTTTGAGGGAAGGATTTTTCGGCATGAGTTGACTCGCGAACGACTTGGCAAGGGACTCAATTTGTCATAAGCTTGGCGCACTCGCAAGGGGTGTTTTCCACAGCCAGTTCTCGGTTGTTTGGGGCTCGAACTCAAAATTGAATGCAGGAGGGTTCACCAGATGAAGATTCTGGCGCAAGTGCTGTGCGGTGTTTTGCTCTGCCTGGACGCGACGGCGCAAGACCATGCCGCGCACATGCAGGCCCACCCGGTCACGCTGGTGACGGGATTGGGCGATCTCCATCACCCGGTTTCCACGCACAATCCGCAGGCACAACAGTTCTTTGATCAGGGGCTGCGCTTTATTTATGCCTTTAACCACGACGAGGCGGCACGGTCGTTCCAGCACGCCGCGGAACTCGACTCTAAACTCGCGATGGCCTATTGGGGTGTTGCCGAGGCGGTTGGGCCGAACTACAACGATCCCGCGGACCCCGATCGTTACAAACATGCTCACGATGCCGTGCAGAAAGCCGTGGACCTTTCAGGGGGAGCTTCGCCCAGCGAACAGGCTTACATTCAGGCGATGGCCATGCGTTTCCCGGCGGATCCAAACTCCGATCTGAAGAAGGCCGCTGAGGGATATCACGACGCGATGCGGCAGGTCTCGGCCGAATTTCCTGATGACCTCGACGCAGCGACGCTCTTTGCCGAGTCTGGGATGAACCTGCACCCCTGGGGACTCTGGCATCAAGACGGCACGCCCGAAGCCGGCACCGATGAAATCGTCGCGACGCTGGAATCAGTGATGAAGCGCGATCCGAACCATCTGGGCGCGATCCACTACTACATCCATTCGGTGGAGGCCTCGAATAATCCCGAGCGCGCCCTGGCCGGGGCGAACAAACTGGCGGCGCTCGCGCCCGGAGCTGGACACATCGTCCACATGCCCGCGCATGTTTACATTCGTACTGGCGACTACGAGGCTGCGGTCAAAACGAACGAGCAGGCTGCCGAAGTCGATCGTGCTTACATCAAGGCGACGGGTGTGCAGGGCATCTATCCCATGATGTATTACAGCCACAACCTGCACTTCGTCGCCATGTGCGGTGCGATGAACGGCCGCTACACCGAGGCGCGCAAGAATGCGGACCTGCTGGCCGCGAATGTGGGTCCGCACGTCAAAGAAATGCCGCCGCTCGAAGGCTTCATGACCATACCGATGGCGGTGGAGATTCGCTTCCATCATTGGAGCGAAATTCTCAAGATGCCCGCGCCAGATCCCGCTATGAAGGCCACGACCGGCTTCTGGCATTTCGCTCGTGGAATGGCGCTGGCGGGCACAGGCAAAGTGACAGAGGCGGAAGCCGAGTACAAGATCGTTTCAGACGCGCAGGCGGCGACCCCTCCTGACGAAATCTTCAACGCGCCCATTAATAACAAGACTAAGGACATTCTGGAAATCGCCAAAGACGTTCTGGGTGCGAAGATCGCTCTGGCGAAGAAGGACACCAACGGCGCGATCACCCAGCTCCGCGAAGCGGTGGCGATTCAGGACACGCTCAAGTACGGCGAGCCGCCCGACTGGTTCTTTCCTGTGCGCGAATCTCTCGGCGCGGCCCTACTTTTGAACGGTGACGCCGACGGAGCAGAGAAAGTGTTCCGCGCAGACCTCGACCGCAATCCGCGGAATCCCCGCTCGTTGTGGGGGTTGCACCAGGCTCTGTTGCAGGAAAAGCGCGACTACGATGCCGGATTCGTTCAGAAACAATTTGAGGCTTCGTGGAAAGGCGGTCCGACGGCGCTGAAGTTGGACGACTTGGTATAGGCACGACTCGTGATTCTGGGGCCGGCATCCGCCGGCCCTTTTTGATTTTCAGCCTCGGGTGAGAGACGTTGGGCTCTATGGGCGACCCTTTGCCTTGGGTTAAGCTATCCAGAGTTCCTATCGTCGAGGCGGAGTTTCCGGCATGAAGGTTCTTGCGTTACGGCGGGTGGTTCTTTTCTTGGTGCTGTCGTCACTGCCTGGATTAGGACAGTGTACTCTGCCCGGATCTCCGTTGGCAGGCACGATAGATTCGACGTTTGATGCTTACACGACTCAGAATGGCCCGGGCTGGACCGGCGCCGACGGCACGTATTCTGTGCCTTTGCCGGATGGCACTAATCTTTGGATGTGGTCGGACTCCTACATCGGCACCGTCGATCCCACGACGCGCCTGCGCAGCAACTATCTCTTCACAGCCCACAACTCGCTCACGATTTTGAATCAGACCACCGGGTCGTGGACCACTGTCGGCTATCCTCCGAAGACAACTTCGTATTTCGCCCCTAAGAGCAAGAGCGATTGGTTCTGGCAAGGGGATGGGTATGTAACGCAGCCTACTACCGGTAACTACCAAATCAAGATCATGCTGACGGAGTGGACCGGCTTGTTCAAGCTAGTCGGGCATTCGGTGGCAACTCTATCGTGGCCAAGTCTCTCGATCGTTTCCATTACGCCAGTGACTGGCCTCGACACGAGTCTGACGTGGGGAACGAAAATCCTGCCGGTCGGGAAGTTCTTCTACATTTACGGGCAGAAGGATCCCGGCACGAACACCAAGACTCCTTACGTTGCGCGAACGACGTCTATCAACAACCTAACGAACGCGTCGAAGTGGCAGTTCTGGAATGGGACCCAGAAGAAGTGGCTGGCCGGCGAATCGAACGCCACCGCTATGACCGGTGTGGCGGCAGTGACACCCGAGTATTCGGTCGATGCGATGAGCTACAACGGCGGGACCTTCTACCTGATGGCGGGAATGGATCCGCAACATCCTGTATACCCTTTGTGGGACGCGGTGACCACCTGGTATTCGTGCTCTCCACAGGGCCCCTGGACGAACAAGACCACGGTCTACACCGCGCCGGAAGCGGGCGCGAACGGATGCAAGATCGGTACCCTGGTCACGTACAACGCCAAGGCCCACACTGAGTTCACCGACGCGAATGGCATTTTGATGTCGTACAACGTGAATGCGAATACTTCCAGCGATCTGGTGTGCGCTAATGATTACAAGCCGCGCTTTATCCGAGTGCAGATTCCCGGCGTGACGAATTGAAGTACTACAGGGTGTCATCCTGAGCGGACCCGCTTTTCAGGCGAAGCGAAGGATCTCGTGCGCATAACGTCGTGCCCCTCAGGGTAGCGCCGCCGCAGCCTCGGGATGCGTTTTGCCGGCCCCTCTTTGCATATAATCTTCCTGCGATGCCTGCCCCGAAAGACGTAGAAAAAAAGATAGAGGCGCTGCGCGAAAAGATTCGCCGCCACGAGCACCTCTATTACGTCCTCGATGATCCTGAAATCAGCGACGCAGAATTCGACAAGCTGATGCAGCAACTGAAGAGTCTGGAAGCCGAGCACCCGTCGCTCGTCACGCCTGATTCCCCAACGCAGCGCGTCGGCGGCAAGCCCCGCGAGGGATTCGTCAAGGTCTCGCATTCCTCACCCATGCTGTCGCTCGACAACACCTACAACGAGGAAGAGCTGCGCGCCTGGGAACGGCGTGTCCATGAACTCACCGGCCGCAGCGATGTGGACTATGTCTGCGAACTGAAACTCGACGGCATGTCGCTGGCCCTGATCTACGAAGACGGCAAGCTAGTGCGCGGCGTAACTCGCGGCGATGGATCGATTGGCGAAGACGTCACACTCAACGTGCGCACGGTGCGCTCGATCCCGTTGTCGATTCCGAAAGAGCGCCTGAAGAAAGCGGGCATTCCGGCGGACTTTGAAGTTCGCGGCGAATTGCTGATGCCCACCGCGTCGTTCAAGAAGATCAATGAGGAACGCGAAAAGAACGGGCTGCCGACATTCGCGAACCCTCGCAATTTCACCGCAGGGACGGTCCGCCAGCTGGATGCGAATGTTACGGCGGAACGGCGCATGGACTTTTTCCCCTACATCCTGCTCCAAGGCGGCCGTACTTATTTCGACCGCCATTCGAAGACACTCAGCGCGCTCGATGCGGCTGGATTCAAAGTCAACCCGAACCACAAGCTGGTTCATTCGATGGACGAAGTGTGGAGATTCATCCAGGAGTGGGAAGGAAAGCGCGATTCGCTGCCGTATGAAATTGACGGCATTGTCGTCAAAGTTGATCGCACCGGCCTGCAGGACGAACTGGGCTTTACCGGCAAAGCGCCCCGCTGGGCGATCGCCTACAAGTACGCTGCCCGCGCGGGAATCACCAAGCTTGAGAATGTGCGCTGGCAGGTTGGCCGCACCGGGAAACTCACGCCCGTTGCCGAGTTGTCCCCTGTTTCCATTGGGGGCACGACCGTCCGCAATGCCACGCTGCACAACATGGATGAGATCGAGCGCTTGGGCGTGAAGATTGGCGATTGGGTGCAAGTCGAGCGCGGCGGCGATGTCATCCCCAAAGTCGCCAAGGTCATCGACGACAAAGAGCACCCTCGCGGCAAGGCGGATATTGAGGCGCCGGTGAAGTGTCCCGTGTGCGGAACGAAAGTCGTCCGCACCGAGGGCGAGGTCGACTTCCGCTGTGTCAACGCCAACTGCCCCGCCAAGCTAGCCGGCACGATCCTGCATTTCGCCTCGCGCGGGGTCATGAACATCGACGGCATGGGCGATGCCCTGGTCACGCAACTGACCGAGCGTGGCCTGGTGAAGAACGTCGCCGATATCTACAAGCTGACGAAATCCGACCTCCTCAGCCTGGAGCGCATGGGCGACAAGTCCGCGCAAAACATCCTCGGCGAGATTGAGGCGTCGAAGAAGTTGCCGCTGGAGCGCGTCATCTATGGCCTCGGCATCCGCATGGTCGGCGAGCGCACCGCCCAATTCCTGGCTGAACACTTCGGTTCGATGGAGGCACTGGCGGAGGCGGGCGTTGAAGAATTACAGAACGTGAACGAGGTCGGACCCCGCATCGCCGAAAGCATCGTGGAGTTCTTTAGCATCCCCGCCAACCGCAAGCTGGTAGAGCGTCTCGGCGAGGCCGGCCTTGCATTCAAAGGCAAGAAAAAGGAACGAGGCACAAAACTCGCAGGTAAGACATTCGTCCTGACCGGTACGCTGGCCAAGTACTCACGGGACGAAGCGAAGAAGATGATCGAGGACGCAGGCGGAAAAGTAACCGGCTCAGTCAGCAAGAAAACAGACTATGTGTTGGCCGGAGCGGATGCGGGATCAAAGCTGGATAAAGCGAAGGAGCTAGGTGTCGCAGTGATTGGCGAGAAGGAGATGGAAGATCTGACTCGCTGATCACTAGATTTGGTTCATCGCCTCCCGCATCCTCGCCCACGTCACATCCAGCGTCTCCGGCAGCACCCGCGTCTCCCCGATCACCGATACGAAATTCGCATCCGCCACCCACCGCGGCAGCACATGCATGTGAATGTGTCCCGCGATTCCCGCGCCAGCCGCCTTGCCAATGTTCATCCCCAAATTGATGCCGTCCGGCCGGTACAGTTCGCGCAGCACCGACTCCATCCGCTGCGAAAGCGCCATCATCTCTTGTGCCGCTTCAACCGGCAGCGTACGCAACTCGTCCAAATGCGCATAAGGCACAATCATCACGTGGCCGGGCGTATACGGATAAGCATTGAGGATGACGAAGCAATGTTCACCGCGATATACGATGTGCACCTGGGCATCATCTTCCTTGGGGGCATCGCAGAACACGCATCCCGCGGTCTTTTCCGTGGAGGAGACGTAGGCGTAGCGCCACGGGGTCCAGAGGTAATCCATAGCAGGGCAGGTTAGCAGAT
>PLBY01000161.1:196313-326213 GCA_003134655.1 Acidobacteriaceae bacterium
GGCCCACCACAACCAAACGACTCGTCCAGCAGTCCGCAAAGCAGGCCCCCGCATCCGGTCATCAGAGAGGCATAACCTTGTTCGACGAGACCACCGCCCACAACTCCGAATCCAACTCTACTGTCGCAACTGCAGAACCGACGACAGAGCAGCAACACCAGCCCGAACCCACTCAGGCTGCCGCCACCACCGACCATTCCACCGAGATGCATGCGGATTCCGCCGCGGACGCTACTAGCGAGTCCGCTGGCGACGATAAGAACGCTGCCACCGAAGACTTCGCCTCCGTGCTTGAGAATTTCACAACCGAAGCCGAAGAGGCCGTAAGTGAAGACCGCGTCATCAAGGGCACGGTGCTGAAGCTGACCGGCACGCACGTGGTCGTCGACATCGGTGCCAAGTCGGAAGGGATGCTGCCGCTGGCGGAGGTCCTCGATCACGAGGGCAAGCCGAAGTTCAAGCCCGGCGACGAGATCGACGTGATGCGCGACAAGGGCCCGGCGGAGGAAGGCTACATCAACCTCTCGCACCAGAAGGCGCAGCGCATCCACGCGTGGGAAGAAATCGAGAAGGCATACACCGAAAAGAAGCCCATCAAAGCCGTGGTAGTCGACCGGATCAAGGGCGGTTTGACTGTCGACATTCTCGGCGCGCACGCCTTTCTGCCCGGCTCGCAAGTCGACCTGCGGCCGATCCGCAATCTGGATGGCATGAAGGGCCAGACGCTCGAAGTTGCCGTCATCAAGATGAACAAGAAGCGCGGCAACATCGTTGTCTCGCGCAAGGATCTGCTCGAAGGCGAACAGAACGAAAAGCGCTCCAAGACGCTCGAGCACCTGGAAGAGGGATCGGTGCTCACCGGCGTGGTCAAGAACCTGACCGAGTACGGAGCATTCGTGGACTTGGGCGGGCTCGACGGCCTGCTGCACATCACCGACATGTCTTGGGGACGCCTTACGCACCCCAAGGATCTAGTCAACGTCGGCGATCAGATTCAGGTGAAAGTCCTGAAGTACGACAAAGACAAGCAGCGCGTTTCGCTGGGATTCAAGCAGCTCACGCCTGATCCCTGGCTGGATGCCGAGCATCGCTATCCCGAGGGCGCACACGTTGCCGGACGCGTCATCAGCGTGACCGACTACGGCGCGTTCGTGGAACTCGAGCAGGGAATCGAAGGTCTCGTCCATGTCAGCGAAATGACGTGGTCGAAGCGCATGAAGCATCCATCGAAGCTCGTCAACGTCGGTGATCAGGTGGAGTGCGTGGTGCTCAACGTGAATCCGACCGAGCGCCGCATTTCGCTCGGAATGCGACAACTGGCGGCCAATCCGTGGGACTCGCTCCACGAGAAGTTCCCGGTCGGTATGACGGTTGAAGGGCGCGTGCGGAACCTGACCGACTTCGGCGCCTTCATTGAAATTGAAGACGGTATCGATGGCCTGGTCCACGTCAGCAACCTGAGTTGGACCAAGCGCGTGAAGCATCCTTCGGAAGTGCTGAAGAAGGGCGACCGTGTGAAGGCGGTTGTACTCGCGATCGAACCGGACAAGCGGCGTTTGTCGCTGGGCGTGAAGCAACTTCAGCCGGACGTTTGGGAGTCCTTCTTCCAGACGCATCACATCGGCGATGTGGTTCACGGCAAAGTCCTGCGCGTAGCCGCATTCGGCGCGTTCGTCGAAATCGCGGAGGGCGTTGAAGGCTTGTGCCACAAGTCCGAAGCCGCCGACGAAAACGGCCAGCCGCTTCATCTGGAGCCGGGCCTTGAGCACGACTTCAAGATCATCAAGATGAATCCGGAAGAGAAGAAAGTAGGACTCAGCATCCGCGCCGTCGGCGAAGAAGCCTCGCGCTCGGAAGTGGAAGCCTACAAGCAGCCGGTCTCCAGCACCAGTTCCACGATCGGCGAACTGATCTCCTGGAAACGCGCCAGCAACGAAAATAACTAAGGTTCTGTTCAGGAAAGCACAAGGCCGCCCCAAACGGGCGGCCTTTCTTCCTTCGTGCACCTTCGTGTCCTTCGTGGTTCAGGGTTTCGGGTTTGGCCGCGTTCAGCACCCTGTTCTAGAATCATTCGTTTGCCTTTTGTCATCTCTTCCTATTGAGGATTATTACTTTGCCCGAAACCATCTACGACGTAGCCATCATCGGCAGCGGCCCTGCCGGATACACTGCCGCGATCCGCGCCGGCCAATACGGCCTGAAAACCGCCCTCATCGAAAAAGACGGATACCTCGGCGGCACTTGCCTGCACGTCGGCTGCATTCCGACCAAAGCGCTGCTCTTCAACGCCGAACTCTGGGACCACCTGAAAGAAGCCAAGGAATACGGCATTGAAGGCGTGGACGCGCGCAAACTTAACTGGGCCGCCATCCAGGAGCGCAAAGGGAAGATCGTCGCCAAACACGCCAAGGGCCTCGAGTTCCTGATGAAGAAGAACAAAGTGGAGACGGTGAAAGGCTACGGCACGCTCACGGGCCCGGCGCAGAATGGCGTGTTCACCGTCGAAGTCACCAATGACGGCAAGACCAGCTATCTCAAAGCGAAGAATGTCATTCTGGCCACTGGTTCCGAAGCCCGCATGCTGCCCGGCCTTGAAGCCAACGACCGCATCCTCACCAACATCGAAATCCTGAGCCTGAAGGAACTCCCTAAATCGATCGTGATTGTCGGAGCGGGCGCAGTCGGGGTAGAGTTCGCCTCGATCTACCGCTCGTTCGACACGGAAGTGACGATCGTTGAAATGCTGCCGCGCCTGGTGCCGGTAGAAGACGAAGAAGTCTCGAAAGAACTGGCACGCGTCTACCGCAAACGCGGCATCGCCTTCCACACCAGCGCCAAAGTCGATAAGGTCGAGAAAACGAAGGCGGGCATCGCTGTCACGATTACTGTCGACGGCAAACAGCAGAAGATCGAAGCCGAAAAAATCCTGATCGCCGTAGGCCGCAAGCCGCGGACGGAAAACGTCGGTCTCGAGAGAACTAAAATCAAGCCCGATCGTGGCTTCATCAAAACCGATTCCTGGATGCAGACCTCCGAGCCTGGTGTCTACGCTGTCGGCGACATCGTCCTCGGCACGCCGCAGCTGGCCCACGTCGGAGCCATGGAAGCCCTCGTCGCCGTCGCCAAGATTGCCGGCAAGCCCGGCAAGCCAATCAATCCTGAACACATTCCGGGCGCCACGTACTGCCATCCCGAAATCGGAAGTGTAGGCCTCACCGAAACCAAAGCTCGCGAAGCCGGATACAACGTGAAGATCGGCAAGTTCCCCTTCACCGCGAATTCGCGCGCGAGCATCGTCGGCCAGCACGAAGGCTTTATCAAGATCGTCTCCGACGCCGATTACGGCGAGATTCTGGGCGTACACATCATTGGCCCACAGGCCACAGAGTTGATCGCGGAAGCCGTGGTGGCCATGGAACTCGAAGCCACCGTCGAAGACTTGATGTGGACGATCCACGCCCATCCGACCTTGGCCGAAGCCATGCTGGATGCGTCCAACAGCGTCTACGGGATGGCGATCAACGCATGAACTTCTTTGCCACGGATGATGCGGACGAACACAGATGATGAACAACGATAAAGAGCAGCCAGGAGACGCATTGTCATCCTGAGCGCGTCTTTTGCGCGAAGGATCTATGCAACCCTCTGTGTCCTTCGCGTCCTCTGCGGTGAAGATTTAGACTTTGATCTCAATAGTCCAACTCGGCACCGTCGACTACGCCACAGGCCTCAGCCTGCAGCAGAAGCTAGTGGCCCTCCGGAAAGAAGAAAAAATCGGCGACGTCCTTCTCCTCCTCGAACACAAGCCAGTAATCACGCTAGGCAGAAATGCAAGAGCCGCCAATGTAGTCGCGTCCCCCGAACTCCTCGCCCAGCGCGGCGTCGAACTCTTCGAATGCGACCGTGGCGGCGACGTCACCTTCCACGGCCCCGGCCAAATCGTCGGCTATCCCATCTTCGACCTCCGCGCCCACACCGCGACCGATGGTAAACGCAAAACGTTAGGCGTAATCGAATTCGTCCGCCGCCTCGAAGAAGTCCTGATCCGCACCTGCGCCGACTTCGCCATCCCAGCAAAGCGGGTCCAGGGCCTAACAGGTGTGTGGACGGATCCCCCAGCCTTGTCATCCCGAGCGGAAGAGAACGATTCGAAGAATCGTTCTCTGGAGCCGAGGGACCTGCTGTTCGCCGGCGCTGCAACGAACGCCGATGTCGAATCCAAACTCGCCGCCATCGGCGTCCACATCTCCCGCTTCGTCACCTCCCACGGCTTCGCCCTCAACGTAAACACCGACCTCAGCTACTTCAACCTGATCGTCCCCTGCGGCATCACCACCAAGCCCGTGACGTCGATGCAGCAAGAACTCAGCAAGCCACTCGATCTCAACGCCGTCGCCGAATCCATCTCCCGCAACTTCGGAACGGTCTTCTCCAGCCAAATGCTCTGGGTCGAAACGCTCGACGCTCTCGTAGGCCGAATTCCTGAATCGTGTGGGTCCGGGTCTTAGACCCGCCGGCTGCTCTAGCCCTTTCCTCCCCTCTCGCGATACCATCAATACATCGCGCCCAAAGCGCCGTCTCACATGGGGAACAAAAAAACGAAGTCCAAGCACAACTCCAATGGCAATCGTGCGGGCTCTGGTCGTGTGGGAACGGCCGCCCTCGGCCGTTCCGTCGAGCGCAGTTCGACGAAGGGAAACAACAAACCGAGCACCGACCTCCGCACCTACTCCATCCCCGACTACCGTCTCGAGCATCCCGACTTTACCGTCCGCCAACACCTAGAAAAAGACCGCCAGGGCCAGGAGCACGTCCGCTACGCAGTCGAAGGCAATCTCGACGCGCCCGTTCCCCCCATCCGCGAGTCCAAATATCTCGACAAAAAACAATGCATCGAGATCTACCGCTGGATGCTGCTCAACCGCAAAATGGAAGTCGCGCTGGAAAATCTCTACAAGCAAGGTAAAGTCGTCGGCGGAGTTTATTTCGGACTCGGCCAGGAAGCCTGCTCCTGCGCCTCCGCCTACGCGCTCGACAAGGACGACTGGTTCGCCCCCATGATCCGCAACCAGGGATCGCTCCTCGTCCGCGGCTTCCGCGCCAGTGACACCATGATGCAGTACATGGCCAAAGCGGACTCGCCGACCAAGGGCCGCGACGGCACTTCGCACTTCGGCGACATCGAGAAGCGCAACATGGTTTCGCCCATCTCGATGCTCGGAGATCTCATCCCCGTGCTCTCCGGCGTCGCTCTCGGCGCGCGCCTGCAAGGACGCAACGTCGCCGTCATGACCTACATCGGCGACGGAGGCCAGTCCACCGGAGTCACCTACGAAGGCATCAACTTCGCCGCCGTGCAAAATCTCGGCCTCGTGCTCTTCGTCGAAAGCAATCTCTGGGCCTACTCCACGCCGTCCGAAATGCAGTACCGCTGCAAAGACCTCGCCGAACGCGCCATTGGATACGGCATCCCCGGCGTGATCGTCGACGGCACCGACGCCTGCCAGGTCTATGACGCTGCTCGCGAAGCCGTCGAGCGCGCCCACCGCGGCGAAGGCCCTACGCTCATCGAAGCAAAGATGATGCGCATGAAAGGCCACGCCATCCATGACGCCGCCAGCTATGTGCCGAAGGCGATGTTCGAGTTCTGGAAGAAGCGCGACCCCATCGCCCGCTTTGAGAATTACGTAGTAAAAGAGAAGAAGTGGCTAACGCCGAAAGAAAACGAAGCGCTGATCGCAGAAGTAGAAGAGGTCATCGAAGCAGAACGAGAAATCGCGGTGAACTCACCCATGCCAACACCAGAGTCAGCAGAAGGCGGAGTCTTTTGTGAAGACGGCTGCCACGAAATCAAACCAAAATACGGCATGCCGCAAGTAAAGAAGGGCACCGGCGGATTCAAGCAAACCGAAGCTGCCGTCCATCTGAAGTAGATCTATTCGTGTTAATCCGTGCAAATCCGTGGCCAATGGTTTTGTCTTTGAAACTCTGAAACCTTGAAACGCTGAAACCTTACCCTATGCAACTTACCTACCTCGAAGCCATCCGCCAGGGAATCTGGGAAGAAATGGACCGCGANNGCCATCGTGGGCGCGGCCTTCGGAGCGTCACTCACCGGCATGCGCCCCGTCGCTGAATTCCAGTTCATGGACTTCATCGGCTGCGCTTTCAACCAGATCAGCAACATGGTCGCTAAGACGCATTACCTCTGGGGCGCTCCCGCTCCGCTCGTCCTGCGGGGCCCGAGCGGCGGATACGTCCACGGTGGTCCCTTCCACTCGCAGAATCCGGAAATGTGGTTCGTCCACAATCCCGGCCTGAAAGTGATCTGCCCCGCCACGCCCTACGACGCCAAGGGCCTCATCAAATCCGCGATTCGCGACAACAACCCCTGCATTTTCTTCGAACATAAATATCTCTACCGCCGCATAAAAGAAGAAGTCCCCGCGGAAGATTACGTCGTCCCGATCGGGAAAGCGCGAGTGGCACGCGAAGGGAAGGACCTGAGCATCATCACTTATGCTGCGATGGTTCACACCGCACTCGAAGCCGCCGAATTCCTAAACAAAGAAGGAATCGATCTCGAAATCCTCGACCTGCGCACCGTCTCACCGCTCGACCGCGAAGCCATCGCGCAGACGGTGAAGAAGACAAACAAAGTCATCATCCTGCACGAGCACTCCCGCACCGGAGGTCTCGCCGGAGAAATCGCCGCTATCATCAACGAAGAGGCCTTCGATGACCTCGACGGCCCCATCGTCCGCATCGCGGGCCTCGACTCCGCCGTTCCGTTCTCTCCACCGCAGGAACATCACTACCTGCCGAAGGTGGAAGACGTGGTGCGCGAATCTCGCCGTCTAATAGCGTACTGAAAGAAGCGCGAGGAAATCTGAACGTTGAATGGCGCGTCATCCTGAGCGAAGCCGTTCTTCAGGCGGAGCGAAGGATCTTCGCGAGCATCAAGATGCGAACTGAGCGACTGCTCAGAATTGGCGCGCCACCCGCTCCATCTGCCACAATACTTACATCGGAGGCCTCATGGGCAAGTTCATCCTCGGTGCGATAGTCACGCTTCTAGTGCTGGTGTTAGGCGGCCTTGGCTTCGCCATGCTCGGGTTTTTCCCCACTCCCGCCAATGTCGAACCCGGACACTTGGAACGCCGCTTGGCCATGGGAGCCGTCGATGCTTCCATGGAGCGTCACGCCCCGCGCATCAATAACCCGCTGACGCCTACCGATCAGAATCTGGAAGACGGCATGAAACTCTACACCATGAACTGTGCCCTCTGCCACGGAGGCCTCGATCGCAAGCCCTCGTCGCTGGCCGCTTCCTTCTATCCGCCCCCGCCAAATCTCATCTCCGATCCGCCCGACGACCCAGAGTGGCACATCTTCTACACCATACGCACAGGCATCCGTTACACCGGCATGCCATCCTGGGACAAGACTCTCAGCGAACAAGACATGTGGAAGATCACCATGCTGCTCTCCCATCTCGATAAACTTCCGCCCGCTGTGCAGGAATACTGGAAGACGAACTTCAATGCGTCTCCCACCTCGAGCGACGAAAAGAAAGAAGGCGGAGGGATGCATGACCACCACTGAAGCGAACGAGGTGCGGTAGCCGCTGAAGTTGTTTGTCGCGAGCAATTGGTTCGCCCCCACCCGCCGTTCGCATCAACTCTTGCAAACGCTATAATATTCGTTTGCGTCCGGCCCTTCTGTTCAAGTGTGGCCCGCGTGGAAGGAAATCATGCCAACTGACATCATCATGCCCCAGATGGGCGAGTCCATCGTTGAGGGCACTATTACCAAGTGGTTGAAGAAGCCCGGCGACAAGGTACAGCGCGACGAACCCCTGTTCGAGATCTCCACCGATAAGGTCGACGCCGAAATTCCCGCGCCCGCCTCCGGAATTCTCCAGGAAATCAAAGTCACGGAAGGCACCACAGTCGGTGTGAACACGGTGGTCGGAACCATTTCGGTCGATGGCGAATCCGCCGCTGCTCCCGCCAAGCCCTCCGCGCCTCCGAAGGCTGCTCCCACGGCCAGTGAAA
This sequence comes from Acidobacteriaceae bacterium, assembly GCA_003134655.1. Lineage (GTDB taxonomy): Bacteria > Acidobacteriota > Terriglobia > Terriglobales > Acidobacteriaceae > Sulfotelmatobacter. The sequence continues at coordinate 204,371 of PLBY01000161.1, forward strand.
GTAGCGCTGGCGTCCCGCCGGCTGTCGCGGGGGCGTCCCGCCCGCGCACCCAGACTCCCGAGACGCCCCCAGCAGCCGAAAAGAAACCCGCCGCTCAACATGAAGAAGAGGAACAAGAGGCTCGCTCATCCCCGCTGGTCCGCAAGATCGCGTGCGAACACGGAGTGAGCCTCTCTCAAATCTCCGGCACCGGGCTCGGCGGCCGCATCACCAAGCAAGACATCATGTCGTTCATCGAGAGCCAGGGATCTTCGCAACCGGCTCCCGCTACTCCATCTGCCCCTGCTCAACCTGCAGCCGCCGCTCCGGCGCCGCGCCCGGCAACTCCCGCAGCCTACCCGGGCGACCTCGTCCCCGTGACGAACATGCGCAAAATCATCGCTCAGCGCATGATCGAGTCCCGCCGCACCAGCGCTCACGTCCATTGCATGTACGAAGTGGACTTTACCCGCATCGTCAACCTGCGCAACAAGCACAAGGCCGGATTCGAGCAGCGCCACGGCGCTCGCCTCACCTTCATGCCGTTCTTCGTGCGCGCCGCCGTCATCGCCCTGCAGCAGTGGCCCATCATCAACGCCAGCCTCGAAGGCGACAACATTCGATATCACCGCCACATCAACATGGGCATCGCCGTCGCGCTCGACTGGGGGCTCATCGTTCCAGTCCTCAAGAATGCCGGCGACCTGAATTTCCTAGGCCTGCAGCGCGGTATCACCGATCTCGGCGAGCGCGCCCGCACCAAGAAGCTCAAGCCCGAGGACGTCGAAGGCTCCACCTTCACCGTCACCAACCCCGGCCAGTTCGGCGCGGTCTTCGGACTCCCCATCATCAACCAACCGAACTCGGCGATCATGGGTGTCGGCGGAATCACCAAGCAGCCCATGGTGATCACCGACAAAGACGGTGCCGACTCGATCGCGATCCGCTCCGTCGTACATCTGACCCTCGGCTACGATCACCGTCTCATCGACGGCGCCGTCGCCGACCAGTTCATGGACCTGGTGAAAAAGACGCTGCAAACCTGGAGCGAAGAAGTAGGCTAGGGGCACCAAGGAGAGGATGTTCAACTCTGTGTCCTCAGTGTCCTCTGTGGTCAAACAAGTTTTCCGGATTGGGTGGCCCATCCTTTCGCGTTCATTGCAAAAGGGTGGGACTGCGACTACCGGGTGACGGCGGGAACCGGAGATTTCTCTTTCGCCCAGGTCGAGGCGTTCAGGCAATCGACCGTGCCGTCGATAATTTTTGAAACGCCATTCTTAAATTTCTTGGGGTCGACGATTTCCCGCTGTGCAACCGCGTCCACAGTTGCCAGTGCACTTTCTAGAAACGACATGGCGGCATCTTTTTTGTCGGCGCCGGATTTCCCGCCGAAAAGCCCCTCGTCATTCAGAAACTGAATGTTCGCCGGGTTCGTCGCGTTCACATAGAACCCCAGCGGCGTAGCTCCGAACGGAACGATCCCATCCACTTCCATGTTCGCGAACACCAGATTGTCCGAAGCCCCACTGATCCCGACCCCGATGTAGTCAAACGCCTGGATCTTGATGTGCTGAAATGTGAGCCAGTTCTTGCCGGCAATCGAGATTATCGACAGCCCTGCCGCTTGTGTCACCGTCGGAACGATCGATCCATCCGAGGCATAAGTCGATACAGGATTTGTTCCTGATGGCGAGTAAACATACAGATAAGGCCACGACAGACACCAGTCATACTTGCTCGTGATGGCACTCGCGCAACCGCTCCCGTACGGCCGCTTGCGGCCATATAGGTTCCCGAACTGAACCATGTTCACCGTGGGCGAAGTGATGGTCGATGCGATCGTCGCCTTCCATGTGCTTCCCGATATATACGTCCAAGATCCACTGACGAAAGGGATCGGAGCAGCCGCCGTAATGATCGGAGCCGCTCCCGTCCCATAAGTGTCAAACGAAATTGGACTGCCGCTGTTTCCCGAAGAGGGCGGAACCAGTTGCTCGTTCCACCTGTCCCCGCGCTTCAGATAAATCACATCGCCTGGCGAGAACGTTCCGCCGTTCACGTGAGCCCCCAACGTCTGCCAGGGCGTCGATGCCGACGTTCCATTGTTTGCGTCACTTCCACTGCTCGAACTGACGTAGTACGACGCCGCCCAGCTCCGGGCACACAGAGCCAGGAGCGCCATCAGCATAAGATTGCGCATAATTGTCTCTTCTGTTTTTTGCTGTGAGTCTTAGGAGGTTACTTCACGACCAAAGCCGGGATGTTCCCTCCCCAGCTCCACAAGTCCGATGGTGCGGTGAAGTTTGCCAGCACTCCAGCGGAAGTAGTTCCCGCGGTCGTGCCATTTTGGAATGTAATGTCTGCGCTGCTTCCTCCGGCAGCCAGCAACGCACAGGAGGCCGCGCAGTTCGTCGTAAATACAACGTAGTACTTACCCGGTTGTAACGTTTTTGTTCCCTGGGTCCAGCTGAGTGTTTTCCCGCCAGTCGTCGCGGAAAATGTCGAGGCTGCCGTCGCCCCCAGGTCGAGCATGATTTGTCCCGCTGAGTAGCTGCCGCAACTGACTTGTCCGCAGGCAATCCCTATGTCGTAACTGTTCGCTCCCGTGTCGGCAGTCGTCACGTTGTAAATGATGCCCGAAGTCAAAAGCGGGTAGGTGAGCACCACGCCCCACATCTTCACCACATTCTGCGAGAATGCCGCTGTCCCGCCACCTCGCACCGCCGTGATCCACGGCACCGGATATGGCCCCGACAGCACCCCGCTGTCCATCAGTGTGGGCGTCGGGTTATTCCCATTGATCTTCGGAATATCGCCCACCGACCCCGACACGCTCATCGCCGCGAAATTCGTGGTGGTGAACGCCGTCGTCGCCAGTTTCGCCGAACTGTCTCCGGCGTTCTGTGTCGTTGCCGTCGTCCCATTGGGAAGCGCCGGAGTTCCGCTCAGGTTCGCCGCGGTCCCCGTCGTATTCTGATTCAGAGTCGGCAGATCCGCCGCTACAATCGCCCGGAAACTCGGTGCCCCCGCGCTGCCGTTAGGAGCGGCAAAGAAGTAGTTCGCCGTCTGGCTCGGCAGTGTTGGCACTGGCTCCGTCACCCCACCCGTGAATGTTGGCGAGGCCAGCGGTGCTGCCCCCGTTACCTGTGCTACAGAGTAGTCCCCGTTCTGTGCCGTCACCGCGCCGGTTCTCCCGAAGGCCGAAGTAACCGCACTGCCTCCGGTTGTAATTTGCTGCGGAACGCCGCCATTCGTTGAGATGTAAAAGTTGCCGTCGTTCGATATGCCAATCGAACTTGTTCCAGCCGGCGCTGCCGTCATCGCCAACGATGGAATCGGACTATCGGCCATCCACGGCCCCGTCAGGATCAGCTGTCCGCCGACCGTCACATTCCCACTGAATGTTCCCGAAGTCGCCGCCACGCCCCCGCTTCCCGCATAGTTCAGAACCGTCCCGCTGTCCGTGAGCGCGCTGTCCCCGCTCACCGCCGCGCCGCTCGCGGAGTACATCGCCACCTGCGATGCCCCGCCACTGTTCACCGTCCCGGACCCTCCGCCTCCTCCTCCACTCCCGCAATCCGACCCAGTCCCCGTCACGACTCCCGTCGAGCTCACATGCAGGCACTGCGTTGCTCCAGTAATTCCCGCGAACGTAACGCCTGTGTTAAACGTCACTGGAGTTCTAAAGGTTGCGCCGGCCGACAAGATGCTGAATTTCGCATTGGCCGCGTTCGTCCCCGGATCGTTCACATAGAAGTTGTGCCCACCCGGAGCGCCATACGTCTGGTCCTGCGTGCCTACGTTGCCCGTCGTGTCGGTTCCGATGAAACTGTCCGCCGCGGTTCCGGTGCGAACGTATCCAGGTGTTGCCACCGTCTGCTGCGGAGACCCATCCATCGTTGTAATGATCTGGCGCGGAGCTGAGCCTACACCAGGACCTGGCTCAAACGTCAGGCCGCCCGTTACTCCTGAGGTTAGACCGCCGCTGGCGGCACCGATCTGCACCAGTTGTGCCCCGACTTTCGGATTGCCGTTGCCCATCGAATCCCCTGCGTAGCACACAATCCACGTCGGCGAGTAGTAGTACGGTGCCCCTCCGGCCACGGTACATCGCTTCGCGAACACCTGCGGAAGATACGAACTGGGAATGAATTCGCCTGTCTGTGCCGCTTGATCGATGTACAGCGTCGCTCCCCTTCCCAGCACAAACGATCCCGGCCAGAACCAATACGACGGTACCCACGTAGCGTTGCTCACCGTATAGGCAGTTGTCCCTCCCTGCGTGTCCGTGTAAGTGCAGATGCCGGCAGTGTTGCAAGCACCGGGGACATTCGTCGCAACTGAAAATGCATTCCCCGTGTACGGAGCCGATGACGGGCTGTTCCCCAGGGTTACCACGATGTCCCACGTTCTCGTTCCCGCCCCGGCCAAGTCCATATTCGGCCAATACAGCGGAATGCTTGTGCTGCCGGTCGCCGGTTGCGCTGTGCCAATCGCCACCAAAGGCGAAGTTCCTTTGTTGGTATCGTGAGCGACAATATAGTAGTTGCGCTGTGAGCCCGCTCCACCGCCGCTGGCGAACGAGGGAAAAGCGCCGCCGATGGGCGCGTTGCCCTGAATCGACAGGCTGCTCGCTGTGTTGGAGATGTACCCCGCCTCCGCCGCGTACGATCCTGCCGCATAGGCTGGATTCGTACACGATCCTGTCTCGTAGTAAACGTTGTCGATCTCCCACGGATTCATGCCATTTCCGTAGTAGATCGAGTACTGGCTCGTCCCCTGAATCACGCTGTCCGTGACATGCATCGTGTTTCCCGCAAGATTGCGGACGCCGTTGCCACCGCATTGCATCGAGGCTTCCAGGTGATGGATGTACGGAACCGCGGCCGCTCCCTGATCGCCCCGTATGTAAACCATGTTGCCCACAAAATTCGCGTTAGCCCGCAGCATTGCGCCACCGCCCAGATTCGTCATGCCGTCGATCACGAAGTCTTGATCGTTGTCCACCACAACACCTTGATGAAAGCGCGCGCTCCCCACCGCCCCGCCTTGAAACTTAATGTCGACCAGTTTCAGTCCGTCCGTTTCATCTTCGATCGCCGCGTTCTCGATCGCCACCCACCCGAATCCGCTCGACGTTGCAAACGTCGTCGATCCCAGTGAGTACTGGAACTGCGTCGACGTCAGCCCAGATGCCAGCACCTGCACTCTGGCTTCCTGCGTCTGCGCCGGAGTCGAGTAATAAAAGAGCACCCAATCGCCCGCCACAAGATTGTGGTTGCTCGCGGTTGTGACCGTATACAGCCCAGCCGCCGCCGACACCGACGATATCTGCGCCCCATCCACATTGAGCGCAGGCTCAAACGTCAATCCCGCAACCGTGTTATGCCCCGTCGTCGCCGACGCGTAATTGCCCACCATGAGGCAGACCGACCGCGTATAGCACTGCCAAAGCGCTCCATATCCATTCAGCAGAGATTTCCCCGGATTCAGATACACCGGCCAGTAAATGTTGTAGTTGGCGGTATTCGAATTGGCTGGAACTTCCTGAATCACCGCAAACTGCGTATGCGTGGGAGTGTTGTCGGCGACGTTGATCGCCTCCTGGTTTCCACCGCTGGCCGATCCCACCGTGAATCCCGCCGCATGACTGTTGCCCGGCGTGAACACAATCGTTCCCGACGAAGCTCCCGACGTGCAACTTCCTCCCGTCACCGCCACGGCCTCTGCCGTTCCTGTGCCCGAAATGTAAACGCCGTACGGCCCGTTCGCGTTATGCGAAGTGTCAATCCCGGCAGGGCACGGTGTCAGCGTAATCGTCGCCTGCGTGCCCGCAACCAATCCGCCTGCGGTGCAGCCCCCCGTGCAACTCTCCGTCATCCCCGCTTGCGGCCAGTTATAACTTGCAACCACATACGGAATGCCTGCCAGGTTATTCGTCGAGAACTGTGTTCCCACCGGCTGTGTGATGTTCTGGCTAACGCCGGTCGTGGGATTCGTAGAAACGTTCCCTGACCCTCCTCCGCTTCCGCACGCGCCCCACGTTCCGTTTCCCAGCAAGCAACTTGCCGCATTCGCAGTTCCCGTACCCAACTCGTTTGCCGGGACGACTCCGAAAATCAAATCAGCTTTGGAACTTAGCCCGAGGTCCACGTACTGCTTGGGTGAAGCTTGTAACGGCGCCGAAGGATTTCCCGGCAGAGTGAGGGGCCCCGTTAGAGTGCCGCCCGCGGTCGGTAAGTAATTTCCCGCCCCCACATTTGACACCGATTGATCCACATAGCCCTTGTTCGCGACTTGCCCCGTGCTCGTTGGCGCAGGAACACTCGGCGCGCTGGCAAATACTTTCGCGCCGCTGATCGTCTCCGTGCCGCCCAGATGCACCACACTGCTGTCATCCGCCTTCGTTGCCAGTGCGGAATTCACATACTGCATCGAGACCGCTTGCCCCGCCACGCCCGATCCAGGCGTCGTCCGCACCGCCGCCAGGTTCGTCGGAGAATTCGTCGGCACCACCCAATCTTCGGTCTTTACCTGCCCAGATCCAATCTGGTAGACGACGGTGTAATACACCCCCGCCGGAGTCGCTCCCGCATTCGGTACCAGGGCCACGCTGAGCGCCCCATTGGCGCCCAGCGTCACGCTCTTCGCGCCTCCCGCCACTGCCGTCCCGCTCGCCGTCACAAACGCCGGCCACGTGATGATCAGATTCCCCTGTGCCGTGGTTCCATCTGCTAAGTACACCGTGTCCGCCACGGTAGTGGTGGCCGGACCATTTTGTGGAACGGGGGCTCCGGAAGCCGAAAGCCGGAAGCCGAATACCGTAATCACCGCCAGCAGCCAATAAAAAAACCGCCCGGTAGGGCGGCAACCCGCGTCAGACATCGTATCCTCCATCAAAATCCCGATTAGCGCGGACACTCCCGTCCGCTGAACTTTCTCGCACCCATCACGACTGCTCAAAAGAACCAGGCAGCCCACTCAAATCTCGTCTCCCAACTCACGTTTCCAAACTCTCCAACCTGACACCCGGCCAAGAAAGCCCTGTCATCCCACCAAAAAAAGCCTTGTCATCCCGACCGGAGCCGGAGCGACAGCGACGGCGCAGTGGAGGGACCTGCTGTTCTCCCGCAGCCGCCCTATGTCCCCCGCCCATCCAGAAACGCCCGCACACTCTCCACATAAACGTCAGCAAAATCCGCCACCGGACGCTTGTCCTCGATCAACTCCCTCGCGTCGTCCACGCTCATTTGTTTGATCGAACACAAAACCGCCAGCGCCATCATCGGCGCCCGGTGCACCCCAGCCGCACAATGAATGAACACCTTCGCATCCGCTCTTTCCTTAAATGCGGCCTGCACGAAATCCATGCCGGCCTGGAAGAGTTTTGGAGGCTTCGCCAAAAAATCGTCATCCGTTGGATTCCACAGCACCTTGATGCCGTACTCCTCCGGTCCCAACTGATTGTCATTGAACTCGATCTGCATGTCGATGATGTGCGTAATCCCCAACTTCGCCACCTTCTCCATGTTCGCTGAATTCCAAATCCCGCCCCCGACCCCAATCCGCTCCTCTTCGTCCAACCAGGTAATATCCATCGTCCTATAAGAGCGTTCAGCTTTCGTCCGGGTGCCCCACCCTTGTCGCGTTTTCCGCGACAGGGTGGGGTTGTTTATCTCATCCGTTTGGGTGCCCCATCCTTCGCGTTCTTCGCGAAGGGTGGGACCTCTGACTTTCCGCTTCATCCCCACCCAAACCGCTACAGCAGGTTCTCGTCGCACCAACTCCGCCTCATTCTACGGCATAGCCGCGTCCAGGATTTCCAATCTCAAAAGAACCGGGTGCCCCGTTTCTCGCGTCCTTTGCGAGAAGCGGGGGTTTTCTTATCAATCTCCCGAACTCACGCCAACACCGGTTCCTTGTTTTCCTCGCAGTCCTCCGCCCCCGTACCAGACTGCTTCTCGTCAACCTCGTCCGTCGGCTTCGCAGCCGCTTTGTCCGCGGAGGTCGCAGGCTTAGCCAGATCCTCCTCATCCCTCACGACCGGTTCCAGCGGAAGATCCAGCCTGCGCAACAAAGTCGCCGCCAGGCTCTCTTCGTCAGTGGTGGAAAAGCTCCCGTCTGTTGCCTTCGGAAAGATTTGCGCCATCTCCAACAAAAACTTCGCCGGAGCCAATTGCCCCGCCATCGCCTGCTCCATCACTGCCTTCGTAATCTTCTTGGCTCCGGATTCAACTATCTTGGCAATGTCGTTATGCACTGCTACCGGATTCCGCTCCTTCTTGCTCCGCGGACAACTCTTCTTCTTCGCCGTTTTCTTCTTCGTCGCTTTGCCCTTCGCCTTTTTCTTAATCATGGCCCCGTACTCAGCTTCCCTTGAATTTGTTCTGTGCCCAAAACACAGAGGGCGCACCCGAAAGGCACGCCCTCTACGAGAGTTTTTCTTTTTTCTTACTCTCTATATCCAGAATAGCAAATTGCTAAGGGTAAAGTGGACATTTTCCGAACTTTCTATTTCCCATCTTCCCTATCACTTGCAGCAATTCAGTCGTCTTCACCCCCTTGACAAGGATTTTCCCGCGTCGAGCCCAGTCGCTCCATCAGTCCAACCTCGAGCAGAATTTCAATCAGCATATCCAAAACCACAGGCGTATACCGTCGCACAGTCTTCTCATTGCAGTGCAACAGCTTCGCCGTGGCCCACCGGTCGTGCTCCTGCAGAATGTGCCGCGCAATCAACTGCCGCGAAAACTCATCCAGCCGGTCCAGGCACCTCTCCATGTCGTGCACGAAGATGACTCGATCCTCAAACGTCACCACCGTGTACGACGTCACCTTCGCCCGAAAGAATTCGCGCCCCAGCAACGACGGCAGTCGCCCCGTTTCGATCGAGTACTTCATGTAGCGCCGCAACATCGCCACCGCCCGTCCCCGATAGGTTCGCCTCTCCCGTTCGCGATCCTCCGCCGCTGCCTGCCTCGCGTGCCATGTCTGGGGCTCGATCTCCTGCGATCCCTCCGTCGTCGGAAACTGGTGCGCCGCAAGATCATTCGGCAGATCGTGCGACAACCCATCCGCCAACGGTTGCTCCTCGACGCCTCGTCGCAAGACCAAGTCAGCGCTCGCCCCGCGTGCTGGCCTCTCCGCCTCCGCCGCGATCTCAATCACGCTGCTCATGCCACACCTCCCGCCGCTTCAAGGTCCTTCAAGTCCTCCAGTTCGATTTCGAATTCGTAGTCTTCCACCGCCGTGTGCGGACGAACTGGCAACGCGAGTCTTCCCCGTCTCATCTTCGCCGCTGGCAAGTCCGCCACCTTGGGCTGGCACTTCTCGCAGTAAACCGTCCCCGCCCCACACTCCCGCACCCACAACCCTCCACAGTGCTCGCAATATTTCAACTCCACGCCTACCTGCTTGTTCTTGTCGCCGTTATGATCGCTTCTCATCACTCCTCCGAAATACTTGAATTAAATATTTGAATTAGGAATTCCGTCCCAAAACTCTCCGGAAGCCGAAAGCCAAAAACAAAAAAGCCCTGCGTCGATCCCTGCACGAAATTGCGGGAACCGAACGCAGGGCTCGTTTTTTTTACGATGACCTGCTTGGGCTATTTAGCTTTTATGGAGTCCTGAAAAAATCCCCATTGCCGCCTCACCTAACTTCTGTTCGCCGCCAACTTCCTCCGCTTCTAAAGTTTGTGCGCGCTCTCGTCGTCCACTCCGCCACCATGCCGCTGGTGGAAGTAGCCCTCTTCGTAGCCTGACTTCAGCACGCGCCCGTTTTGCATCACTACGCTCACTCGTCCCGTGAACCCCAGCGACAACAACAGGTGCTCCATCGACGCCGACAGCACTTCCGCCGACTTCACTTTCCTGCGAAATTCGCCGAAGTTCTTCTCCTCGTTCAAGTTATCCCGTTGACTCGTCATTGCTTTCTACCCTCGAGCATAGTGGCCTCTAGGATTCCGCGATCCTATAACTGTGAATTTTCTCAGTCAAGGTTGAATGGCCAAACTTGCCCTGTGGAAATCTTTTCGACCTCGCGCCATGGCCATATCTCGGTGCTATACTCCGCTCCATGAAGTTCAAAATCTTGCAAGATAATCTTCGCAAGATTCTCTGGGAGCGCATCGAAGCCGGAGAACTCACCGGCCTCCACCTCGCCCAGCAGACCGGATTCAAGCAGGCCCACATCTCCAACTTCCTCAACCGCAAGCGCGGCCTCAGCCTCGAAGGCATGGACAAAGTTCTTGCCGTGCAGCATCTTTCCGTTCTCGACCTGCTCGATCCTGCCGAAGTCAATAAGCGCGCTTCCATCTTGCCTCCCAGCGGCGACGAATTTGAAAATGTCCTGCTCACCGATGCCTCCACCGCTGCCACCCAGCCCCTGATCGCCAGCATGCACGTCAAAGAGATCCTCAAGTTCAAGAGGAGCTTCCTGCGCAAGCTGAAAGCCGAAACCGCAGGCGATCGCTCCAACTGGCAGCGCTTCGTGCTCATCAAGGCCGATGCCAAAGAGGCCATGAGCATGTATCCTCGCCTCACGCCCGGGGCAACGCTCCTGATCGACCGCCATTACAACGCACTCAAGCCATATCGCAAAGGCGAATTCAATATGTACGCTGTTCTGAAAAACGATACTTGCACGGTGCGGTACGTCGAAGTGGCAGGAAATCATCTAATCTTGCGCCCCCACAACCAGTCCTCTCCCATCGAAGTCATCACCATGGAAGACGGCAAAACCGCCGCCGACTACCTCGTCGGCCGAGTCTGCCACGTAGGCCTGGAAGCGTAGCGCAAAACTCTGATTCTTGATTGTTTGATTCTTGAGTAGAGAATTCGAGTGCCCCCACTCTAGCCGCGCTCTTTGCGGCTAGAGTGGGGTTTTTGACTTGCTGGATTAGAAGTTGAACTTGATCGCTAGTTGCACCTGTCGCGCGCCCACCGACGTGTATCCGATCTGCCCGAAGCTCGGATCGTCGACGGTCGTGTCTGGCGTCCCGAACACGGGATGGTTGAACGCGTTCTGCGCTTCGATGCGGAACTCGAAGTTCATCTCCTCTCGCACCTGGAATTGCTTCCCAACGGACAAGTCGCTGGTAAACGTCCACGGGCTGCGCACGCCTCCGTAGGCTCGCGGTGCGTTCCCCAGGGTGAAGTCCGGAGTGCGCTGGAGAACGCTGTTGTCGGCAAAGTAGTTGAACATCCAGTCCGATCCATGATTGCGCTTCGGTTTTCCAACCAGCGTTGGCCGCTGCGAGCCATACGTTGGCAGCGCGTTACCGTCCAACAGCGTGAATGTCAACGGCCTTCCATCCGCAATGCGCCAAATGCCATTCGTCTTCCATCCGCCGAAGACCGCGTTGGCCCAGCGTGGCATGTTCCCCAGGAATGCCCGCCCGCGTCCGAAGGGCAGATCGTAGGTGTAGCTGAACTGCGCCACGTAAGGAATGTCGAAAGTGGACAGGCTCCGTTCCAGCCACGGCTTATTCGGATCCTGTAAGCTGCTGAAACTTCCCAACCAGGTAACGTTGTCGTCTGCGTTCGACGAATCGTCAATCGACTTCGACCAGGTGAAGGTCGCCAGGAACTGCAATCCGTTCGAGTAACGCTTCTCCGCCGACACCTGCAGCGCGTGGTAGATGGAATTTGCGATCAACAGAGAGTCCGTCGTAACACCCGTGAATTGCGGGTAGGGAAGCCGCAACTGAGCATACGATACCGTGTCGCTCGACAGACCGCTGTTGGGGTCGGTGATAACCCCGAAGAAGGGGTTGGGCTGAGGGCTATTGAGGCAGGCTATCGTCAGCGTAGTGCAGACGGGAGTATTAACCGGATCTGCCTCGGTCAGGGGCAGAGTCTCGATCCACGAGCCCAGATGGTTATAAACATAGCTCGTCCCGCTGAAAGGAAGATGCGTGCCTTTCTTTCCGATGTATTCCGCGTTAATCAGGAAGTTGCTGGGCAGCTCGCGTTCGATGCCGAAGCTCCAACTCTGCTCGTAGGGTGTCTGGTTCGCGCCTGCGGTGCGCAGCGGTCCGTTTGCACCGAAGCCGACATCATTCATCAGACCAAGAGAATTTCCCGGAGGCTGAATCAGTCCGTTCGGGTATGGGTCGCTCAGGTGCAGCCAGGGCGTGTCGCCGTGGTTCTGATACGTCGGGATGATATTGGTGGACTGGTTGAAGCCCTGACCTCCATAGGGAACTACTCCGGTCACGCCAGAACGCGATTGCCCGTAGTAAATACCGTAGCCTCCGCGCACCACCATCTTGGGCGCGAATTGATAGGCAAATCCAAAGCGCGGCTGAATGTCATGCCAGTCGGTAACGTAATTGGTTCTCTGACTGGGAGTGACGAAAACTTCACCGCCCTTCAGTGGAACCGTTACCGCCGCGCTCGTAACGGGATCGGTGTAGCTCATGCTGCCGCCGTTCACCGGATTGGTCACGTTCGCATCAAACCAGTTCTGCCGGTTATACCGATCCGTGCGCGGCAGCGTAACGTCAAACCGCAGTCCCAGGTTCAGTGTCAGTTTGGAAGTGGTCTTCCAGTTGTCCTGAACGAAAACCCCATATTGATAATTAGTTGTGGCCGGCCGGAACTGAATCTCATAGGAGGAGTTCCCGTTCATGTTGCCGATGAGGAAGCTGGCCAGCGAGTCGCCGCCGCAATTCCCCACGTCATTCGGACACGATGATGTTCCGTTCTCGTCGAAGCTGAAGACACCGTTTGGCGCATTCGTCTGGATGTAGTTGATCTGGTGAATACGGCCGTCGAAGCCGAATTTCAGCTCGTGCGCCCCGTGAACCTTATCGAGCGTGGCCGTCAAGGTCCCCGTATCCTGCCCCAGCAACATATTGGCGTACGGGTCGCTGCCCGTGTACGTGGACCCGGCGGAGTTATACGTATTGAGGTAGATCGCCGGAACACCCTTGAAGTCATTGCTGTCGAGATACGACGGGAATCCAAGTGTTCCCAGCGGATCGTTCACGCCCTGCGCATTGTAGGCGATGTCATGCCATACGCCGCGGGTGAAGCCCAGAGTCACGTTCATCAGCAAGGTCGGAGTGAACGTGTGCGTCTCGGTGAGGGCAAACAGGTGCGCGTTGCCCCAATTCGGCCCGGGCTGGCAGGGGTCGGTGAAGTTCTTGAAGCAATTGAGGCCGCTGCCTGTGTTGTACTGGTACGAGAACTTTCCGCTGAGCAGATCATTCTGGCTGAACCGGTGATCGATCTTGATATCGAACTGGCGGTTCGAGGAGTGGTTCGGCCCCGATCCATGCCAGTTCTTGTAAATAGTGCCGCCCCCCACAATGTTCGGCTGGGGGAAATAGCTGAACATCTTCATCGCTACCGAATCCATCAGATTTCCCGGAACGCCGGGAAGACTTGCGGGAGGACACGGACGGCCTTGAAGAAATGAAGGATCGCAGCCCGGGCTGGTGTAGGTTCCGATGTTGTTAAACGGGATGAAAGTGTTGGCGGTATTGGCCACCGCACCCCCGGCATTGGGGTCGTTGTGGCGCAGATAGGGATCCCAGATTTGCCCGGAAGGGTCGCTGCACAGGCCATTACCGTCAAATGAGCTGCCCTGCCCCGTGCATACTTCACCGAAATCCCCGGCCAGCATGGCGGTGGTGGGCACGCCAGCGGTCGTTGAAGACATGCCGGTCTGGCGGGTGGCGTCGTAGTCAAAGAAGAAAAACGTCTTTCCCTTGATGATCGGCCCACCAAACGTGCCGCCGTAATTATTGCGGCGCAAAGCCCCTTTGGGATCGCCGTAGTAATCGTTAAACCAACTGTTGGCGTCCATCGACTGGTCGCGCACGAAGTCATACACGCTGCCGTGGAACTTGTTCGAGCCCGAGCGGGTGACCATGTTTATCACCGACCCGCCGCTAAATCCGTACTCCGCGCTAAAGTTCGTCTGCTCGACTTTGAATTCCTCGACTGCCTCCGGCGACGGAAGGTACGTAGCCTGCGTGATGCCGCCGTTGGGTTCGGAGTTCGTCACCGAAGCGCCATCGGTGAGAATGTCCGCCGTCGATCCGCGACTGCCATTCGAAACAAAGTTCGTGCCGGTGCAATTCGCGCCGCACTGGTCGTCCATCTCCGTGACGCCCGGCGCCAAGGAAGTCAGATCAATCACGTTGCGATCGATCAACGGCAGGTTGTTGATGAACCTGCGATTGACGACCTGTCCGGTCTCCGCATCGTTGGTTTGGATGGCCTGCGCTTCCGCGGTCACCATTACGGTCTGGCTGGCGCCAGCAACTTTCAGCGTCAGATTCGTCGTGGCGTTCTCATTGATGTCCACTTTGAACCGGGCGCTCAGCGTTTTTCCAAAGCCCTTGGCGTCGGCCGATACCGTATATACGCCTGGCGGAACGGAGCGGAAAAGGTAGCGCCCGCTGCTGTCCGAGGTCGTGTTAAACGTATAGCCTTTTTGCTGATCGGCCAGGACGACGTTGGCGCCTTCGACCACGGCCCCTGTAACGTCCGTAAGCGTGCCGCTGACCGTTCCGAAGTAGGCCTGAGCAAGCAGCACGGCAGGAAGCACGAGTGCGATGGCGAATGGAAGGAACGCTCGTTGGAAGTTCCGCAAAAGTGACGTGGATATCCGCATCGAATCCTCCTGGGCTATGAAACTGGCACAGCCCGATGCCTCTGCGAATCGTTTGCGGAAATCGTACACAAACTCGCCTCCCTACGCCAGAGGCACGTAAGAATCGTTTTAATAGCACTTTTTCTTCTTGAAGGTTGATGGGAGATGGTGCTAGGGCCAGTCTTGGATTGGAGGCCGGAAGAATGGGTGCGGATACCGCAGGTTTTTCGTAGCGCCGCCGTCCCGGCGGCTGTCGGGCGGGCGTCCGCGCCCGCCCCGCCGAGAGCGAAACGAACCTCGACAGTTCCCGAGGTTCCTGTCTTCAGCGAACCGTACTGTTCGCCAGATTCACCGTCACCTGGTCGTACTGCGTTTTCTTCTTTGGGGTCGTCGTTGAGGTCACGTCCACCTGGAACATGGTCGCCGTCATCGTTGCCGTATTACCGTGAACGTCCGCGTGTGCGGCGATCAGCAGATAGCCATACCCTTGCAGCGACTTCACAAAAATGTGATCGCCGGTTTTCACGCCGTTTCCCGCTATGATCGTCTGGTCGTTGATGCCGCCCGTGCCTGCCACGATGTACGGAATCTGCAACGCCTTGCCGTTGAAATTCAGCTCACGCGTGTAGCGCTGGTAGCTGTGGGCATGGCCTGCCAAATACAGGTCGGGCATGAGTTTGGCCTGCGTGCATGCGCCGTCAATGTCGGCCAGCATCAGGGTGCTCGGAGAGTGGCCGCCCGCGGTAAACGGCGGGTGGTGTGTTGCCATCACCAGCGCCTTCCGTGGCCCCTTCTGGCGCTGTGCCGCAATGTTCTTCAAGGTCTGGATGAGCCAGTTCTTCTGCGCCTGTCCCGGAATCGTGCCGGAAATGAATCCGGGATTCTCAGCGGCATTGGAGTACAAGCCCACGATGTCCACAAACGGAGCGTTCAAGTACCAGTAGACGCCGGGCTGGTCCATGGTCTGCCGGAAGATGGTTCCCGCGATCGGCGGCACGGTCTGCGAAGCCGCGCAAAAATTCTCCTGAAACGCCTTGAGCGTCTTGGGATCCGACTTGGGAAAAACTTCACCGTCGTGGTTGCCCGGAATCGCGATGATCTTGCCGGGATAGTGCACATACGGTTCGTAGAACTCCTGGCGGTACGCGTTATCTTTGCCCGGCCCGTAAATAACGTCGCCCAGGTGAAAGAAAAAAGCGGGCGATGCAGTCTGCGGCTTGCTGGCGTCAAAGTCGGTCGCCATCGCCTCGGCCACATCGCCCTGGGGGGAATTCGCACTCTTGCCGGTGTCGCCCACGGAATGAAACGAAATCGACCCGGAGGCTTGAATTTCCTGGCTGGCCTGCGCGCCAATGACGTCAGCCAGTTGCATGACCGAGTTCCCCTTGACCGCTGGAACCGGTTCCAGGTTTCCCTGGATGTGAGCAATCAGTGATGTTCCGACTCCGGGCACAGTCGCGCGCCGCGCAATCGGAGTGGTGGTGAAAAAAGGATGGGCAAAGCGAAGCGTCGCCGCGCTTCGCTTCCCGCCCTTCAGAATTCTCGCTTTCGGACTCTTTGCTCTTGATGCGGTTTTCATCGCTAGTCCTTTCGCTCAGGGAGTTTCCTTCCTGCAGCCTGCGCCGCTCACTTCAAGTCCGCCAGGTCACCCTGCAACTCCTGCATGCTGAATCCTTGCGGAGCTTTTTGCTTATCGTCGAGATAGTCGGGACTCAGGATCGCGTACGCTTCATCGCAATACGCTTCCCAGAAAGTCCACGTCATGGTTTGTAGTGCTCCCCAGGTCACAACCGTTACACCGCGCGAATCGTAGGCGACGACCGGAATGGCGTGTCCACCCCAGGATCCAGGCTTGCCGTCGCCCGTCGTGCCTCCTGGAGAAACCGACCACGGCTGGTGATTTTGTGTCTGCGCCTTCGCGCTGATGGGTAACTGCACGCCGATGTAGCAGCCTTCGAACACATACACCGCATCCATGACGTGGTTGTGGTTCGACGGTTCGAGTGCGACAAACGCGCCGATCTTATGTCCCGCGACGCCCGTCTGCCGCCAGTAGTTCAGCACGTCGATCTCGACCGCGCCGTTGTCATTGGCTCCGGTCGTGGGGTTGTAGCCCGTCACGGCCGAGTAGGCGCCCACGATCTGCTTGTTGCTGGGCATCGCCATTTTCTTTCCCGCGTTCGCGGTCCACTCCATAATCAAGTGTCCCGCCGCCGCGCAGGTGCAGTCGCCGATCTGGTCGTTTTCCATCATTCCCCACGGCGTCTTCACTTTCGTCGTGAGATCGAAACTTGCAGGCGGCGTGGGCAGCGACGGCGTGACGTACGAGGCCATGAGCAGCGTACGTGGATCGTGCCGTGCGAGACCCTTCCCGAGTTTAAGTTTGCTCGGATCGATCTTCGATGGATCCGATTTCATGCGGACTCCCGCGCGTGCATCGGCCGCTGCGGGTTGCAGTTTTCTTACAGCCATGAGGGATCTCCTTGGCGAAGTCTGAATCGATTCGATTGCAAAAATGGGGGCCGGCCCGTTCGCAGCCATCTACGCAAACGGGAGTTACTCGCTTACTTGGGGGGAAGAAGTTGGGCGGATATTAGACCCGAACCCGGCCCGGCTCATGCGCGCCAGGAAATTTGTTACGAAACCCGAACAACCGGAATGCTCAAGAACGAGCGCCTCTGTCGCTGTTCATTCGCGGACACCCTCCGATGAAATCGGACACCCGGCCCAGTTCCCATGGCCCAGCGAGATCCCGCAAGCCATTCGTTCCCTTGAAGTTGCATCCGCTAACCCTTTGGCTCGGCAATTGCCATCTCCTTTCCTGTAGCCGTATCTTCACGCGGAGGACGACCATGACCACGCTGCTGCAGGATCTGCGATTCGCCGTACGCCAGATGCGCCGTTCTCCCGGCTTTGCCTTCACCGCGATCCTGACCCTGGCGCTCGCGATCACCGCCAATGTCATCGTTTTCGGCGTCCTGCAGGCCGTGATCCTGCGGCCTATCAATGTGCCGCATGCTGACCAAGTGAAGACGCTTGCCCACAAGGGCCAGCCCTACCCGTTCTTCTCTTACCCGGAAGTGCGCGATGTTCGCGACGGGAATACGGTGTTCTCGTCCGTTACCTCTGAGATGGTCACGAATTTCGGCCTGGAAGCCAACGGCGTCACCCGGCCGGTCTGGGGATGCGAAGTGAGCGGTCAATATTTCGAGGTCGTCGGCATCCAGCCCTTTCTCGGGCGCTTGCTGAATCGCGCCGATGACGATCATCCCGGAGCATCAGATGCTGCGGTGCTTTCCTGGAATGCCTGGAAGAACGACTTCAACCGCGATCCCAACATCGTGGGCAAGACCATCCGGCTTAACAAACATCCCTACACCATCGTCGGAGTTACCCCCGAAGGCTTCTACGGGACCGAAAAAATGGGACAGTTCGATATTTACGTTCCCATGGCGAACGAGGCTGCTCTGGATGGGGACGACTGGCTCGAGCGGCGCAGCGAACCGCATGTCTACTCGATCGTCCGCATCAAAGACGGGGTCACGCTCCCGCAGGTGCAGGCGGAATTGGACACGATTGCGGCCCGCGTTGCCCACAAGTATCCGAAGGAGGAAGAAAAACTATCGTTCAAAGTGACCCGGCCTGGACTGATGGGCGAGTTCTTCGGCGAACCGGCCCGCGGATTTCTGGCCGGTGTGCTGGGACTGGCTGCGATCGTGCTGCTCGCGGCCTGCGCCAACCTCGGCGGCCTGTTTGCGGCGCGTACGGCAGACCGCACTCGCGAGATTGCCATCCGCATGGCTGTCGGATCGAGCCGCTGGCGCGTCGTCCGCCAGATCCTCGCCGAGGCCATCGTCATTTCGATCGTCGGGGGCGCGGGTGCCTGCGCCTTAGCGTGGTTCGCACTCACCAGCCTCGCAAACTGGCATCCGCCGTCCGAGTACCCTCTCTCGTTCCCAATTCAGCCGGAGCCATCGTTGATCCTGATTGGGTTGCTGATCTCGGTATTCGCCGGCGTCGTGTTCGGAGTGATGCCGCTGCGGCAAATCTTCAAGACCGATCCCCAGGATGCGATCAAGAGCGGTGGAGTCCAGACCTCGGTTGGACGCCGCTGGGCGCTGCGCGATGTGCTGCTCGCGGCACAGGTCGCGCTGTGCTGTGTCACGGTGACTGCAGCCTTCGTTTCGCTGCGTGGACTGGGCAGGGCCATGACCATGAACATGGGGATCAATACGAAGCACGCTGTGGTCGCGAAATTCGAGCTCAGTCAGGCAGGTTATTCCAACGAGGCATCCGAGCATTTCCAGCGCCAACTTCTGGATCGCGTCTCAAATCTTCCGGGCGTCGAAGCTGCAGCCTACGGGACGACCATGCCACTCTCGATGGATACGACGGATTCGAATGTCTTCACGCAACAGGCCACCGATTTCAAGCCCTCCAACCGTGCCTTTTATGCGTATGACTACTGGGTTTCGCCGGGATACTTTACCGCCGCGGGAACACCTATGCTGGGGGGTCGCGACGTAAGCTTTGCTGACACTCCGAAGACGCCGGCCGTTGCGGTGGTGAATCGGGAATTCGCGCGACGGCTGGTTCACACGGATGACGCCGTCGGCCAGTCTGTCGTCGGCCGGTCTTTCAAAAACAGCGCCGGCCATACGGTCCAGATCGTGGGCATGGTGGCCGATGGAAAGTATTTTTCTCTTACCGAGGATCCAGAAGCGGTGGCGTTCTTCCCCATCACGCAGGGAGCAACGGGTCACACCTCGTTCGTCGTGCGGATGCGGCCGGATTCTTCGGATGCGGCTGTGATCGATATGGGAGCAACCGTTCGGAAAGTGATCCGCGGTTTGGACCCTGCCATCCCTGTGCGCGAATCGAGCCCGTGGAAGAACCAGATTGGACTGACGTTCTTTGTATCGCAGGTGGCCACCGCCGCGCTCGGTCTGTTCGGCGCTTTTGGATTGCTGCTATCGATTACCGGGACCTTCGGCCTGGCCTCGTACACCGTGAGCAAGCGGCTGCGCGAGCTGAGCATTCGTGTCGCGCTGGGTGCGCAGGCGAAACAGATTCTTTCGGCCGCGCTCGGCCGCATGATGATCCTGCTGGCCAGCGGGTGTCTCATCGGGATGGTGCTCGGCGTCGCCACGAGCCGCGTCCTTTCGGCGATCGTCTACCAGGCCACGGCGCAGGATCCATTTGTGCTAGCTGCGGTTGCGCTGACGCTGGGGATCACCGGATCGCTTTCGGTCGCTGGTCCCGTGCGGCGTGCCTTGCGCATCGATCCCGCCAACGTGCTGCGGGAGCAATGAAGCTCGAAACCGCAGCGCTCATTACCTCACGGGCAGGTCAATTGCACCGTTGCCTGGAGTACCGGGCATGCGGTCTCGTTGAAGGGACCGCCAATTACGTTGCACATGGATTTGGACGGCGACGGAACCCAGGCTCCAACTACATACGTGCCCGATGCCGCGGCAGTGCACTGGGCCACTCCTTGAGCATCGACTGAAACCTCAGTGGTGGGGCTCAGGACCTCGGTCCCATTGATGAGCTGCTGTGAAGCTGCGCCCCAATTCGCCTGCAGAGGAGTGACGGTCATGGGTGACACATTGTAATTACCCGTCGCAACGAATGGTACTTTGCCGTTGGGATAGCTTTGAGCGTCCGCCGAGGTGGGGGCTACGCTGATGGATTGAATCTTACGGGTGCTGCTCCCGCAGGCCAAAGTCATGCATGCGGCAAGCCCCAGAAATAGGATCGAGACGAAATACCGATCGCTGGGCACAGAAACCTCCTCGCAAAACGAACCGGACAAATCTCACAGCACAAACGTCAGCACCGTGGCTCCAGCATATGGTATCGCGGAACCGACTTGTGTAAGCGCACCGGTCTGCGGATTGATGCTGAAAGCCAGCAATCCACCAGGACCTGTCGTGTACAGAAATCCCCCAAACGGCGAAGCAACCAGCGGTCCACCGTGAATCGCGAACGGCGAGCCGGCCAGCGCTGTCAGCGCGCCCTTGGTTGGGTTGATGCTGTAGCCGGAGATGGTGCCGTCTGTGAAGTTGGAGACGTAGAGAAAATTATTGACGGTGGCGAGGCTGAGCGGATTGTTGCCGGCCGGAAACGGCGAGCCGGGCACCAGAGTCAGCGCGCCGGAGGACGCATCCACTGAGAATGCCGCGACTTGGCCGGTCGCCATCAGGCCGGTGTAAACGAAACTGCCGGTCGCGTCGGTTACAACTTGACTTGGGCGCGTGGTGCCTACGTAGCCCGGGATTGTGGCGAAGGGCGATCCGGGCGCGGCGGTCAGTGCTCCCGTCGAGCCGATCGTGAAAGCCGCGATGTTCCCGGGAGGCGCGTCGTCCGACGCGAACACGAAGCGGTTCAGGGGATCCACGGTCAGGTACAGAGTTCCTCCCCCAAGAAAGGGCGATCCAAGGATGGGAGTCAACGCGCCCGTGGCGTCGGCGTGCAGTGCGTCGATTTTGCCGGCATCAGCGACGTAGAGAACTTGCGCGGTGCTGTTCACGGCGAGCCCTGCGGCGAAACTCAACGGGCCGAGAGAAAAAGGGCTTCCGGGAAGCGGCGTCAGCGTTCCGGTTCCAGGAGAGATCGCCCACGCGTCGATCGAAGATGTCCCTCCCACAGGCGATGCGGGATTGGAGGCGTACAGGAACTGATTGTTGAGTGCCGCCATGCCGAGCGAATTGGCCGGTCCGGAAACGGAGGTTGGCGTGCCGGGGATCCCGGTGCCATTGACGATGGGGAAGATGCTGATCTGGCCATTCAGTCCGTTGCCATACAGGAATTGCGGGACGACGCAGGCGTCGCTGGTGGGGCCGCAGCAACCGCTCAGCGTACACACTCTCGTGCCGTTTGTGCCGCATCCGCCGAGCGCCAGCAGGCCCACCAGACTGATCACGATCAGCGATACAGCGAGACTGCGAATTGCGGCGGTGGACATGGCCCCTCCTGCCCTATGACTTTCCCGGAGCGTCGAACTCATTTTGACGAATGGAGCGACGCTGCGGAGTGCGCGCTGGGACACTTCTTGCACCGTCACACCTTGCCCCGACCTGGTAGCAGCAAACCCGGCGTGATTCAGAAAGTCGCTATCAGGGAAAACAAACCACCGGGGGAATTGAAGCGAGGCTAAGAATTCGCAGAGCACGAAACCTCAACGAGTGAAATCGCGATTTCTCGCCAACCATGAGGTATGCGCTTTAGAATCGAAGATTGACTGCCCAAGTGGGAGTTCGCGGTCTAGGGGTTCGAAGATGAAGTTGCCATGGTTGGGTTGTATGACATTGCTATTGGTCTATTGCCTCAGCGGACAGGATACGCGAGCGCAAGAAAGGTCTGAATCGTGTAATCCCGCTATCTCTGGTCTGACCGATGTCACGTTGGCACTCTCACTGAAGGTCGGACAGACTGTCTACTGCGAAGGAGAGATTATTCCCCTTGAGCTTGCTTTCGCGAGCAGCTCAAAGAATCACTTCCTCAGCCTTCGAAATTATGATCGCAGTGGGCGATTGGACGAAGAGCTATTCTGCCTGACCCCGGAAGCTCGTGACCCATTGGTGGACTACTTCGAATCCGGCATATACAACATGTTCCTCGGGGGCGGTCTTTCGGCAATGCCCCGAGAACTCAACGCCGTACCATACAAAATAAGCGAGGATCTCAACGAATGGAAATCGCTGCCGCCGGGGAGCTATACACTCGTGGTTGTCAGTTACAGAGTGGAGCCGCCGACTGGAGGAGACGCCCGAACAGAGCCACAGCCCGTAGTTTCCAACAAAGTCAAATTCCAAGTAATCCCCGCCACCCCGGAATGGCAAGCGACGCAGTTGGCGAGTGCACTGGAGCCCCTGGATGCTGACTACCAGAAATCCACACTGAAGGAGTTCGAGCAGACGACCGGGCAGGCGGAACGAGTTTTACGGTTCCTCGGCTCGGAGGCCGCAACCCGTGAGCTTGCGCGACGATTCTGGTCCAATGACCAGAGAAATGCCGCCGCTTGGAACTTCAAGGCTGGATTAATTGGCTCGCCGCATCGCGCTGCAGCTGTTCAGGAGTTGGAATTAGTGGTTCACGATCCCAAGCACCCGGCCACTCGCAACATGCTGGAGACGTTGGCGCTCCTTGAAATTATGTCAAAGCCCGAGTACCGGATCGCTGCTTACGACAACAACGCGACCGCCGACTGGAAGAAACAGTGGGAGGCGGCGCGACAGGGCAGGGCAGGCGCATTTAGGGGTCTCGTCGCCAAACTCCAGAAACAGATTCAGTAAGTTGACGAAATCAGGCCGTTACACTCAAAACCCACGGCTAGGGGTCGGTGAGTGCAATCGAAATTTTTCGCCAACGCAGCGAATTCCGAGATGTCGCCATGGCTCACGCAAGCGCCAGATTCATGTTGCTGATCGCCTCGTCAATCTCCTGCCTGTTCTTGAAGCCGATCGTTGCGCAATCCACTCCCGCGTTCTGGAAAGCGAACCTCATTGCTTTCACACGATCGTCATGACTGTGCTCGAACTGGCCGCCACCGCAGAGCTTCATGCCGATCACACCCAGCCCCTCCTTCTTCAACTGCTGGATGTGATTGACCACTTCGCTCACGTTGTCCGGATGGTTGGTATCTTCAGAGGTCGGGCCGTCCATGCGTGCGCCGTTGTGGTTGATGCGGATCAATCCCACGTCGAGCCAGTTTGTGCCCGGCATCTGGCGCAGTGCCGGCAGCCCGTGCACTGAGGCGCCATGCGTGCGGATGATCTTTCTCTGCTGCGCCTCAAGGATCCCGTCCTGCCAACGTTTCGTAGTTTCCGGCCAGTCGGCCGAGTGCTGCCAATGCAGCAGCATGATGTCAAAGTACTCCGTCTGTGAGGTGCGCCGCAGTTCGTCGAACTTGGCCTGCGGGTCGATCCCCTGGTGGAAGGTAGTCACCTTGCTCATGAGTTGATAGCTGTCTCGCGGCAAGCCTTTCAGCGCCTCTCCCAGCATTCCCGGCGTCTCGTAGGCCTCAGCGGTCTCGAAGAAGCGGATACCGCGATCGTAGGCATAGCGCACCAGCCGCGTGAACTCCTGCTGCCCCAGCGCGGCCTGTACCGCACCGCTGTTCGTCCCGGTTCCGAAGGCCAGCCTTGTCGCCTCCACTTTTGAGCGGCCAAGCACGACGGTATCGGCCGCGGTGCGCTTGGCGGCGGCCAGCGGAAGAATTCCTGTGGTCGCCATGGCTCCAGCGGCCAGACCTGTTTTGAGGAAACTGCGCCGTGTGATTGAACTCACCTTGACCTCCGTGTGGCTCAAGCGCGTGGGCGAGCCGGATCAGTGGATGTTAGCACGCACGCCGCCGCAATCGGGCCGCATATACTTCTTTGCCATGGACCGAACGTTTATCGACCGCCTGGCATCGGAGTCCGACCATCGGAGGGCGAAGGAAATAGCGCAGGCTGTGTTGGATGGGCGAACCACGGTTTTGGAAGCAGTCAGAGAGTTGGTTTCTTTGGCACACACAGACGCAGTTGCTGATGTGGAGGATCGGAAGTTCATCATTGGGATTGAAAGCGAAACCGATCATCTACCCGTTGCAGAGGTTCGCAAACTCTGGGCTTCATCCGCGCTAAAAGAGAAAGACGTTGAGATTGCGCGTGCCGAGGAACTGTACAGGGCTGATTTCTTGGAAACGTGCCGAAGGATCGTGCAACCGCATTGCCCGGTCGACGAGTGAAACGGGGATTTTGCAACAGTTGAGCGCCGAGGATGAATTTCTACCCACTCAGAATAATCGGAACGATAGACCAACGATGCCGTCAATCGCTACTGTTGATAACTTGTATTGGTCGATGACCAGCAGGCACAACTTCTCGTTCGATGGTCTCCGTGTAACGGTTGTCTTGGCTTGAATACGAGCCCAAAACAAACTCACCGTCGAGCAGATCAACACTTCGCGTTTGCGGTTTGTCGGAACCGACTTCCTTCTCGATCTTCAAATCATGGAGGGCTTTGAAGGGCACGACAAACAGAATAGCCTCATTCATCCCTGCAATTCGGTAAGTTTCGGGGCGAGTCTCTATCCCTTGAAGGGCAAGTTCCGCAACTCTGTTGCTGCCCGAGATCGAGAGTGATATGCGATTGAAGTTGTACGACAAACCGTTCTCATGCGCTCCATCCTGCACAGTTGGGACTGCGATCCGAGGGCCACATGAGAGAACTGCAATGACAAGTTCCCCTTCGCTGCGCTTCTTCGCACCATGAACGCCCACGATTAAAGCAAACAGATTAGGGGTATCCTTACCGGGAACGCGCGCGAACGTCTGCGCAATAGGTTCTGGGAAGGAGGAAACTGTTGCCCCGCATCCTAGAATGCCGTATGAGGGACGACCTGCTGGGATACTGCAATTCTTCTCATCGTTGTGAGCGTCAATCATAATCCGGCAAGGGTGCCCTTTTGGAGGCTGAGGTTTGCGGAAAACGAGCGCGTGGGGAAGAACGATCCGGTCTACAATTTTGTAGGTCTTGTCACCGACCTTTAAGTCGGAGTTCATCTCGGCTGAAACTGCTTTGCTGTGTGCCACAAATCCGGCGAGGCACGCAAGTATCAGAGGCGTCGAAGTGAGGAAGCGTCCCGACATTAACGGCCAACCCAATATTGAATATAGCCTAAAGTCGAAGGGCCTTCCCGTAACTGTCGTTAGCAGGCCTCAGCGCTCAAATTTCGACTTCTTTCGATTCACTTCACATCCGAAGCGTTTGAAACTGGTCGGAAGATGAGTGCAATGGGAATTCTTCGCCAACCATGCACTCCGCCGCCAGTTGGGATGCGAGTCACACAGTGACGTGTGAGGTGCGGGAGCGGACGAGTTACAGCCAGAAGTCGCGGTTCGGGGCGTCCGATGGGCCAAGGCCCGCGCTGGCGGCGCGCCCCAGGGTGGGTTCCACGCGGTTGCGTCCTGCGTGTTTGGCCTGATACATCGCAGTATCGGCGGCGTGCAGCCATTTCTCCATGTCGCGGGCAGTGTTGCCGGTGGCCACGCCGAGGCTCAGGCTGACCTGGACGCTCGAGGCTCCGACCATGATATTGCAACCGGCGACATGCGTACGCACACGCTCCGCCAGTTCCCAGGACTCAGTCATGCCGCAGCCGGGAGCGACGATGAGGAATTCTTCTCCACCGCAGCGTCCCACCGAGTCGTAAGGGCGGACCACCGCCGCGATGCCGCTGGCAATGATGCGCAGGACCGCGTCACCGGCGGCGTGTCCGCGGCTGTCGTTGATGGCTTTGAAGTGATCGACGTCGATCATGATCAGGCCGACGGGTTCCCGATCGCGTTCGGCGCGCAGCAAGTCACGCTCGAGAATCGCCAGAATCGCCTTGCGATTCCACAGACTGGTCAGGCCGTCGCGGGAAGCTTCACGGCGTAGGGCCTCCTTGGTCAGCAGCAGCCGGTTCTGGGTGACCAGNNGAACACACAAACGACAGCAGCACAACTGCGGCCGCCAATCCGAGGCGCTCGCGCGCGATGCGCAACGACATGAAGAGCACCAGCAGCGGATAGAGCATGAAGAAGATTTCGGTGTAGATCCGCTTCTCGCGCCGGGGAGGATCGAACGAGAACTCTGGCGCTTCCGCCTGCTTCCAGGTGGCGGCGATGAGGATGGGAACCACCAGCAACGCACTCCAAAGCAGATCGAACCAGGCGCCCGTGCGCAGACCGCGCCCGGGCCCATAGAAGTAGAGTGCATCGACGCATCCGGAGAAAGCCAGGAAGATTCCCATGCGTCCGAACAACGCGCGCGAATCCCGTGAGCGCGTGACCGCGGCGCGCACCACAAACGCTCCAGCGACAAACGCGTAGCCGACGAAATACGGCGTCCAAACGGAGTGTGCCAGTTCGCCGGTCGCATCCGCCTTGGGCAGATAGAAGAAATACAAATANNCAGAACAGCAGATTGTTGATCCAGGAAACGAAAGGGGACGCAGCCAGGTCGTTATAGACGCTCAGAGTTTGCGCAATCAGCCACACGGAGTAGGCGACTGCGGTCAGACGCCAGAAGGACCTTGCCAGTCCCTCGGAACGGAGGCTGGCTTGCACCGCCGCGTAGATCATCACGACGCCCAAGGTCCACTGCATCATGTCCGACAGAAGACCCCCGGGAGGCTTAGTTCCCAAGGCCGCGACCACACCGGCGTGCGCCAGCCACAACAGGCCGGCGACGATCACGATTGTGCGCGTGCGTGACGATGCAGTCTTCATGAGCAGCAATTATGTTTAAAGACTAATGTCGCGGGGAGAGGGAAACCGGAATGCGTAAAGACTCGGCTACCTGCCAGCCTCTGAACGGCACACTTCGACTCAGACCCTAAGACCCACCAGTATCCCGCATGGCGTGGGTCTTTTCATCTGACCATAGTACCCCCCGGGGTGATTACCTGCGAACGGAAATCAGCGCCAGCGTTCGAGCAACCTTTTGAGGATTTCCACAGCCTGGCCAAGAGTCGCGAGTTCCTCGGGAGCGAGCGTATCGAGATGGGCGGCGAGGTCGGCGATCCGCAGTTGGCGTCCTTTCTGCAGCAGACGTTTGCCTTTGGCAGTTGCGCGAATGCGCATCCGGCGGGCGTCGCGGGAATCCATGGTGATTTTGACCAGGCGTCCGCGGACCAGGCCGGCCACGATGCGGCTCATGGTAGGGGGCTTAACTTGTTCGGCAGCGGCGAGTTCGCCCAGAGTCTTGGGACCGCCGAAAACCAGCACAGAGAGCGCCGATAGGCGTGCCGGACCTTCGCCCGTCTTGATGTCCTGCTTGCGCACGCGGCGCAGCAGGTGGATGGCGGCGGAATGCAGGCCGTCGGCAACCGCGAAGACCTCGGGAGGTGGAGAGGATTCTGGCTCGTTCACCTAGTTCTCCTGCTCGTCGTCAGATTTCGCTTGACGAATCGAATGCAATATAGTTAGCTATGCTAACTAATATCACTTGGGAGGTCAAGGACGTGAATACGGCCGCGACGGGAATCGGAATTTCGCGAATCGGGCAGATCGCCATCAACGCGCACGATGTGGAGCGTGCGGCCGCCTTCTATCAGGATGCGCTCGGTTTGAAGTTGTTGTTCAGGGCGGGGCCGCGACTCGCATTCTTCGACTGCGGCGGGGTGCGCCTGATGCTGACCTTGCCGGAGAAACCGGAGTTCGATCATCCCAGCTCGATTCTGTATTTCGCTGTGCCCGACATTCAGGCGGCGTACGCGGCGATGAAAACGAAGGGCGTGCACTTTGAGGACGAGCCGCATATGATCGCGAAAATGCCCGATCACGATTTGTGGATGGTCTTCTTCCGTGACTCGGAGGGGAATCTGATGGGATTGATGAGCGAGGTGCGGAGCTAGGCTTCCGGCTTCCGGTGTTCGGCTTCCGGAAGCGGAGGGAGGAGTCTCATGGAATCGGAACGATCGCCCTCTTTCGGCTGGCCTTGGTTTGCGCTGACCGTCGCTTTCGCGCTGCACGTTGTCGACGAGGCCGCCACTGGATTTCTCGCCGTCTACAACCCTACGGTGACAATCCTGCGCTCGCGCTGGGGATGGTTCCCCATGCCGACGTTTGAGTTTCGCGAGTGGCTGGTGGGTCTGATCGTGGCGGTGGTGATTTGTTTTGCGCTCACGCCGCTGGCCGCGCAGGGCGTGCGGTGGATGCGTCCCCTGGCTTGGTTTTATGCCGTGATCCATGTGCTCAATGCGATGGGACACACATTGGGAACGATTCTGGGGCGCACGGTGGCGTCGGTAACGTTTCCGCGTCCCGCGCCGGGTTTCTATTCCTCGCCACTTCTGTTCATCGCGTCAGTCTGGCTGATGGTGCGCCTGCGGCAGACTGCGTCCACACATGATTTGTCCTCCTGAGCGAAGCAATCTTGCTCTGGAGTACCTGCTCATGCCGGACACCGCCGTGCTGACCCTGATATCATCGCTGACGGAGTGATTTGGCACCATGGAATACCTCGACGACGAAGATTTTGAAGACGACGAGATACCAGTTCTTTCTGCGCGAGGAACAGGAGAAGGCATCATGGAAGAAGGTTCGCATACCGGTTCAGGCGCCTCGCGCCGCAATGAAGATATCGCACTCGATCTCATGAAGTTCATCGCCATGACCACGGGGTACGGGCGAACCACGTCGTCGGGCGTGGGATTTCAAGGCACCGGCTCGGCGGCCAAGCCCGAAGACTACGCCGATCATCTGCTTGAGTTGTACGGCAAGTGTTTGGGTGCGGTGGCTGCGACGAAGTAGCGTTACCGAGTGCCGCGATACACGCCGTGCTTGCGCAGACACGCCATTGCCATGCTGTCGGCCCTGTGCCTGCCTCGCGATTACTTGTACTGAATCCCTAACTGATCAAACAAAAAGCTGAATACGTCCGTGTCCTGCTCGATCTGTTCGTCGAGGGACGCGCCGATCAACCCATGGCCGGCGCTCGAACTGGTGCGCAGCAGGAGCGGACGGCCGGAAGTGTCGTCTGCCTGCAGAAGCGCGATCATTTTGCGCGACTGCATGGGATTGACGCGATGATCGTTTTCTCCGGTGGGCATCAGAATCGCAGGATACGCCGTGCCCGCTTTCACGTGATGGTAGGGCGAGTAGGCGTGCAGCGCCTTGAACTGGTCGAGATCTTTCACGGTGCCGAACTCCGTGACGTTGAAGGTGCCGTTGGGATCGAGTTCGACGCGCAGCATATCGTAGATGCCGACGTGGGAGACCACGGCGCGGAACAGGTCTGGACGCTGGGTGAAGGCTGCGCCCATCAACAGGCCTCCGTTGCTGCCGCCCATGATCGCGAGGTGGGCCGGGGAGGTGTAGTTCTGATCGATTAGATATTGAGCGCAGGCCAGAAAGTCGTCGAAGACATTCTGCTTGTGCGTGAGATTGCCGGCCGCATGCCACTCTTCGCCGTATTCGGCGCCGCCGCGCAAATTGGCTTCCACGAAAATCCCGCCTTGGTCCAGCCACAGGCGTGCGAACCGTCCCTGAAAGGATGGCTTCATGCTGATGCTGTAGCCGCCGTACCCGGTGAGCAGCGTGGGACGCGTGCCATCGAGCTTCGTCCCTTTGAGCCGGATGATATTGAGCGGAACACGGGTGCCGTCTTTCGACGTGGCGAATTCGCGAACCACTTCCGCGTCGTCGAATTTGATGGCAGAAGGCTGTGGCGTAGCGATACGAGTGGTGCTTCCGGTGGAAGCGTCGAAGCGATACAGAATCGGTGGCTGGAGAAAGGAGGAAACGTAGAAGAGCACATCGCCGCCGCCGATAGAGACGACTTGTCCGACAGCAGAAATCGGCGGCAGCACAGGCGCGGGCAGGACCTTGCCCTGGTTGTCGAAGACTCGCAGGCGCGACGGGCCGCCCAAGATGTCGATGACGTAGAGGCGTCCCCAGCCGGGCACGAAATTTTCGATGGAGGCACGGTCAGCTTCGTCGGCGCCGCCACCGGACTGTGGAACCACAACTTTGGCCTGGCTGAGATCGAGATGGGAAATCGGCAGCCGCAGGATCTGGCCGCGGGGCGCATGCTTGCGCGAGAGCAGGTAGAGCGCTGGGTCAGCGCCGAACTTGACCGAGACAATGCCGTCTCCGAAGCGCGTCAGCTGGGTCCAGTGGCCATCGGAATCCATGAGGTAGTGCGCGAACTGGCCGCCATCGCCATTGCCGACTGAAGCGAGCAGCCAGCGGCCGTCATCGCTGGTGTGAAGTTGGATTTCCGCGATGCGCGGGAAGTCTTTCCCGACGATGTAGGTGTCTTGCGCGGGATCGGTGCCCAATTTGTGAAAGTACACCTGCTGGAAAAAGTTGGCGTCTTCGGGCGGCCGCTCGTTGCCTTGCGGGTAGCGCGTGTAGTAGAAGCCAGAGCTGTCGGGCTTCCAGGCGATGCTGCCGCCGGCGGTGGCGAAGTTGACGCGGGGAACGACGTCGCGGAGTTGCTTGCCGGTAGCGACTTCGAACACGTGCGCAGCGGCGTCTTCCGAGCCGTTTTCAGAGAGCGCGGCCGCAACGTATTTGCCGCCGAACGAGGGCACGTAGAAATCCACGGCGAGCGATCCCTTGGCGCTAGCGGAGTTGGGATCGAAGATGACGCGGGCGCTGGCCGGGTCATCGGGAGAGCGCATCAGCACCAGCAGTGGCTGCTGCAAGGGTGGCTGGCGCTTCTCAGCAAACAGCATTCCAGCGCGGAACTGCAGACCGGAATACGTCACCGAGCGGGCAGTCACGAGTTGCCGCAGGCGGTTCTTGATGTCATCGCGCGCTGGCACGTGATCGAGATAGTCGCGAGTGCGCGCGTTCTCGGCGGCGCTCCACTGTTTGACCGCGGGATCGTCCCAGTTCTCGAGCCAGCGATAGTCGTCGGTGACTTTGACGCCCTGGTAATCGTCGGTGACGGCGTGCCTGGGAGTGTCAGGCGGCTTCGGTATCGACGGACCCTGCGCGAAGGCTGACAGGGTGAACAAGCAAATGGAGAGAATCGGCAGGAGACGTTTCGCTGGCATGGAGTGCCTTTCCGGCAGGGGTGGCGGAGATTATACAACGGGAACTGCACTGCCTTGTCGCCCTGAGGCCCACGCGAATAAGGGTTATGTGTGGACAGCCGCCATCGGCTGTCCGGCGAGCGAAGCTCGTCTTTCTCGCCAGGAGGGAACTCCCGACATGAAACAACTTTCTTCCATCTGCTCGATAAATCCTCAGCCTTCCGACAACGGTAGTCCTGGAACAAATTCGCGGAGCTTCGCTCCGCGGACAGCCGAAGGCGGCTGTCCCCACATAGTCCCTGAGCATGCAAGAAAAAACCGCGCCCGGTTGGGGGCGCGGTTCTGAAGCATAGGGTTACGGGAGGCGCTCGCGGCTAGGTGCCGACTTAACGGCGCTTCTTGCCTTTCTTCTTTGCCTTTTTCGCGGGCTTCTTCGCAGCCTTTTTCTTGGCCGGCTTTTTGGCGGCTTTCTTCTTGGCTGGTTTTTTAGGAGCCTTTTTCGCGGGTTTCTTTTTTGCAGCCGGTTTCTTCTTGGCTGGCTTTTTCGCTTTGGGCTTGCCACCGCCACCGCTCGGAGCGGGCGGCGCGGGTTTTGGCTTCGGCGGAGGAGGCGCGGGAATGGACATGGGTTCCGGCTCGATTGCTTCGGGAGCCGGCAGGCCGGATTCCTCTTCCTCTTCTTCCTCTTCGAAATCTTCTTCCAGCGACTCGCTGTAAGCGCCTGTGTCGCCGAATTCTTCTTCTTCATCGCGTGCGTAGAGAGTGGGATCGTCGAACGTCATTGCTCCTCCTGTGATTCTGTGGCGGCCGGATGCGGCTGTGCGTCCTGGCTGCGGGCACGAAGAATTTAAAAGACCACCGGAACCTTCTGCTGGAACGGCGCGCAATTGTAGCACGACATTCGGTGCTGGCTGCAAGGACTCGGGATACAAACAACGCGTCGTTTTTCGTGGGTCTCGATTCCTACTCCGCGACACCGCAACGTTCCCAAGATGTTGAGATTCCAGACCGCACGTCTTGCAGTTTGCGGGGACTGCACAGCGGGGGAAGTGGTTTTCGTGGCCTCCTTTACACACGCCCGGGGCGGATGAAAATCCCGTAAAGTGAACAAAAGATTTGAGTTGGCGGATGTTACGAAAAGCGGGAGCCGGTGACGACTCCCGCCCGGATTGCAGCGGTAACGACTACTTCAGAGACTTAACGAAAGTGGCTACCGCCTTGGCATCGTCGGCGGAGAGGCTGGCGAGAGCCTTCTTGTGCGGCGCTTTCTTGGCATCGTCGCCCTTGGTGAGCAGGTCGGCGATTTGA
Source organism: Acidobacteriaceae bacterium (assembly GCA_003134655.1). Lineage (GTDB taxonomy): Bacteria > Acidobacteriota > Terriglobia > Terriglobales > Acidobacteriaceae > Sulfotelmatobacter. The sequence goes on from PLBY01000161.1 coordinate 236,781, forward strand.
GCGTCGGTCAGGGTGGTTCCCTTCAGCGCCGGGCCGACCTTGCCTTGGCCCTCGGCGCCATGGCAGCCGGCGCACTTCGCTTTGTAGGTTGCGGCGCCATCCTGCGCGAACGCAGGCAGGGCGAGAGATGCAGACAACGCGATGACGAGCAGCACGACGAGTGTGTTGGTGATTCGCATGAGTTCTCCTTCGGAAGTTGGAATTTGGGGCCCGAAAGTCGAAAGAATTGTAGTCCAGCGGGAAGCAGGAGTCGATGAGTCATTCCCTGTAGAGGCATCTCGTCATCCTCATCCCTGAGGGCGGGGGCACCCCTTTCGTTTTTCTCTATGATTTAGATCAGGCTTAGCGCGGGGATTGGACGACCAGGATCATGCCCGGTCGGATCACGGCGATGTTGCGGTTGTCGCGCTTGAGGGCCGCGACGGTCGTTCTATATGCGTTGGCGATGGAGTAGAGAGTTTCGCCGGACTTCACTTTGTGACGGAGGACCGGGGCCTGCGCGATTTCGTCTCTTTCAATCTGCGCTGACTTGGTGGCGGGAGGCTTCGTAACGGCCGTTTCCGTGGGCTTTACGGCGGCACCCGGATGTTTCGACTTGGCTCGCGTCGAGGCTACTTCACCCTCGTGCGCGGTCGGGGAAATCGGCAGATGCAGGGCCAGCACTTTGCGTCCGCGGAGACTGTCGCCGCGAATTCCGTTCCAGCGGCGCAGCATTTGCGGCGAGACGCCAAAATTCTCGGCGACGGTTTCGACCGTATCTCCGGCGTGAACCTTGTAACGCGTGATGCGGCGCGCGTAGGTTGCCGTGTCACTCATCGGATGCTTGCCGGGCGCGACCGGGATGACCAGCTTGGCGTCGGCTTCCAGTTCAGTGCCTTCGAGGTGATTGGCTTCGGAGATCGACTTGGCCGTGGTGTGATAATTCCGCGCCAGCGAGGCGAGCGTGTCGCCGGAGTGAACCAGGTGATAGCGCCACCACAGGCGCATGTCCCGGGGAATTGAGTTGATCGCCGTTTCGTATTGATCTTTGGTTCCGGCGGGAATGTGCAGTTCAAACTTGCCGTCGCGCGGAGTAGTCAGGCGCAACAGGCTGGGATTCAGGTCCTGCAATTCGCTGGAGGTGGAATTCACACACTCGGCTACCAGTCGTAGGTCGACGGGGTAGGTGATCGTGACGGTGTCGTAGTCCGCCGGACGCTCCATCACAACGTCATCCAACCCGTACTGCGACGGATTCTTGGCCATGATGGTTACGGCCAGAATGATCGGGACGTAGTTGCGCGTTTCTTTGGGCAGAACGTTGCGGCGGTAGAGTTCCCAGAAATCGGCGTATCCGGTGCGTTTCACGGCAGCCTGCACGGTGCCGGGGCCGGAGTTGTAGGCGGCCATCGCAAGGTACCAATCGCCGAACTGGTTGTAGAGATCTTTCAGGTGGCGGGCGGCGGCGCGTGTGGATTTCTCGGGATCCTGGCGGTCGTCGACCCACATGTTGTGGGAGAGGCCGTATCCGCGTCCCCGGCTGGCCATGAATTGCCAGATGCCGCGGGCTCCGACTCGCGAAACTGCCAGCGGATGGAATCCGGACTCGGCCTGCGCGAGATAGATCAGATCCTGCGGGATGCCCTGCTCTTTGAAGGTCGAGACGATCATGTCGTGGTAGCGGCCCGAGCGGGCAAAAGCGCGTTCGAAGACGCCGCGTCCGTGACCCGAGAAGTAAGTGATGTAGCCGGCGACCTGGTCGGTCATCATCAACGGCAGGTCAGAGCGCGTATTCTTGATTTCCGCCTGTGCCTTGGCCTTGATGCCGGCGTCGGCGGCCGGGGTGAGTTCGTTGGTTACGTCGATGGGCGCCGGTTCGGATTTCTGCTGGGCATCTTGCGAAGACCCGGCATCGGCGGAGGTGGCGCCCGGGTAGAGTCCATTGACGCCGGCGACAACCCGGTCGAATTCCTTCTCCAGGCGCTCGTCGGAGCGTACGTCGAGATTGCTGCTGAGCAGGGCGTTCAGCGCGTTATCAAAATTCTGCTTGGCTTCGTCGATCTTGCCCGCCTGATGGTTAGCCAATCCAGCCTGGTATTCCTTTTCCGCACGGGCGATGAGATCGGCAACCGGGTCGGAAACTGGGGCCACAGGCGAAGCGGCTTCGGTGGAAACTGGTGTTTGGGCCTGAGCCTCTTGCGGCTGAGCCACAGCGGCTTGTGGAACAGGTGCCGGAGTTGGAGCGGATGGCGGAGCCGGCTTTAGAGCGGGTGCGCTTCCGGGAGGCAGAAGAGAAACCGGCTTCTGCGCCGTTTGACAGGCAGAGGCCGCCAGGATCAGGGAAGCCAGCACAGCGGTCCGGACATAGAGGTTGGCAAATCGCATATTTCTCTTACTTGTCTTATTTCTCTATGAGTTGCGCGCTTCTCCCAAGTCGTGAACGTCCGGTGAATTCTATCAAAATCGTACGCGGCGGTGTCGCCGGGGTCAACGCCGAAAACTTACAGTCGCGGTTACTTTCGGCATCAGGCCCGGGTAGTTACCTATACTGAGACGGCAGAACCCCTGCAAAGGTTTGACGGGGAACGGACCCTAGGGTTGTTTCCGTGTCCGACGCTTCAGAAGATTCGCCTTCCGGTTGGCCGTCAGCGTTCCAACGTCAGCAAGTATCCGGGGTTGCTCTCCAGCGCCCCGCCGAAGAACTGACGGTCGGCCACCCGCATGTCCCAGGCGATCACCGAGGTCGGCGTGATCTGGATAGTGACATCATCCCAGGCGGCGAACACCGGGCCCACCCTCGCATCCGCCAATGCGGCCTTGCTCAGATATCTTCCGTGAATCTCGGCGTTTTTTTGGCGCGATGCGTCGCCGGCCAGGATCTGAGCCGTTCCTGCGATAGTGATGCCGCAGGAAGCCGCAGGGTCGCGGGAATCGATCATGAGCGACACCTTGGGATTCGATTGCAGGTTGCGCGCTTTGCGGCTGCCCGAGGCGGTAGCCACGAACAGGTGCGTACCGTCGAACCAGAACCAAACCGCCACCATGTGAAGGGAGCCATCCGGATTCGCAGTGGCCAGCGACGCAATATGTCGCCCCGTCAACAACTGCTGGGCCAGAGCATCTGCGAGAGAAGCCATAAGCGCAACTCCTTGCCGCCTCGATCAGTTCCTCGACTGGCGGCTGCGCGGGCGAGGGCGCCCGCGCCACATCCTGCATTCTTAATTTCACACCCGCCAGTAGTCTGGGCGCCAGTTCTGAATCGCTTTCTTGATGTCCGCGCGCTTCAGGTTCTCCTTTAGCGTACGCTCGACCAGTTTTGGAATCTCGGCGTCGGAGGCGAACCGCAGTCCGCAGAGTTGGTCTTCGGTCAGTTCAGGGATGCGGGAGCGCAACGGTTCCGACAGAAGTTGGGTCAACCGCAGGCGTTCTTCCAGGCGAATGACACGATCCTGCACCTTGAGCGCGTAGAGGCGCACCTTGAACATCAGCATCAATAAGGCGACCGCGAGAAGAATGAGCAGGAAGGCGTGGATGTGATCGCGCAGATCTCCGTGCGTGATATGAGCGAAAAAGTGCACCAGCGTCAGGATCAATGCCAGCGCGAAGATGGGAAGAATGTAGAAATGGAACGGTGGATCCCAGCGAGTGTGGTTTGCCAGGTTCTGGGGTTTCGTTTCAGCCATGATGGGCTCCTCGCCTGAAGACGTGCAAGTGTAGCAGAGCCGGTTCCAGTCGATCCGCCCATTCCAATGAAATACATTCTGATGACGTATGTGAACGAGGGCCGCGTGGCCCAAAATGACGAAGGCCGAGCAGGACCTGGGGGCGGCGGCCTACATGGCGTACGGTGAGGCGCTGAAGAAGGCGGGCGTGCTGGCGGGCAGCAACCGCCTGCAGCCGACCTCGGCAGCGACCACCGTGCGGATTGCGAATGGCAAGTCGCAGGTGCTGGACGGTCCTTACGTTGACTCGAAAGAGCAGTTGGGCGGCTATTTCCTGATCGACGTGAAGGATCTCGACGCGGCGATCTCATGGGCGGCGCGCTGCCCGGCGGCCGGTCACGGAGTCGTCGAGGTGCGTCCCATCTGGGACATGGCAGCGTGATTTGGTTGGAGCCTAAGGCCATGGACTCCCGCGAGGGCGACGAGCAGGCGCGCAGCACGGCGGAAGCGGTCGCGCGTCGCAGCTACGGCAAGCTCGTCGCCTTCTTGGCGGCCCGCACGCATGACGTGGCCGCCGCGGAGGATGCTTTGTCGGAGGCCTTCGCTTCGGCTCTGGCGGATTGGCCGCGGAAGGGCTGTCCGTCAAACCCCGAAGCGTGGCTGCTGACCGTCGCGCGGCGGAAAATGATCGATTCCTTCCGCGGGCAACGGCGCGAGATTGCCGGCGAGGAGTTGCAACTCACGGTGGAGGGGTTGAGCGCGGCGGCAATCGCGGCGGAAACTCCAACCCAGATTCCCGATCAACGTCTTGCTCTGATGTTCGTGTGTGCTCACCCGGCGATCGATGCCGGCATACGCGCACCCTTGATCCTGCAGGTGATTCTTGGGCTGAACGCGGAGGCCATTGCTTCTGCGTTTCTCATGTCTCCCGCGGCCATGGGGAAACGGCTGGTCCGGGCCAAGGAGAAGATCCGTCAGGCCGGCATTCCATTCTGCGTTCCGGAACGCGAGGAACTTTCTGAGCGGCTCGACGCGGTGCTCGATGCCGTCTATGCTGCCTTCGCGGAAGGTTGGAGCGATCCGGGCGGGACCGATGTAGCCCGCCGCGATCTTACCGAGGAAGCCATGTTCCTGGCGCGGCTCGTGACCGAGTTTCTGCCGGCGGAGCCGGAGGCGCTGGGCCTGTTGGCGCTCATGCTGCACGCGGAGGCGCGGCGTCGCGCTCGCCGGCGCGCAGACGGCGAGTATGTGCCGCTGGCTGAGCAGGATCCGGCGTTGTGGGATTCGCAAATGATCGCTGAGGCTGAGGCGTTGCTGCTGCGGGCCAGCGGTCTTGTATCCATTGGGCGCTACCAGTTGGAAGGCGCGCTGCAGTCGGCGCACGTTGACCGCTGCCGCACCGGCCGCGCCAACTGGGCCGAGGTGGTGCGGATTTACGACGCGCTGTTCGCCCTTGCCGGATCGCCGGTGGTGGCAATCAATCGCCCTCTGGCGGTTGCGGAGTTGCATGGGGCGACCGCTGGACTCGAGGCGATTCAGCAGGTGGCCAGCGATGCGCGTCTTGCCGAGTACCAGCCTTACTGGGCGGCGCGCGCGGAGTTGCTGGCCAAAGCCGGCTCTTCCGGTGAAGCGCGACGGGCATACGACATCGCAATCGGCCTGGAGCGCGATCCCGCGGTCCGCCTCTTCCTGCAAAAGCGCCAGTCCGCATTAGGTTTCGCAGCCGAAGGCCAATGAATAGCAGGAAGTGACGCCTGGGGACGCGAGGAGAGCGGGATGGCGGCGGATAAGAATGCAGGCAAGATGGGTACGAGTCAGCGTCCCGCACCCACCTTGACTGTGGCCAGAAAACTATTTCAGGGCGAGTAAAACCTCTTCCGGAGCTTGCACATTCTGAGCTCGTAGCTCGGCTTCGGAGCTGCCTTCCGGCAGTTGGTACATGATCCGAGAACCTTCGACCTTCACTTCCCAGAGGAAGTAGCGGTGTCCGTACTTGTGGAACACGAGCGCGTTCGTGGCGGCCGGCTTCTTGCTTTCGACGCGGGTAGGATTGGCCACCATGTTGATCTTTGCGTTCGGGTTGCGCATGGCCAGTGTAATGGCGCCGGGGGCTGCCGACTGCACGGAGAACTGGCCGGCGGGAACGACCTTGGACCCGATGACGAAATCGAAGGGAACCTGGGCCACAATCTTCGTGCCGGGTTGCATCTGAGCGGCGGCCAGCATGGGCAGCAGGGTCAAAGTCAGCATGAGAATCCGAGTCATGTATTTCATCGCGCACCTCCCAAATTTTTGTTCCGCCCATTCGCGGAAGTGATGCGATCTTGCTCCCGGCCCTCAAAAAGGTCCATGGAGAGAGTCTGAAGCGATATCAATTGATCTGAAGAACTGGCGAGGAGAGTTGACAGGGCGGAAGAGGAGGACAAGAATTGACTGCGGTTTCCAGGGACGTCTTCTGGCATGCCTGAGAAGAAAGTTCGGTTCGCGGAATTCGAATTGGACTTTGGCCGCTTTCAACTCTCCCGCGGCGGTACTCCCGTGCGCCTGGAAGGCCTGCCGCTGCAACTCTTGATGTACCTGGTGGAACACCACCGCCAGTTGGTAACGCGAGACCAGATTGCCACCGAATTGTGGGGCAAGGACGTCTTCGTCGACATCGAGCAGGGAATCAATACCGCGATCCGAAAAATCCGCAGGGCTCTGGAGGATGATTCCGCGCAGCCGCAGTATCTGCAAACGGTCGTGGGACGCGGCTACCGGTTCGTTCCGGAAATCCGCGTTGAGGGAGAGGGCGCGGCGAATGCGGAGGATGCGCAGGCATTCAAGGTGTCCGCCGAAGAGTTCGGGCGCGCGCTCCTCGCTGCGGCAGGGCTCGACGATCCAAAAACACCACCCAAAGTCTCGAAGAATTCTTAGTAGAATCCAAATCAATCATGAAAGCAATTCTGGTCAGGCAAGTCGGCGGACCGGAGGCGATGGAACTGGTGGAGTTGCCGGTTCCTCAGCCGAAGGCAAATGAAGCGGTGGTGAAGTTGGCCGCTTCGGGCGTGAACTTTATTGATGTGTATCAACGCGAGGGCCGGTACAAAGTGCCGTTGCCGTTTACGCCGGGCCAGGAGGGCGCGGGCGTGGTGACGGCCGTGGGCGCGGACGTGACGTCGGTGAAAGCCGGCGACCGCGTGGCCTGGAGCCACTTCCTGGGAGCGTATGCGGAATATGCCGCCGTCGCAGCGGACCGCTTGGTCTCGATTCCCCAAGGCGTCACGGACCAGCAGGCCGCGGCGGCGATGTTGCAGGGGATGACGGCGCACTATCTCTCGCATGACACCTATCCGCTCAAGCGAGGCGAAACGGCGCTGGTGCATGCGGCGGCCGGCGGTGTGGGACTGTTGCTGGTGCAGATGGCGCACAACATTGGCGCACGAGTGATCGCCACGGTTTCAACCGATGAGAAGGCGAAGCTGGCGCGCGAAGCCGGAGCGGACGAAGTTATTCTCTATACGCAATCCGACTTCGAAGCTGAGGCCAAACGGATCACTGGAGGCAAAGGCGTCGACGTTGTTTACGATTCGGTGGGGAAGACGACGTTCGAGAAGGGGCTGAGTGTTCTGCGTCCGCGCGGGATGATGGCGCTGTTCGGCGGATCGAGCGGGGCAGTGCCGCCGTTCGATCCAATCGTGCTCACGCAGAAGGGGTCCCTGTTTCTGACGCGGCCTTCCTTGGGGAACTACATCGCGACACGGGAAGAATTAGTGGCGCGGTCGGGGGCGGTGTTTGGCATGATGGCGGCGGGGAAACTCAAGTTGCGAATTGAACACACGTATCCGCTGGCGGAAGCGCAGCGGGCGCATCGCGATCTGGAAGGCCGGAAGACGACGGGGAAGTTGCTGCTGATACCGTAGGTTCAACCTCATGTCATCCTGAGCGAAGCGAAGGATCTGTGTACTGGCCGGCGCCACCAGTGGTGTCGACGAACTGCATAGATCCTTCGGCCCGCAAAGAACGCGGGCCCCAGGATGCCAGCGTTATAAGGGATCATCCATGAAAGCAATTCGCGTGCAGCACACTGGCGGGCCCGAGGTGATGGAACTCGCCGAAGTGGCCGTCCCGCAACCGAAGCCAAACGAGGCCGTAGTGAAAGTGTCCGTCGCCGGGGTGAACTCGATTGATGGGCACTTCCGCGACGGAAGTTTGCGCACGCCTCTGCCGTTCATTCCCGGGCAGGAGGGCGCGGGTGTGGTATCGGCGGTGGGCCCGCAGGCGAAAACGGTGAAGGTGGGCGACCGCGTGGCGTGGAGCGGTTCGTTGGGGTCGTATGCCGAGTATGTCGCTGCCGCTGCGGACAGCCTGGTTCCCGTGCCCGCGGGCATCACCGAAGAGCAAGCAGCCGCAGCGATGATGCACGGGCTGACGGCGCACTATCTCGCGAACGACGCGCACAAACTGAAAGCGGGCGAGACCGCGTTGGTCCACGCGGCTGCGGGCGGCGTGGGATTGCTGCTGGTGCAGATGGCACGGGCGATCGGAGCTCGAGTGATCGGCACGGCTTCGAGCGACGAGAAAGCCAAGCTGGCGCGCGAGGCGGGTGCGGATGAAGTGATCGTCTTCACCAAACAGGATTTTGAAGCTGAAGTGAAGCGCCTGACTGGCGGCAAGGGCGTCGACGTTGTATATGACGGCGTCGGCAAGGCGACGTTCGAGAAAAATCTGAACGTCATGCGTCTGCGCGGCATGCTCGTGCTGTACGGCATGTCGAGCGGTCCGGTGCCACCGGTGGATCCAGCGAAGCTGTCGGAGAAGGGCTCGCTCTACATGGCGCGAACCACGCTGGCGCACTTCACGGCCACGCGCGAGGAACTGCTCGCGCGCACGGGTGCGTTGTTCGCGATGATTGCGGACGGCAAACTCAAGCTGCGGATTGCGAAGACGTATCCGCTGGCGGAGGCGCCGCAGGCCCACCAGGACATGGAAGCGAGGAAGGTTGCAGGGAAGCTGCTGCTGATCCCGTGAGAATCTAAATCTTCAACCACAGAGGGCACTGAGGACACAGAGGAATCCTGCGCCCTCGTCATTTCCTTTTGTAGCGCTTCGCGTACTCTGGCGCTTCTTTCCCCGGCAACAGCCTCGCATCGTCAATCGGCGCGCCTGCCACCATTTCAAGCGGCACGACTCCGGCCCAGGTGGGGAACGAGTAGTCTTCTTCGTCGTCGATGGCCGGGCCTTGGCGCACTTTCGCGGAGAATTCCTCGATGGGCACGCGCAGCACCGACGTGGCTTTGAGTTCGCGTTCGTTGGGCTGGCGTGAATCGGCCCAGCGGCCGGGCAGGATGTGTTCTGAAAGAATTCGCAGGGCCTCTACCTTTTCGTCAGGATCGTCCACCAGAGTTGCCTTCCCAAGAACCACCACTGAGCGGTAGTTCATCGAGTGATTGAAAATCGAGCGCGCGAGCACCAGTCCCTCGAGCAAAGTCACCGTAATACAGACGGGCACGCCGTCTTTCAACTGGCGCAACATGCGACTGGCGGCTGAGCCGTGAATGTAGAGGCTGGCATCCTTGCGTCCATAGGACGTCGGGATTACGAACGGCTGGCCGTCGACCACGAAACCAGCGTGGCACAAAAATCCTTTATCGAGGATTTGGTACACAATCTGGCGATCGTAAACAGCACGATCGGCTTCGCGGACGACACGAGTCCGCGCGGTGGGCATTTGAGTCTCGGACATTGGGGAACTGCTCCGGGCAAGCGCCAAGGATGGGAAAAGCAAAGTGTAACACCAGAGGTTGGGAGTCCGATGTCACGTTACGGCGCTTGATACCGGTTCTCGCGGTAGATGCGCGTGAACAGAATCGCGACGATCCCGAGCACGATGGGAGTAAAGACACTGGCTTCGGGGCCGACGCTGCCGCCAGTGAGCCAGTTTGGTCCGTTGAAAGTCGAGCCGAACAGATTGTGATAGGGCGGGATGCCGCTGTCGGGTACGCCGTAGAAGAACGTCTGGCCCCAATCCCATCCGGCATGAAATCCGACGGCCCACCACAGATTGCCGGTGCGGCACAGGAACAAGCAAAACAACAAGCCGAAGAGCACGACCGAGAACAGACCGAACCTGGTCTCTCCAGGATTGCTTTTGTGAGCCAGGCCGAACAGGCACGAAAGCAGAATTGCGGTGGGCCAGAATCCCACGCCCGTGGTGAGCGTGTATTGCAGGTATCCGCGGAAGGAAAACTCTTCGGCGAGGCCGACGATCACGAACGTCGCGCCCCATGCAGCCGTCGCGGATACGATCGTGCTGCCGTGAATCGCCAGGCCGGTGAGGTGGAAGCCGTGAAACGCGAAGATTCCCAGCAGGCTGCTGCTGATCGAGAGGAATCCAGCCAGGATGCCTATCCAGAGGTCTTTGCGAAGTGCGAAGCGGGCGGGTAAGCCGTACTGGCCGTATTTGCGGCGTTCGATGCGCGCCATGATGAGCGCCGCAATCGACGGAATGACGAACAGCGCTCCCTCGGTAATGCTGAGTCCCAGAGGAGTGAGGCCGGAGACGGCAACTAGTGACTGATCGCCGCCTTTGCTCAGTACGCGCATCAACACGAACGGGATCGTGAAGACAATCCCAATGACAGCGACCAATGCCAGGAAGATCAGAACGCGCCAGCCGGCGCGAATGCCGTTGGGCCCGCGGAAGATCGTGTTCGGAACTGGGGATGGAGTTGGAGCGGGCAGAGTGGGAGGTTCCGTCGTTGGGGGGATTTCCTGATCGGGCATTCTTGCCTCGCCTTCAGAACGTCAGAATCATTCTACCGATGCTACGAAATTGGTCGAGAGGAAGTTCACGTCTCAGTCCCGGAGGGACATCCGAAAATAGCCCGGCGTTTCAACGCCGGGTAGTCGCGGCGGAGGGGAACCGCGTCCCAGAGGAACGCCTGAAACGAGTTCGAGTTGGCTTGGTTTTCAATCGTGCCTACGGCACGAGATTCTGAATCTGCGGCTGCAACCCGCCAGTGAAACTGGCGGGCTATTGTCAGTGGTCCCTCCGGGACCTCACTCAACACTGCCGTGGTGCATCCCAGACACGTCTACCAGTTCAGCTTGATGGCGAACTGGAATTGGCGCATGTCGTAGTCGGCAGTGGGCTGGCCCGCGTTGCAGGAGGAACTGCTGCAGAGCGGGCTCACGGCCGCCACGTTCACCTTGTTGGCGATATTGAACATGTCGGTAATCAGGTCCATGCTGAAGCGCTCGCCGAAGTTAACCCGCTTGGCCACGCGCAAGTCGTTGAACACCGTCCAGGGAGTGATTCCCGCGTTGCGCCCGAGGTTGCCGTCCAGCTGCAGCAGGGTGGGCGAAACACCCGACGCGACAAAGCCGTTGATGCAAGGCTCCTGCAGTGTGCCGGTCTTAGAATATTTGGACTTGTAGACGGTGCCGCACGCAGGATCGACCGTGGTGTTGGGCCGGCCCGTCAGAGAAGACAACTGAAGATTGTCGCCATTGCCGGTGACGATGTTGAAGGGACGTCCGGAAGACACATCGAGCAGCGGGGCGACGGTCCAGTCGCTAAAGAACTTGCCGACGAAGCCGTGACCACTGACCTTTCCACTCTGATACACGCCGCTGAGCACGAAGCGATGACGCTGGTCGAAGAGCGAAGTCGAGCGATCATATGCGAGGAAATAGCTGTCCTGCGGCGTCAGTGTGGATTGCAGGTCGGTGGAGTCGTCGATGGCATGCGACCAGGTATACGAAGCCAAGAACTCGTAGTGGTTGCTGAAGCGTTTGCGCAGGTTGACGGTGAGGCCGTTGTAGTTCGAGGTGCCGTTGGAGTAGTTGGCGTCCATGTCCCCGAAGGGGACGCAGCCGGTGTAGGTTGGGGGCGTCGGATTACAGTTGGCGTTGAACCCCTTCAGAGTTTGAATGAGTGTTACAGCTTGGCCAACGCAGCCGGGTTCCGCGACGGCGATCGATGGATTCAACCCACCCGGCCGGAAGAAGTTCATCATCGCGGCGTCAACATATGGGAATGGGGAGGTTAAAGTCCCGCCCGGGTTGCACCCGCTGACAGTGAATGGGCTTGAGGGAGTTGGCTGACCTGCGGCAAGTGCATCGTAATAGGCCGCTTGGAAATTGGAGACCATCAAGTCGCCGCGAATGGTATTCGCGTTGATAGGACGGTTCAGATGCCGTCCGAGGTTGAGGTTATAAGCGAGGCTAAGAGCGTAGCCGTGGCCGAGGTCGCGTTCCAGAGTGATGTTCGCTTGCTGCGAATATGCGTAGACGAAATTCTTGGACTGCGGATAGCCGAAGGGCTGGAATCCCAGTGGCAGAAAGGTTGGATTGCCTGAGGTCACGTCCAAGTAGTTCTGATTTAGGAATACGGACTGGGGAAAGTTCAAAGACTGAAACTGCTGCTGGTTGGGCAGATAGCCGAGGTTGGCATTCGCCTGCGGAAATACCGATGGCGCGCAAGCCGGTTGGTTTTGCAATCCCTGAAAGATTGGAATCGCATTCAGGTTGCCGGGATTGCCCGCGCCCGTGCACGGTCCGGTACCGGCGAACGCCAACTGCCCGCTGGATGAACCGTCGGAGGCGTCGCCGAGAAAGTATAGGCCGAGCAGCGGGTGGTCGTAGAACATGCCATACGACGCGCGCACAACCGTCTTGCCGTTGCCGCTCGGATCCCAAGCCATGCCGACCCGGGGCTGAATATTGTTCTTGTCGGTCTGAATTCCTTTTTGCAATCCCAGCAGGTTGTAGGCGGGCAGAGCCAGTCCTTGTGGCGGCTTGAACTTGGGAGGGATCTCCACGTCATAGCGGACGCCGTAATTCAGCGTTACGGTTGGACTGACACGCCACGAATCCTGCCAGAACGCGCCAATGGGAATGTTCTTGAACGAGTCGGTGGGACTGCCAATGCCCTGAATGAAGTCGCCCGGCAGACCTGCGCCATAGGACTGCACGGGGGAAAGGGATGGGAAATCGGGGAGCGCACCGGGGGCGGGGTTCACAAAACCCAAGGCAGCAGCACTGAAAGCGCCGAAATCGTACACGCCGCCATAGTTGACGGTGAAGGTCGCGGTGAGCGGAAGATAGTTGACGTCCCCGCCAAACTTCATATTGTGCCGGCCGACGGTCCAGGTGAAGTTGTCGGTGAACTGGTAGCGCTGCTCCACGCGCTGAATGTACGAGTAGGGCTCGCGGCCAAAATACGCGAAGCCGGGTATATTCACGGCTGGATCGGCGCCGCCGGGAATCTTCGTGTTGTAGAAGTAGGAAAGTCCGCGGCGGGCGTACTGGAACCGGAATTCATTCACCTTGCTGCTGCCGATCGTCCAGGTGTCCTGCAAAGCTCCGGCTACATCACGGTAAGTCTGTTGGGAAGTCCGCGAGTAGGCATTCTGTCCGGCGGGTTGGTCCTGGCCGCTGACTTCGATGCCGGTGACAGTGCTGGGGCTGACGTTTCCGCGCAGAGTCAGACGGTTGTTGTTGTTGAAGTTGTGATCGATGCGCAGGGAGTAGAGACTGGTGCCTTCGAACACCGGGAAGTTGCCGATTTGTGACGACAGTGTCTGGTAGGAGCCCGGAACAAAGCAGCTTCCGGGAGTGGTGCAACTGGTGGGAAAACCGCCGAGTCCGGGGAAGCCGCCGGTCAAACCAACTGGCCACGCGCCATTCACTGCCATGCCGGAAGACGCACCGATAAGACCGGCATAGGTGCCGACCTCCTGCGCGTAGGCTGGATTGGTTGCCGCAGTGGTCGCAACGGCAGGGTTGCTCAGAAAAGACGCCTGGTCGGGTGTTAGCGGCAGGATTACGCTGTTCGGGGGAGCAAGGAAATATGCGGAAGCGTCGAAGGGACTGAGCCCGAAACAGGTCTGGCCGCCGCTGGTCGAGCAGTCTTGCCCGATCGAGGAAAATCCCGTCTCGTGACGCCGCGTGATCTCATAGGCGAAGTAGAAGAACGTCTTGTCCTTCTTGATCGCACCGCCGAAAGCAACGCCGGCTTGCACTCGCGTATAAGCCGGGTTAGGAACCGTGCTGAAGGGATTCACGGCCTGCAGGTTGCGATCGCGCAGGAAGCCGAAGACGTCGCCGTGGAAGGCGTTCGTTCCCGAGCGCGTGATGATATTGACCACGCCACCCGAGGCGCGTCCATACTCGGCGGCGTAGCTGTTGGTGATGATCTGAAATTCCTGCACGGCCTCCTGTGAAACCGTGGAGCGCACGCCGTTGGTCGAGTTGTCGGTGGCGTCGGCGCCGTCCACGTTGACGAGGTTGGAGCGCGCGCGCTGGCCGCTCATGTTGAGGCCCGAAGTAGGCGCAGCGCCGGTGTTGGGCGCGTTGTCGCGCACGACCTGCGAATCGGTGAGCGTGAAGTTGATGTAGTTGCGGCCGTTGATGGGAAGATTGTCAATCCGCCGCTGGCCTATGGTATCGGTGGTCGAACTGCGAGAGGTCTCTACTAGTTCCGCTTGCGAAGTGACTTCGACAATCTCCTTGCCTCCTGAGACCGACAGCGTAACGGGAAGTTCCACGAGCCCGCCGACCGTGACGCCGACGTCGGTGTTCGTGACCTTGGTGAACCCAGTGGCTTCCACGGTCACCGAATAGTTGCCCGGCGGTAGCAGTTGCGCGCTGTAGCCGCCTTGTCCGTCGCTCGTCGCGGTGCGCTCCAGGCCCTTTGCGACGTCCCGCACGGTGACCGTCGCATTGGTGACCAGACTGCCTTTCGCATCTTTCACGGTGACATGCAGATCGCCCGTGGCAGCGCCACCTTGACCAAAGCAAATGGCTGAGAGCAGCAGGACGAGGCACGACATGGAGACAGATTTGACGGTGCGGATCATAAGGTTCTCCCTTGAGCTCGCGAAGGCGAGCAGACGGCGGGAACGGTTCCCACGGCAGATTGCCGATGTATTCACGAAATCGATTGGAAAAGCTTTAACGCCCGCTGGTTTTTATAACAGAACGGCACCCGAAAACAAGTAAGGAATCAGGAACGCTTTCGTTTCCGAGTTACTCCCGTAAGTTTCTTGAACACTTCCAGCCCACAGGCGGGTACAGCAAAACAGCTGTTGACTGTCAACTGTAAGGGGCGCGTGGGATCAGAATCACAATGTAGCTGCAATGCGAACTGGAACTGCCGGGTTTTGCAGCCTGCCCAGCAACATGGCGGAGCCATTCAACCGCTCGTAGCCGTGCAGGATGGGCGTCGCGGCTAGGCCGGAGTTCGGCCAAGCCAGAGCGATATAGATTCTCACGAGCGCGAACGCCGCGTTGCGGCGTAGCAGGAGTGCGTTGTCCACCAGTTGGCGTGCGGCTTCTGAGGTCTGAGGATTGGCTGCGGGTAGGGCGCTTTGTCCCATGAGAACCAGGACTGCCGCGTTTCTTCCCGCCGTCTGAACGTACGCGGCCATGGCGCGCAGCCGCTGCCGCCGCACCACGCGAAACTCGGACGCGGGCAAGCGGCGGCGCAGGTAATCGTCTTCCGCGGGGTTGATCAGGTTGCGGAAGGCCGCCACGTCAATGGGCTGAATCTTGCCGGCCAGACTGGCGCCTTCGGAAACCTGAAGGCTTCGTGAGACCGTAATGCCCAGAATGAAGATCAGCGCGAGTGCCGCGACGATAACGAGAATAATAGCGAGTGTCATTGGTGTACCAGACGCTCCAGTTCCCGGTTCCAGACGTCGAGATTGTTCTCCGGCAACGGAACCACAGGCTTTGTCGCAACCTCTCGGGGGACAAGTAGGTAGTAGAACCAAATCAGCACGGCGATGTGGGAACTCGCCATGCCGACGAAGTCGAGGATGACTCGCCTCTCCGCTGGCAGTCCCGCGTTTGCTGCCACGGCCCAAACTGCGAGATGAGTACAGGAAGAGATTGCCAAGCCGAGCGCGATTCCGAGGACAGGCCTCGCAGGTCGAAGCCTGAAGTAGGCCGAAAATACGAAGATGAAGAGCAGGAGACCAGATGCAATAAACCCGATCGTCTGTTCCAACAGATGCGCTCCAGAGACGATCCCAAAAAGACTGTCTTTCGGAGCATAGGCCGCGGCCAACGCGGCCGCCAGCACTAAGGCGATTCCTACGCCGCGAATCAGAAGCCTGCCGAGACGGACCAGGGAATCGTAGGAACCGAAAACCCGCGCGAATATCTCCGCGACCAGAGCAAATTTCAGCGGTCCTTCGATCAGTAGACTCGCCCAATCTACGCGCCAAAAATTCTCAGCCGTGATGGATGGCGCCACATCGGCGATGTAAAGCGCGAACTGGCCGAGCGAACTGAACACTGCGAAGGCAAAGAACGCGGGGAAAGCCTTGTGTAGCCCTTTCCTCCAAATCAGGAGGGCGAGGGCCAAGAGAAGGACGTTTGGCGCGAGCCAAAGGTAATGCCAGAGAAATGAGTGCGCCTGCAGCATGACGGTAGCAAAGCACTATACCGCGACGCGCTGCAGGCGGCAATGTCGGCAGCACTCTTGTTCTGTTTTCGTAAGGAAAGAGAGATCTCAGTTTACGGCTTGCATAATGTGTTACCACAGTTCGTAGAGGTAGGTCCGTCGGCCCGAACTACGGTTGGAACCACCAAAGTGTTGAGAAACAGGACGGCTGCTCCGAGGATTAGTAGCATGCGTTTCACGGTGTTTTCTCCTTGTGACTGCGAATTGGACCGTGATAATTTCATGGCGCAATCGCAGGCGCAATGGAGGTTGCAAACCTTTGAGCGTTCGGAATTCGTAACAAGATGACGCTGAAATCTGCTCTTCAGGACGTGAAAGAGACCACTCTGGCGGCTGTCTCGGGGCTGCTGGGGAAATTGGCCTATCTGGCGTCCTTGCGCCATGCCCGCGGCCGCTACGAACACTGGGGGATGGAATTGATCCACGGGCCGGAGGGGTCCGAGCGGGCCTTGAAGACGGCCCATGCCGAGATTGTGGCTGGGGTTTTACGGACGCCGCTGGCGTCGCTGGTCGAGGATCTGGATGAATCCAGCCGGGGCAGCGGGGTTGCTGCTCAGGCCTATGTCGAGGGGATGCGCGATCATCTCGAGGATCTGCTGCCGGGCGAGCGCCTGGATTCTCCGGCCGCCTCTCACCTTAGTTCAGTGCTGCTGGCCCTTTCGAGCCTGGAGAGGAATCGAGGGCGTGCCACTCGGTCAATTTCATAGCGACCCCCACAACCTGACCCAGCACCTCTGCTTCCTGCGGGTGCCGCAGGATACGAACCGGAACGGGAGACAAGGGATGCGGTTGCAGAATAATCTCCTCGCGGCGCATGCTGCACCAGCAGCAGGTATGCCCCTCGCGAGTTTCTACAAAGTAGATGGGACGTTCGTACTCCGAGCGCCACGAGCCTTCCACCACTTTATTCCGGGCTTCGTCGACCTGGATAAAGCTGCCGGGAGGCAGAATCGGGTACATGGTGAAATCTTGGGTGCCGACGTAACCATAAGTGAATTCGCTGTTGGCAAACTGCGCCAGGTAGGCGATGGGGACCAATCCCCATTGCTCCACCATGCGACCCAGGTTGGTGGTGCGGCGTTCGTCAAAGCCAGGATCCATGCGCACGGGAACCTGCACCGACGACAGTCCGGCGAGCGCATCCGAAACGTGCGACTTCGGTGGAGACACCAAGCCGAGGTCGGTGGCCATATTGTTCAAGTCGACGCCGTACCACGACATTAGCTCGCGAATATCGCGGCGATAGATGACCGACAACGTGTAGAGTCGAAAAATGCTGGGCAGAATACCCTTGGTTTCGATGTCGGACAGTCGGCTGGGAGGAATGGAAAATTCCTCGTTGCGATATTTGTCGGCGACGCGAGCGCTTGAGTTCTCGACGTCACGCATGGTGAGCCCGAGTTTCTCGCGCAGCGTGCGAAGGCTTTTTCCCGCCGGTAGCATGGGTGCGCCTCCTAAGAAAGTGGGGGAATCATACCAAACACGGGACCACTTGTGACCAACGATTTGTGCAAAAATTTGAGCACTGGTGTGTTGTTACGAAATCCGAACATGCGGAGGGCCTTGTCAGGCGCGCAGAATCGAAGGTTCGTTGCATTTGCCGATCTGAATCGAGCGCCGCTCCCGCGTTGTGGATTTCCTGTGCTTGTTCGGATTTCGTAACACGTCTGCTGCGAAGGCAATAGTTTCCCCGACTCCTCCCGGCTGGGGTTGGACGCTTTAGTTCTCACTAGCTTCTCTTCTCTCAAGAAATTCCCAGGAACTCAAGGATGACATTTGTCACGCTCGCCGCGTGATGGATGGCACTGGTGCGCTCGTTCTGCTTCCGCGATGATGCAATCACTGGACGGAAGCTCAGACGGCGCGAAACGCGCCGGGAGGACTGAAGATGATTGCAACCTTGGAACAACCGCAGCCCGCAGAACTTCGAAACCTGGACGCGATCGTCGCCAGTCTCGACGGCGTCAACATGAATTATGGGAACATCCGGGCGCTTCGTGGAGTTGATTTTCAGGTCCGCACGGGTGAGGTCGTCGCCTTGCTCGGACCGAACGGCGCGGGCAAAACGACCGCCGTAAAGTTGCTGTTGGGGCTGCTGCAGCCCAATGCGGGAAGGGCGCGCGTTTTCGGTGGCGACCCCACAAATCCTGAAAACCGGATGAGAACGGGTGCGATGTTGCAAGTGGGCCGAGTTCCTGAAACGCTGCGCGTCCGCGAACACATTGATCTGTTTTCCAGCTATTACCCGAGACCGATGGCCCCAGCGGACGTCTTGGCTGCCGTCGGTCTTGAGAAATTGGGCGATCGCAAGTTCGGCGATCTTTCCGGTGGCCAGAGACAACGAGTGCTGTTCGCTCTCGCCATTTGCGGCGATCCGGACTTGCTGTTTCTCGACGAGCCTACCGTAGGGCTCGATGTGGAAGCGCGGCGCATGTTGTGGGACGAAATCCGGCGGATGGTCTCGCGCGGCAAGACCGTGCTGCTCACGACCCACTATCTGCAGGAAGCCGATGCGCTTGCCGACCGCGTCGCTGTCATCAACCAGGGCGAAATTATTGCCCAGGGGACTCCGTCGGAGATCAAAGCGAAAACTGCGGGCAAGCGCATTCGCTGCATTACCAGCCTCAGCCTGAATGCGCTGCGCCAGATTCCGGGAGTCAGTGACGTAAAGGAAGATCGCGAGGCCGTCGAACTTCACGCTGTCGCAGCCGAGCCGATTGTCCGCGAATTGCTGGCGCGGGATGCGGGCCTCTCAGGCCTGGAAGTCACCAGCGCGGGTTTGGAAGAGGCGTTCCTCGCCTTGACGCAGGATGCAGGACGCGAAGGCAATCGTTCCAACTAAGCCAAACAGATCCACATGCGACGGAGGAAATGCAATGAGCACCGCAACCATGACATTGAGCAGCACACAAGTTCAGCGCTCGCCGCGACACACAGCGACCATCTATCTGAAGGAAGCGAAGTACGAGTTCCTGAAGAATCTGCGCCTGCGTATGTACACGGCGTCGGTGCTTAGTTTCCCGATCATGTTCTACGTGCTGTTTGGGTTGGTGCTGAATGCGAAGCAGAGCATTGGTAGTACGAGCGTACCCGCGTACCTGATCGCGACCTACGGTACATTCGGCGTGATGGGAGCGTCGCTATTTGGAACGGCGTCTGGGCTGGCGTCAGACCGCGGCCTGGGATGGCTGCAGGTCAAGCGTGCCAGTCCCATGCCGCCGTTTGCCTACTTCGCGGCGAAGGTGGTCACCAGCATAATTTTCAGCACGATCATCGTTCTTGCCCTGTTCGCGCTCGGAATTACTCTGGGCGGAGTGCGCATGCCTCTCGCGGATTTTGCCAAGTTGCTGGGAACCCTGGCGCTGGGTTCGCTGCCGTTCTCTGCGATGGGATTGGCGCTCGGATACTTCACTGGCCCGAACTCGGCGCCCGCAACCATCAACCTGATTTACCTCCCAATGTCGTTCTGCAGCGGGTTGTGGGTTCCCTTCATGTTCCTGCCGAAGGTTGTGCGAGAGATCGCGCTCGCGCTGCCTCCGTATCACCTGTCGCAACTGGCGCTGGGAATTGTTGGAGCAGGACGCCATGAATCGAACGCCACTCACTGGGAGGTGCTGGCGGCTTTCACCATGATTTGCCTGGGCGTCGCGCGCATTGGGTTTCAGCGCGACAAGGGAAAACTGTACGGCTAGACTTCGGGAAGGTGCGGCTTCACGGTTTGCCGGAAGAACTCGGTTGGGGTGCCTCGGGGGCTGAAGCCCTAACAATAATAAGGAGGCCTTGACCGCAGCGCTCAAAGCGCTGCGCCACCCAAAAGCGAGTTTTCGTGGAAGCGAGGTTTTTGGCAAATTGTTTCGCTGTACCCATGGGCTCGAATTCGGCAAGAGCTAAAGCTCAAGAGGAACAGCGGGAGGGGACCATGAGCGTGGATGCAAAAAAATCGATGGGCTGGACTGTGGTCCTGATCCTCATGGGAATGGCGGCAATTTATGGCGGATCGAAGTGGCTGGCGCTGCTGATTCCCGCCGCCCTGCTGGTGTGGTACACGGCCAAGCCCAGACTTAGAACTGGCCGGAATTGACGATAGGGTTGAAAATATAAAAATGCCGTTCCTAGGTTCGCGGGGGGTCGATCAGGATTCTGTGCCAGCGGGGTGGTCGCTGAAACTGCGGCCCATCCGGGCCGTGCTCCATGACCGGGATCACGGTTGGGGTCCGCTGCTCTGGTGGCTCTACCTCGGTTTCTTCTTCGTTCAGCCAGCCGTAGAACACGTCAGCCGCACCAAGTGGGCCATTGATGTCCTCGGGGCAGTGATCTTCCTCGTCCTGTACTGGGGAATCTTCCTGCTGGAGAGGCCTCAGCCACTGGTGCATGTCGGTGGCATGTTGCTGCTGGGCATCTTGTACCTTCCCTACAACGCGGGCGGATGCACGTTCTTTATTTTTGCGGCAGCCATGGTTCCATTCATGGTCAGCACCCAAGCCCGCGCCGTAGTGGGACTTGTCTTGATCGCAGCGGTTGCAGCCACGGAAGGTCTTATTCTGCGCGTGGGCGGCTGGGAAATGTTCTGGGCGGCTGGGTTTCCCATGTTCATCGGGGCCGGGAATATCTTTTTCGCCGAGCGCAACCGCATGAACTGCGAACTGCGCAAGGCGAACGAAGAGATCGAGAACCTGGCCAAAGTCGCGGAGCGGGAACGCATTGCGCGCGACTTGCACGATGTGTTGGGGCACACGCTCTCGGTCATTACATTGAAGTCGGAACTTGCGGGCAAGTTGATCGACCGTGATCCGCAACGGGCAGGAAAAGAAATCCGGGAAGTCGAACAGATCTCACGGCAAGCACTGACCGACGTAAGGGACGCAATTCGCGGGTATCGTTCGAAAGGGTTGGTGGCCGAGTTGGCACAGGCGAAGACGACGCTGGAAACTGCCGGCCTCGCCGTGCAGTGTGACGCAGCCACCACGGTAAAGCTGCCGGCCATGCAGGAGAGCGTGTTATCGCTGGCAGTGCGCGAAGCGGTGACCAACGTTGTGCGTCACGCGCGAGCCCGCAGCTGCCGCATGCGCCTGGAACAGCAGAACGGAAGTTGCCGCCTCGAGATTCATGATGACGGTTGCGGCAGCTCCAATGGCGAGGGCAACGGATTGCGCGGCATGAGGGAACGCGTGGAAATGATTGGGGGCACGCTGAACCGCAGCACGGAAGCGGGCACGACGCTCATCATTACGCTGCCTCTGAAAGAAGTCGCGCCCGAAGTCGAAGGTCGCCAGAATTGAATCCTTCATATAAAGAAAGCGGCAAAGAAGGTCGTAAGACGATCCGCGTAGTGCTGGCCGAAGATCAGGGGATGGTGCTGGGAGCGCTCGCTGCCCTGCTCGAAATCGAAGGCGACATTTCCGTTGTCGCCAAAGCGGCGAACGGGAGGGAAGCGCTTCAGGCTGTGCTCACGCACAAGCCCGACGTTTTCATCACCGACATTGAGATGCCGCACATGAGTGGCCTCGACGTGGCTGCGGAGTTGAAGCGCCGCCGGACCGGGACGCGTGTCGTCATCGTCACCACGTTCGCGCGCTCGGGATATCTGCGGCGCGCGCTCGAATCTGGAGCGTCAGGTTATCTGCTGAAAGACATGCGCGCCGAAGAACTCGCGGACGCCGTGCGCCGCGTGCATCAGGGACTGCGCGTCATCCATCCCGAACTTGCGACCGAAGCTTGGGGAGAGATGGATCCGCTCACCGACCGCGAGCGGCAGGTGCTGCGCCTGGCGGGTGAAGGAATGGCCAGCGGCGACATTGCCGGCGAGTTAGGCCTCTCCGACGGCACCGTGCGGAATTATCTTTCTGAAGCGATCAGCAAACTGGGTGCGAGCAACCGCGTGGAAGCGGCGCGCATCGCGAGGAACAAAGGCTGGCTGTAACACCTAGCAGCGCGGGTTCTGGGCCGTCGCGAGGCTCACCCTCGCGATTGTTCGCTAGCCGGAACCGTGATAAGCTCTTCGGCCAGTTCGCGCTGTTCCCCCGTCCCAAGCGATATCTCAACAGGAGTGAAAACTTATGAAGCAGCAGGCATGCGCAGGTATCTCGCGAGTGCTTATCGTGATCGTGATTGTAGGGATGATGACGATTGGAGCAACGGCCCAGACGGAAAAGATTCTCTATTCCTTCACCGGAGGCGGCGACGGGGGCTCACCCGTTTCCAGCACAGTGTTCGATAGCAAAGGCAATCTATACGGCACGACCTCCAGCGGCGGTGCCAACTTTGGAGGCACGGTCTTCGAACTGAGCCCTGGCTCCAATGGAACGTGGAGCGAGAAAGTCATTCACAGTTTTGCGTTCAATGGCATCGATGGCTTTGATCCCCTCGGCAGTGTGGTCTTCGACAGCAAAGGCAATCTCTATGGCACTACAGCGGCTGGTGGACCCCTTGGCGCGGGCACGGTGTTTCAGCTGGTTCAAGGGTCAGGCGGAACCTGGACTGAGAACATCTTGTACAGCTTTAGCAGTCTCATTGATGGCGGTGAGCCAACCGGCCCTGTGGTCCTCGACAGCGCGGGGAATGTTTTTGGTTCGACCTACTACGGAGGAACGTATGGATTCGGCACCGTGTTTGAAGTAGTTCGTGGATCAAATGGAACATGGACCGAGAAAGTTTTGCACAGTTTTACTGGTGGGAACGACGGCTCCAGTCCATATTACAGCCCGGTGATTCTAGACGGAGCCGGAAACATTTACGGCATAGCCCAAAACGGAGGTCTCCACGACTACGGCGTCGTCTTTGGAGTTGACTCGCGGCACATGGAAAGAGACAGTTTTGTACGCGTTCACTGGCGTTTCCACGGGAAGCAGTCCTATCGGCGGCTTGGTACGTGATGCAGCTGGCAACCTCTATGGCGTGTCGTCCTATTCAGTCTTTGAACTGACGCTTGGGTCCAATGGAGTTTGGACCCAGCAGTCACTCCACAACTTCATAGGTGGCAGCGATGGCGCCTACCCACAGTCGCAACTGATCTTCGACAAGTCCGGCAACCTTTACGGCACAACGTATACCGGCGGAAACCATCGGGGCTCGGTCTTTGAGCTTTCCCCTGGCTCAAACGGCGTATGGACGGAGAAGATCCTCCATCGGTTCTCTCCGAGCGGCGGGGACGGCGTCTTCCCGGGTTATGGCGGCGGCGGCAGCCTGGTGTTGGATGCGAGCGGAAATCTGTTCGGCACAACTGCCCAAGGGGGAGCTTCAAACGCTGGCGTGGTGTTCGAGGTAACGCCTTAGCTATATGAGGTCTCAGCAAAGTTGAGGAGTCGGGCGGACAGGGGAGAGAACCGCCCTGTCATGCGCTCTTCTCGATGCCCGCTTCCTGCTTCTTCACGGTCTTGTAGGCCCAGGCCATGCGCGGGGTATTGTGGGCGATGCCGATGTGGCCCTCGGGGTTCAGTACGATGATGCCGCCGTGGCCGTCGAGGCGCTGCTTCAGGTAGTTCATTGCCTCTTGCGCGGACCACTCGGGGAGATTGCCGGCCTGAATGCGGTCGGCGGTCCATTTGGCCAGCACTAACTTCATGATCGGTTCACCCCATCCGGTGGTGGAGACGGCGGCACTCTCGTTGTTCGCGTAGCAGCCGCAACCGATCAGCGAGGAATCGCCGAGGCGTCCGGGAGCTTTGTTCAGCGTGCCTCCGGTTGAAGTCGCGGCGGCGATATTGCCAGCGCGGTCGAGCGCGATTGCTCCGACTGTGTCGTGCGAGATGGTCACATCGTCGGAGCTGGGCGCGAACAGATCGTTGCCATGTTGCGCGGCCTCGGCCTGGTACGCGCGCAGGCGCTCGACCTCGCGCGGGATGACGAGGTCTTCGTTCTTGCAGAGCGCGATGCCGTGCTCGGCGGCGAATCGTTCCGCGCCTTCCGCGACAAAATAAACGTGCGGACTCTCGCTGAGAATCTTGCGGGCGGCGCGCACGGGATTGCGCAGGCGCTCGACGCATCCGACGCCTCCGGCGCGGAGCGTGGCGCCGTCCATGATGAGAGCGTCGAGTTGGACTTTACCGTCGCGGTTGAGGAAGCTGCCGCGTCCGGCGTCGAAGGTCTCGTCGTCTTCCATAATGACGACAGCTTCCTCGACAGCGTCGAGGGCCGCGCCGCCGCGTTCGAGCACGCGCCATCCCGCAGCGAGCGCGTTCGTCACGCCGTGAATGTGGGCGTCGACCATGTCATCGGGCATGGCCCATGCGCCACCATGAACGACCAGAACCGGATCCGTCGGCAAGAGTTGTCCCCAGAATCGTCTGCAGAAATCAGGATTCGACTCGATAGTCTAGCAGGTGCTAAGACCAACGTGGATATGGGTGCGACGAGGTTCGTGAGCAACGCACGGGTACGCCAAAGGCGAAAGCCTCCGTAGTTTGCCGGGGGCTTGGAAGTGGCACTGGACACCGCCCGTCCACCTTCAACTGATACAGGCGACGACTCGGTTCTACTATCCGACATCCCATACATTTCTCAGAAATGTGCAATAGTGCTCAGACGCACGGATTTCGAAAGCTTAGGCTGGTTAACGTTAGTTGTAGATCAGTGGTAGAGCGGAGCGGGTGGCGCGCTGGCTGGCAGGTTGTCCCAACGCGCCTGCTCCGCATGTTTCTCTTCGGGCGAGTTCGTGGAGCGTCCGCGGCCGAGCACTCAGGGACTCTGAACTGGCTCAGGCTAAAACCCCTCTCTATTCGTAACGGAGGACCAACGGAAGGCGCTGGCGTCGCAGCGTGTTCCGGGGTCATCAGACCGACAACTCATTTTTCGCTTCTGGCCGAAGGAGTTCCAAATTATGAAGAAGTTTATGTTCGTTTCGTTTGCTTTCGCGCTTTTGGCGTCCGCCGTCTCGCTAGCGCAAGACGCCGCTACGCCACCCAACACGACACCTTCGGCGCAAGCAACGCAAGATGCAAAAACGGTGAAACCAAAGACGGTGACCGGTTGTCTGGCAAAAGGCAGTCAGCCCGGAGAAGTCACCCTCACGGCAGCAGACGGGAAGACCTGGGACCTGCGCAGCGATAGCGTCAAACTTGAGGAGCACATTGGCCATCAGATAAGCGCGACCGGCACAGTCACGCATGAAACGAAAGCTCAAGAAAAGAAGGAAGGTCAGGTCGAGAATGCGGCCAGCAAAGAAGCCTACGGCGATTTGAACGTCACCGAGGTCAAGATGGTCAGCGAGACTTGCACGAAGTAGCGATTGCGTAAGAGCGTTCCATGGGCCGGCCCTTAGGGCTGGCCTTTTTTGTGTTGAACACGGCTTTCGGCAGGTCTTGTGAAGGGGGCCCTACCTGTTAGGCGGCTTGGCCCGCTTTTACGGTTGTCGGCGAGTCTTGAGTTCTCGTCCAGGTGTAGCGCATGCGGTGGATTACCGTGATTGTGCTCAGGACTGCGATTACCCAGAGGACTGGGGCCATGCGGTTGAAGAGAGCTCCGAGGATCACGAGGACCAGGCGTTCGGGGCGTTCCATGAATCCGACGCGGCAGGACCCGATCAGGCTTTCGGCGCGGGCCCGGGTGTAGCTGACCATGATGGCGCTGATCATCACAAAGGCGGTGAGGACCACGTAGAAGAAGCGTCCTCCGCGGGCGTAGAAGACTAGCAGGCCGAGGAATTGGGAGGCGTCTGAGTAGCGGTCGACGACGGAGTCGAAGAAGGCTCCGAAGCGGGTGACGCGGTTGGTGGCGCGGGCGACCTGGCCGTCCACCAGATCGAAGAAGCCTGAAAAGATGATGACCAGTCCGGCGTAGAAGAACATGCGTTGCTGGTTGCTGGCGTTGGAGGAGCCGAAAAGGATGGCGGCCCAGGTGTTGACCACCAGTCCCATGAAGGTGAGGACGTTGGGATTGATGCGGGAGAGCGCCAACCAGCGGACGATGGTGTCGAGCAGGACTCCGCAGGCGCGACCGAAGGCGCTAGTCCAGCTAGGGGCCATTACGCGCCCGCCTCTTTCGGCTCGTCGGCGATTTCGTCGTGGATGGTGCTCAGGGTCAGGATCTCCAGTTCGCGCTTGCCGTTGGGGCTAACAACGATCACGGTGTCGCCGACCTTCTTGTTGAGCAGGCAGCGGCCGATGGGCGAGGTGGTGGAAATCTTTCCGGTGGCTACGTCGGATTCTTCGCTGGTCACCAGCTTGTACTGCATTTCTTCGTTCTTCGTGCTGTCGAAAACTTTGACGGTGGAGCCCAGGCCCACTTTATCGTGGGGGATGTTGTTCATGTTGACCATGGACAGATCGGCCAAGCGCTTGCCGAGCTGGCGGACGCGCGCCTTGACGAACTCCTGGCGCTGCTTGGCCATGTGATACTCGGCGTTCTCGCTGAGGTCGCCGAGCGCGGCGGCCTTCTTAATTTCCTTAGGAAGCTCGTGAATCAGCTCGTGTTCGAGCGCGTTGATTTCTTCCTGCAGTTTTCGTTTGATTGCGTCTGTCATGAGGTTACGGCCGGGCTTCGGACATTATAACCCCGGCTTCCGGCTTTCGGCCTCGGGATTCGACTGGTCGGGTCGCAGGTCCGGGCGGCTTCGATCACGCGCATTGTGCGGGAGAAGAATTTGCTGATGGAGCGGGCGCGGAGTTGCGGGGGGGGGGAGAGCCTCCTAAGCAATTTCAACCACAGAGGACACAGAGGACACGGAGGAATGCGAGTTCACCTCGTTTTGCACTTTGCGAGGATCAGGGTAATGTCGTCGTGCTGGTCGGCGGGATTCAGGCTGCGGACTTCCTCGGTGATGCCTTCGAGTGCGAGCTGGCATGGTTGATCACGATGCTGTCGCAGTCTCTCGATTAAACATTCTTCTCCAAATTCTTTTCCATTGTTATCAGAGCCTTCGGTGATGCCGTCGGTGTAGAGGGCGAGCATGTCTCCCGGGTGGAGCGTGCATTCTCCGGATGGAGGAATTCCATTCCTTGAAAAGTCCCAGCAGGGTGCCGGTGGAGTCGAGCGTCTGGCAGGTACTGTCGGCTCGCAGGATGAGGCCGGAGAGATGTCCGCAGTTGGCGTAGCGCAGGCGCTGCGATTGGTCATCATAGACTGCGAAGAAGAGTGAGGCGTCGGCGTTGTCGGTTGTGTTCTCGTAGAACAGGCGGTTCACGGATCGGAGCAGTCGTATTAGGGTAGGGATGCTTCGACTACGAACGACCGTCGCTTCGCGCCGCTCATTCTTCGCTCAGCATGACAATGGAAAAGGCAAACGGTTCCAGATAGGCGGACTAGGCTTGGAATTCCGAGGCTTCGGGGAAGCGCAGCTTGCATTTGGCCAAGGCAGTGGTGAGGATTTCCTCGACCTTGGATTCTTCGCAGTTGCGGGCCATGGCCAGTTCGCTAACTAAGAGGTAGCGGGCGCGCTCGAGCATCTTCTTTTCGCGGAAGGAAAGCGGCTTGGCCTGGTGTAGGGCGATCAGGCTTTTGAGGACGCTGGCGACTTCGAGGAGCGATCCGGTGCGCATGCGCTCGGAGTTTTCCTTGAAGCGGTCTTTCCAGTCGCCGTTGCTGCCGTTTTCGCCGACTGAAAGCGCGTCGAGAACTTTCTGGATCTCGCCGTTGCGGACGACGCGGCGCAGGCCGACGCTGCCGGCGTTCTGGCAGGGGACCATCACTTTGAGGCTGCTGGCTTTGATGTTGAGCAGGTAGAACCTCTCGACCGTCGTACCAATCGAGCGGCTGCTGATTTGTTCAATAACCCCAACCCCATGATTGGGATAGACGACCTTATCGCCGATGTGGAAATTCAAGTCCGTACCACTCATATGTCGGTACCTAAAGGGAAGGCGATGGTTCGTGGGGAAGAAGGTTAACAGTCCTACAAACATCGTACTCCCCGAGGGGGGCGAAAGCAAGGAGCGTGGCGGTCAGGGCCGGAGTTGGAACACTACCCCCAAGCTCGCAGCGCCGTCGACGCCTCCCCCTGACGCCGTGCCGTACAGGTAGCCTTTGTCGGCCAACAGGTTCCCGAGTGGCCCACAGCCATCAGTCAGCTCGAAGCTGTGCAGGACGGTTTCATATCCTGAGGGGGTAAGCTTGAAAACAACGCCGCACCCATTTGCGTAGATCCCGCTGAAACTGCCACCCACGGCGGTGGTGCCATAGAGATTCCCCTTTGCGTCGCGAACCAGGCTCGCAAACGGGACCGCACCCGCGGCCCCGCTGGGGAAGGCATACAACACAGTCTCGTTGCCAAGTGGGTCGACTTTGAAGACCACCCCACATCCAAACCCGTTGCCGAGCTTACAGAACAGGTTGTCGCCGCCGTTGGTGGTGGTGCCGTACAGATTTCCGCCAGGATCGAGGACCAGCCCCGCTTGAGGGCTTCCGCCATCGGCTGCCTGGGTAAAGGAGTACAAAATAGTCTCGTGGCCCTGCCGGTCGAGTTTGAAGACCGTGCCGCACCCATAGACGCTGATATGGCCATAACATCCAGCGCCACCCAATTCGGTGGTGCCGTAAAGATTGCCCGCCGAATCTTGCACCAAAGGTGCCAAGGGATTTGCCCCATCGGGTGGTCCGGTGAAGGTGTGCAGAACGGTCTCCTGTCCAGCCGGATTCAACTTGAAGACAACCCCGCAACCCACCCCACATAGCGTCCCCACTTGCCCGCCTTGGGAGGCCGTGCCGTAAAGGTTTCCGCGCGCATCGCGGATCAAGCCTGCCAGCGGGACTCCTCCATCCCCCTGGCCTGTGAAGGTGTACAGGATTGTTTCCGTACCCTGCGGGCTCAACTTAAAGACCACTCCGCAGCCGATATTGAAATAGCAGCCATTGAGGCCGCCAGAGGTCGTGGTGCCATAGAGGTTGCCCGCGCCATCGAGGATCAGACTTCCAGCGGGGTTTGCTCCATCATTCCTGCCAGTGAAGTTGTAGAGGACCTTTTCGCCGCCCCCCGCAGGCAGTTCGTAAACGGTCCCGAAACCGAAAGTGCCGCCATTGAAAGTGGTCCCGTAGAAGTTGCCTGAGAAATCGACGATCAACCCGTCAAAGGGGGCCGAACCATCGGCCCCGTTCATGCCGCTGAAGGAATGAAGTAACGAGAAACTCTGGGCCGCAGCCGGGCGCGCCACCATCAGGGGCAGGACGACAATGCCCAACGCCAGGACAGTGCGCAGCGCCGCGTTCGCAAAAAACGCCATCCAAGTTTGCCCTGACAATTTGGTTTTCAAGAGGTCCTCCTTGAGGAAGCAGCCAAGCTCTGAAGTGACTTTCCCTGCAGCAGAAGAGATCGATCACGGCAGTCTTTCCTGCGGATGCCATGCTGTCAACGATGAATGTTCTTGCACACCGAACCGGAGTTCAGATCGACAAAGATTAGGGCGCATATAATCGAGCAGTGGATTTTGACCCGAGAGAACGAATTCCAGGCGAGATAGAGGACGTTCCTTCCCAAGGCACCGGTGGACGTGAGCTTGCCGAGGGGCGGGTGCTGGGACTCGACGTGGGATCGCGCAGGATTGGGGTGGCGGTATCGGATCCGCTGGGAATTACGGCCCAGGGGCTGGAAACTTTGCAGCGAACGACTAAGCGCCGAGATTTTGAACACTTGCAGCGGGTGATTCAGGAATATGACGTGCGGGAAATTGTGGTGGGTCTGCCGCTGCGGATGAGTGGGGCGGAAGGGATTCAGTCAGACAAGATGCAGGTGTTCGCGGAGGAGCTGCGGAAGAGATTTCGGCTGCCGGTGCATCTGTGGGATGAAAGATTGACGTCTGTGGAAGCGAACCGGCTCTTGCGCGAGGCGGATCTGTCGATCGAGAAGCGGGGGAAGGCGGTGGACCGGATGGCAGCAGTTTTGATTTTGCAGGGATGGATGGAACATAGAGCCGGGGCTTCCGGCTTTCGGCTTCCGGCTTCCGGTTCTGAGTGAGTGTTTTCTCGAAGTCCTTCCGTTCCCAAAAAGGGTTCCCATCATTCTCTTTTCGAGTGATTTGTGACACCGGTCACAAACTTTTGTGGATGCTTTTGTGCCAACCTCATTTGTCTCGATGCAGCAAGACAGGAGGATGCTCATGAGCGGCACTTTCAGGGACTTGGAAGTGTGGAAGGCGGCGATGGAGCTTGCGGTGCAAGTCTATCGACTTACGACACGGTTTCCGAAGGAAGAGAGATACGGCTTGACGAGCCAAATGCGTCGGGCCGCTGTTTCCGTTCCGAGCAATATTGCGGAAGGGAAAGGCCGCGCGTCCGACAAAGAACTCATCCAGTTTCTATGCCACTCGAGAGGGTCACTTTTCGAGATAGAAACTCAACTTACAATCGGAGAGCAACTGGGCTATTCCACAACGGAAGACTGCAATGTGATCCGGCAGGAGACCGCTCGAATCGGTCAGATGATCAACGGATTGATCAGATCAGTCCGTCCCGCCTCGGCAGCTTGAGGTGCTTTGAAGCAGTTCCGGAAGCCGAAAGCCGGAAGCCGGAAGCCGACTAGTGCCCGCGCATGGCTTTGCGGTACGCCGCCACATTCTTATTGTGTTCTTCCATGGTGCGGGCGAAGCGGTGGTGGCCTTGGGCGTCGGCGACGAAATAGTAGTAGTCGCTTTGGGCGGGGTGCATGGCGGCTTCGAGGGAGCTGCGTCCGGGATTGCCGATGGGGCCGGGGGGCAGGCCGGCGTTTCGATATGTGTTGTAGGGGGAATGGAACTGCATGTCCGCGTGATGCAGCGCGCCCTGGTACGTCCCAGCCAGAAGTTCTGCGTAGATGATGCTGGGGTCGGCGTCGAGGGCGATCCCTTTGTTCAAGCGGTTGTAGTAGACGCTGGCGACCATCGGGCGTTCCTCGGCCACGGCGGTTTCCTTTTCGACGATCGAGGCCATGATCACGGTGCGCTCGACATCGTTCGGAGCTTCAGGAGATGCTCCCGCTTGAGGCGCGACGGGGTCCCCCACCACTCTCAACCTGGCCTGTGTCGAGTTACCCGTGGACGAGATCAGGCTGATCTGGTGCGCGACTTGCCGGAACTGCTTGACCATGGCTGCCGCCATGTCGTGCATGGTCATCATGCGGGAGAATTCGTAGGTGTCTGGGAAGAGATAGCCCTCGAGGGAGCGCGCCCCGGGAGCGATGTCAGCAATCAGAGCCGTGTCGGACTGGGCTACTTTCAGGAAGTCGTCAGCGTGCCCTAGGCCCGCGGCTTCGACGGAGCGCGCGATGTCGAACATGGTGTAGCCCTCGGGCACGACCACGGTATGGAAGTAGACATCGCCGCGGCGGAGGCGATTCTGAATGTCGATGATGTTCGCCGGCTTATCGAACAGGTATTCGCCGGCCTTGAGGGAACGGTCGTGATGGTAGTAGTGCCAGAGTACGAAGGCTTCCTCACTGCGAATGATGCCGGCGCTTTTAAGTTCAGCGGCGATGCGGTGCGTGGAATATCCGGGGTGCAGCAGGACGAACACCTGCCCGGAAGGCTCGGTGGGCGTCAAGACAGCCCAGGCCAACCATCCGGCGGTTCCCAAAACTGCGACGAAAATGAGCCAAATGATCTTACGCATCGCTGATCACGAAGTGTTTTTTCAGGATACGACAGTCCCCAGTTTAGATGACGGTTTACCGGATCGCGACCTCACGATGGTGCGACCGCCTTTCGTAAGCGGGCGGTACATCCTAGAATCGGAAAAAACCTGGCTGCCGAGGGACAGAGCGGTTTATGGGCTCGCGGGGAGTTTGCCATTACAGAGCCTGCCAAACGAGCAAGCCAGAGGCTTTCGCCGTGTCTTCGCTTGCCTCATTCGCCAATACAATGGCACCAGTGCACTTATAAAAGCGTCCTACCCAGCTTTTGCGACCTTTCCGGGGCTGTATACTCAAATGGTTGAGAGGCATTCCTATATCTTGATGAGACGTAGTTCGTCCTTTTTAACTGTACCCTTGTTTCTTGCCGTGCTGTCGACGACGGGCTGCGGACTATGGCTCCGCAAGCGTCCGGTTGAAGATCAGTATTCAAAAGCCGCGCTGAAGGAGTCCACGCAGCAGGCGCTGATCGACAGCATTAATGAGCAGGCCGAAGCCATCCACTCGCTGAAGGCGACGGTGGATATTGACAGCTCCGTTGGGGGGATGAAGAAAGGGCAGGTCACCGACTACAAAGAGATTCGCGGCATTGTGTTGGCGCGGAAGCCGGATGCGCTGCACATGATCGGGTTGATGCCGATCGTGCGCACCACGGCTTTTGATATGGTCAGCGATGGCCAGGACTTCAAGCTGTGGATTCCGCCGAGGAACAAGTTCGTAATCGGCAAGAACGACGTGGCGACACCCAACACCGACCAGCCGATGGAGAACATCCGCCCCCAGAATATCTACGAGGCGCTGCTGATCCGCCACATCGATCGCGACGAGATCGCGGTGCTCGAGAATGACTATGAAATACTCCACGACTCCAAAGGTCATCGAATCCTGCAGGAAGACTACGAACTGACCATCATCCAGAAGTACCAGGAGGGCTGGAGGCTGGCGCGCAAGATCATTTTTGGGCGAACGGATCTGAAGCCACACCGGCAGTACATCTACAGCGAGGATGGCAGAGTGGCTACGGATGCCCGCTACGCGGAATACAAGGATTTCGGCGGGTTCAGCTTTCCCTCGCGGATCGAGATATTCCGGCCGCAAGAGGAGTATGACATCACACTGAACATGCTGAAGGTGGACATCAACAAGCCGCTGACAGATGAACAGTTCGTGTTGGAGCAGCCGTCGGGAGCAGTGGTGATACATCTGGACCGGCCGCAGTCGAGCCTGGCGATGCCGCTGGAGAAGAAGTAAGTCCAGTACTCGGTACCCAGTACTCAGTACTCAGTGCCCGGGTTGAGTGGCTCAATTGCAGCACTCGGTGGCTGCGCAGCCTGAAAGTCAAATCCCCACGCTCTCGCGAAAGCGCGAGAAGGGTGGGGCACCCAGCTATACATATGATGAACAAAATGGTGGTTGCCAACCTGGTGCATCGGCCTACGCGATCGTTTATCGCGATGAGCGCGATTGCGCTGGAGGTCACCATGATCTTGATGGTGGTGGCGCTGTTCTATGGATTGCTGAACGGGTCTAAGAAAAGCCAGCTGGGTGTTGGAGCAGATTTAATGGTCATGCCGCCGGGGGCGGCAGGGATCATCGGTCTGTCCGGAGCGCCCATCCCGATCAAGGTGGGAGATATTCTGAGGCGCGTGCCGCACGTGGTGTCGGCGGTACCGGCAGTCTGGTGGTTCACGCAGAAGCCGCTGGAGATCATTTACGGCATTGACCTGGCCAGCTATGACACGCTTCCTCCGAAGTTCCGCTACCTATCCGGTGGACCGTTTCAGGGGCCCTATGACGTGATCGTGGACGACTACTTTGCCGGGATGTACCACATGAAGGTGGGCGACAAGATTGAGATCCTGGACCACGAGTTTCGCATCTCGGGGATCGTTCCGCATGGAAAGGGCTGCCGCAAGTGTCTGCCGCTGGAAACGATGCAGGACCTGGTCAGCGCAGAGGGACGGGCATCGGTCTTTTATCTCAAACTGGATGACCTTGCGAATGCCGATGCGGTAGAAAAGTCGATCCAGCAGATACCGGGGATGGAAAAGTATTCCGTGCGTTCCATGCCGGAATATCTATCGACGATGACGCCCGATAATCTTCCTGGGTTTGATCTCGCGATTAAGGTCGTGATTGGCGTGGCGGTGGTGGTCGGCTTTTTGGTGATCTTCCAGTCGATGTACACGGCTGTAATGGAGAGGACGCGCGAGATCGGAATTTTGAAGTCGATGGGCGCGTCGAAGTGGTACATCGTCAATGTGGTGCTGCGGGAAACTGTGCTGCTGGCGATTGCGGGGATTGTTGGGGGGATCATCATTAGCTTGGTAACCCGCCGTGTGATCATGTTCGAAAAGCCCGTGCTGGATCTGTTCTGGAGCAACGAGTGGGCGCTGCGAGCTTCGCTGATTGCGGTGGTGGGTGCGCTGGCGGGAGCTTTGTATCCGGCGTTCAAGGCTGCGCAACGCGATCCGATTGACGCGTTAGCGTACGAATAAGGAAAGTTCATCTTAGCGCAGGCGGCGAGGGCGAGACGCCCTCGCGACAGCCGGCAGGATGCCGGCGCCACTGAGCTAACCCGTCTCGCCCCTGGCCTTAGTTAATCTGGTCTGCTACCTTCCCATGTACTGCACGTGGACATAGGTGCCGAGCCTGACGTTGTAGGCGAGGTACCAGCCGTCGTGGTCGGGGTCATCGTAAATCACGACGTCATCGCTGTCCCAGAGCCAGTCGTTGCAGTAGGCAAGGTCAAAGGCGCCAACGCCGAAGTAGAAGCCGCCAAACCAGAAGCGGTTGGGGCCGCCTCCGCCGAGTCGCCAGATGTGACCGCGGCCGATGCCGCCGGTGAAGCGGCCATGCTCCCAAGGATGATCCAGATGGAATCGGACTTCGTCGTGCCCGTAGTCGTGTCCGATCCATTGGCCGTTGTGGTGGACGTGGGGAGCTTCGGGATGGCCTTCATGGTCGCGATAGGTAGCAGGCGGAGGCGCCCCGTGCGGTGCGCCGTGAGACGGAGGGGGGCCGTGGTGGGGAACGTAACCGTGCCCGACAGGGCTTTGATGGTTATTGTGCTGCGCCAAGACCGGGAGTGAAGCAATCGCAATTACTGCCAAGAGTCTGGGGAAAAGTCTCATAAGCATCCTCCGACGGTTACCTTAACATTGCTGGTTTCGAAGTAACACAGCGTTGACAATTCTTTGCACGTTACGCTATCTTAAACACTTGGTAGTCGTGTGGTTGCCCGCCTGATGGTCCTGGCGTCCTCGCCGGGGAATCAACGAGCGGTCTTCTTTCGCAGCTTTTATTCAATCTGGGAGAACTCTGATGTCAACCTATTTCCCCAAAGAGGGGGAAATTGTGCGCAAGTGGTACGTCGTGGATGCGGACGGGCAGACGCTCGGACGCCTGGCTTCGCAAGTGGCGCGCATCCTCATGGGCAAAGAAAACCCGCAATATACGCCGTTTCTCGATACCGGTGATCATGTCATCGTGATCAACGCCGAGAAGATTCGAACGACTGGTGTGAAAGCCGAGCAGAAGCAGTATCACCACTACACGGGTTATCCGGGTGGTCTGCGCACGGAAGATTTCAAGAATCGGATGATTCGCCGACCGGAAGCGGTGATTGAAGCCGCCGTGAAGCGCATGCTGCCGAAGAACAAGCTGGCGGCGCACATGCTTTCGAAGCTGAACGTGTACAAGGGCGACAAGCATCCGCACCAGGCGCAGAAGCCGCAGGATTTGAAGCTGGAAGTGCGCGAGTACAAGGCGCGCAAAGTAGCAGTTTCGTAATTCCCGAGATCCTTCGCTCCGCCTGAAAAACGGCTGCGCTCAGGATGACAAGGTTTCGTGACAGTTTATGAAACTCCGCTTCTGGTTTGAGCTAGAAGCTTAGGAGCTTAGGAGCTAAAAGCTACATGGCAGAACTAGTTCAATACTACGGAACGGGACGCCGCAAGAGGGCGATTGCCCGTGTGTATTTGCGTCCGGGCAGCGGCGATTTCAAGGTGAACGGGCGCGCGTTCGAAGAGTATTTCGTGACCCCGGCGCAGCGTTCGGCGGCGAAGTCGCCTCTAGCGTCTTCGGATACGGCAGCGACGTTCAATGTCATCGCCAGTGTACTGGGCGGCGGCGTGCGCGGCCAGGCCGACGCGGTGAAGTTGGGTATTGCCCGCGCATTGATGCAGTTTAATGCGGAACTGCGCAAGAAGCTGAAGGCCGAGGGCATGGTCAGCCGCGACTCGCGCGGCAAAGAGCGCAAGAAGTACGGACAGAAGGGCGCTCGCAAGCGGTTCCAGTTCTCGAAGCGGTAATTTCTGTAGAGACGTTGCTTGCAACGTCTCCTGCCGGCAACGGCAGATCAGTGCGTGGCTGGAAGAGACGTAGCAAGCTACGTCTCTACGAAGTGATTGGTTTTAGGTGTTCAATTCTTCTCGTGCCTCGCGGCGCGGGGACGGGAATGGCAATCGGGAATAAAGGTTTCAACGTTTCAGAGTTTCAAGGTTGCAAAGTTATAGAAAACTGACTTTGAAACTTTGCAACCTTGAAACTATGAAACCTCGGGTTTCCGATGCAGACTAAAGAGGAGGTTCATTGGCTACCATTACCATGAAGGAGTTGCTCGAAGCGGGCGTTCACTTCGGGCATCAGACCAAGCGCTGGAATCCCAAGATGAAGGAATACATCTTCGGAGAGCGCAACGGGATCTACATCATCGATCTGCAAAAGACGCTGAAGATGTTCAAAGAGGCGTCGAAGTTCGTGCAGGATCTGGCGAACGACGGCCGCATCGTGTTGTTCGTGGGCACGAAGCGCCAGGCGCAAGATGCGATTGCCGAAGAGGCGCAGCGTTGCGGGATGTTCTACATCAACCAGCGCTGGCTGGGTGGACTGCTCACCAACTGGGTTACGGTCCAGAAGTCGGTGAAGCGGCTGAAGGAGCTCGATGAGATGGCCACGGATGGCCGCTACGAGCTGCTCCCCAAGAAGGAAGTCATTAAGCTCGAACGCGAGCGCAAACATTTGCAGGCCAACCTTGCCGGCATCAAGAATATGAGCCGGTTGCCCGACGCAATCTTCGTGATCGACTCCAACAAGGAGCAGATTGCGGTACGCGAGGCGCGCAAGCTGGGCATTCCGGTGGTTGCGGTAGTCGATACGAACTGCGATCCCAGCGAAGTGGATTATGTGATCCCGGGCAACGATGATGCGTTGCGGGCGATCCGGCTGTTCACCTCGAAGATTTCGGAATCGATTGCCGAAGGCGCGCAGTTGATGACCGATAAGCAGGTCGCCGATATGCAGGCCGCTTCGGATGCGGCGCAGGCCGCCGAGACTGCGGCCAGCGAGGTTCACGTCGAAGAAACCGGAGTCGATACGGCCGAAGACATCAGCATGGAAGAAGTGCTGGGTCCGGGTACTCACAAGAAGCCAGTGGCGACCGAAGAGGCTGAACTGCCGAAGGTCGAGAGCCAGACGGTTTAAGAGCAGTACTCGGTACTCAGTACTCAGTTAGAGACCGCCGAGGTGAGTTCGTAACAAACCGGGCATTGGAATCAGACCCGCGCGGGTCGTCCGGCGCGGGTTTAATTTTATAGGTTTCAAGGTTTCAAAGAACGAGATTCTGATTTTGTCTTGAAACATTGCAACCTTGAAACATTGAAACTTTAACTTGAGGAATTATGGGTACTACTACAGTGAATATTTCTGCGGCACAAGTGAAGGACCTCCGTGAGAAGACCGGGGCTCCGATGATGGATTGCAAGCAGGCCCTGACCGAAGCCAAAGGCGACATGGAGCAGGCGGTCGTGATTTTGCGCAAGAAGGGCGTTTCGGTGGCAGCCAAGAAGGCGGCGCGCGTGACCAGTGAAGGATCGGTGGCTAGCTACATTCACGCCGGCGGCAAGATTGGTGTGCTCGTCGAAGTGAACTGCGAGAGCGATTTCGTGGCGCGTACCGACGACTTCAAGGAACTGGTGCACGACATCGCGATGCACATTGCGGCCAGCGATCCCAAGTACGTGCGCAAGGAAGACGTGACGCCTGCGGACTTCGCCCGCGAGAAGGAAATTTTCCTCGCGCAGGCGATTGCCAGCGGAAAGCCCGCCAATATTGCCGAGAAGATGGTGAACGGCAAGATGGAAAAGTTCTATGAAGAAGTCTGCTTGCTTGAGCAGCCCTTCATCAAGGACCAGACCATCTCGATCTCGCAACTAATTGCGGCTAAGATCGGCAAGCTGGGCGAGAACATCGCCGTGCGACGCTTTGCGCGCTTCAAGGTCGGTGACGTGGGCGAGACTGTGGCTGTCACGAAACCGGCAGAGCCGAAAGGCGAATAGTTCATGGGCGCCCTGCGGGGCGCCTTTTTTGTGAGTTAAGGTTTCAAAGTTTCAAGGTTTCAGCGTTTCAAAGTAGAGTAGCCTGAAAGGGACATTGAAACCTTGTAACTCTGAAACCTTGAAACGTGTTCACTCATGACGACTCCGACCCCTGCCTTCAAACGCATTTTGCTCAAGATTTCCGGTGAAGCTCTGGCGGCGAACCAGGGCTTCGGCGTCGACACTGCGCGCATCCACGAAGTGGCGGCGGAGCTGGCCGACGTTCACAAGCTGGGCGTGCAGTTGGCCATTGTCGTGGGCGGGGGGAATTTTTTCCGGGGCGTGGCGCAGCAGGCGAAGGATATGGACCGGGTTTCCGC
Source organism: Acidobacteriaceae bacterium (assembly GCA_003134655.1). Lineage (GTDB taxonomy): Bacteria > Acidobacteriota > Terriglobia > Terriglobales > Acidobacteriaceae > Sulfotelmatobacter. Next base: position 275,099 of record PLBY01000161.1, read on the forward strand.
CGATCACATGGGCATGCTCGCCACCGTGATCAATGGGCTGGCGCTGCAGGATGCACTGGAGAAGCAGGGCGTCTACACGCGGGTGCAATCCGCCATCGAGATGAAGCAGGTGGCCGAGCCTTTCATTCGCCGCCGGGCGATTCGCCATCTGGAGAAGGGACGCGTGGTCATCTTTGCCGGTGGCACCGGCAATCCCTATTTCTCAACCGATACTGCGGCTTCGCTCCGTGCCATGGAGATCAAGGCGGAGGCGATTCTCAAGGCCACGCGGGTGGATGGAATATACGACGCCGATCCGCTGAAGGTCGACGGTGCCAAGAAGTTCAATCACATTTCCTATATGGACGTGCTGAAGCTGGGGCTGAAAGTGATGGACTCCACGGCCATCAGCCTGTGCAAGGACAATAACCTGCCGATCATCGTCTTCAATTTGAACCACCACGGGAACATCAGGCGAGTGGTGCTGGGTGAGAAGATTGGGTCGAGGGTCAGCGCGAAGGGTGAGTGAGTCGGGCGCCAGTTGGGAGCGCTTTGGTCCGCGCCAGATCCTTCGCTCCGCCTGAAAAACGGCTTCGCTCAGGATGACGCCCTTGAAAAAACTGGCTACTCCTTTTCCAAACTGAGCTGCCACCTGATTCACTCAATTCTGTAGCTGGCTTTTAGGTTCGGTTTATAATTCAACGTTTTGATTCCTGAAGTGTACGGAGCGGACCCATGGCTGATAGCGCGCCTCTGAAAGAGATTCGAGTTCAACTCAAAACGCGAATGGACAAGGCGGTGGACGACTTCCGCAAGGCGATGGCGGGCGTGCGGACCGGGCGCGCGAACGTACACATGCTGGATAACGTGAACGTCGATTACTACGGCTCGCAGATGCCGCTGAACCAGGTGGCGCAGGTACATGCGCCCGAGGCACAGTTGATCACGGTGCAGCCGTTTGATCTGTCGCAGTTGGGAGCGATTGAGAAAGCGATCCGCGCTGGGGATATGGGATTGAATCCGATGAACGACGGCAAACTGATCCGCGTGCCGGTTCCCGCGCTCACCCAGGAGCGGCGGCAGGACATGGTGAAGCACCTGCACCGGGTGCTGGAAGAGCACAGGACAGCGGTGCGCAATATCCGCCGCGACGGCAACGACGCCATCAAGAAGGCCCTGAAGGATAAAAAGATTACCGAGGACGAAGAGAAGCGCTCGCTCGACGAGATTCAGAAGCTGACCGACGGCGAGATCAAGAAGATGGAAGAGATGAGCAAGGGGAAAGAAAAGGAAGTGCTGGAGCTCAAATAGGCTTTCTTCGACTTGGATTTCTGAATCAGCATTCAAACCGAGGACAGTCGCAGGCGGCTGTTCCCGCATAAACCTCCCACGAACACCCCGGTGTTTCCTCACATATAATTGAGGCTCGATGAAGCAGGTCGTCCATGCCGCGTGTCCGCACGACTGTCCTGATGCTTGCGGGGTGCTGATCACTGTGCAGGACGGGCGGGCTACGAAGATTCAGGGGGATCCGGAGCATCCGGTGACGCGCGGATTTTTGTGCGCCAAGGTGGCGAAGTATCTGGATCGGGTGTATTCGCCGGACCGGGTATTGTATCCGCTGAGGCGGATTGGGCCTAAAGGGCCAGAGGCGGGGCAGCAGAGCTTCGCTCCGCATGGACAGCCGGGGGCGGCTGTCCCCACACAAACCGATCGAACACAGACTTGGGAGCGGATTTCCTGGGACCAGGCTTTGGACGAGATTGCATCGCGGTTGCGGGCGATTTCGGCGGAGTTTGGGAGCGAGGCCATCCTGCCTTACTCCTTTGGAGGAACTCTGGGAGCGCTCAACAGCGCCTCCATGGACCGCCGATTCTTTCACCGGCTGGGCGCGTCGCAGTTGGAGCGCGCCATCTGCTCGGCTGCGGGAGAGGCTGGGCTGGAGTCGGTGCTGGGTGTGAAGATGGGCACCGAGCCCGAACAGTTCCGGCATGCGAAGTACATCATTGCGTGGGCGTCAAACATTCACGCCAACAACGTGCACCTTTGGCCGTTCATCACAGAGGCGCGGCGGAACGGGGCGAAGTTGGTAGTGATCGATCCGTACCGCACGCGCACCGCAGCTTGCGCCGACTGGTATTTGCCTATCAATCCGGGGACGGACGCGGCGCTCGCTTTAGGCATGATGCACGTCATCATCGGCGAGAACCTGCACGATGCCGACTATGTTTCGAAATACACGCTGGGCTTCGAGCAACTGCGCGAGAAGGTGAAGGAATATCCGCCGGAGAAGGTGGCACAGTGGACGGGGATTTCGACTGAGGATATTCGCACGCTGGCGCTCGAGTATGCCACGGTGCGGCCCTCGGTGATCCGGCTCAACTATGGCGTGCAGCGCTCTGAGGGCGGCGGGATGGCTACACGCGCGATCGTCATGCTGCCCTGCATCCTGGGATCGTGGAAAGAAATCGGTGGCGGGCTGCAGATGTCGACGAGCGGAGCAACTGCCTTCAAGACTGAGGCGTTGAAACGGCCCGACCTGATGAAGGTCGCGTTGGGACGCGAAGCCCGGACCATCAACATGGTGGAGTTGGGACGCGTGCTTAATACGTTGAACGATCCGCCGGTGAAGGCTCTGTTCGTCTATGGGTCGAATCCGGCGGCAGTCGCTCCCCGGCACAACGAAGTGGTTCGAGGGCTTCTGCGGCCGGATCTTTTCACCGTGGTCCACGAGCAGTTTTTCACGGACACGACGGACTATGCCGACATTGTGCTGCCGGCGACCACGTTCTTCGAGCACAAAGATTTGCAGAAGGCGTACGGGCACTACTATGTGCAGGTTTCGAATCAGGCGATTGCGCCGCTCGGCGAGTGCCGTTCGAACGTGGAACTGTTCCGCGCGATGGCGGAACGGATGGGATTCGAGGAAGAGTGTTTCCGCGAGACCGTGGACGAGATGATAGACGCGGCTTTGGATTCGACGGATCCGTGGCTGGAGGGGATCAGCCGCGAACGGCTTGAGCAGGGACAGGTGCGGCTGAACTTTGGGGCTTCCGGCGCTCGGCCTCCGGTTTCCGGCGCGGAGCTTCGCTCCGCGGGACAGCCGAAGGCGGCTGTCCCCACACAACCCGAACCCTTTCTTCCTTTTGCACACGGTGGTTTTCGGACCGCTTCCGGTAAGGCGGAGCTTTATAGCGAGGCGGTGAAGGCGTTGGGGCTCGATCCGGTCGCGGACTTTACGCCTCCCAGTGAATCGCGGCACGGAACGAAGCAGGGCACGCTTCCTCTGGAACTGCTGGCGCGGAAGGCTGACAATTTCCTGAATACCACGTTTTCCAACGTACCTTCGGTGCGGGAGATGGAAGAAACGGGGCTGCTGGAGATTTCTGCGCCTGACGCTAAGGCGCGCGGCATCGGCGACGGTGACCGAGTTCGCGTCTTCAACCACAGAGGTGATATCGTCTTGAAGGCGCGGGTGGACGGCAAGGTTCAGCCCGGAGTTGTCTCGGCGACCCTCAATTGGGTGAAGACGACGCCGGGTTCCCAAAGCATTAATGCCCTGACCTCAGAAAAACTTACCGACATGGGCAACTCGGCGACGTTTTATTCCGTCTTGGTTGAGGTAGAGTTATCCAAGCCATCCCCATGAAGCAACCGCAGGTCTTGCTGATCGGATCAGACCTGATGGGTTGGACGAGCTTTTGACCCAGAAAGAGTTGCGGTTTGGACGCATTCCCTTGCTCTACCGTATAATGACAGTTTTCTCACATCCCAGAGGCTGAGGTCGTAGCGATTCCTTTTCGCTTTCATTCGGAGAACCTTGTTGTGCCCAAGGGCCCCTGCTTTCCCAGGGCCTTGTCGGTGCCATCTTCTTCATTTCAACGGCCTTGGCCGAGAGTGGGGCGGAGTGCGCGTTGGTTTTGCATCGTCATCGCCGCGCTCTGGCTGATGGGGACAAGCTTGACGTGGGCGCAGAACGACATCGTCTCGGAGATTAACGTCAGTGGTAACCGCCGCATTCCCGCCGAGACCATCCGTGCCCGAATCTTCACCAAGGCGGGGGATGTTTACGATCAGGCCGCGCTGGAGCGTGACTTCAACTCTCTATGGAACACGGGCTACTTCGAAGACATCAAGATCCTGCGGGAGCAAACGCCCAAGGGCTGGCGGCTGACCTTCCAAGTGAAAGAAAAGCCGACGATCCGCACCATCGAATACGTCGGCGCCAGTTCAGTTTCCAATAGCGACATCCTCGACCGGTTCAAGCAGGATAAAGTCGGCCTGGTGGTCGAGAGTCAGTACGATCCCACCCGCATCAAGAAAGCGGAAGTCTCCATCAAGAATCTGCTATCCGAACATGGCCGGCAGTTTGCTACGATTCGTTCCGAAGTACGGCAGATTCCTCCAGCTGCGGTCGGCATTACCTTCGTGGTTAAGGAAGGGCCTAAGGTCAAAGTCGGTAAGATCAGGTTCGAAGGCAACAAGAACATCAATTCGCGAACTTTGCGGGCGGCCATGAAAAACCTGAAGCCGATCGGCATTCCGCATTCGATCTTCCTGGAGAATATTTTCGCGAAGACCTACGACGCTACCAAACTGGAAGAAGACACCGAGCGGGTGCGGGCCGAGTACCAGAACCGCGGCTACTTCAAGGTGGGAGTGAGCGATCCCAAGACGGAGATCCACGACACGGGGCACAAGGGCTTCCACATCTGGCTGCTGCAGGCTGGTCCAGGCAAGGCCGTCGATATCACGATGCCCATCGAGGAAGGTGACAAGTACCGGATGGGTAAGATTACCTTCAAGAACAACAAGGCCATCTCTAACACCGCGGCCCTGCGTTCGCTGTTCCCGCTGAAGGATGGGGACATCTTCTCCCGCGAAAAGATCGCTAAAGGTATTGAGGCATTGCGTAAAGCTTACGGCGAGTATGGGTACATCAATTACACGGGCGTTCCTTCCACCACCTTCGACGACGAAAAGAAGATCGCAAATCTGGAGATCGACATCGACGAGGGAAAGCAGTTTTACGTCCGACGCATCGAGTTCACGGGCAATACCACCACGCGCGACAAAGTGATCCGCCGCGAACTGGCGCTGGAAGAAGGCGGCATCTACAACTCGCGCCTGTGGGAACTGAGCCTGATGCGCCTGAATCAGCTCTCTTATTTCGACCAGCTCAAGCCGGACGACCCGAACGTGACGGAGAAAAAGCTGGATGAGAAGAACGGTCAAGTCGACCTGACCCTGAAGGTCAAGGAGAAGGGCAAGAACAGCATCGGGCTCAACGGCGGCGTGAGCGGGCTGGAGGGAGCCTTCATCGGGCTGAATTACTCGACGAATAACTTCCTGGGACGAGGCGAAACGCTGCAAGTGCAGATCAGCCTCGGCAATCTGGCGCGGAGCGTCATGTTCGGCTTTACGCAGCCCTACATGTTCGATCGCCCACTGCAGTTTGGTTTTACGGTGTTCGGCAACAAGATCAGCTACAACCAGGCGCGGCAACTCTCCATCTTCAGTGGTCAGAATCTGAACCTGCCGGCGGCCCAGCTGCAAAACCTGCAGAACTACTCGCAGTCGAGCATCGGCTTTACCACGTCTTTGAGTTACCCGCTGCGGCGCTCGTTCAAGCGGGTCGGCATAACCTATTCGCTCGACCGGTCAAGCCTAGTGGCCCTCAGTACGGCTTCGAAGAGCCTTTTCGATTTCATCGCGTTCCGGGGGATTTCAGGACCGAACGCTGTGAACGGAATCGTCACCAGTTCGATCTTCCCCAACTTCTCGTTCAATACCCTGGACAGCGGAATCTCCCCACATAAAGGGCACCAGATGACGCTGGGGATGCAACTGGCAGGACTTGGTGGCACCGTCCGGTCGGTCCGTCCGTTGATTCAGTACAAGCAGTTCGTTCCCGTAAATCACCGGCGCAACGCGATCGGCTTCAACGTGCAGGGATCGTTCATCAGCGGATATGGAGGCCTGGTGGCCCCGCCGTTCCAGCGCTTCTTCATGGGTGGCGAAAACGATATTCGCGGTTTCGATATCCGGTCGATGTCGCCGGTGGCGTTCCTGCCGAGTTCGAATGTAATTACGCTGACCAATCCAGACGGGACCCCGGTTCCCAAGAACCCGGCGAATCCACGACTGGGTAACTGGACGATACCGATCCCGGTAGACCAGATCGTGTTCCCGGGCGGCGATCTCAGTGTGTTCGGGAACCTTGAATATCGCATCACGATCGCGGGGCCGGTGGCGATTGTGCCATTTGTGGATGCGGGTATCGACCCGATTCTCCGGCCGTCTCAGTTGCAGATTGCCACGGTGCAATATGACCAGGTGATCGGGACGCCATTCGGATGTCCCGTGCTGGATGCCGGTTACAACTGCCAGGGGGGAGGCATTTTGAACCCGAGGCCCTCGCAGAATCTTAGCGTTTTGAACTCCGCGAACTGGCAGGTGCGGATGTCCACGGGACTCGAACTGCAAATGTTCCTGCCGGTGGTGAACGCGCCCTTCCGCATTTACTGGGCATATAACCCTCTGCGGCTTGACCAGCAAGCCAACCCGCCGATTCCGATTACACGCTCGATGTTTCCGGCCGGTGCGGCGGGTGACTATACCTACCACTTGGCAGTCAACACGTACGCTCCCAGTTTCCAGTTGAGGGAGCCGCGAAAGACGTTCCGGTTCACGGTGGCGACGACGTTCTAACTTGGCGCCAGGAAGTTTGTTTGACGGCCCGAGAGTGAGGTCACTATAATGTCAATGATCCACGCCATCAAGTCTGCTGTGAGGAGTGGACGCCACTCCCGCAAGACCGGCGTGTGTTGCTGGCAATCGAGTGCGCCATTTTCCGACGGCGGCCGATAGCGCAGCGGAGACCTCATTCAGTGCGGCCCAGCGTTGACTGAAGAAGCGATCTGAGAGCAATTTCGAAAAATCTTTCCCGGAACCATGTTCCAAGGAGTTCAACCGATCCAATGATAAGCAAGTTTCTGCGAGTTCTTCTGGCCACAGCGGTTACGTTCGCGATTTCCGCATTGGCCCAAACCGGCAGCGCCGCCACACCGTCGAGTCCCGCTGCGACGCCCGCTGCTCCTTCTTCGGCAGCCCCGGCAACCACTGGCACCGGCACCAAGGTGGGAGCCATCAACATCCAGGAAGCGATTTTCGGCAGCAACGAAGGCCAGCGCGACCTCCAGACTCTGCAAAAGAAGTTCGAACCCAAACAGAACGAACTGAAGGGCCAGAACGACGAACTGGAAGGCTTGAAGAAGCAGCTTACCGCCCAGCAGGACAAGCTCAACGAAGAGGCGCTCGCCACCCTGAAGAAGCAGATCGAAGCCAAGCAAAAGGTGTTCGATCGCTCCGTGCAGGACGCGCAGGAAGACTTCGGGAACCAGAATCAGGAGATTGCCACGCGCATCCTGCAGAAGATGGCTCCCATGATCGTGAAGTATTCGCAGGAAAATGGCTTCGGCATGATCGTCGACACTTCGAAGCCCTGGCCGCAAAGCAACGTGCTGTGGTGGGGAGAAACGATCGACATTACCAAGGCAGTGGTTGACGCGTACAACGTGCAGTCAGGTGTGGCCGCGCCAGCGGCGGCGGCGCCTAAGCCAGCTGCTCCCAAGCCGGCCGGCACCGCGAAGCCCGCGACGCCTAAACCGACCGAGCCACCCAAATAACGAGCTTGACACCTCTGGTGTCGGGAAAGTTCCAGCAGGCCGCGTGAAAGCGCGGCCTTTTTTCTTTGTGGCAGTAGCGCCCGCGCGGGCGTTCCTGGTGTCCATACCAGCAAACAGATTTCACGCTGGAGGACACTATGTTTGCCGAGAGCATGCTGGAAACATCCTGGGCCCAACGCGCTCGCCGCAGCTGGACGACGTTGACGTCGTTCGGCCTGCAGGCGTTGATCGTCGGTTGTTTGCTGTTGTTGCCGCTGTGGAAGACGGTGGGGCTGCCCGCAGCACGAGTTCTTTCCGGTCCCCTATCATGGGGAGCTCCGCCGCCCCCCGCACCTCGAGTTCAACATCAGAGCACGGTCACCATCGTTCGAAGCAATCTTGCGGACAACGTGCTCATTGCTCCGCGCGAGGTTCCTAATCATGTCGCGCACATTGAGGAAGTCGTCGCTCCGCCTCAAATGAGTTTTGACCGTCCCGATACAGGAGTTCCCGGCGGAACCGGCACCGGGGGCGGCGGGGCATGGAAATCGGTCGGAGAAGGTCTGAGTCATCCGCCACCGATGCCAGTTGCGCCTCATGCGACATCCCCTACGTTTCGCAGGTCAGAGATGCTGGAGGGCATGCTAATTCGCAAAGTGCAACCGGTCTATCCTCCGCTGGCGAGAACCGCGCATGTGCAGGGTTCGGTGGTGGTGTATGCGCTGATCAGCAAAGCGGGGACGATGGTGAACGTGCACGCGATCTCCGGGCATCCCATGCTGGTGCCGGCTGCGGTCGACGCGGTCAGCCAGTGGCGGTATCGCCCGTACATTCTGAACAGCGAGCCGATCGAGGTGGAGACGCAGATTACGGTGAACTTCTTTCTGGCGAACTAATGAAAGAGTGGGTTCAGGCGGGAGTAGCCCCAGCGTAACGTGGGCGCGCGGGCTGCTCCCGCTATAATCGCGAAAGTGGCGAGCACAGCAGAAATCCTGAGCCGCGTGGCGACCCGTCCAACCTGGGCGGAAGTCTCTTTGACCATGCTGCGGCAAAACTTTCGCACAGTGCAGAAGCACGTGGGAACGAACGTCACCGTGTGCGCCGTGGTGAAGGCCGATGCCTACGGACACGGCGCCGTCGAGTGCTCGCGCGCGCTCGAAGCTGAGGGCGCGAAGTGGCTGGGCGTCACGTCGCTCGATGAAGCGATTCCCTTACGCGAGGCGGGCATTCGCGCGAATATTCTTCTGATGACCGGCTTCTGGCGCGGGGAGGAGAGCGAAATTATTCGCCTGCACCTCACGCCCACGGTGTGGGAACCGTGGCATATCGAGACGCTAGAGACCGCAGCGGCCACCCTGAGCGTGGCGCGGCATCCGGTGCACCTGAAGGTCGATACTGGCATGGGACGCTTGGGCGTGGGCGTCGACCAACTGCCTGGGGTGCTCACGGCCTTGAAAGCGGCCAAGCATCTCGTACTGGAAGGACTGTCCACGCATCTCGCATCCTCGGAAATTATGGACGCGCCTTCAGTGGCCGAGCAGGAACGCAGCTTCGATTCCGTCCGCCGCACGGTGCGCGAGGCCGGGATGGAGACCACGTTCGTTCACATGGCCAACACCGCGGCGGTTATTTCGCGGCGTGAGACCTGGAACAGCATGGTGCGTCCGGGAGTGGCGCTCTATGGTTATTACCTGCCCTTTCAGCGCGCGGGGCGCGAGGTGAGCGGCGGAACGTTGCGCTTGCCGGTCAAGCCGATTCTTACCTGGAAGACTCGGATTCTTTCGTTGCGCGATTTCGGTCCGAACCAGGCGCTGGGCTATGGCGCGACCTATGTGACCAAGGCTCGCGCGCACGTTGCGGTGTTGCCGGTCGGTTACGCCGATGGATACAACCGCCAGCTTTCCAACCGCGGACGCGTGATTGTCCGCGAGCATTACGCCCCGATCGTGGGCCGCATCTCGATGGATCTGACACTGGTGGATGTGACCGGGATTCCGGGCGTGGCCGTGGGGGATGAAGTGATCCTGCTGGGAGCGGGTGAAGGCCTGAGTGTAGACGCTTTGGAGCATGCCGAGTTGGCCAACAGTACTCCATACGAGATTCTGTGCAATATCTCCAAGCGCGTGCCGCGAAGGTACGGCAGCTAATCCTGAGACCGCCAAGAATAACCCTTTCTGTTGCAGATTTCTGGTACTCCATTCAGCGACTAAATCCTGAGCACCAACAGCGGATTGCGACCATTGACTGCTTGATCTCGGAACGGAGCGTTTCCTGCTTGTTACACTAATAGATTCAAGATGCCTTCGCGCTACGCACAATGGATGCATGACTGGGAACACCGGCTGACTTCGGTGGACAATAACCGCGTGATCCGACCGCTGGATTGGGGCGTGGAATTCACTCGGGACTGGCCATGCCGGAACGGTTTTCGCCCGGGGCAGTTGCCGAGCGTCGCACAGGATGATCCCGAGAAGTTCATTCTGGATTACAACCGGCGCATCGTCGCGGCGAGCGATGAATTTTATTCCTACCCAAAGCCCACAGACTTCCGCCTGGAAACGCGCGAGGTTCAAGTTTTCTCCACGCGCGAAGTGCCCGACCCGAAGCTTGAGGCCAAAGTCAAAGGCACATTTGGAGAATTCCTGCGGTTCACTTCGGCGGTGAAGACGCCTTATCCTGAAAACAATCTGGTGAATGCACGCTGGTTTCCGGCGAAGGGGCGTCGCGCGGTTATTCTTTTGCCGCACTGGAACGCCGACGCGGTCTCTTATATCGCGCTGTGCAGACTGCTCAACATGTTGGGCATCGCAGTGCTGCGGTTGACTATGCCGTATCACGACATTCGCATGCCCGCCGAGATCAGCCGCGCTGACTACGCTGTGTCGGCAAATATCGGACGCACCCTTGATGCCGTTCGCCAGGGAGTGGTCGACATTCGGAGTTGTCTCGACTGGCTCGAACAGCAGGGCTATAGCGACCTCGGAATTGTGGGTACCAGTCTCGGGTCTTGCTATGCGTTCATCGCGACGGCGCACGATCCGCGGATTCGCGTGGCGGCGTTCAACCATGCATCGACTTATGTTGCTGACGTGGTGTGGCATGGGCAGTCGACCCGGCACATTCGACAGGGGCTTGAGCAGTCGATTGATCTCGATCGCTTGCGGCAGGCCTGGCTGGCGGTCAGTCCGATGTCGTATTTCAAGCAGTTTTCGCGCTGGCCGCGGAAGTCGTTGATCGTTTATGCGAAGTACGATCTGACGTTTCTGCCGGAGTTGTCGCACCAGGTCGTCGAGGAGTTTGAGCGGCGCGGGCTTGATCACAAGGTCGCCGTGCTGCCTTGCGGGCATTACACGACTGGCGAGACGCCCTACAAATACATGGATGGGTGGCACCTGGCTTCGTTCTTGCGGACGGCCTTCTAGCAAAAGCGTCAACCACTAAGGACACTAAGGTTCACGAAGGAAACCCTTTAGAATATGGGGATGGTTTCTCCTCGAGCCGCTGCTCCCGATACGGTCATCGAATCGCGGCGAGATGAGTTCCTCATCAGCACCGACCGTTCGCGCCTCGATCTGGACGTGATTTTCGGCTTCCTGACGGATTGCTACTGGTCGAGAGGGATTCCTCGGGAACTCGTGACGCGATCGATCGAGCATTCCCTGTGCTTTGGCGTTTATGATGGTAGCGGCGCGCAGGTGGGCTTTGCCCGGGTCGTCAGCGACTTCGCTACAGTTGCATATCTGGGCGATGTGTTCATTCTTGAATCGCATCGCGGACGCGGGCTAAGCAAGTGGCTGATGGAGTGCATTACGCAGCATCCCGCGCTGCAGGGTTTGCGCCGCTGGATTCTGCTGACCCGCGATGCCCACGAGCTATACAAGAAATTTGGGTTCACGCCTGTGAAGGCACCCGAACGCTATATGGAACTGCACGATCCAAGCGTTTATGAAACCAGGAAAACGACATGAAAACTTCCACGAAGATGTACCGTCCGCTTTTTGAGAGCGATCCGCAGATTGCCGCCGCCATTGACAACGAAACTCGTCGGCAGCATGAGGGCCTCGAGTTGATCGCTTCGGAGAACTTCGTCAGTGAAGCGGTGCTGGAAGCCGCGGGCTCGGTGTTTACGAACAAGTATGCCGAGGGATATCCCGGCAAGCGTTACTACGGGGGCTGCGAGTACGCGGATGTTGTCGAAAATCTGGCGCGGGACCGGGCGAAGCAACTGTTCGGTGCGGAGCACGCGAACGTGCAGCCTCACGCCGGATCGCAGGCCAACATGGAGGCTTACGCGGCCATACTGCAGCCGGGGGATACGATTCTAGGGCTCAACCTGGCGCACGGCGGGCACCTCACGCACGGGCACCATCTGAATTTTTCCGGCAAGACATACAAGATCGTTCCTTACGGCGTCACCAAAGAAACAGAGACCATCGACTACGACGAATTGGAAAAGCTCGCCGTGCAGGAGCGTCCGAAACTGATCATTGGCGGAGGCAGCGCGTATCCGCGCATCATTGATTTCGCCCGCATGCGGCAGATTGCTGACAAAGTGGGCGCGCTTTACCTGGTCGACATGGCGCACTTTGCTGGACTGGTCGCCGGAGGGGCGCATCCGTCGCCGGTGCCGCACGCGCACATTGTTACTTCGACCACGCACAAGACTCTGCGCGGGCCGCGCTCCGGGATGATCCTCTCCAGTGCCGAGTTCGCGCAAGCCATCGACAAAGTCGTGTTCCCGGGCATGCAGGGTGGACCGCTGGTGCACATCATGGCGGCCAAGGCGGTGTGCTTTCAGGAAGCGATGCAGCCTGAGTTCCGCGACTACGCGCGGCAAGTCGTCGCTAACGCGAAAGTCCTGGCGCAATCGCTGGCCGACGAAGGATTCCGCATCATTTCTGGCGGCACCGATACGCACCTCATGCTAGTCGATGTCTTCTCGAAGGGCATGCTGGGCAGCGAAGCCGAGAAGGCGCTGGGCGAGGCGGGGATCACAGTCAACAAGAATGCCATTCCGTTCGACACCAATCCGCCGATGAAGCCAAGCGGAATCCGTATTGGTTCGCCGGCCATGACCACGCGCGGTATGAAGGAAGCCGAGATGCGGCAGATCGGCCAGTGGATCGCCGAGGCGCTTTTCCACCGAACGGATGCGGCCGTGCTGAGCAAGGTCCGCAAGCAGGTGCTGGACTTGTGTGAGGTGTTCCCGCTGTACGCGGATCGGAGAGCGAGGGCGCAAGCAGAAGTGAAGGCATAATTCCTCTGTGTCCTCCGTGCGCTCTGTGGTTAAATGCCTTCGGTGAAGATCGCCATCGATATTCGGCGGATGACCGAGTTTGGTGTAGGCACTTACATCCGCAATGTGGTTCGCACGCTGGGCCGACTGGACCGCGAAAATAGGTACCTGCTGATCGGATCCCCAGCGAAAGTCGAAGAAATCGGCCCACTGCCGCCCAACTTTCACACCGTCCCGCTCCTCGCGTCGGACCGTTCGCTCCAGGGATACCGCGAGTTCCGCACTGCCTTGCAGCGGCTGAGTTGCGACCTGGTCCATATTCCCAATCTATTTTCCGTGCCGCGGATGCTGCCGTGTCCGTATGTCATGACCGTGCACGACATGCTGGAGCACATGTCGCGGGCGCGGGAGCAAAGCGGATTCTGGCGTTCATTTCACTTTCAGATGACCAAGCGGGTGCTCGCCGGGGCCGCACGGATTTTTGCTGTCTCGAATTTTACGCGCAACGAAATCGAGAAGCTGTTTGAGATTCCGTCCGACCGGGTGGAGGTGGTTTACAACGCCATCGACGAACGCTTCCTGCACGGCCACGCCACCGCTCCTGAACGCGACCTGATTGCGCGTCGGTATCAGGTGACGTATCCCTTTCTGCTGTACGCGGGGAGAATCAGTCCGCACAAGAATGTTGTTCGCATGATCGAGGCTTTCTCCGCGCTGAAGACGGAACTGGAACGGGACCAGGCGTATCCCGATCTCAAGCTGATCATTATTGGTGATGATCTTTCCGGTAATCCGGATCTGCGGCGGACGGTGGTGCGCAGCGGCGTGCAGCACGATGTGCGCTTTTTGGGATTCGTGCCGATCGAAGTGCTGCGAATCTTCTACGACGAGGCGAAGATCTTTGTCTTCCCATCGCTGTATGAAGGCTTCGGCTTGCCTCCGCTGGAGGCCATGGTGCACGGGACGCCGGTGGTGACGTCGAACGTATCGTCGCTGCCGGAGGTGGTGGGAAACGCGGCAGTGCTGGTGAATCCCGAAAACGTATTCGAGATTATGCGCGCTCTACACCGCGTTCTCATGGACAAGCCTCTGCGCGAACGCATGAAGGAACGCGGCTACCAGCAGGCTGCGAAGTTCTCCTGGGAAACCTCGGTACGGCGGATCTTGGAGGCCTATGGCCAGATCGCCCACGGCGACCGGCCGAACGCCGGTCAACTGCCCGCCGCGGACTGAAGCCTGCGGACTTACTTCACGAGCGGATTGCCGGGCGACAGAATGGCGAGTTTGTGCAGCTTGGCGGAGATGCGGGTCTTGTCGGCATCGGTTTTGGCGGCGACCAGGCGCTTGCGCAACTGGACAATCTTTTCTTTGCGGGTACGGCGCCGGCGAATCTCCGGCCGACGGCTGGGTGCGGACATCAGAGTGTTCTCCTGTGATTGATTCGAAGCAGTAAACAAGCTAATTCTAACAGAATGCGGGCGACAGGTTCGCGGCGACACTGTGGTCGTAAGTCTTGGCCTTCAGGCAAGTGATCGTGAATCGGATCGCTACGGTAAGTCCAAGTCAAGCGCATAAACGTCACGCGTGCTTTTGTCGCTCAGTAGCAGTACAGAACCATCAGGAGTGATGCCGCTCCACACGCCCCACATTCCCGTAACTGTCAACCCGGCGCCATCTGTGACGCGCTCAACTTTCCCATCCTCTACGCGCACCCGGTAAACACCGGACAACTGATCACGAGTGGTTTCGGGCTGTAAGAAACTGTTGAAGTAGATGTATTTTGCGTCTGCCGACCACGACGGGTAATCCGCATAACCAGCCAGCTTCCTTTTCTGACCTGTCTTCCAGTCGTACAGGACTAAGTCATGAGTCGCATCGGAAATGCCAGCAAGGTAGCGTCCGTCCGGCGAACACTCTCCACCACGAGCGTCTATATTGGCGCTCGACTGCGCCATCTCGTGAGACTTTGCATCCTTAACATAACGATGCACCACATCAGTTCCTTCATCGGAGGAAAAATAGACGGGATTGCCTTCAGGCGACCAGCAGACCGCAACCAACTCAACAGGTTTCGTCTTGGAAAAAATCTGAGGAATGCCTCCATCGCGGGAAACGAGGTAGGCGGCAGTTTGCTTGCCAGGCTCGGCATTTGCGACGAAAGCGATTTGTGCACCGTTCGGCGACCAATGCGGCATATACGCGCGCATGGGTGGAAACGTGAGTTGTATCTTCTGGGATCCATCCACGCGGCTGCGGAACAGCAACCCTTCAGGGTATTGGACATACGCCATCCACTGCCTATCGGGAGAAAACGCCAGCATGTCAGCGGACAGGTTCGGCAGAAACGGATGGAATTTGCCTTGCGCGCGGTCGTACCGCATCAGTTGCCCGCTGCGCTGCTCTCCGAGCACGAATATACTGCGGCCACTGCGCGACGGGACTGGTTTAAAGAAGCTCAGCGGGCCATAGGTGAGCTGTACGGGAGCGGGTTCCGTCTTGTGCCACCAATCGTTCTGCTCGCGGACCGCCCAAATATTCCGGACATGCTCGGCCTCGTCCGCCGCGGTGAAAAAATAGTATTTGCCGTCGTTGGTCCAGCCGCCAGCCCAGTTGCGGTTCGCCGCGCGCGGGCCTTCGAACAGCGGCCGCAGATCACCGCCGTCATCGGCCATTTGCCATATCGTGACCGACTGATCCGTCAACAGGTTGAAGCGGGCGGTCTTGCCATCGGGCGACCAGCGAATGCCGTACGGGGTCCCAGAAACGTGGGCCAGTCGTTTGGTGTTGTCGCCGTCAGGGTCCGCCACGTAAATATTCGAATCCTGCGTATAGCTGATTTTTCCATCCGGCGTCCACGCGGAATCGTCAGCTCGAATGTCCCCGATGCGTCGTGCGGATGAGCCGTTGACGGGAACGCGCCACAACGGGCGCGGTGAACTGTCAGTCTGCGCCGCCAGAAATTCCGTGCCACTTGGCGATAAATCGTGGACATCCAGATGCCGAAACGGGGTCTTCACTGGAATTACGTCACCGCCATCGGCGGAAACGTAGTGGACGAGACGGTCGGTGCCCTCGAGAGTGTCAAAGTAAACGCGCGGACCGTCGGTAACCAAGTTCTGATTCAGGTAAAGCGTGCCCAGGTGTGTAAGCTGCCGAGCGCGAACGACTCTGGGCGGAGGTAGCGGCCGACGGAGGGCAAAAACGACCGCTGCAACCAACGCGATGAGTAGAGCCACCGCGAGGACCGCGCGCCTGCCTCGTCGTGGCTCAGCTGATTGTGGCTCAGGAGCCGATGCGGCCTCCGGCAAGGCTCCTGTCTCAGGCAACGACGCCGTTTCGCCGGCGTCGGGCTTTTCGGCAACGGGCACCAAGCTGACCGGTGCAATGAAGCGATAGCCGGCTCTCGGAATCGTCTTGATGAAGCGAGGATTATCAGCGGTGTCGCTCAGAGCTAGGCGGAGCTTCTTGATGGCTGTGTTCAGGCCGTCATCGAATGCGACGTAGGTGTCGGCCGGCCAAAGCCTCTGCTGAATCTCTTCCCGAGTGACCAGTTCGCCGGGACGTTCCAGCAACAAGGCGAGCACTTGAAAAGGCTGGTCCTGCAGCCGAACGCGGAGCCCATTCTTGGTAAGCACCCGCTGTTGAACGTCGGCCTCATACAGCCCAAACCGGGCAATCTTCTGCCCTGATGCTCCGAGATCCATCCCCAAATCCGCTCCCAAGCGTGGACGAGATTCTAGCACGAGAGTTCAGGGCGCTCACTAATCCTCATGTTTGCAGTACCTTAGCTGTCCAGATGTAGTCCCGAGACAGATCCTTTGACGAACGTCGTCGGCCTCCGGCAAAGTGTCGCCCACGCGGCGATTCACTCCGCGGAGACGAAGCGTGACAGCCAACCGACGCACCCGGATCACGATCGAAAGCGAGCGGGTTGTCATCGTCACCGCCAAACACTCCCAGGGGCGGTGCGAGCAATGCGGCCAGGAAGTAAATTTCTCGAAGCTTGATCAGGCCGGACGAGTGCTCGAAGGCGTTTCCGCACGATTGGGCGGAACGGGTCGAGACCAGCTTCGTCTTGAGACAGCTAGGAATAAATTCGCGGTCCGTCTGAAGTCGATGCTGAGGTCTCTGAAGGAAGTCAGCAGTCGCCACATGTCCCGGTAAGACGAAGTCCATCTTAAGAAAAACACTGGAGACGTTATGAAGAATGCTCGAAGACTTGCACAAACCTTGTCTGTGGCGTGCGCGCTGCTCATCTTTTCGAGCGGGGTGTTCGCGCAAAAAGATCCCGGCGTTCGGGGCGGGATTCAAAACACCGGGGGTGGATTGCAACAGCAAGGAATTCCCATTCCACGTCCGCCGCTGATCAGCCGGAACCCGACCACAGGAGCCACCGTGAACGAGAACGAGCGGCTTTCCTTTCTGGAAGGAATTCTGCGGGCGGGCCAGTTGGAATCCACCTGCGATGATTGTGCTGACGTCACAGACGGATCGCCAGTCATCGGTATGGGCGAACTGGATCCCATGTTCCCCCAGTTTCACACCAATTCAAACGGATTGGGCGCTCGCCACAATGCCGACCAGTGCTTCGTCTGTCACGCCCAGCCTTCGCTCGGCGGGTCGGGCGGCTTCATCGTGCCCAACCCTGGCAATGGACCTCCGCAGCAGGCGGAGAACCCTCAGTTCAACCTGGTGCCGCACCGCTATGGCCGGCAGAATATAGTGCCGAGCTTTGAACATCAATTTGGTCCGATTCGAGAAGTGCGATTTAAATTCAAACCGGACGGGACTCCTGACGGCGGCGTTCATCAACTGTGGACGGTCCGCTGCAGCACGAATGATCACACCATTCCCAACTGTGCTCTTACCCAGCCCGACTTCGAAGCCGAAGCCAAGGCGGGCAATCTGGCCTTTCGCATTCCGCTGCAGATGCTGGGATTGGGACTGATTGAATCGATCCAGGACCGCGAGATCCTTGCGCAACACGACGCCACGGCGGCGCTGCGCGCTCCTCTCGGAATTAACGGCCATCCCAACCGCAGTGGTAATGACGGCACCATTACTCGTTTTGGGTGGAAGGCCCAGAACAAGTCCATCACGATCTTTGCCGGCGAGGCCTACAACGTCGAGATGGGAATTACCAACGAAGCTTTCCCAACGGCGACGGAGGAGGATCCCGACTGCCAGGGGCCAAACAAGCCAGAACCGAATGACGTTGTGCGCACGGACTCCAATGAGATCAAGAACCAGGACTTCGACAATCCTCTGCACATTCTGCCGGATTGGCAGCAGTTCCAGATTCTGATGCGTTTCACCGACGGCCCCGCCCCGGCTCCAAACCCGAGCCGTAGCGCCCAGAGAGGCAGAACCCTGTTTTCGGACACCGGCTGTGCGCTGTGCCACACGCCACAAATGCAGACTGCCCGCGTGATGAACAGCCCGGTTCTACAAAACCGCCCGGTCAATCTGTTCTCGGACATGTTTGTGCACCACATGGGCTCGAGACTGGCGGACGATATCAGCCAGGGGCAGGCAGGCGGCGACGAGTTCCGCAGTACTCCGCTGTGGGGCGTCGGCCAGCGCATCTTCTTCCTGCACGATGGAAGAACGTCAGACCTGCTCCAGGCGATTCAGAGTCACGCTTCGCCGGCATCGTCAAAGTATCCCCCGTCCGAAGCGAACGGAGTTGTCCATAAATTCAGCCAGCTTTCGCCCGCGGACAAGCAGGCCATTCTGGACTTCCTCCGTTCGCTGTAGCCGTGCAACCCGGGTCGCCTCTTGCTTGGGGCGAGGCGGCCCGATCCGGGAGACTCCATGAACTTGCCCTTCACGGCATTCTTGATGGGAGTTGCTCTCAAAATGGGCCGTGTGAATTCCCAGTCAAGGAGATCACGAGACATGTCCATTGGCACAGATGCCAGTTTCACTCGGCTCATGCGACGTCTGGCCAGCGCCATCATCGTCACGATTGCGTGCGCGGCATACTCGCAGCCAGCCATGGCACAGTCCATTGACGAATTCCGCCAAACTTACACCGTGCTGCCTTCGGAAGCAGTGACGCTTGAGATTGAGGTGGCCAGCGGGGACATTCAAATTCTCTACAGCCGGGACGGAGAAGTGTCGATCAACGGATCTGCGCGATCTGCTGCGGGCATGAAGTTGGGCGGCAACTTCTTCATGACCGTTCTGCGAGTTGAGCAGCATGGAAATCACCTCACACTCCGGCATATTTCCAATCCTGCTTATCTCGACCAGGGCGTCGACGTGGTGTACAGAATCGAAGTCCCCTATCGCACAGAAGTGACTGCGAAGGTTGACCACGGCAGGCAGACCTTCACTGGGATCATGGGACCGGTCAGTGCAACTGGGACCAGAGGCGATATCAAGGCGTCATACATATCGAAGGGATTGCAGGCTCGGCTAGAGAGCGGGAACCTGGAGCTCCAGGTGATTGGGGAGCACGTGGAGGCGTCGACGCGGAAGGGGAATATATCCGTTGAGCGCGCTTTCCAGGGCGTTAGCGCCGAAACTGGAGAGGGTGATATCACTCTTGTGGTGGTGGGGCCGACGACTGCAACCGTGCGGAATGGGAATGGAAGAATTGATGTGAGCGGTGCCCGAGGCAAGCTGACGGGTTCGACCAGCGGAGGAGATCTCCACGTGAAAGCAGTCCCACACGATGATTGGTGGTTAACCTCGGCTTCGGGAAACATTCACCTCGAACTTCCGCCGGTTGCGAAAGTTGAACTCGAGGCGTCAACCGACTCCGGTGAGCTTCAGTGCGATCGTGACAGTAGTGCAGTTCCGAATCCAGCATCCCGTCAAATCCATCTGAAGTTGAATGAGGGCGGCCCGCACATCGAGGCACACACAGAGAGTGGCCGTATCCTGATTCGTTAACGAGTACGACACTCGCGGCCAAACGAGCACCGCGGAGGGCGGAGATCGCGAGCGTCCCTGGGAATCGAATTTGTTGGCAGCCGGACCTGTAAGCCGAATTCTGTCCGCGGGATTGCTCCCGCTGGACGGCCATTCCTCTGGGCCGCGCATCACTGCGCGGCTCTAGCGACCTACCCGAAGGTTTGACGCACCGAGCCGGCACGTGTCCGGAACCGAAATCCCAGACTTCCTCCCTATTTGGTCTTGCTCCGTGTGGGGTTTGCCCTGCCCGCTGCATTACTGCCGCGGCGGTGCGCTCTTACCGCACCTTTTCACCCTTACCCTGGCGTTACCGCCAGGGCGGTATGTTTTCTGTGGCACTTTCCGTCAACCGGGCTTGAACCCGGCTTCCCGGACGTTATCCGGCACACTGCTCTGCGGAGTTCGGACTTTCCTCTCCCCGCGTCCGAAGACGCTGAGAGCGACCGTCCGGTCCGGCTGCCTACGGAATGATTATACCCGGCTGCCGGCTTCCGGCTTCGGGAACTCTGGCATTGCTTTTGCCGTATCTTCAGGGGTTAGGCTGGTAAACTTGACTCTGACGGGAGCAACCGCACTTCTGCGGAAGCCGGACGCAAGAGCCGGAAGCCCACCTCATGCACATCGCCGAAGCCGTTCGCGTGGCACTGCAGTCCCTCTGGGCGAATAAGCTACGCTCGGTGCTGACTCTGCTGGGCGTCGTCATCGGCGTCGGCGCGGTGATCGCGGTGCTCACCTTCGTCAGCGGCATCAACCGCTACATCGCCGAGAAGGTTTTCAACCTCGGGGCGGATGTCTTCATTATCAATAAACACTCCTCGGTCATCACCAATATCGACCAACTGCTGGAAGCCGAAAAGCGCAAAGACATTACGCTGGAGGATTATTACGCCGTCGCCGAAGGTTGCGGCCGGTGCTCGGACTTGGGGGCCATGGTCGCGAACCTTGCCGGGAAGGTGAAATACGGCCAGCAATCCATCAACAATACCTTCATACGGGGACTTACGCCCTCGATGCCGGCCATCCTGAATATTGATATGAGTGCCGGACGTCCGATCAACGAGGTTGACGTCAGCAATCACGCCATGGTGGCGGTGATCGGTACTGATCTTGTGGACAACCTCTTCCCGGGAGAAGATCCGTTAAACAAGGAAATCCATGCCGGCGGCCAGTCGTATCGGGTGATTGGCATCGGGAAGAAGCAGGGCACGACGCTGGGACAGAGCCGTGACAACTATCTGATGGTCCCCATCACCGCCTATCTCAAGCAATATGGCAGCCATAACAGCATCATCATTTGCGGCAAGGCTGCCGGGGTGGGCAGCCAGTTGGATGCGGCGATGGACGAGGCCCGAGTCATACTGCGCGCCCGCCGTCACGATGCCCCGGGCGCATCCGACAGTTTTGCCATCGAGACCAACGAGAACTTTCTTTCCCTCTGGGCAAGCCTGACCCAGACGTTCTTTATCGCCATGATCGCCATCGCTGCCACCGCCTTAGTGGTCGGGGGCATCGTCATCATGAACATCATGCTGGTTTCGGTGACGGAGCGAACGCGCGAAATCGGCGTCCGCAAGGCGATGGGCGCGCGCCGCCGGGATGTCCTGCTCCAGTTCCTGATTGAGTCAAGCACGGTGGCGCTGGTCGGAGGCTTTCTGGGTGTGGTCGGCGGAATTGTCCTCGCGAAGAGCGTCACCCTGCTTATCGGGATGCCCTCAGCTGTCCCGCTGTGGGCGGTGATCGCGGCGCTGCTCGTATCCAGCAGCGTCGGTCTATTTTTCGGGGTGTATCCGGCGAAGAGAGCGGCTCGTCTTGATCCGATTGTGGCCCTCAGGTTTGAACTGTGAGAACTGGGCTGGTGAACGAAGACTTATATGCCACGGCATGACTACGGCGAAATATTGAGCATGGCGGTCGCCACGTTGCGAGCCAACAAGTTGCGGTCCGCGCTTACGGTCTTAGGCATTGTTATTGGCGTTGTCGTGGTCATTGGAATTTCCTCGTTCGTCAGCGGCCTGAACACCAGCGTGATGGAGTCCATTGGAAGTATGGGTTCAGACCTGATCTTCGTATTTCATATTCAGCCCTTCAGTTTCAGCCGGCCGACGGAGGAAATGCGCACTCGCAAGGTGCTGACCTTCGAGGATTACGAGGCCATCAGCCAACTGCCCCATGTGAAGGCCGCAACTTGTGGGTTGCGCTATCAGCGGCCGGAATTCGGCACTGGAACCTACTCGGTGAAATACGAGGGACGCAAGACCAAGAACACAATCCTGGAAGGCGACGTTTACACCTGGAAAGACGTCTTCGACTTGCAGCCCACCCAAGGGCGATGGTTCACACAAAGTGATGAAGAACATCGCGGCCCGGTGATTATTTTGGGGCCCGATGTGGACGAGGAGCTATTTCCCAACGGGAACGGACTGGGCAAGGAAATCAACATCGATGGGCAGTTGTTTACGGTCGTGGGTGTTGCCGAAAAGCGCAAGAGTGCATTTGGCGGCGGGAAAAATGCAGAAGACAACCTGGTCTTCTTCCCCCTCAGCACTTTCATTAAACTGCACCCGGAAGTCGTGCGGACCGGTTATTGGATCAGCCTCAAGGCGACATCCCACCAAGACATGGCCAAGGCGGAGGACGAAATTCGCCAGGTCATGCGCCGCCGGCGCAAAGTGCCACCCCAGGACTCCGACACTTTCGCCATCTTCACCCAGGACGCGATGTCGGACCTTTGGAACCAGCTGACCGGCATGCTTTTTGTGTTCATGTTTGCTGTCTCGAGCGTGGCGCTGATGGTGGGTGGCGTGGGCGTGATGAACATCATGCTTGTTTCGGTGACCGAGCGGACGCGGGAGATTGGAGTGCGTAAAGCCATTGGTGCCCGCAAAGCCGATGTCCTTCTGCAATTTACGATCGAGGCGGTGATCCTGACTGCCATCGGCGGCATCATCGGCGTGTTGTTCGGCGCTTTCATTGTCTGGCTCCTACCGCTGATATGGTCTACCTTGCCGGCGCGCCTGTCGGCTTTTTGGGTCGTCATAGCTTTCGGCGCCGCTACTAGTGTCGGGCTCGTATTCGGGATCTATCCCGCGTGGAAAGCGGCGAACTTGGACCCGATTGAGTCGTTGCGGTACGAATAACGGGCCTGCCTCCTGATAAACTTGACTCTGCAGTCAGCACCACAATCTCCCGGAAGCCGGACGCCGGACGCCGGACCCCGGAAGCCGACCTCATGAACATCGCTGAAGCCATCCGAATCGCGCTGCGGTCCCTGTGGGCCAATAAGCTGCGCTCTGTCCTCACGCTGCTCGGCGTCGTCATTGGCATCGCGGCGGTGATTGCGGTGGTCACGTTCGTGTCGGGGATTCAGGATTATGTGGCCACGAAGATTTTCAACCTCGGTGCTGACGTTTTCATTATTGCCAAGATGTCGCCGATCGAAACCAATGTCGAACACTTTCTGGTGGCAGAGAAACGCAAGAACCTGAAGCTGGAAGACTACCAGGCGGTGTTGGAGGCCTGCCGCCACTGCGAGTATGTGGGCGCCATGGCGCGCGGCAGCGGAAAAGTGAAACACAACGAACAATCCATCAGCGACACAACCATCCAGGGGATTACGCCTTCGGTCGCGTCCATCCTCGACACCGATTTGACGTACGGGCGCATGTTGAACGACACCGACTTGAATAATCACCTGCAGGTGGCGGTCGTGGGTACCGACATCGTCGAACATCTGCTGGGTGGGGCCGACCCGCTGGGCCAGGAGATCCGCGTTGACGGTTGGACCTACCAGGTGATCGGTGTCGGAAAGAAGAAAGGCAAGACGCTGGGCCAGAGCGCCGACAACTACGTGTTGATCCCCGTGACCGTCTACCTGAAGCAGTACGGGTCGCACAACGACAGTCTTCGAATTTGGGGCAAGGCCACGGCGACTGGAGCTCCATTGAGCCAGGCGATCGACGAGGCCCGAATTGCGTTGCGCGCTCAACGGCATGACCGCGTTGGCGAAGAAGACAGCTTCGAAGTCGAAACCAATGCCAGCCTGCTGAGCATCTGGTCGGGGCTAAGCAGTACCTTCTTCATGGCGACGATTGGCATTGCCGCGGTCTCGCTGGTTGTGGGCGGGATCGTCATCATGAACATCATGCTGGTCTC
The DNA here is from genome assembly GCA_003134655.1 of Acidobacteriaceae bacterium. GTDB lineage: Bacteria > Acidobacteriota > Terriglobia > Terriglobales > Acidobacteriaceae > Sulfotelmatobacter. Next base: position 299,054 of record PLBY01000161.1, read on the forward strand.
GGTGACCGAGCGGACGCGCGAAATCGGCATTCGTAAAGCGCTGGGGGCGCGACGGGACGACGTACTTCTGCAGTTTTTGATAGAGGCTGTGATCCTAGCGTTGATCGGCGGCGTGCTAGGAGTGCTCGGCGGCGCGATCGTGGCGGAAGCGGTGACGCTGTTGATCGGAATGCCGTCGTCGATCAAGCTGTGGGCTGTAGCTGCGGGGTTACTGGTTTCTGCCAGCGTGGGAGTGTTCTTCGGCGTCTATCCCGCTCGCAAAGCGGCGCGGCTGGATCCGATTGTGGCGTTGCGGTTTGAGATGTAAAAGGTTTTCGGCTCCCGGCGTCCGGCTTCCGGAAAAACCGGGAGTTCGAACGAAGTTGGAAGCCCGGCTTTGAGAAGTGCCTTCCGGAAGCCGGATCGCGGAAGCCGGCAGCCGACTTTTTATGATACGCAAAGACGAATTCGGCGAAATCGTCCGCATGGCAACGGACACGATCCGCGGCAATAAGCTGCGCTCGGCGCTCACTGTGCTGGGCATCGTGATTGGGGTCGCCGTCGTGATCGGCGTGTCCTCGATCGGCCGAGGACTCGATGAGAACGTCCGCGAGATCGTCAGCAGCATCGGTTCTGACGTGATCTTCGCTTTCCACATCGAGCCTTTCACGTTTGGGCGGCCCACCGAGGAAATGCGGACTCGCAAGGAACTGACCTACGATGACGCCGTGGCCATGCGCGAACTGCCCCACGTCAAGGCAGTCACGGCGGGCATCCGCTATTTCCGGCCGGAGTTGGGCATTGGCACGTTCGCCGTGAAGTACGGGGACCGAAACGCGAAGAACACGATTCTCGAAGGCGACCAAGCTTCCGCCAAGGAAGTGTTTGACCTTCTGATTGCGAGTGGGCGCTGGTTCAGCGAAGTGGACGAAGAGCACCGCTCGAACGTGGTTCTCCTGTGCGCTGATACCACGGAGGAACTGTTTGGTAGCGAGAGTCCGCTGGGTAAGGAAGTCAACATCGAAGGTCAGCTTTTTACGGTGATCGGAACGGTGCAGCCGGTGAAGTCAGTGTTTGGCGGAGGAAAGAATCCAGAGGACAACAAGGTCGTCTTCCCGCTAAGCACGCTGCGCAAACTGCATCCTGAACTGAAGCAGCACTGGATCAGCGTCAAGGCCACGTCGCATGACGATGTTCCCAAGGCGATCGACGAGATTCGCGAACTGTTGCGGCGTCGGCGCAAAGTTCCCGTCGACAAGTCTGACAACTTCGCAGTCTTTACGTCGGATTCTATCTCTGATGCTTGGAACCAGATTACGGGCGCCCTGTTCGTCGGCATGTTCGCGATTTCCAGTGTTGCGCTGATCGTAGGCGGCGTGGGCGTGATGAACATCATGCTGGTCAGCGTTACCGAACGCACGCGTGAGATTGGTGTACGCAAAGCGATTGGCGCGCGCAAACGCGACATTCTTTTGCAATTCACTCTCGAGGCCATCATGCTGACGGCGGTCGGCGGGATCATTGGCGTTACGGCGGGTGCGCTGGTGGTGTGGGTGATTCCGTTCCTGTGGCCTTCGTTGCCGGCCCGCATGTCCGTGTTCTGGACCACCTTCGGTTTCAGCGCCGCCGCCGGAGTAGGACTCATCTTCGGGATTTACCCCGCATGGAAAGCGGCGAACCTCGATCCGATTGAGTCGTTGCGGTACGAATAGATCGACCTGCGACCGCGCATGATTCACTTGACTGTCAGAATCTTCCAAGTCGTCGCGATTCTCGGGTGCTTTTCCAGTTCCATCTACTACCTGCTGTGCTTGTGGAGTGCGCGAGCTTTTCTTCGTGAGCGGAAGGCGGGCGGGGGCGTCCGCCCGACACAGGTTTTGCCTCCTGTTTCGATTCTGAAGCCGCTCAAGGGCACGGACCCGAATATCTACGAGAGCTTTCGCAGCCATTGTCTGCAGGACTACCCCGAGTACGAAATCATTTTTGGCGTGAGCGATCCCGAAGATCCGGCTGTCGCCAGCGTACAGCAATTGCAGCGGGAATTTCCTGAACGTTCCATTCGGCTGGTTGTGTGCCCAAACAGACTCGGGGCCAACGTGAAGGTCAGCAACCTCGAGCAGATGCTTTCTGCTGCGCGGTATCAGCATTTGCTGGTCAATGACAGCGACATTCGTGTCGAGCCCGATTCTCTTCGCAGGATCATGGCACCGCTGACGGATGAGCCCGTTGGTATGGTGACTTGTCTTTACCGCGGGGTTCCGGCAGCCACACTTGGCTCGCGTCTGGAATCGCTGGGCATCAGCACGGATTTTTGCGCCGGTGTTTTGGTGGCACGGCAACTGGAAGGGGAACTTCGCTTCGGGCTCGGCTCAACGATGGCTTTCCGGCGGCCTGATTTGGAGCGCATCGGCGGGTTCAAGTCCATCGTCGATTTTCTTGCCGACGATTACGAACTTGGCCGGAGGATTGCCGGTCTCGGTCTGCAGGTTATGCTTTCCGACGTGGTCGTCGAGACACACCTTCCTGCCTACGACCTGCGTGGTTTCTTGTCGCATCAATTGCGCTGGGCCCGCGGCGTGCGAGACTCGCGCGCGGGAGGCTACATCGGTCTGGTTTCGACCTATGGACTCATGTGGGGGCTGATTGCCCTGATCGCCGGAGGCGCCGCACCGTGGTCGTGGGCCGTGCTCGGCGTGACCGTGCTGTTGCGCCTGGCGGTAGCACTCACGGTGGGCAGTGCTGTGCTCGAAGGTCGACGCCTGTTGGGAAGCCTGTGGCTTTTACCGGTTCGCGATCTAGTGGCAGTGCTGGTTTGGATTGCGAGCTTCGCGGGGCACACGGTGACTTGGCGAGGCGATCGATTTGAACTTAGGAAGGGGAGGCTGATCCGCTTGTAGCGTCGGCGGCCGTTTGCGGGCACGGGCCGAGGGCGAGACGCCCTCGGGACAGCCGGCGGGACGCCGGCGCTACGCGGACTTAGGCTCCGGTCTTTCCAAGGGAGCGATTTTTCCTCCCTTGCCGAAGCGATACTTTTCTCCACGCCAGTAGAAGTCTCTGCTCGTGTAGCTGACCGCCCACGCGGCGAAGCCCAAGAGATCGCGCACCGGATAGAGCCAGCAATAGCGCACGGCCTGCGGATCACGAGTTACGCTCCATCCCACTACCACGGACTGGATCATGCGGTTCAGGCAGGCTAAGGCAAACAAACCTATCCCCAGCGGCCAATGCCCGAGCGTTCCCGCGGCGATCAATCCCAGAATCCCGAATGGTATTGCGTACGTCAGGCCGGTGCCTGCATGTCCTGCAGGACGCGAATAACGAGTGCTTTTCATCCAACGAAGCTGATCTCCAAGTGTGCGAATCACGGAGCGGGAAGTCAGCACATTGCGGACAATGTAGTGAGAGAGAATCACTTTGTAGCCCTTTGCCCAGATGCGATTGCCCAATTCGAAATCGTCGGAGTAGTAGTCGGCCACGGCGGCGATCCCGCCGATGGCGTCGATCGCGTCGCGCCTCACGGCCATGGCAGGCCCTAGTGCGAAGCGCATTCCCTCCATCATGTCCGCGACCAGCACTCCGGACGACATTTCTACCGAGAGTCCGAGCGCCTCCATCCAGGACCAGAAGTCCGACGCGGGTATACCACGATACATGCAGGTAACCAGGCCCGCCTTGGGATCCAAAAGCGGAGGGATGGTGTTGCGCAAGAATTCGGGCGCAACGCGGACGTCGCTGTCGCTGATGATGAAGTACGAGCGGGTCGAGGCCGCAATCATCTTGTCGAGCGAGAACACCTTGGCGCTCGGCCAGGCTGGAGGGCCGGACAGAATTACTCGACTCGGGACGTGGGGATAACGCGCCCGTACCTCCTCTGCAATTTTGACCGCGGGGTTGTCCGCGTCGCGGGCCCCGAAGATCACTTCGTAGTCTGGATAATCCTGCTGGAAGAAACTCTCCAAATTTGCAGCCAACTGCTCCTCCATACCGTGCACAGGCTTGAAGATGGTGACTGGCGGCAGGGAAGCTGAGGGTGTCGCAGTCGCGGCTGCCTGCGCCGACTTCGCGCGGCGTAGATGGCGTGCGGTTGCCACCAGAGTCATGACCAGATAGACCGTCGAAGTGAAGGACCCCGCGAGCGCCAAGAACAAAAGCGCACGCCACAACAGATCAACTGCGGGAATATTGAGAGTCCCAAGGATCATCGAGGAATGAAGATTATAACCGGGGGCTCGTCCTGATCGCGGCGGGAATAGTGTCGCGCGTCCGTACAAGCTCACGGCGCGCGATTGGTGAAAATTGCCTTTCCGCCGCTGCGGGCCAGCAGAAAATGCGGCATCCCCAGCAATTCCTTGGGATCGTCCTGGTCAGTCCATAGGAAAACGCGGGCCGGTCCGGACCAGAGCAGGTCGAACGATTGTGGTGTCTCAAATACGTGCGGCGCGTCTGGGAACTTCTCGCCGAACCAGAGATTGCCGCTGGGTTCGTGCAATACGCGCAGCGGAATATGCGTGTAGAAATTGAGAGTCGAAGCCTGGTGATACTCGCCGTCCACAACGATCAGATCTCCGGGGCGATACTCTTTCTGAATCGCGACCGCGAGATCGTGTGACGAAAGGATCGGTGAGAACAGCGCGAATGAGACGTGCACGCAGGTCAGCAAGCAGACCATCATGAGCGACAAAGCCGCGTTTCCAAGAGCAGGCCTACCGCGGCGCCGCATCCACCAGTTCAGGACCGTCCCGAACAGCAGCGAGAGAGAAGCGCCGAGAAGCGGACCGCGAAACATTCCCAGCGCCTGGGGTGTGAAGTCCAGAACGTGACCCAAAGAGAAATCGTAGTCCTGCGGATTCTTCTTCAACAGTTCCGCCAAATCCACACCCGCGGGCGGACGGTGGGTAAGAGAAAGAAGGACCAGACCCACGACGCCAGACAACACTCCTACGACCATCAAGACAAGGGAGGAGCGGCGTCCGGCGCGACGTTCAGATTCGCTTGCATCCGGTGAGGATTCACGCGCGAGCCATCCTCCAGCGAGCAGCGCAATGCCGGGCAGCGCCGGAATTGTGTAGTACTCCTGCCGCGTCGAGAAGCTGAAGAAAAGCAGAATCACCAGCGCCCAGAGAAAGAACAGGAGATTCGCTCGATGCCGCCGATCCATGGGCGCGGTCAATTGTCTCCACCGCAGCGGTACATCCCGCAACGCTTGAGGTAGAAACACCGCCCACGGGATCAACCAGAGTACAAGCAGAGCCCAAAACAAAACCAGCGGAACCGTGTCGTATCCCGGAGGCACCCGCTTGTTGAGGAACCTCATGATGTGTTCGTTGACGAAGTAGAACCACAAAAATCCCCGGGCCTGTCCCTGCGCTGGATTCCGGATGGCGGCGAGAATATGCCACGGCGCGGCCAGCACAAAGAAGACCACGGTGCCGGAAAGGATTCGCAGCCTGGCCAGATGTCGCAGATTGCGGGTGAGCAGCAAATACACGCCGATGGTGCCGATTGGGAACACCAGGCCAATGAGGCCTTTCGTGAGTACATTCAGCGCGCAGACCGCGGCAAATCCCCAGCAAGCCAGGCGCGTGGGCGGGTCTTCCTCCAGCGAGCGCAGGAAGAAATAATACGAAAGCGCCAACCACAGCCCAACCAGCACGTCGGGAATCAGGAATCGCGTGAAGATGTACGGACCAATCGATGTGACCAAAGCAAGGCCGGAATAAAATCCACCGCGTTCGCCGAACGCATAACTGCCGAGTCGATAGGTAGCCAGAACCAATGCCAGAAACCCCAGCATGAGAGGAAGGCGCGTGCTCCAGTCGCTGATGCCGAAGATTTCGTAGCTGGCCGCAAGGCTCCAGTACATCAGGGGCGCCTTTTCCAGGTAACGCAGACCGTTCGTATACAACGTGACCCAATCGTGGCGCAGCAGCATTTCTCGCGCCGCCTCGGCGTGGATCGTATCCACGTCATCAAGCAAAGGCGGGGTGAACATGCCGGCGGCGTAAATCGCCAGCCACAGGGATATCAGGATGAGCAAGGACGCGGGAGTCGTTCGAGAGGCCGGATGATCTGGATTTGTCGAGGTTATTTGGGTGTCCCGAACCCCGTCGGCTCTTGAAGGATTCATGCGGAGTCCGCGAAGGCTGATTATAGGGTCTGGCAGGATGCCGATCAATCCATCGCATCACGGTATAGCGATTTATTGGTGGCCGAGGTTTGGGTCCAGGGCGGCGCGAATCTTGAGCGAGAGTTGCTTCAGGGTGTAGGGTTTCTGCAGGAAATTCGTTTCCAGGTCGACGACCTTATGGTCGAGCACCGTCTTGCCGGCATAGCCAGAAACAAATAGCAGCTTCGCGTCCGGCCGCAGTTGCGCCAGTTCCTTCGCCAGTTGCCCGCCACTCATATTCGGCATGACCACGTCCGTGACCACCAAGTGGATGGTCGAAGCGTGGTTCTTGGCCACTGACAGGGCATCGAGACCGTCTTTGGCCTCGAGCACGATGTAGCCCTGCAGGCTGAGGAATTCCGCAGTCGCTCGCCGCACGGCCTGCTCGTCCTCCACCAGCAGGAGGGTTTCCGACCCGCGGGGAGAGTTTTCGATTCTGATGTCGTCGAGTTCGTCCGGAGTATGTCGTCCCTCGACGCAAGGCAGATAGATCTTGAATACCGTGCCCATCCTAGGTTCGCTATAGGCCCAGATGAACCCCTTGTTCTGCTTCACAATTCCGTAGACGGTTGCCAGGCCCAAGCCAGTGCCCTTACCGGAGGGCTTGGTGGTGTAGAAGGGTTCAAAAATGTGCGGCAGATGCTCGATAGGAATTCCAGTCCCATCATCACTGACCGTGATCAGAGCGTAACGCCCGGGGGGAATGACAGCCTGTTTGTGATGAATGTAGTCATCATCCAGTAGCACGTCAGAGGTTTGAATTTGCAAGTGTCCGCCTTGCGGCATCGCGTCTCGTGCGTTGGCGGCGAGGTTCATCAGCACCTGCTCAATCTGCAGAGGATCCACTCTAACCCGGCCCAATCCCTCTCCGCGCACGAAGGTGAAGTCGATGTCTTCGCCGATCAGACGCGGCAGCGTCTTTGCTATGCCTGCGATAACTTGATTCAAGTCCGCGACACGCAACGCCTGGGGTTGTTTGCGGCTGAAGGCGAGCAATTGCCTGGTCAATTCAGCCGCCCGGCGCGCCGCCAGTAGAATCTCCTGAATCTTGGATTCGAGCGGGCTGTCCTGCGAAACCGAATCCAACGCCAGTTCTGCGTAGCTGGTGATGATGGTCAGCAGGTTGTTGAAGTCGTGCGCGACGCCGCCCGCCAGATTGCCGATCGCATCCATCTTCTGCGACTGCAGAAGCTGTGCCTCCAGGCGCAGTCGCTCGGTGAGGTCGCGACCGTTGGCGATGAAGTGTGTAATCTGCCCCGCGGCATCCCGCACCGGGCAGATGCTCTCCTCCACGTAGTAAACCTCGCCATTCTTCTTCCGGTTCACCAGGATACCGCGGTACACATTACCCGCGAGAATGGTCTTCCACATTTCCTGGTAGATTTCGGGTCCCTGCTCACCCGATTTCAAGATTCGTGGAGTCTTGCCGTGCACTTCGTCGTGGTGGTATCCGGTAAGAGCCTCAAATGCAGGATTGACGTATTCAATAATTCCTTGCCGATTGGTCACAACCACTGTGTCGGCCGACTGCTCGACCGCCCGTGACAGTTTTCGCAGAGATTCTTCCGCCATTTGCTGATCCTGCTGCAGAGAATGCATGGCCAGCGTATTCCGCATGGTGCGCACCAGGGTCGCACCGTCGAGCCGGGACTTCGCAACGCAGTTCCATGTCCCTCCCCCAATGATTTCTGCGACGGTCTTTTCGTCCGCATCCTCGGTCAGCAGGATAAAAAGGATCGAAACTCCGGCATGGAGAAACTCAGCTACAAAATGGACCGCCTCGGCGTCGCCGGTTTCATGCTCAAACAGAACCAGGCTGTAGGTCCGCTGCTGCATCATCGCCTTGGCTTCCTCCAGCGAATGGGCATGGTCGAGGTCCGCCGCGAGGACGTTGCGGGTGCGTTCCAAAATCTCTCGAATCAGGAAGAAATCTTCCTCTTGATTGCCCACCAACAGAACCCGCAGGGGCACAGGTGCCAGGGCAGTTTTTGCGGCCGTCAGCATTGCTTTCACTCCGTAACTAGTTACCATCGGAATCCAGCCGCAGGAGTTTAGTGTTGCCGTGGTGCCATCCCAAATCACAGCCCGTTTGGAATCAGAACGAAACGAAGAGTGGCGCTCGGCAAAACGCCTCTCGGAACTTGCCAGGAAGGGGCTGAATTAGAAGATAATAAGGACCGTCTCTCGGGGTGCGATATGTCCTGGCGACAGATTCTTCTGCTGGTGACTCTTCTACTCTGCGCTTCTCAACTGGGGCTCAGGTGACTCTGACCGCGCAGAACATTACAGTTCAGGTAACGACCTCACAGCCCTGGACCGACAGTGGCCTCGACCTGCAGTCCAGGGATGTGGTCGAAATCTCGGCGGGATCTCCTTCTGATCGGGTCGCATCGGGTGTGCCAGCCTGCGATCCCAAAGGCGTGACTTCAGTGGGATCTACGACCGCAAACCTGCCCCTGTCCACTGCGCCCGAGGGAGCGCTGATCGCTCGTTTGCACGCGCAGGGAGCCGCCCCGCTTCTTGTTGGTGCGAGCAATCAGTTCCACATCGTGGCGCCTTCTCATCTCATGCTGGGGATGAATATCTCCGGTACGTTGTTAACCAATTTGTACTTGCCACGTCTAATCACAAGATCCGGCTTCCCTTCGAGAAGCATGAAATATCGGGGAACGTGGGAACGAGTTTTTGCGTATAGATCGCTAAGCGGGGTTCTGCCCCTCGCTCGACGGACTGAATAAAGTGTGTTGATGGACCGCGGGACCCCTGTGCCTGCGGCTGCGAGAACTCGCGTCAATCGGTGTCGCGAAATCGAAGTTGAGGCTGTGATTCATTCGTTCGAATGGGGGATACGTATGGAAAATGGGCAGAACGGCAACGGCTCGCTCCGACCGGTCGAGAGGTATGACGTGGGCCACGTGCAGGAAGTGATTCGGCAGGCGCACGGAGAACTGCGCCAGCTATTGCAACAGCGCGCGGAAATCATGAAACGCATCGGTACCGTTAAGCAGACCATCTCCGGCCTGGCGAATCTGTTTGGCGACGCCGTCTTGACCGAGGAACTGATGGAACTGGTCGACCGCAAGAGCAGCGGCCGCCAGCCGGGCTTCACCAAAGCCTGTCGAATGATTCTGATGCAGGCCGGCCACGCCATGAATGCGCGCGACATTTGCGACTATTTCCAGCAGAAGATGCCGGCGTTGCTGGCGCGCCACAAGGATCCGATGGCGTCGGTCACCACAGTGCTGAACCGCCTGGTGGAATATGGGGAGGCACAGGCCGTGGTTTCGAACGGCCGACGTGCCTGGCGCTGGGTGGCGGATCTGCCCACTGAGATTCCGGCGGCGGGCAGTGAAGCAGGTCTGGTTGCTTAAAGTTAGTTAATCGGGCGGGCGACGTTCTTCGAACCGGCTGAACGTTCAAGCCCGCCCGCAATATGGCTTAGCCCGGGGGCAGCAGCATTCCTTTTTCCAAGTGCCGCGTCACGTGCGCGTACGACGCTGCGTGTGGATCATGCGTCACCATCACGATCGTCTTGTGGAAATCCTCGTTCAACCTCTTCAGAATCTCCAACACTTCCGTAGCCGAATGACTATCCAGATCGCCGGTGGGCTCGTCGGCAAGTAACAGAGTCGGATCGCTCACAATCGCCCGTGCGATGGCCACGCGCTGCTCCTGTCCACCGGAGAGTTGCTTGGGCAGATGGCCGACTCGATCCTCCAATCCAACTAGCTTAAGCGCGGTCAGAACATGGTCGCGGCGTTGCTGAGAAGTCAGTTTCGTGAGCAGCAGCGGCAGTTCCACGTTCTCAAAAGCCGTGAGCACCGGGATCAGGTTGAATGTCTGAAACACGTAGCCGATGTGCTCATTGCGCCAGCGGGCAATCTGCGAATCGCTGAAGCGGAAAATGTCCTGTCCCTGCACTAGCAGTTCGCCGCTGCTCGGCCGGTCGATGGCCGCGATCATATTCAGCAGCGTCGTCTTGCCCGATCCTGACGGACCCATCAGAGCCAGAAATTCTCCCTTGGCAATGTCGATCGACACGTCATCGAGCGCAGTCACCTGAAAGGCATCGCGCTTGAAGACTTTGCTCACGCCGCGAACCTGTACAACTTTCGTTCCCGTGGCAACGTTGGGTTGTGTAGCTGTGCTCATGATTGCCCCTTAATTTTAATTTTGTCTCCATCTTTCAAAGTGGCCGGAGCGGCCGTAACCACGCTTTCGCCCCCGACCAGCCCATCGACGAGTGCTCCATCGCTGCGCTGGCCCACGACGTGAACCTCGCGCGCGACAACTTTCCCGTTGTACGCGATCAATACGATCTTCTTACCGTCTCGATCGCGAATCGCGGTCGAGGGCACGTAGACTCCTGTCGGTTCTTTTGAAGTCTTCGGCACATCGTTGGCCAGGAACTTTACCGTTGCGTTCATTTCCGGCCGCAGCTGAACGGCGGGATACTTGTCCGGGTTCAGCACCTGTACCTTCACCTGTACCGTGGCCTTCTGCCGGTTGGCCTCGGGTGAAATCTGCGCGATCACGCCGTCATATTCCTTGTCGGGATACGCGTCGGTTGTGACCTTTGCCTTCTGCGTCGGGCCCAGGCGCGCGAAGTCTGCCTGCGCGATATCCAGTTCCACCTGCAGATCATTCAGGTCTGCGAGGGACACAACCGATCCCTGTGGGCCGCCCGCCGCTGCGCTGGCAAACTGCGCCGTAATGAGTTCGCCCTTTTCGGCCGTGCGGTCGAGAATCGTTCCCGTCACTGGCGCACGGATCACGGTAGCGTCCAGTTGCGACTGGGCGTAATCAAGTTGCCCCTGCGCTTGCATCAGCGCACCCTGCGCCCGGGCAATTTCCTCTGCCCGCGGCCCAATCTTGGAAAGCTGAAACGCCTTCTCCAGGGAATTCGCGCGTTGCTGATCGGCCTCGAATTTCCCAGTGGCATCGTCCAGTTGCTGGCGGGAAACCACACCGCTGCCAGCGAGTTCTTTCGTGCGGTCCAGCGTCAGCTTGTCGTTCGCCAGCGTAGCGCGCGCTTCGTCGAGATTGTGTTGCGCCTGCTGCACTTCCTCGGGCCGCGATCCGTGCTGTAGTTCGTCGAGATACGCGCGAGCATTGGCTACGGCACCCTTAGCCTGCCCATAGGCCGCGCGGAACTCTTGATCTTCCAAGCGCACGAGTATCTGGCCTTCCTTCACCTTGTCGCCCTTCTCCACACCGATCCAAGCTAGGCGGCCAGTGACCTTGGAGTTTACGTTGATGGTGTGATGCGCCACGATGTAGCCCGTAGCCGAGAGCACGGTGCCGCCGGCGTCATTGCCGCTGGTTTCCGCGGTGGCGCGAACCGCCTCGACTTCAGGCACGTCGGACGCGAACAAACGATAGGCCAACACAATTACGCCAAGCAGCACAACGACGGCGATACCGCCCAGGATGTAGCGGCGAGCCCATGCCGGCGGTTCTCCACCGGAGTCGCCGCGCTGGGTGCGGTCAATGCGCAAGCTCTGCAAGTCTTCGTGCTTTGTGTCAATCGCCATAAGGATGTTTGCGCTCTAACTCCGCAAATAGTTTCCCGCGACAGCTAGCAGCTAGCTGCGCAGGGCGTTGAGAATATTCTGCCGCGCCGCATGCCACGCGGGAGCAAGCCCGCCCACGAACCCCATAATCAACGCGAACGCAATTGCATATCCCGCCACTTGCGGCGTGATGCGCAACGCGAACACCACTTCGCTGAACGTGACGGCATTCGATGTGCCGGTTTGCATCCCATTGAACGGAAGCATCAACAAGATTCCTGCCGCGGCGCCCAGTAAAGCCAGCAGCAAAGACTCCAGCACAAACGATGTCAGAATCGCAGGCCGCGAGAAGCCGATCACGCGCAGCGTGGCAATCTCGCGTCCGCGATACGCCACCGCTGCATACATTGTATTCATGGCCGCGAAGATCGAGCCGATCGCCATGATGAAGCCCACCACAATGCCGATCACTTTGATCGGGGCGCCGGAACTGGTCTGCTTGGCGTAATAGTCGGTCTCCAGTACTCCCTCGAGTTTCAATCGCTGATCGTCGCCGACCCGGTTCTTGAGCGCCTCAGCGGAGATGGGGTCGGTCGCGCGCAGGTACGCCGACGAGTAGCCGCCCTGACGATCGAAATCCGATGCCATTTGATTTACGTCGCCCCAAACTTCGGACTCGTACGCCGATCCCCCGGCGTCAAACACTCCCACGACCTTCCACGATCCCTTGCCAAACTCCATCGTGTCGCCGATGTTGGCGTGCGAAAAGCGCCCCTGAATCGATTTGCTGACCACAACTTCCCGCTGTCCCGTCTGAAACCAGCGTCCCTCCACCAATTTCACGCTCGCTGGCTTTCCTGGTTCGTCGGGCGTCTGCCGCATTTCAAGGCCATCGGGCATCATGCCCCGCACGGTGACGTTGACTTCGCCGGTGCCGTCTTTGCGCGGCAGGATGATGACCACCACCCACTCGCCCGACGCCATCGGTTCGCCATGACTGTCTTTCGCAATGCCCGGGAGCGTCTTCAGCGTGGGGAAAAGTGCCGCATCGAATCCGCCCGAAAGCTCCGCTTCCGATCCCTTGCGCAGCACGAGGACATTCTTCGCGCTGCCGCTGCTGACGAACGCGCGGTTCAACCCCGCGATGAGCGCCATCAGAAAGATCGCTGTCGTAACCGTAAGCGCGATGCCCAGAGCCGTCATGACCGTGAGGCCCTTGCGGAGCCTTAAATTGCGAATGTTATAGCTGATCGGTATCGCCATAATTAAACCCTATCTTCTGTAGCGCCGGCGCCGCCACGACAGCCGCCGAGACGGCGGCGCTACGTTTCAGCCGATGTGGCGCAGTCCATCCACAATGTTTATGCGCGACGCGTTGTATGCCGGCAAATAGCCACTCACGAGTCCCAATACCAACGACACCAGAATCGACAGGCCTGCCGTGGCCCATCTCACCTTCATGTTGAGCGGGATTCCCAACCCAATGAAACTATGCGTCAGGAACGCGATCACGGGAATCGCCACCAGCACTCCAATCACTCCGCCAGCAACCGCGAGAGCCACCGATTCGCTCACGAAAATCGACAGCACACGCTGGCGCGTGAAGCCCAGCGTCTTCAGCACGGCGACTTCGCGCGTCCGGCTGCGCACAGACATTGCCATGGTGTTGGCCGAAACCAGCATGATGGTGAATACGACTGCCCCGCAGATGCCGAGGATGAACGCCTTGATGTTCCCCAGCGAAGCGACAAAGCCTAACTGAAACGCTCTCTCGCTCTCGGTCTTGGTCTGCAGCGGAGAGTTGCGGAACATGCCATCAATCTCGCTCGACGCACGCGACACATTCTCCGCCGAGTCAACCTGCGCGGCGTACCAGCCTGCCTGGCCTTTGAACCAGGGCACCGCCTCTTCCAGATATTTGGCGTTGAAGTACAGCGCATTCTGAGGCGGATCGCGGTGATAAATTCCGCGAATCGTCAGATCGAGGTTCGTCGGGAAAATGTTGGCCTGCAAAGTAACGCGGTCGCCGATCTTCCAGCCATATTTCGTCGCAAGCGTCACGTCCACCAGGGCTCCGGCGCGATCCTGCTGCCAGGCCTTTACTTGATCGGGCGGGCAAATCTTGTCCGATGCTACTTTCAGATACTCGTCCGGATCCGTGGCTAGTTGGGCAAAAAAGTGTTCCGGCCGGTCATCGATATAACGGCCTCCGAACCAGGTGATCGGCACCACCGAGGTCACGCCCGGCGCGCTGCGAATCTTGTCGCGATAGAACGCCGGCAGAAAAAATGCCAGCGAGACGCGGTCGCGAACGATCAAGCGGCGCGACGCTTCGGGGGCGACCTGGTCCACATAAAACGATCGCCAGATGCAGATCATCAGCGTGAGCAAAAGCAGCGAGAAGCTGATGCTGATCATGGTCAGCAGGCTGCGCCGCTTGTTTCGAAACGTATTGCGCACGACAAAACTGCCCAACGTCATAACTTCACCCGATGTGTCGTAATCCGTCGACTATATTGATTTGCGAAGCATGGTAGGAAGGAAGAGTTGCGCTCAGCAGTCCCACCATCCCGGACGTCAACATGGCGACGACCCAAATTCCGACTGTCACCTTCATGGGGAAAAAGCTGAAGAACTGAGGAGAATGGGTCAGTCCATACACCATCATCCAGCCAAGTCCAACCCCAAGCAGGCCGCCGAACAGCGAGAGAGCCACGGCTTCACTCACGAACAATCCCAGCACTCCGCGCTTGGTGAAGCCCAGCGTTTTCAGAACCGCGACCTCGCGGGTCCGCTCGCGGATGGACATCGCCATGGTGTTGGCCGATACCAGCAACGTCGCAAAAACCACCGCGGAACAGATGCTCAGGATGAATGCCTTCACGTTGCCCATCATGGCCACGAACTCCAGCCCGAAAGCTTTCTCGCTCTCGGACTTCGTGGGCTGAGGCGAGTTACGGAATGTGTCGTCAACGGTGCTCGCGATTTTACTCACGTCCCCTGGAGAGTTCGCCAGGATACTGAACGTGCCGGCCTGTCCCTTGAAGAACGCCACCGCTTCTTCCACGTACTTCGCATTGAAGTACACCGACTTGTTGTCAGGATTCGTATGGAAAATGCCGCGCACGATCAGTTCGAGATTGACGGGATAGATGGTCCCCTGCAGCACAATACGATCCCCCAGTTTCCAGCCATACTTCTTGGCGAGGGAGTCATTCACAATCACACCTTGCCGGTCGCGCTGCCATGCCGTGACCTGTTCCGCGGGCATGGAGCAGTCCCGATACACTTTGAAGAATTCATCTGGATCGGTACCGAACTGCGCGAAGAAGTTTTCCGGCTTCTGGTCTTTGTAAATTCCGCCGAACCAGGAGACCGGCACGACCGCCTCAACCCCGGGAATCGCGCGAATCTTCTCCCGGTAGTAGCCGGGCAGAGAGAAAGTCAAGGACACGCGATGCCGCACCACCAGTCTTTCCGCCGATTCCGCGCTGCCCTGGTCGAGATAGAAGGCCCGCCAGATCGTCATCATCAGCGTGAGCAGGAGCAAAGAGAACGCAATGCTTAACACCGTCAGAATGCTGCGGCGCTTGTTGCGGAACGCGTTCTTCGTGACAAACCGGGTCAATGTCATCGACGCACTCCAGAGGAAACCGGGAGCCGGGCGCAGGAGGTAAGCACGTCCCAGCCCACCAAGAATAGACGATGAACCTCAATGTCTACAACCGGCCCGCGTTCGATTTTTTCCCGCATAGAACTCAACCCCACAGGACCACCCTCTTCGTATTTCATACTTTCGCACTGCACTCACCGCCGCCAGTGGAGATCGTCATCAGGGTGGGATGACAAATGTCACACGAAGCTGAACATAACAATTACAACCGCGGTCGCGACCATAAAGTTACGCCGTAAATTCAAGGGGGCGGCGATGGAGCGAAGTATGCCGCCGGCAACCATTCCGTACTAGTCGAAGCGTCCCTCATCCGCCGAAGGCCCGTAAATCGCAGGCACGGACGCGTCGTTGAGCCTTAGATACACGGTCAACTGTCCACGGTGATGTGCGAGGTGGTTGAACACTTCGTCCGTGATCATGACGTGCCGCGGATTCTCGCTGGCCACGTGCCCGCCCACGACGAGCCTCCAGGGCGTCAGCAGATGCTCGTCCGTCGTATTCTGCAAAGCTGCCCGTGCCTCAGCGACACCGGCATCGAGCGCGGACGCCAGCTCGGCCCGCGTGCGCCATTCCAGAGGCTTGAACTTCGCAGCCGCCGGCGATTTGAGATCGAGTTCGTCCTGATTGACCATCGTGGCGACCCACGATGGCATGGTCGCCACCAGAGACGCCAGATAGCCGAGAGGCATCGATTTCGGATGCGGCTTCCAATCGTTATGCCCTTCGGGCACACGCGCCAGCGCGCTGCGCGTTCCGTCAGCTTCCCGTTCCAGTTCCGCGAGCAATAGCTCTGTCAGCTTCATATTCTTCTCCTCATTTATGCGATTCAACCAATAACCCGTCCCGAATCGACAAGCGGAACCGTATCAGCAATTGAGGACAGATTCAGTCCTCGATCCATGGCACAATACTCACGGCCCAAAATCATGCTGCAGACCTCAGCCCGGTTGCTCCTCCTGCTGTCCCTTTTTCAAGTGCAGCGCTATTGGTCCGGAGCTGATCTTTCCGATCGGCTCGATGTCACTGCGCGCACCCTCCGTCGCGATGTCGATCGGCTGCGCAGCCTGGGATATCCCGTGCATTCCACCTCAGGAACCGCGGGGGGCTACCAGCTGGGTGCCGGAGCAACGCTGCCTCCGCTGCTGCTCGACGATGACGAAGCGGTCGCGGTCGCGCTCGGACTGCGAACCTCCGCCAGCAGCGTCACTGGCATCGAGGAGGCCTCGATGCGCGCGCTGATGAAGCTCGAGCAGGTGCTGCCACCGCGATTGGGCCATCGCGTCGCCGCGCTGCACGCCTTTATCGTGCCCCTGGGCGGTCGAGATTCAGGCAGCCGAGGTCCAACCGTGGATGCGGAACGTCTGTCGGCCATCGCCGGCGCCTGCCGCGATCAGGAAGGAATTCGATTCAGTTATCACAACCGCACCGGTGCACCCAGCGCCCGCATCGTGGAACCCCATCGCCTTGTGCATACCGGTTATCGCTGGTATCTCGTGGCGTGGGATCTGGTGCGCAAAGACTGGCGAACCTTCCGGGTGGACCGCATGGAAGGCAAGCTGAAGACCTCAACGCGTTTCAAACCGCGCAAGCCGCCCGAGGGAGACTTTGCAGCCTTTGTTTCGAAGTCGCTGTCGCAGATGCCGTATCCCTACCATGCACGGGTAACTCTGGATGCGCCGGTCGATGTTGTCGCCGAGCGCATTCCCCCTTCGGCGGGGGTGCTGGAAGCCATCGATGACCACTCCTGCACGCTCCGCACGGGCTCTCATTCACTGGAGGGAATCACGATCCACCTGTCGCTGCTCGGGGTCGGCTTCCGTGTGCACGAACCACCGGAACTCATCGACTACATCCGGCAATTGACGGAGCGCCTGAGGGGTGCGACCGGCTAGAACCTCGCGCTGGCGCATGTCCACTTAGTTGGTATGCGGCGACCCACGTCAGTCAGGCGCCTATGCCGCGGCTTCTGGGCTCGGTTTTGTCTTTCGGGCGAGCTTGCTCTTCTGCAGCGCCGCGGATTTCTGTTTCTTGCGCGCCTCTTTGCGGCGCATCTTGGCCATCCACTCCCGGGAATACATGGTCCCGCGGCATTTGCGGGAACCGCAGTGGCACGGAGCGGGCTCTTCGTCGTCGTAGAGGTTGTAGTCCCAGACCAGTTCCTCACCGGCGGCGATGTCGCGGATGGCGAAGAGCCAGACGCGGCCCTTGATCTCGTCGACTTCGCAGTTGGGATCGCAGGAGTGATTCAGATAGGCGCCCAGACCGTGGCCGTCGATTACGGTCTTTCCGTCATCGAGCCCATAGAGATAGGTGCGGGATACGCCGTCGTAACGGCGGTCGGCCTCTTCGGCGGTGATGCGCTCACCGGCATACTCGACCACGCGAGTTCCCTTGCGGATGGGCTTCGAAGTGTAGACCCCAACGGAATGAATAGGTGAAGGGCGGACGACTAAAGACATGAACTAATTTCGCATGACCGGGCAGTTTTGGGGAGTGTGAAAATCGCTGGCGCGGAATTTCTCCAAGTAGCCCTGCCCCGTAAATCGGACGGGACCGCAATCTGCCTGCCCGTCACGTTCGGCGGTTTTCGCGCTCGACCCGGTCTACGGATCGGAGACGGCACTCCCAAAGCCTTGTTTGCGCGCGGAGTCCTGCATATTCTCCAGTTGTTTTTTCTGCTCCTCCAGTTGCGCCTTCATGGATTCCGCCTGCTCCTGTTTTTGCTTCTGGCGTTCGTTCCACTGCACGCAGTTGGCAACGCAGTTCGCACCGGCATAGCGGATGGACTCGCTGAGACTCGCGATCTCGCTCTCCAAACCAGCGATGGCGCTCTTCTGGGCCTGAATCCGCGATTTCAATTGTTCTGCTCGAGCGTCTCGGTCGCCAGAGTTTGGTGTGGCATCAGGCTCGTCGTCCGCTTGAGAACTGCGTGCGGTCGTTACGGTCGGTCCTACGTGCGACGGGATCTCGTCGTTGGTGATCACGTGAGGTGACTTGGCCGGTTGCGCGTCCTTCGCGCTGGCATCAGTTGCCGGGGTTTGCTTGCTGGAAGCATCCTTCGGGGAAGCGTCTTTCGCCTGCGCGTCCTTCTGCTGCTTTTGCAGGCGGGACTGGCGAGCCACATCTCCAAGAGATTGCGAATCCTGACCGTAAGCCGTGAAGGCGCACAGGAAAGCGCTGGCTGCCAGCAAAACGAAAACACGCCGTGTCGGCATAGAGAGACCTCCGGTAGCAAATCGTTGGGAGCGTGGGCTCCGGCCATGGTATCGCCCAGGGCGTCGCGGTCGGAGGTTACGTTTGTACAGTGTTCGGCGGGTTCCTTGATGGCGGTTAGCGGGCGATTAGCGCATCCAGCTTTGCGAGCAGGGCCCCATTCCCTTGTCGCGGATATTGCGTCAGCGCCTCGCGATAGTGCGGAAGATTATAGAGGAATGCCTCAACCCGCTCTTTGTTCAACTCTTCCCAGTATGCGCCATAGCCAGACTTTTCCAGCCAGTACGCATTGAAGATTTGCTCGAACTGGTGGCTCACCGGAACCGCCAGATAAGGCTTGCCCAAGTGCAGAGCCTCGGTGACCAGCGAGAATCCCGAATTGGCGACGATGGCGCGGGCGCTGGTCAGGTCGGCGAAGAAGCCATCAACAGACGGTTTCTTATAAAGGATGTTCCCGTCCTGTCCCTCCCGCCCGAAACCGTAGGCAACAAAGCGGCAGCGGACTGAACTTAACAGCTTTGCGAGAGTCGGCGCGGGTGAGGTCACATAAACCAGCACGTGCTCGCCCTGTGTAGGAGTAGCATCAAGGATTTCCTGCCGCAGCAGAGGAGGAAACAGAAATGTATTGCGCTTGCGAATCGGCGCGCTGAAGAAAGAAATAACCAGGTAGGCGCTGGCGCGCGGTGTCATGAGGCGGGTCACAAGTTTGGCGGCCATGGCGTCGCTCCGATATTGCTTGGGATACGAAACCACAGCATTCGTGAGGCAATGCTGATTATCGATGGAAATGACCGGGAGATCGTTCTTGTGTCCGACATGACAGGTGAGAGGTTCGAAGTCGGTGATGACCAGGTCGGTCTTCCATTCGTCGACCAGGTCTTCCAGGCGTGAGAGGCTCCTCGCCGCTTGCGGCATCGTGATCAGATTCTTGACGATGGTGCGTTCGTAGCGCACGCGATTGTTGAGATAGGCGAAGCGGAAGCCGTAAATCTCGGTGACGTCGAACTGGCCCTTGAGATTTTGCAGGCCGCGGTCAAACGACGCAACGTGGACGACGTGCCCTTGAGCGACGAGATGTGACAGCACTTCCCTCGCTCGGGTGGAATGGCCCGCGCCTTCGCCGTTTACGCCGTAGAGAATGTTAGCCATGAGATCGAAGGCGAGTATACCGCGCCAAGCCTCTTAACTGTTGCGCGATCACCCCAAGCGAAAGCGCCCTCTGGCAGCATCGCTGCAGATGCGAAAGGAATCCGACCAAGAAGTCATTTTACTGATTTGCGACTCCGGTTTGGCGCTGCCATAATCTCCTCATGTGCGGACGGTATCGACTTTCGCGGCGAAAACAGGTGGTGGAAGAGTACTTCGAGAGTGCCTCGGAAGAAGAAGACTGGAGTCCCCGCTATAACATTGCCCCCACCCAGCCCGTGACGACGGTTCGGCAAGAAGGCTCGAGCAGAATTCTCTCGATGATGAGGTGGGGTCTGGTGCCCTCGTGGGCCATCGACATCAAGATTGGCAACCAACTGATCAACGGCCGCAGCGAAACTGTGTTGGAGAAACCTGCTTTCCGGGATTCTTTCCGCACGCGTCGATGCCTGATCCCCGCCGACGGCTTTTATGAGTGGAAGAAATCAGGCAAGCAGCGACAACCGTTTCACTTCGGAATGAAAGACAATTCTCTGTTCGCCTTTGCCGGAGTCTGGGACCGGTGGAAGTCGCCGGGCGGCCCCATGCTTCACTCCTGCTCGATCCTGACGACCGCTCCCAACGAATTGCTCGGCGGGGTGCACGACCGCATGCCGGTGATCCTTCCCCGTCGGCACTATGAGTCCTGGCTGACGGCGCCCGCGGCTGAGGCGGAGCGACTGGCGGAACTGCTGGTGCCTTTCGACGCGGGTTTCATGAGCCGGTATCCAGTCAGTTCCCTGGTCAACAAGCCGGAAAACGACACGCCGGAATGTGCCCGGGAAGTGCCGGAGCCTGAAACGCAGACGCATCTGTGGTGAAACCGAAGCAAGTTTGGAGGTTCTCACGGGCAAAACAAAACGCCCCAGACTCAGTTTGAGTCTTGGGACGTATGTTGATCAGCCCTCCCCCAAGTGCTGCTCAAGAAGAAGCATAGACGCTGCCGGAAGAGTAGTGTATGGCACGAGAGTGCTATCGGTATGCACCGATTAGGTGGCAGCCCCGGACAGAGTTTCTTGTATGATTCGGGGCGCTCTAACTCCGGTCCTACCGGGCGGGCCTTCCCCCAATATTCGTCCGGCTAGGATATGGTCCAGGAGGGGGTAGGGTACGTGGAAAACGCGTACCCTTTTCACCTCAACCTCGAAACTGGGGCTGCCAGAGACTAGGCCGGCTAGGTTTCAGTGTGCCAGGCAGGCACGAGATTCATTCCAGTGAACCAGATCGCTGTGCTCTGCTGTGGGCGCGGGGAGGGCCGTTTTTCTTCCTTGGAGCTCGAACGTAGCCCAGTTTCAGAGAGCGGAAGCTTGAACGCGCCATCTAACTGGATTGCGACCGCGAAGTCGCCGCTGTCCTTTGGCTTCACCCGAAGAACCTTGCCGTGAGCGCTCAACAGAATGCCTGGATCGGGCAAGTGCTCCACTCCAATCGATACCTCTACCGCAGAGCCCACTGGGATCAGAAAAGAGCTCGACAGCAGAATGCCGCCCAGGCTGATGTTCTCAGACCGAGCGCGCATTTCCTTGCGTTGGGCCATCCGGACAAGGACTGGCAAGTGTAACGGGAAGCGAACGTCTCGTCGTTCTGACCGCTGTGGGGAGTCCATCGGTTTACTCCGAATGAGGGATGACCGGAGCATACGTTGAAGCACAGTCCCGCGGCAGGTATCAGAGGTGCTGTCGGCGCGGCGAAAAAGGCCAAGCCGATGGTGGGTAACGTATTACGGCTCAGTCTGCGCATTTGGCCAGTGTCTCCTTCCGGTTACCGCCACACACTCAGCGACAGGATTCCCAAGACAACGGCCACGGCGACGGCGAACGGTCGCACCGTGACCGAAGGGAAGTAGTGGCGCAGTCCCTTTCCGACACCCACCGCCAACAGCCCCTTGGTCATCAAAGCCAGCGTCCCTGCTCCCCAGATGAGAAACGGAACCTGATAACGCGCCGATAGCGCTGCCGCTGTCAGCTGGCCTCCGTCTGCCCATTCGGAAAAAAACACTGACGAAAAGGCAAGGACGCATGCCCCTAACCCCGTCATCGGTCCGACCGCCTGCGAACGCTCTTCACGCTTTCTCCACAGAGCCGCTGCCATCAGAAAAAATGTCGCGCCGTTGAGGCAGGCCAGGATCTTTGGCGGAATGCTCCCAATCAAATGCCCCATCATCACGGCAACAAGCATTTTCACCATGAACGCCAAACTGATGCCGACATAAATCTGTCGGGCGGGCAAGCGGGTGCACAGGCTCGAGACCGTGTATACCGTCTTGTCGCCAGCCAATTCAACGAGGAACACCGCGATAAACGCGGTGAAGAAAATGTAGACCACGGGCCACCTACTTCAGCTGAATGTCGAGGACGGGGTGGAGTTCGATTCCGTTCGACTGCGAGACTCCCATCTGACCGTGTACCACGTCGAAGAATCCAACCCCCGTAATGGTGGCGCGTTGCCGGACTTTGCTCTTGAAAGGACGCGTCGTGTCCGGTCCCACATTCACGCTCGGAGCCGCCGCCCCTGGTCCACTCGGCTGGGGCATGGTGCTGGCCGGAAGCAGGTATTTGCCGGGGCCCTGCACGAACGGTTGTGCTGACAAATTCGCCCCAATAATTCCGTTCACGACCTCGCGTGCTGCCTGAATGTTGGCGGCCCAGGGACTGGCCTTGATAAACGCAGGGTCTGGTTTGGGAACCTCGCCGATCATGGTTTCACCACTGCCCCCCTGCAGCACCAGGTGCTGATCTCCGTCGGCTTCCAGCTTGACCGCGATAATGTCCGCCTCCAGTTGCCAGATTGTCGTCTCCACAGGACGGATCCGGTGCTCGTACCACCACTGATCGAACCCGCTAGTTGGGCTCGCTGGCAGCGGGTGGTTTGGATCATCTGGGCGAGGCATGTTCACCATTTGTTCCACAGTCGTCGGAACGATGCCCGGCACCGTACCGCCGTCCACGGTATTCTGCCCCACATCCCCCACGTCAGCGTCGTTCCCAGTCTTCACATCCCAGCGTTCCACCCCCGGTTTGACGGCGATTTCCGCCACAGGTCCGAGAGGCGCGGCTGCCGCAGGTGCCATGGCCATGATCGACTTGACGATTTTTCCCGCATCCGCGGGCTCTAGCAGATCAAAAGTCTTGCCCCCAATTGTGATCGGTCGATTGCTCTCAGTCATTGGCGTAGCTCCCCTCTCAAAAATAGTGAAATCCAGTTGGTCCCAGAATCAAAAACTTGCATCCTATTTCCACCATCCTGCGCGGCTGAGGCGTCTGGTTTACCCATGCCGGCGGGAGTACAATCACATCATGGGCAACGGTCCTCAAAAAACGCCATGGACAGCAACCCAGGGTGCTGCCACTCAGGCTGCCGTTCCTCATCGGCCTGTCGATGACAGTTCCGAAACACCGAGCAAAGATACCCCCGTTAAGTCCACGCCGCTCGGTCTACCGATCAGTTCCGAAGACTATGAGCGCCTTAAGTCTCGCGCACGATTCGAGAAGTCATCCGAATCAGCGATCGGCCATCAGGACTCTTCTGTGACTTCAGATCGCGAAGACTGATTCTCAGCTGATCCGCTACGGCTTGCCGCTGCTGACCCAGGTAGCCCACTGATTGAGCCCGCTTACATATCCCCCGTAAACCCACCCAGAACCAACGTCGGTGGGATCCGGAGACACAGCTGAATAGTCTCCCCAGCGGTTGCGTCCGCTGCCGTCGAGCCCCGTATAGGTGTTCGTTCCAGCCTGGACCATTGCGCTCGGGCCGAATGTTCCCGGCTTATCCCCCTGCTTGCGCCCCGCAGCGCACAGAGACGCATAATCGTTTGGACTCGAACGGCTGAACACCATCAGGCAGCCTTGCAAGGTAACCGGCACGATCGCGGGATAGAAGTAGTGCATTCCGCTTGCCCCGAAAACGCCCTGCTGGACCAGCCTCTGACTGCTGTCCAACTGCATCCAGAAGATCGCTGCCACATTGGTCGCATCGCCTTCCCAGTTGAATTGCGTCACGAAACTGGCCCACACGAAACCGTCCCGCAGCACCACGTTCATGACGCGAACATCTCCCGTATCCAACGGAGGAGCGCCTCCCTTCTGATCCGCATGTGGCGGGATCGCGTATGACGCACATGAGACGGCTTGCGATTGCAGGATCGGGCTGCTGGTCGGATTCTGAACGCTCCACACCGTGATCTCGTTCGGGGTTGGACCATTCGGTGTCGGATAAACTGTGTTAACCAGTTGTACGGTTGCGCCGGCATCCAGAACATTTGCCGGCTGCAGGCCAAATACGAGCGACCCGTCTGCATTCGTCATCCCTACAAGATCTGAAAACGTGGGAGTTCCTCCTGTGTACAGCGCTTGTTTTGGTACAATCCGCAGCTTCGCATATTGGAACGGTCCGTCATTCCACTGAAACATGTTCGCCGTCAGGTAGATCGCGTTTGCGTCTTGCCCAAGCCCGGGGTAGTCAGCCCAGTTGTTGGTCTGGGTGCTGCCATCGACAGTCGCATCCAAAATGTAACTCCACCATGCGCCATTGGGATCGCCAGTCTGCGAGACCGAGATCAAGAACCACGATTGCTGGTTATCGTTGTTATTTGCCGCCGCGACCAGGATGTACTTGTCCGCGGCGGGATCATAGATCAGCCTCGGGTCGAACACCGTCGCTGCCGCCGGCAATACGCTTTTGAACCAGTCCGCCAAAGTCGATTGAAAGGCCCGAGTACCGCTTCGGTCGAAGGCCGCGACCGAAGAGTTGACCGCGCACACTACATATTCCTTTCCAACCGCGAGCGCGCAATCGTACGGAAGCCATCCGGTGGCAGGAATTCCCGCGAAGCCAGCCCCGAATGTCGCGGCGGCAGGGGCAACCGGTGCCGCCGATCGAACGGCAGGGGCCATCGCCTCCGCGTCCATGAAGATCCGTGCCCTCGGACGAAAAGCATCTTTCTTTGCGGGCGCTGCATCTTTCAATGCCTGGAACTCCTCTGGACTGATCGGGTACCGATGTCGAGTGGGTCTACTGAATCTCACCTCCGGAGCCGCAGCGGCGTCGGCCGCGACTCCCTTCCTCGGCTGAAACTGCGTGCCTCCGCGGGTCGCCTTTCCTTTAAGCGCCTTATACGTCGTGGTTCGATTTGCCATCGAAGAACTCCTCCTTTGTTGGAACTGGGTTGTCTCTTGGTGAATACGTGCGCCAGCAGATAGCGGCGCTATCTGCTCCCGCCGAGAAACGTCGATCACTCCCTGGTTGGGCTCGGCCCTTTGCTATCTCTTTAAACGTGTCAGTAGTTCGCTATTGGTAAACAAACCAATACCGACGCCGCTTGCGAGAGCTCCGTACCACGTAGCGCCGGATTGAGGAGGTCGTCCGCCCTGAATAAAAGTCGCCAGGACAATAAAAGCGATGATCAGAGTGACCAGGAAATCGACCAGGTAGTAATGCGCTTTGACAAATGTAGCGATTGGCCCAGGTGGAGGACCGGGGGGCACCGGCGCTGCGGGAGGAGGATCAATCGTGCCCAACACTTTCACCACCAGCCGCAACCAATAACCGATTACCACGCCGCCCGCTGCGAACAGAAAGAAAATCGCAAGAGATATTTCCGGCGTATAAGCGAACTTTATCAGCTTACTAACCAGGATCTTGCGTGTCGTCGGATCATTCGGTTGGGACAGGGTCACGGTCAGAGCCTGGTCCCCTGCAAGCAGATTTGGATTGACCAATGTTACCGCCACATTCTCGATGACACTGCGCGATACAGATGGGAGGGCGATGGTCGAGGGGGAGATTTTGAAATCGGAGGATGCGTGGACCTCGATCACCGCGTTATTCAGTTCTTGCACTGACTCAATGGTGATAAAGAGTTGCGCCTGACGATGGTCAAGGACGCCCGTCGGGATCAGTTCCAGTGTGACGGTTGGCTGTTGGGCGTGTGCTGCGCAGCAAGCAAACCACAACATGGCGCCGCTTAGAAGCGCCATCCGGCCTGTCGTGCTCACCGCCTGCATCGCACACACATTCTTTCTTTTGCCACCGGACCACCATGAGGCCGTAGTAGAACCAGCACGCTCTTGTAGTGGACGTCAGATCAAACCTGCGATCAGACAGGCTTCGCACTGGAGCGATGCTATTTTTGTCTACCGAACAATGGGGGGAAGAACTGGGGCCCACTCTCTAAGTAAGTGCCGCGCGAAGTGTAGTGCGAGGCAAATGTCTGTAAGTTGGAAACTGGAATTTGTTACGAATTCCGAACAGACCGGTAATATGTCCCGAGTCGCCGACCGGTGGTGAAGATGGCTACCAGGCTCCGATCTTCGCCGTCGCTCATCGCGTCTGAGGCGTTCACCCCTCGAAAGAAGCTGCGATCTGGTTTCGCAAGCCGCCCTGCAACCGGGTTCCGACAAGTCCCGGGCGAGCCTAGAGGATATGTTCAGAAAAGGGTTGATATCGAAGCAGGAGGCGAACTGGCGTGAATCCGAGCCAAAGAAGGACGCGGTGAAGAGCAAGGCAATGCCGTTCTCCCTCGACTAGGTCGAGAAAGGACTCAGCGGCGGAATCACCAGCAAGCGGATGGCAACACTGGTTGATACGTACGGCGTGAATTTCCGATTGACCTCCCTCGTTCAGGAACGCCTTAAGGATGCAGGTGCGGAACCTGATTTGCTGAATATGATCTCTAAGCGGTCGCTGTGATTCTCATGGTCAGGCGATTCGCACGGCCCTGAGAAGGCGTGCTTGTGGATCGCGCCTGTGCAGGGTTTGGAAACGGAGTGACCGGCCGGTGCAGCTTTCGCCGATCAGGCTCTGGAAATGGACCCCAGCCACAGGACGTAACACAGATTTCAGATTGCAATGGTAATCATCCCGTGTTTATGAGGGTTTTGAATGGCGGAAGCGAGTGGGGGCCGAACGGGCGAAGATATTGATAGCAAAGGAAATCCTCTGGAATCAATCCGGCTTTCCGACCAAAACCTTAACTTCCGCCGGGGGCTAGCACAGTTTTAGCACAGCTTTCGTACCGCTTTCGTCTTGCATTCGCCAAAGGAACCCAAACCGAACTCACTGTCTGTGCTAGCTGTGTGCTAAATAGGTATTCTCGACCGAGGGCACGTGCAGCAGCTTGTGGCCGAACTATTGCGTGCCAAGGCGCGAAATCGTCTCTTCGCTTAGTGGGACGCGGGTCAGGATTACTTGCTGGTCGCCTCTGGCGAGCGTCTTTTGCGGCTTGCGCCCGACGGTAGGGTCCTGTGGAGTACGCCCAATCTTGGCCTCGATGGTGTAGATGTCAAATCTGTCGAGAACGGTCTGATACAGGGTGAGGGTGAATGGGACCCTCCGGGAGTCCGAAGCCCTTCGTGCTGCGGCTCGACTCAGGTGAGTTGGTTGGTGGTTGACGTTATGGCGCCTGGTCGATGAGTTCTATAAAAAGGGATG
>PLBY01000119.1 GCA_003134655.1 Acidobacteriaceae bacterium
CCTTTTCACGGCGCACTGTAATGGGGATGTTTCGCCAATCATCTTTTGCAAGAGGGGGTTCGGGCCTCGTTCTTGATAAGCACCGACTGAAATGTCAGGCTTCAGCCCAACTCGTGTCTGCTTCTTCTTTCTCGCGACCCTAACGACCGCGCCGTGGGCCTCCAGCCAAGCCGCAAGTCAAGGCCACACCCTGACCTTACTCGCTGGTAACGACTCCGTCGTTCGTTTCTTTTATCAGCCCCATGACAGTGAATATTTCCATGTCGCCCTCCGCTCCGCCGAAAAGGCGTGACGCCGTCCTGCGCTGCAACTCTTCTTGCACAGAGCCATCGGTCGGAAGACAGCCTTGCTCACCGGGTACGTACACACCTACGCAATTGACATCGAGCATTTCAGCGCAGAGCTTCGCGAGCACGGCGTACTCAAGTTTGAGATCGACACCGCCTTTTGCCGAGATCAGGCCGACGCGCATCGACTTCGGTTGGGACACCCCTTCGGTCGAGGCGGGAGTCAACTTACGTTAGTTTCAACCAGCGCGTCCAAACGAAGATAGTCCGAGCCGCCGAGTCATAGACTGAAAGGTGATGCATGTCATCTCGGCGGTCGCTGTCGCGCTTCTAGCCCTCGTGATCTGGGCACAGAGTTACAGAAGGAAAGCTCGTCCGGCGATCGGCGCAAAACTGAAAGCTCCAAGTAACGCATCGCGCAAGGCCCCCGCGGGAGAGAAAGCCGCCGCGGTCACCGCGGGGAACGATTCATGAAGTTAGTGTCACGGAAGACGAAGGATCGAGTCGAGGGAAGATGCCGATGAGTAACTCTTGGTTCACGCGCGGTAACGACAGAGAAGCGATGAAGTCGGAACATCTGAGAGAGCTCGATAGCTGCGCGGCTCCGATGTGGATCTTCGACGTCCGGACGCTTGCTTTTCTCGCGGTCAACGATGCCGCGGTACAAAGCTACGGTTACTCGCGCGAGCAATTTCTCGCGATGACGACCACCGAGATCCGCCCGACCGAGGACATTGTCCCGCTACTCCGAGAGAAATTGCAGGAAAGAAAACACGACTCCAATCATGAGACCTGGAGACATCTAAAGCTCGATGGAAGTGTGATCGAGGTAAGCATGACCAGCCGTGAGGTGATCTTCAATCATCAGCGCGCGGAGATGGTGACAGCCGACGAACTCTGCTAAGAGATGCCGTTCCGAAGACAACGGGTGGGTTTTAGGTAACACAAATCCCGTTACGACAGGTCGTTGCGGCAATGCAGATTAGAACGTAAGGTGGTTGTGAGCAGCTTTCGGGGGAGGGCTGATCAAACGAAGGAGCGTCCCGGTGACTAAACGAGTCAGGGGCGCTTTCGTTTTGCGCCATTGCCCAGAGAAGTGGGCCTTGGCATTCCTCCTACCCGCCGACCTAGTGCCAATCTGTCGGCACGCCTACTGAAATGGCGTCAATGCGCCGCATTGTGTGCAGCCAAGGCCTGTACCGCCGTGCCTCGCAGCTTATCAGCAACTTTGTCAACCGCCAGAGGCTTGCTGAAATAATAGCCTTGAATCTCGTCACACTGGTGTGTCCTTAGGAATGACATCTGCGCTTCGTCCTCGACGCCCTCGGCGATCACCTTCAGATTCAGGCTTTTGGCCATGCTGATGATTGCGGTTGTGATCGCCGCGTCATCAGGATTCACGGCAATATCTCGAACGAACGACCGGTCTATCTTCAGCTTGCTAATCGGAAACCGTTTCAAGTAACCGAAGCTGGAATAGCCAGTTCCGAAGTCGTCAATCGCCAGCGTCAACCCCATGGCTTTTAATTCTTGAAGGACTGACAACGTGACGTCCACATTCGCGAGGAGGAGGCTTTCTGTCAGTTCCAGTTCGAGATAGTGGGGGGCGAAACCAGTCTCCCGGAGCACTCTTCTAATGAGTTCGCAGAAGCCCTGTTGACGAAACTGGACCGCTGATACGTTAATTGCTATCGAAACGGCGGGAAGCCCTTCTTCTTGCCATGAACGCGCCTGAGAACAGGCAGTCCTGAGTACCCACTCACCGATGGGCACGATCAGGCCACTATTCTCGGCAATTCCGATGAATTGATCGGGCGGGACGAGTCCCAATTCCGGGTGTTGCCATCGGAGAAGTGCTTCCAACGCGGTGATCTTTCCAGTCACAGTATCCATCTGCGGTTGGTACACGAGAAAGAGTTCTTTCTTGTCGAGTGCTAGTCGCAAGCCGCTCTCCAGAGTCAATCGCTGCACGGCCTGAGCGTTCATGTCCGCGGTAAAGAGCTGAAAGTTGTTCCGTCCACCGTCTTTGGCGCTATACATAGCAGCATCGGCATTCTTGATCAGGGTGTCGTTGTCCGCACCATGTTCCGGGAAGATGCTGATGCCGAGGCTGCAACCAATATTAATGGGGTGACCTTGGATGACGAAACCAGCCGTCATGGCATCCATAAAGCGCTCAGCGGCAACTGCGACACCCGGGATGTCCTTAATATTTGTGAGCACGATGAGGAATTCGTCTCCGCCCAGTCGGGCTACGGTATCCTGCTCTCGCGCAAAGCTTTTCAGCCGGTCTGCAACCTCTTGCAGGAGGAGGTCACCGACGGAATGCCCGAGCGAATCGTTGATTATTTTGAAGCGGTCGAGATTCAAGAACAGAAGTGCAACTTTGTGCTTCTGCCGACGGGCAGTGGCGAGTGCTTTGGACAATCGATCGCGCAGAAGAACCCGATTCGGCAATCCCGTCAGAGCATCATAGTAGGCTAGGGTTCGAACCCGCTCCTCGGCGGACTTGCGTTCGGTAATGTCGACTAACGTTCCTTCAATAATACTAGCGATGCCTGAGTCGTCATCGACGAGACTTGCATTCAACATCGCCCATGCGGAATCACCGTTCTTGCGAAGAAATCTCATCTCGTGGCTAGTAACGCTCTTCTCGGATTTGAGTTTGGTCAAGAACGCTTCCCGATCGGAAGCCGCTTCATACAAATTAGCGACCGGGAAGGCCACGAGTTCCTCCGGCGAGTCATAACCAAACATGGAAGCGGCGGCTTGATTGCACTCCACGAAGCATCCTGCGAGCGTAGTGCGAAAGACGCCCGCCAGGTTGCGCTCAAACAGGAGGCGATAGCGTGTCTCCGATTTGCGAATGGCCCGTTCAACGCGCTTTCGCTCGGTGACTACAGATCCCAGGCAAAGACCCGTCAATCCTAGCGCCAACATGGCGAGTTGCAGCCTGGGGAGCGACCCTCGTTGCGCTTGGGTGATCCAGGCTGCGAACGTCATTCCGACGCTGATGGCGAATGTGGTCAGCACGGCTCCTGGTAGACCGCGCCGAACGGCAACCCAGATGACCGGGACGAACAGTAGATAAAGAGGTTGATAGGGAATCGCCGGCGCGTAACCGAAGACAAACCAGATGGCGAATACAACAAATCCAGATTGCGCCGTCAGTTCGAGGATCTCAATTGCCGAAGCGTGACCTTGCCGAGTCCCTGATCGGCGAACCCCGCTTTCCGAACTCAACCAGCGGTTCAGGAGCGGAGCCACGTGCACCAACAAGAAAGGAGTGAAGACGATGATCGCAAGCGCGTCGCTGACCCACCATTCTATAGTTATTTTGAGCGCGTCGGATCGGTTGATCCGGCCGTCTCCCCAGAGGGTCAACATTCCGAACAGGGCGCTGAAGATCGCTGCGCCGAGGGAAATGACGATGTAGCGTCCGACGTCGCGCAGAGTGCCAAGTTTGAGATCGATGCGCCAACGCCGTTTCAGGATTGCCGCGGCGCCCAAGTAGCCGAGATATATCGCAATCGCCCCCGGTATCCCGCACCAAGAAAAAAGTGGCCGGTGATAGTTCACGACGGCTGCGACCACGCTGGAGATAAAGACCGCAGGCACGTAGCGCCTGCCTCCACACAAAAGCAAAGTGAGAGTCAGCCCCACCGGCAAGTACCAGGGGGGCGCCCCCTCCCATCCCTGAGATGCGGTCGATGATCCGTCCAAAAGCAGGAATGCGCCGACGAAGAGTAACCCCAGCAACAACTGCTTATAGAGCGGGATATCGCGCCAATTCCAAACCTCAATAACGGTCGCGTTTGAGGAGGATTCGTCCCGGTCAGATCGGCACGCAATCTCGTGCGCCGCTGCCGGGCGGCAACGGCATTGATGCTCGCCGGGTGTGTTACAAGGTTCGACGTTCGAGGTCATCGCAACACGGTTCGAATCCATGTCTGCGGTACGACGCCGATTGCAGCTGCGTACACGCGTTCCCTACGCAAAATAGCTTGCAAGGCGACTACCTTCGCAAGTTTATGAAAGGGCGCTCACCTTGACGAGACGTTGTCTGGAATATGGATAAATGTGCAGAATTTCGACAAGATCAACCTCAATTTCGAGGTTGGGACCGAAGAGATGCATGGGTCGGACTGAGTTCCCGACCTGAATACTGATTACGAGCGAGCCTTGGTTGGATCGGCACATTTTCAACCCGAGAGCGAAATGGCGCGCTCTTCGGAGTGCACGGAGCAGTACGCTCAAAAGTATTTGACAGGGATCCACATTGTCAGAGAGGCCTGTTTTCGCCAGAAACACTTTGGAGATTGTGCATGGGGCCGAACACAACGCGAAGGTCCGCGCCGACTGCTAAAGTGAGCTGGAGTATTTTTCGAGATAGCGACGAAGGTCTTCATCAACTGCTTTGGACGTGTATGTAACACTTACCAAGTTCTTCCCGTTGCGCTCGTCATACTTTCGGTACGGCGGCGTATGGAGCAACCGGAAATCTGGCGATGGTGATGAATGTCATGGGCCACACGGATGTGCGGACGGCAATGCGATACCAGCATCCGGTGTTGGATTCGGTTCGTGAAGCCATCGATCAGAGAAATCTACGTCACAAACGACGTCACAACGAACTGCGGATACAGTGAGGATGGCGGTAATTGATTGAAAGAATGGAGCCGACGAGCGGACTTGAACCGCTGACCTGCCGATTACGAATCGGCTGCTCTACCAACTGAGCTACGTCGGCTTTTCAACAACTTGGCGGGATTGCGGATTCCATCCGATATCCCATTTGTTCGAGGATATCGATACGCCATCGGCGGGGAAGCGAGGCAATCGCAGACCGCCCACATTGAGAATACCATCCACGCAATGCTGGACGGAAGAGCTACTTCGGCGGTTGGGCAACGGTGGGAATTCCAGGACTTTTTGGGAACTGAGTGAAAATGGGCTGTGGAAAGTGTTCAGGCCAATTCCCGCAGCCTCGACTGCGATCTCTCCCTTGCGGCAAATATCGCGCAGACCTATCCCTCCCAAGCGCGACGATCCACCTGAGGCTGCAAATTCTACATCTTGGAGACGGTCGTACTCCCGAAGATCGTCACCCAGATGTTATTGCCGTCGAACGCCGCATTCGCCGGCTCCCTTCCCACGCTAAATGTGTTAAGAGTCGCGCCAGTGGTTGCCTTCAATTTCGTCACTGTAGCGCCGTTGAAATCAGTCACCCAGATGTTGGAGCCGTCGTAGGCGATGCCATTCGGACCTAGCCCCGCGTTGAAAGTGCCCAGCACCGTGCCAGTGAGGGACAGTTTGGTGACATTGTTGCTGCCAAAATTGGCGGTCCAGATATTGGTTCCGTCAAAAGCGATGCCGGTCGGCTCCGTTCCTACGGAGAAAGTGCCCAATATCGTGCCGCTGGTCGACATCTTGGTGACTTGGGCGCTGCCGTTATCCGCAACCCAGACGTTCGTCCCATCAAACAGGATGCCTGCTGGATTGGTCCCAACAGTAAACGTACCCTTAGTGGCTCCGGTGCTGGCCAGCAGCTTGGTCACGTTGTTGCTACCGTTGTTGGCTACCCAGATATTGGTCCCGTCAAAGGCCAGGCCGGCAGGCTGCGTTCCTACCGTGAAGGTGCCGATCAGCGCGCCGGTGCTTCCGTTTAGTTTGGTTACATTATTACTATTGATATTCGCGACCCAGACATTGGCTCCGTCATAGGCAACGGCAATCGGATTAGTTCCCACCGCAAATGTTCCGAGAATGGCGCCGTCGCTGGTGCGCACTTTGACCACGTTGTTGCTACCGTTGTTGCATATCCAAAGGTTCGTGCCGTCGAACGCGATACCATAGGGAGCCGTGCCCATGGTGAACGTGGTGGTCAGATTTGCGTTGTACCAGTGCAGGGTTGCGATCTGCAGCGGATTCTGCTGAGAGCTGGTCACGCCAGATGGCGCTCGCGATGTCGCGTCAGTCTGTGCCTGGCATTGCTGGAGTGGGCACACGCAATACACAAAGAGTCCAAGTATTCCGCTTATGAGTAGCGTCATTGTCGCGGAGTTTCCGGGACGAAACGTACCAGCCGTCGTACTGATTTGTTGATTCAAGCTGACCTCCCTCATTTCTTGAAATTGATTTTCCCGCTGGGATACCGGATGAGAATCTCGAGTCCACCGCTAGCGAGCGGACCGGATTACTGCGAAAACCCGGCAGCGGCCGTCTTTCCTACACCATCTCAGAATTGTTCCAGGACCTGAGGGGACCAGCACGCCGGGCAGAGTATGCGTTGACTGAACCAAAATCTTGTCAAGCAGGTGTAAAGTTCTTGTCTCTTTCTGGCCGCTGAAAAGAGAGACACGGTCTCTTCTCACGAATCAGATTTGCGGGCAGTTTCCTCTAGGGTTGAATAAAAGGGAAACCAGCGGACAACGCGGGGGGGACTCCAGCAGGCTGCGGAATAGTTAAGAAAGCGGGAGGATTGTGGAACGGTGCGTTGGACGCTAAGTGCACGCGCTGGCGCGCTATCTGCAACAAGGGACACTCATATTCGCTGGCCATCTCCATAAGGCTCATTAGACCAAAAATATTATTCTGCAATGCGGCAGACACATTCTCTTCCATCAGGGGCACGTGTTTGTATGCCGCGGCGTGAAAAATGGTCTCCGGCCTGCTCACCTGGAAAAGGTGTTCCATACGCTTGCGATCTCCAGCGTCGGCGGACATGGCATCGCAGGGAGGTTCGGGCGCTGGCCATCTTTGCTTTTTGCATGACCTGAAACAGATCCCGCCGGAGCAAGGGTTCTCCGCCGGTGAAGCGCAGATACCGGATCCCGAACTCGCCGAGGCGGTTGATGACGTCGACAGCTTTCTCGGTGTTAAGTCCATCGTCCCATCGGGTCTGCCAGTAATTGCAGGTGACACATTTGGCCTGACAATTTTCTGTAAGCTTGAGGCTTGCGGACAGCGGCTTTACCCGGGCAGGCAGCAGGGATTGGGAGAATTGGCTCACGGGCCCGAACCGGCGCTACCTAAATCACTGCATCCGCAAATGAAACATTACAAGTTGTTGACAAGAATGTGACAAGCTGTTCGCCGAGCTTGACGAAAATTGTGTGGCTTCGCAGAGCGGCTTTCGTTCCACTTCCCAGCCCTGCAACCTTGGAAGGGTGCGTGTTGCGATCTCGAGACTTTCTACACAAGGACGCGGAGACCCCGTTGCTGGCGACCTATATGGCGGCGGGTGCCATTTTCAGTGTTTCGACGAATTGCGATCAAGTCCTCGAAGCTGCGCGTGGCAGCTTTTTACCG
The DNA here is from genome assembly GCA_003134655.1 of Acidobacteriaceae bacterium. Lineage (GTDB taxonomy): Bacteria > Acidobacteriota > Terriglobia > Terriglobales > Acidobacteriaceae > Sulfotelmatobacter. Next base: position 7,599 of record PLBY01000119.1, read on the forward strand.
GTGAAGCTGTCGCCGGTCTCCGTCGACTTCTCCGTGCGACTGTGGATAGACGGCGATGACTCGGCGCAGGCGCCGTGGCCAAAGCCCTACGTGCGAGGATTAGACCACATGATCTTTGCCGGCTTTGATTCGGGAAGCTCGATGATTGCCGACCTTCGTACGCGCCGTGTGATCGGACGGTTTTCGGCAAGTATGGCCGCTGATACGGCATATTGGAGGACGGTGATTTTTCCGATGCTGTTCTCCGTTTTGGCCGGCTCAGTCGGGCTCGTCGAGCTTCACGCCTCCTGCGTCGCCAAGGATCAGCGAGGTGTGGTTCTGATCGGCCCGTCCGGTTCTGGCAAATCGACGCTAGCCATGGCGATGACTGAGGCCGGGTTCACCTTCCTGTCTGACGACCGAGTATTCTGTTCTCACAAAAAAGGCAGATTATTAGCATGGGGTATGCCCCGACCGCTCAAACTGAGGCGCGAGGCGGCGGCATGGTTCGACCAGTTTCGGGATCGACAACCACTCGACGTTCAGGACGGAGAACTAGTTTTTCACTGCGAGCCCAACGAGCAATTCGGGAGGCCGCGTGTCCCGGAGTGTGAACCACGCCTGCTCGTTTTTCTGGAAAGGCGCCAAAGCTCCGGTTTTCGGATGACTCGGATGGCGCGCAGCGCAGCCCGGTCTCGCATTGAACTGGACTTGATGGCGGAAGCTCCTGAAGTTGTCCAAAAGCAGGCGGAAACCATCGACCAGTTGCTGACAGGCCCATGCTGGCGCCTGGAGTATGGCGGCCAGCCTCAGATGATCGCCGAGCAATTGGCGCGTCACGTATTGAACAACGCTGAGTACCAGTCGTAAGGCAACAATGGAGAGCATTGCAAAAAACGTGCGGCCGACTCAATCGAAAGGACCCTCTCAGCTGTTTTCTAGCAAGGCATGTACCGATGCCGCGCGCCAGGACTTGCTGCGTCGTTTCATGCCGACCCCACACGCTACAGACTTGCAACTTATGCATAGAACCGTGCGCCTCGAGACGAATAACGAGGCTGTGGTGACACTTGCGCTGAACTTTTTCGAGCGCCATCAGCATGGAAGAGCAGGACAGCCTGAGTTCGTTTGGCGCATCGTATCCGAATTTGATCCGCAGGTTCGGTCCACAGCCGTGCCGCTTGCAGCATTTTCGGATCCGGGTCTTCAATACGTCAACATCGGCCAAAGGAGCTTTCTTGCGGTCGACCTCGATCGTCGCGAGGCCATCGGCTTTCTGCCCGAGTTGTTCCTTGAAGGCGAACCCAGACTCAGACATCGGCCGCCCCTCGATATCTTATTCTGCATGTGCGCCGCAAGCCTTGGATTGGTCGCCCTGTCCGGAGGCTGCGCAGGTTTGGAGGATCGTGGAGTCTTGGTGTTTGGTCCGCCGAACTCGGGCAAAACGACTGCCTCCTATCTTGCGGCTAAGCTGGGCATGGAATTCCATGCTGATCAGGTCGTATTCCTGGATATGAGTGGCGGCCTTCTTCGTGCTTGGGGCGATCCATTCCCTGCGGTTTTTCGTCCCGAGACGCTGGATTTCCTTCCAGAGTTGCGGGAGTCAGCCCGGCTTTCGACTTATGCCGATCTTTCGTTTTACTACTTCGACAAGTCGGCTTTGCAGTCGCGATGGGCAAAACCGTTCGTTCCGGCCAGCTGTCTATTTCTCGATCGCAGCACCAGGTGCAAGCCTCTGTTAGAGCAAATTTCGCGAGACGACGCTGCTTCGCGACTACGCGAGTACGTGCTCTTTGAGGAAGACGCCCGATTTAATGCGCAAATCGTCGAAGCAATCAGCGGCCTCGCCGCAAAACCGGCTTACAACCTCAAATACGACAGTGACCCGAAGACTGCTGCGACCTTTATCCGGAAAATGCTGCCATGAGAGAAATACTCTGGAAAACACTAATTGGTTCCTTAGGATATCTAGCTATCGCCGTTGGATGCTTGGTGCAATGGAATGGACCCCACGCGTGGATGCGACTGGACTGGTTCGCTGGAGGATACTTCACGCTCCGAATACTGGGTTCTCTTCATTCCATTGCCTCCAGTCTCGGCGCTTTTCGTTCGAGGCCGGTGCGCCAGGAATGGTGGGCGCTGAATTCTGATCCGGAGGGACCTCAATGGGTGATGGTGCTGATGGCTCTGGATCTGGTTGTCTTCCTCGACTACGGCCACTGGCGATTCACGCCTGGTCTGGAACGACCCGCGCTCCAGATCATTGGACTCGCGCTGTATTTGGCTGTGACAGTCTGGCAGATCTGGACTGACTCCTACCTTGCCAGATACTTCGATAAGACTCAGACGCCGCTTGAACCAATGAACAAGGGGCCTTATCACTACGTGCGCCATCCGCGGTATGGCGCCGCAATTGCCGGAAAGGTAGCCATGGCGTTGACCTTCGGCAGTCTCTTTGGCTGGCTTCTGGTCGTCGCTTGGGGTCTGCTTCTTCTGAATAAGATCGAGATCGAAGAGAAACATTTGCGGAAATTGTTCGGAATGCCCTATGAGTCATACGCGCGAACGACTGCCAAGGTATTTCCAGGAATCTATTAGCGCGAATTCGACCTAGCATTTGGAACTCGCTGGCCGAATGATCCGGTTTCACGCCAAGCTCGAGTAGCTCGTTTCCAGATCGAGATGCAAGCCGTCGGGTATTGATCGTCAAAAAACCAGGATCATCGGAGTGTTATCGTCCGTGCCCGACTGAATTGGTCATTACCTAGTCAGGCAAAACGACGCGTGCTATGGCACTCAAGCCCACGCCCCGTCCGCAATCGGTCGCGTACAGCAGAGTGTGATTATCTGCCCATGAGGGAGAAACCGCATTGCAAGGCGTGTGGGTTAGCTTTTGTTCGTATCCGGTCGCGAATGTCCTTGCGAACAAGTGCCAAGACCCACCCTCGCGACGGCAATATGCGATTCGCTTGCCATCGGGAGATATCGCCGGATATCTCGTTGGTGGAGGAAACTCCGCTAGCTGGGTGACTTCGTTTGTTTCATGGCGGGCTAGCAACAGGTGCGGCTCACTTGTCCTGCCAGCTGATGCAACAACGTCGCCGTCGTTCGTAACCGTTAGATCGAGAGGTTGGTAAGTGTCGGGCAGAACAAGGCGGGGAGCCACCGGAGAATCTGTCGCCGACAGCCATGCACTCCTGCGTCCTTGCTCCTCGCGGACGAAGGCGAGCCACTTTCCGTTGGATGACAGTGCGGGATCTTCGCCTTCTACGATGGTCTCGGAAACGCCTACGGTCGGAATCCTGACGAGGAATGACCTTTGGGCCGCCAGTTCAGAATAGAGCAGATCGCTGCTCCTGGAGCCAGCAACAGAGAGAGCATCGCCGGGCAACGACATGTCGTGAGCTACGCCGTTGGCGAGAAGTATTGGCCGGTACTTACCGTTTAGCATTTCGGTAAAAGCAACTCCATTCCCCACCGGAACAGGATTGGCAAATCGATATCCATCGCTATCGGTCCGCAGGCGGCGGCTGTAGTCTTCTGTATGGTTCGCAAGACTGTAGTTATGGAAGGCCAGAACCATTACCGATATCAGGCCGACAACCCACCAGCGTTTCAGTTGTTGTTTAACCTTACCATCCGACATGCTGAACAAGAGCAGTGCGTACAGCGCGGTGATAGCCATGAACCTGTGTGGAAACCAACTCGTCATCCTGAGCGGTATTGGTGCAGAGGCAATTACATATAGGACGAGGAGCATGAAAGCTCTCTTGGGGTCGCCTCTGGCAAGAAGAGCGTCAAACCCAACAATCGCAGTAAAGATCAAGATGCACGAGTGGTCCGCACTCGAGTAGGTGGAAAGCAACAACATCAACGGCAGCAGCGACGCCCAACGCAATGCCTCGGCGTGGGGAGTATTGTCGCTTTTCATCGATAGCAGAAACCCAAACACCAGCACCGCGACCGTAATTGCCATCGCTAGTGCATAGAGGATGGGCGAATTGATCAAGGGCGTCGGATTGAGATCCGGCTCTATCAGAAATAAATAGCTCCAGAGAGTGATAAAGGAATTCTGGTACAACGAGTAAGGCCCAAGCCAGTCCCCGCGTGAAGCTTGGGTCAGGACTTCTCGGACGAAGACTTGGTGGACTTCCGTCCCAAACAGGCTGAGTGAAATGGCGACAAGCGTGGTTGCTCCGATCACAAAGCCAGTCAGAGCTCGCCAGTTTCTCTTACGAATGAATAGGATTATTGAAATTGCGGGGAACAGCTTCATTGCTGCTGCTGCGGACCACGCTACTCCCGCCGTCCAATGCCTGTTTCGGCTGGACGCATAGTAAGCCGTGCAAATAAGAAATAGGATCAACACGTAGTATCGGGCAAACATGAAATCGACCCTGAGGGGAAGAGTGCAAAGCAAAGTGATCAGGATGAGGCGGCGCCAACCCAACTGTGTCGTACGGCGAAGGGCGAATAAGGAAAAAGCGAGAAGTACAAGATTGGATACGATCCAGGCGCGCTTTGCCGCAAGCGGCTTCAACCTCGTCAAGGGCAGTAGCGGGAGTATCGATGACGGAGGGTTGGGCGCAAAGCTCACCAAACCATCGCGTACTCCCAAGTGATCGTTTTGACGCTGAAACCACGTCCATTCATAAACGCGATCGAGCGGAATACCTTGGTGATACAGCTCTGCTGCCAGGTAGTAATTCGGGAATTCGCTTCTCAGCGATCGCCAACCGGGCACAATCGCGAATCCGATGAAGCCCACTACCAGAATCGCGAGTATGCACCATTCGATTGCGGGCAACCAATTGGGGGTTTTTGGTGTTGCCGCCGGGATAGCGGCCACCTCTTCGATGTCAGACGACTTAGCGCAGAGGCCGCTTTCAGTTGCCGGATTCATGTTGAAAAGGCACCCACCTTGCCCGAAGCCCATTCATAGCAGGCATTCGGTCTATGCTGCAGCCGCTTCGGGTGGTCGTCCTGCGCGAAGAGATCACTCTTGGAGCAATCAAGTGCAAGTCGACGCCATTCCCAGCTGGAGTCTTTTCGCGTCCAGCTCCGGACCTTTGTTCACATCTTAGACACCGAATTGTCCTCGCTATTTGGAACCCATATGTTCGCTCCATCAAAAGCAGGGACGAGAGGCTCACTTCCCGTGGGGAAGGTTCCCAGCACCTTACCGTCGGTGATCCGCAATTTCATTATTGTGCTGCTCCCGTAATTTGTGACCCACATGCTCTGGCCGTCGAAGACGATGCCCGACGGAGTCATACCCACAGGGAATGTTCCCAGAGCAAGGCCATCCGACGCTCTTAATTTGGTGACGGTGTCGCCGTCGCTATTGGTAACCCACACATTGGCGCCGTCAAATGCGACGGCCTCCGCTCCTGCACCAACTGGGAACTCACCGAGCTTCTTCCCATCGCTGCCCCGAAGTTTTGTCACACTGCCACTTACAAAATTGTTCACCCAAACGTTCGATCCATCAAAAGCGACGCATGCCGGTTCTTCGCCAGTAGGAAATGTACCTAGGAGCTTGCCATCGGTCGCACGCAGTTTTGTCACGGTATTGCCAAACCCATTGGCAACCCATACGTTTGCACCGTCAAAAGCAATACCATCGGGAGTATTGCCAACGGAGAAAGTTCCTAACAGTGCGCCATCTCGTGCTCTGATCTTCGAAGTTGAGTTGCTTCCAGAATTAGCAACCCAAACATTGGCCCCATCAAATGCCATAGCCGTAGGACCAGTTCCAGTCTTAAAGGTCCCCAGTTGCGCCCCATCGCTGGCGCGCAACTTCGTTACTGTAGCGTCGGCAAAGTTCGTCACCCAAAGGCTAGATCCGTCGAAAGCGATTCCCCACGGGGCTCGCCCTACGGAGAATTCAGCGCTCGTGTTTGCCGGATACCACTTCAGTATGGCTACTTGATTCGGATTAGCTTGGGACATAGCCGGTATTGAACACAGCAGCACGAAGCCAAACCAAGCCGTTACGCGCTTGAACATAAGGCACTCCTGCCCAACTCAGATGTACTTCGGTCGGCATTGTAGCATTACTTCATCTTTTAGCTTGAAGTGCAGGACTATTAAGCAACTTATATGGACACTCAGTCGCGAGGAAGGAGTTTCAGATCCATCGATCAGGTGCAAGTCGGCGCCGTTTCCGGCTGAAGCCGTTTCGCGTCTATGCTCGGTTTCGGCAATTTCACAATGTTCTTCAATTGACGATTGATCCACAGTTCGATTGGGAAATTGTAAAAGTCGAAATTAAGGCGCACGCGCGCCGGATAGGCCGTGAGGTGCTGAACCGCCTTGGCAAATCGTCCGTGGCCGGTGGTGGCGATGGGCTCGCGATCAAAGGCGATCCGCAGGTAATCTCGCATGGTTTGCACGCGCTGGTGATCGCTGCCTTTGAGCCAGGGCAGAACCGTGTAGCGCGGGAAATAATCCGCCCAACCTTCGAGAGTTTTCGGCACTTCGATGCCCAGTTCGGCTGTCCGAGAAAAGATCGGCGAACCTGGATACGGCGTAAAGATGTTTGTCCAGAATTCCGCGCCCGGGAACTTCCGGCAAATGTCCATCATGAAGTTGACGGTCTCGCGTCTTTCTTTCGGTCCTTCTCCGGGAAACCCAAAAATGATATTGAACGACGGGATCACGCCCGCCTTGATGCATCGCTCCGTGGATTGGTAGATGTCGCCGAGAACTTGAAAATCCTTGTTCATCAGCTTCATGACCGTGGGAGACGCTGTCTCGATCCCCTGGCAGATCTGATGCAGCCCGGAACGGCGCAACAGCGTCAACTCGTTGATGCTGAGGCGAGCCGTCAGATTTGTCGTGGCTTGAATACTCCACTTGAAATTTGCCCCTGCTCGAATCAACCCTTCCGCGATCTTCAGAGACCGGTCGAGGTCGACCAGAAAGTTGTCATCGGCCAGCCATAACAGTTCGAGCCGGTACCGTCGCGTCAGTTCGATCGTTTCAGCGACCACTTGCTCAACCGGCAACGCGTTCCATTTGCGCCCGTAGACTCCGGCATTCGTGCAATAGGCGCAATTAAAGGGGCATGCCAGGCTGGAGACGTACATGGCCCAGCGTCGGCCACAAATCTTTTCGTAAGCATCGAAATCCGCAAGATGGTAAGCCTTGGCCGGCATCTCCTCCAGCCTTTTCAGCGGTCGCTCGGGAGTGAAGTGAAGCTTGCCGTCAATCTTGAATCCGATACCGAGAACATCCGCCAGCGAAGCATCGTCCCGCAGGCGATCGGCGACCGCCAGCATGCTTTCCTCACCCTGCGCCCGAACAACAATGTCTACGTAAGGTGCCTCGAGCGTCTGCGTGGGAAGGAGCGACGGGTGCCATCCCCCGAGAATGATGGGGAAATCGGGATCCCAATTCTTGATCGCCCGGGCGACCTCAACGGTCTCGCGGATCATGGGCCCAGTAACCAGGGAAATGCCCAGGCAGAGGGCATCTTTCACTTCCTCCATAATGCGCTTCTTGTAGTCCGGCGTAATCGACGCGTCGATAATGCAGATTTCGTATCCCGCTTCGAGGAGAGGAGTTGCAATCGCCAGGATTCCAAGCGGGGCAGTGGCCTCGATGCTGGAAAATGAGGCGACGAAGAATACGATTTTTTTCGACGATTTCACTGGAGTGCCTTTCGTCGGGTCACACGTGCTTCACAAATCGAACTCGGAAGCGAGACCCAAACGGTACCAACTGGTGGCCGGGCATTTGTCTCAGAATTGTCAAAACTCTGCAAAATCCGACTATTCGGAAATCCCTGCTTGCGAGAATCTTCTGGCGCGTTTTTCATGACGAAAGAGTGACAATCGCTGAAACATTCTTGACGGCTCGTACATTCGGGCTCACGAAGCCTTCTTCGACTGAAACGAATCAGCTGGCCAGGGAGTACTTCACCGTGCACCCCGTTGGGTTCCCGTTCCGATTCGCCGGAAGTGGCCAACGAGGATTGCGGGCAATTCGCAGGCCTCTACGAACGAATGAGACTTGCCGGCCTGCACGAAGAGCGGCCTTTCTTGTTCACCCAGCCAAAGCGACTCGTGCGTCAAGCACTGGAAGCCGTTTGAGCAAAACACGTGTACGATCTCCTCGGCTGCACGGGGGCGCATTTCAATTTGAACCGGCGTGGCACCGTCCCGAAAACCGACCCGCCAGCCCCTCGCGTATGCGTCGCAATGAAGATCGCTCACGAAGACATCGGCTCCTGCTCTCGTGACGCGTCCCAACTCGTACGCCATGGACCCCAGGTCTCGGATATGTCCCACAGCAAATGAGCAAAGCGCGAGGTCGAAGGATGCACTGGGAAGCGGAAGGTTCTCGCAGTCGCCTTTCGCGAGCCGCCCTCTGATCGCAGTTTTCCTTCCAGCAACTCGTAACATCGCGACGGAACGATCAATTCCCACCCCCGACGCGCAGCCCTGCGTCACGAGTCTTTCCAGCCATCGGCCTGTGCCGCAGGCCAGGTCTAAGACCGACTTGTTGCGAAGGTTCGTCAGCAGGGGCGACAGATGACGTTCTTCACGCGCCAGCAGCGGATTGGGAGCGTTGTCATAGATCGGAGCCCAACATTCATAACCCTCAGCAGTAGAAACCCTGCGAGCTTCGCCGGGCGCGGGAGGCTCGTATTCGCCATCTGCCGCGAAATCACGATCGGCATTTGTCGAAGTGCTCACAGACTCTCTGCCTTGGGTTTCCGCAGTTCGATGACCTGCTGCATCCACTTCAGTTCCAGCGGCGCTCGATACACTCCGAGGCGATAGCGCCAACTGCTCAGCGCCTTCAACGCGAGTCGACCCCAATGCGGCAGCCGGATGTCTTGCACCGTCGGCCAACGGGACGATACCACCAGCTCAAAGTTATCGATCAACTCCTTCGTGGCAGGTCGCAGCCAAGGCGTTTGCGGATCTTTCTGCGTGGCAAATCGCTGCCAGTGCTCCGTCGCCCATTCATCCGGAGTAGTCGGAAACTGGACCTTATCCTCCACATCGCCGTACATGCGAGCGCGCTGTGGTACAGGTGTGTAGTGCTCGACGATGATCTCGGAATCGGGATTCAAACGCTTCAGTTGTCTTATAAACCCGATGCATTCGCGCGTGTCGCCTTCCGGATCCTTGGGGTTTCCAAAAATGATCGAAAACTCCGGGACAATTCCAAACCGCCGTATGCGCGAAGCCAGCGCCAGCGTGTCCTCCGCACGGAGATCTTTGTTCATTTCCTTCAAGATTGCGTTCGAGCCTGATTCCGCCCCAAAGAAGATCATCGTGCAGCCAGCCCGTCGCAGTGCCTCTAAGGTGCCGTCCGAATACTTCATCATGACGTCGGTTCGTCCTTCGCACCACCAGCGCAGATTCAGCGGCGCCAGGCGGTCCGCCAGTTCCCGGGTGTGGTCTTCACGCAGGAAGAAGTTGTTGTCGTAGAACTGTACGGCGTCGACTCCGTAACTCTTGACTAGATGTCGCAGAATGCCCTCGGTGCGAGCGGGCGCTTCCATCTTTTCGCGGCTGCCGGAAAACGTCACCACTCCGCAGAAGTTGCAGCGATACGGGCATCCCAGGCTCGCCTGATGAACCGCTGTCCGCCGCCCTAGAAAGGTCGGCAGCAGGTATTGCTCCGCCGGCAGGCGGTGATACGGATACCACGGGAAATCATCCAGACTCCTCATGGGGCGCTCGGGGTTCTGGCGCACCGTGCCGTCAGGCATCTTGTAGGAGAGACCAGCGACGTCTTTGGGATCGCGGTGCCCGCGAATTACCTCGAGCAGTTCGAGGAATGTCTGCTCTCCCTGGCCGCGCACCGCGTAGTCCACATAGTTTGCATTCAGCGCGGCGGCCGTGTAGTTAGACGCGAAATAACCTCCCCAAACGATGGGCAAGTTCGGAAACCGCGAACGGATTTCGCGACAGCTTGCCACTGCACCCACGGTCTGCGGCCCCGGCATGACGGTAACGGCAAGGAGTTTGACCGGGCGTTCCTTGAGGATGGCAACGAGACTTTCGGTGGGATCTGGGTCCAGGTTGCCATCGACGATGGCGTATTCTTCCTTGCCCTCCACAACCGCCGCTATCGCAAGAATCGACAACGGAAATCGGCGATTGCGCGGCCTGGTTGCCTTCGGATTATAGAAAAGGATCATTTCCCGACACCAACCCCACCGCTGTTGCGTCAGCAGACGGACCCATTCATGTGAGACTGAATACGGCCCCTACGGTACCAACTGCGACGCCGCGATTTGTCTCAGTTTTGTCAAATTTCTGCAATTTTGAATTGCGGCAACCGCATAGAATTCGCGGCTTTCTCGCCCGCCTGAGACCGCACATCTCAGTCCCCGCAAAGTGACAGACATTTGACAATCCGATGACAAATCGGCAGAGCCGTCCAACCTAGAGTGCTGTAGCCGAAGTTTCCAAAGTGAAGCGCTTTGTCCGGGACGAACAAAGTCGTTCTGTTCTACCCGCCCTACGACGGTCCGCCGTTGGGTGCACCTTTATCCCTGCTTTGTCTCGCATCGCCTTTGCTGCAGGCTGGATTCGACGTCAAGCTTGTCGATAATCTGCTTTGCCCGGATTACGAAAAGACCATTCTGCGCGAATCGGAAGACGCTCTACTACTCGGCATTTCGGTTCTGACCGGGCCGCATATCGGGGCCGCGGTACGAGTCTCCAAGGCGGTCAAGAAGCTGCGGCCAAGCTTGCCGATTGTGTTCGGCGGCTGGCACGCCAGCTTGGCCACGCACCAGACGTTGCGTGAGTCATTTGTGGATGCAATTGTGAGAGGCCAGGGTGAGTTGACCCTGCTCGAACTGGCTCAGCGAATCGCAAACCGTCAGGACTGGCACGGAATCCGTGGTTTGTCATTCAAGGACGGCGACGGGAAAATCGTTCACGAGCTGGAACGTTCCGTGGCGGACATCAACACGCTGCCGGCGCCCGCATATCATCTCGCCGATCCAGGCATTTATGCCCAGGCCTCCGGCGTGCGGCAACTGGCGTACACCAGCAGCGTGGGTTGCCCCTACCAGTGCAATTACTGCACTGACCAGGTGTTCTACAAACGGCGCTTTAACGCCTATCGAGTCGAACGCGTCGTCAATGATCTGGCCGAATTGGTTCCACGCTACAACATCCATCACGTCCCGCTCTTCGACTCCAACTTCCTGGTCGATCGCAAGCGCGCGGTGGCCATCGCCCAGGGAATCATCGCGAGCGGAGTCAAGTTTCAGTGGGACTTCCAAACCTCCACAGATTTTCTCGCGTTGATGAGCGATGACGACGTGCAGTTGCTGGCTGAAAGTGGCGTGAACCACATTGGATTCGGCACCGAGTCAGCCTCCCAGGAAGTGCTGGCCCTGATGAACAAACGGTTTCAACACGTGGAACAGATGGTGGAGACCGCCCGCAAGACACACCTGGCGGGGATTCATGTCGTGTTCAACATCATTCTGGGCTACCCAGGCGAGACCGAGGACCATCGCCAGCAGACGTTTCGGGTCATGAGCGATATCGCCAAGGAGTATCCCAACATCAGTTTTTCGCCCAACATCTTTACACCGTATCCAGGGATTCCCATCTGGCCGCAGCTCAAGGAAATGGGCGTCCGCGAGCCCCAGTGTCTTGAAGAATGGGAAACCCTGGCCCTGGGAACGAACGTTCTGCCCTGGCTGCGGGGGGAAGAGTTGCGACGATTGCGCCGGAGTCTGGAGTATTTCCTGCTCAACAACCAGATTCGAAAGATCACAAGAAAGATCCCATGGGCACGGCGGAGTGTACAGCGGCTACTTGGAGCGCCCGTCCGTTGGCGAATCGGCAAGAGCCGCTATTCGTTTCCGTGGGAGCTGTGGTTGTCGCGTGCGGTGGAGAAAGTCGTCACCCGACGTTCGCTTTTGACTGGGCAACCTCTGGCCGAGCGTACGCAGGAAGTGTGCTGATTCGATTCAGGGGCAACTAAAATGGCGGACGTTCTACTGACCCATTCTTATCACCTTTACTATGACCGCAAGCAAATGCGGAAGATGCAGCCGTATCCTCCGCTCGGCACGCTCTACGCCGCCGCGCTCTTGCGCAGCGCGGGCCTCTCCGTCGCGGTGTTCGACACCATGCTCAACGATCCGGAAGCGGGATTTCAGGCTGCTCTAACACAGCATCAACCGCGAATCGTCGTGGTGTATGAGGATAATTTCAACTTTCTCTCGAAGATGTGCCTGACCCGAATGCGCGACGTCGCGTATCACATTCTCGAAACCTCTCATCAGGCTGGTGCAACGGTGCTCGTGAATGGCTCGGATGCTTCCGATCATGCTCTGGACTATCTGCAGAAAGGTTTCCGCTGTGTGCTGCTTGGGGAAGCGGAACAGACTCTACTGGAAGCGGTCAACTATCTTCTGAAGGGAGATGAGGACGCGCTAGACCACGTTGCCGGTCTGGCCTATCTGAATAAAGAGACTGGAGAAGTAGTGAAGACGGAGCGGCGCGGCTTGATGCAGAATCTGGATCAACTCCCGCTTCCCACGCGCGATCTGATCGATGCCGACCAGTATCGAAAGGCATGGAAGTCGGCCCACGGATATTTTTCCCTGAATATTGTGGCCAGCCGGGGTTGTCCCTATCGCTGCAATTGGTGTGCGAAGCCGATTTATGGAGACTCATTCTCCGTTCGCTCCGCGGCAAGCGTCGCGGAAGAGATGCGCCAGCTGAAATATGACTTCGGCGCCGAACATCTCTGGTTTGCCGACGACATTTTTGGATTACGGCCGAAGTGGGTCCGTGAACTGGCGTCCGAAGTGCAGCGGTTGGGCGCTGCGATTCCGTTCAAAATGCAATCCCGCGTGGACTTGATGAGCCCGGACTACGTGTCTGCCCTGCGCCGCGCTGGCTGCGCCGAAGTGTGGATGGGTGCCGAATCCGGATCACAAAAGATTCTGGATGCCATGGACAAAGGCACGCGCGTCGATCAAATCGCCAAAGCCCGGGAGAATCTCAGGCGCGTAGGGATTCGAGCATGTTACTTTCTGCAGTTCGGATATCCCGGTGAAACCTGGACGGACATTCAGAACACCATCAAACTCGTTCGCGACACCCGTCCCGACGACATTGGCGTCTCGGTCTCATATCCACTCCCCGGAACCAAATTCTTCGACCGCGTGCAGGCGCAACTCGGAGAAAAGACCAACTGGTCCGATAGTGAGGACCTGTCCATGATGTTTCAGGGTGCCTACACCAACGAGTTCTATCGCGCCTTGCACGACGCCTTGCACGCGCAAGTCGACTGCTGGAATTCGGGTTCAGGCACAGTTTCACCGAGAGAGAAGCTCGCCCGCCACGAACCGGAAGAGTTGTGGAGGCGAGTAATGCAGTTGGAAAAAACCTGCCGTAATCCAAGGCCCACAGTTCTTGAGAGCCACTCGCAAGAAAAACTGGTGCAACTGCAAGCCCAAAGCTATGCCACAAACTTCGACGAACTGCTGAACGTTCTCGCTAGTTAATCGCCATCATGGACATCCTTCTCACTCACGGATATTTCCTTTACGAGGATCCCAAGGAGCTTCAAATCATGAAGCCCTATCCGCCATTGGGGATCCTTTATATCTGCTCGCATTTGCGCCAGAAGGGTCTGCAGGCCGAAGTGTTCGATTCCACGTTTTCATCGCGCCAGGATCTGTGGAACTTCCTGAAGGAAGGGCCACCGTCCATTCTCGGAATCTATGCGAATCTGATGACCCGGCCGAATGTGGTCGAAATTCTCCGGGTCGCCAAAGATCTGGGCTGGCAAACCGTCGTCGGGGGACCGGAGCCCAGCGCCTATGTTCAGGAATACCTGGCAGCGGGAGCGGACGTAGTCGTAATCGGTGAGGGCGAAATTACTCTGGAAGAATTAGTGCCGGCGCTTCAATCGCACGCGCTCGACAAGCTGCGCAACATCGACGGAATCGCGTTCCAGGCACCGGACGGTTCTGTGGTGCGCACCAAGCCGCGCGAGCAAATCAAAGATATCGACGCGCAGCCCTGGCCCGCCCGCGAATTGATCGACATGTCTCGCTACGTGGAAGTCTGGCGCACGCACCACGGGATGGGATCCGTATCTCTGATCACCGCCCGCGGTTGTCCCTACCATTGCAAGTGGTGTAGCCACGAAGTTTTCGGCAAGACGCATCGCCGTAGGAAGCCGGTATCGGTCGCCGACGAACTCGAATGGCTGATCAACCGCTACCAGCCACAAATGGCGTGGATGGCCGACGACGTCTTCACGATTCATCACGGCTGGCTGTTTCAGTATGCAACCGAACTGAAACGCCGCGGATTGAAGTTGCCTTTCGAATGCATTTCGCGCGCCGACCGCCTGAACCTTCAGGTGGTGGAAACATTGGCGGAGATGGGATGCTTCCGCGTCTGGATCGGTTCGGAGAGCGGCTCGCAGCGCATCCTCGACGCCATGGAGCGGGGCGTCACGGTAGAAGAAGTGCAAACCGCCGTGGCGCTTTGTCGATCGGTAGGCATTCAAACTGGAATGTTCCTGATGTGGGGTTATGAGGGCGAGGAAATGTCCGACATCGAAGCCACCGTGGAGCACGTCAAGAACACCGATCCCGACATCTTCTTCACTACGGTGGCCTATCCCATCAAGGGCACGCCCTATTTTTCTGAGGTAGCCGACCGGGTGGAGGGCCTCAAGCTTTGGAGCGCAAGCTCCGATCGGGAATTCCGTATTCGCAACCGGCACTCGCGCCAGTTCTACAAGTTTGCTGATAAGTTGCTCCGCAGTGCAGTGGAACTGAAGCGCCTGGAACCCAAGGCGGATGCGGACGACGCCCAACTCGCCGCGTTGCGCAACGGAATTGCCGAGGCACGAGCTGGTTTGCAGGCGACTCGCACCGAGGTTGAGGCTTGAGTCTAATGTCTGCCACGCCACAACCAGGGCTAGCCGCTCCATTTGACGCCGTCGCGGCTCGATACGACCAAACCTTCACCACGTCGACCATCGGACGGGCTCAACGCGGGGCTGTTTGGCGTGAGTTGGCGAAGACATTCCGGTCCGGCGATCACATCTTGGATATCGGATGTGGAACGGGTGTCGACGCGTGTTTCCTGGCGGAACGCAATATCCGAGTGCTTGCCTGCGACCCTTCGTCTCAAATGATCGACGTGGCAACGCGCAGGATTCAGCAGCGCCGAGTGCAGAAACTGGTGCGGCCGCTGGTCCTTCGTGCCGAAGAGGTCGGCGATCTCCCCGCTGGCGAATTGTTCGATGGCGCCTTCTCCAATTTTGGCGCACTGAATTGTGTCGACGACCTGACCCGTGTTTCTCACGGTCTCGCCAGATTGCTCAAACCTGGCGCGACAGCCATCTTGTGTTGGATGGGTCCCTGCTGTATGTGGGAAATGCTGTGGTATCTAGGGCAATGGAATACAGACAAGGCATTCCGTCGCCTCAAACCACAAGGAATCAGCGCGAAAATTGCCGACGGCGCATTCGTTCACGTCCACTATCCTTCTGCAACAACTCTCGCACGCGCATTTGCCCCCGAGTTTCGGCTGAAATCGGTGCTGGGCATCGGAGTTGCTGTTCCCCCCAGTTACCTCGAACCTTGGGCCCGGCGGCATCCGCGCTTGCTCCAGCTGTTTGAGCAGTTCGATTCGTGGCTTGGACCTTGCCCGGGAATTCGGTCGCTTGGCGATCACGTGCTCGTGCGCCTGCAGCGCGAGCAAACGGCTTTCGGTGGTGATTAAGAAATGACCGCCCTGGTATCCATCGCTGCTCCGCGAGAATCATCTGCGTTCGCTTCGCACCAGATTCATGCCTTGCCTGTATTGGTCATCTTTCCTCACAACCAGTGCAATTGTCGCTGCGTGATGTGCGATATCTGGCGTATCCGTGAGGCGAGAGAGATCACGCCTTCTGACCTCGAAGAACAATTAACTTCATTCCGGAAACTCGGTGTGCGCTGGGTGGTCTTTTCCGGAGGCGAGCCCCAATTAAATGAAAAGTGGAGTTACCTGGCGCAAATCGTTCGCTCAGCGGGAAGCCGAGTCACTCTTTTGACAGCCGGATTGCTGCTGAAATCTCAAGCTCAGGTGGTCGCTGACAGCGTTGACGACGTAATCGTCTCGCTCGATGGCCCTTCCGCGTTACATAACGCCATTCGCCGCATTCCCGATGCCTTCGAGCAGATGTCGGAGGGTGTCAAAACCTTACGCCAGATCCAACCTGACATGTCGGTTCGAGCCCGTTGCACCGTGCAGAAAGCAAATCACCGTGCCCTGCGGGCGGTCACCCAGTCTGCGAAAGAGATCGGCCTGGCCTCAATTTCGTTTCTAGCTGCTGACCTCACGTCGTCCGCTTTCAACCGCCCCGAAGGCTGGCAGGCCGATCGCGTGAACCGCGTCGCTTTAGTGCCTGAGGAGGTCGATGCCTTGGCAGCCGAGGTTGAACGGCTCATCGAAGAGCACCACACCGATCTGGAATCAGGATTTGTCGTCGAGGCTCCTAGCAAACTACGGCGCATCGTCCAACATTTTCGCGCCTACCTGGGTCACGCCGAGAACGTCGCGCCGCGCTGCAATGCTCCCTGGGTCTCCGCCGTGATTGAAGCCTCGGGGGACGTGCGGCCATGCTTTTTCCATCCGGTGCTGGGAAACATTCACCGCCAGGCATTGACCGAAATCATCAACAACCCGGAAGCCTTATCCTTTCGCGCGAACCTCGATGTTGCGAACAACGAAGTCTGTAAAAGGTGCGTGTGCTCCCTGTATGTTCCCTGTCAAGACGAGCACGACCTAATCGGACGTTAACTCTGCTCACTGTTTGAATGAGAAATCGACGGCTTTCGCTTCACTCGCTCCCACCGTCACCTTCTGCGTCTGCGTCCCCAACTTTTCCTGCCACGCCGTGATTGTGTAGGTGCCTGGGGGTAGGTCTTTCAGTTCAAAGCTTCCATTCTTGTCAGTTACAGCAAAGAACGGATGTTTAAACACCGCGATGTAGCCCTTCATCCAGGGATGCACGTTGCATTTGACGGGAATCGCGATTTCTTCACGCGCGAATGTCTGTTCCAGCGGCATCCCATGAGGCTGCGTCATGTTCCATTCCCGATTATTGTTCGGACTCGGATGGATATTATGTGTGGTCTCGTCGCTGTTAACGACATCGAGTTTCTGGTTGGCTTGGAGAGCCAGCACATGCGGTTTGTATTGGCAGCCTTTTTGCTCCAGCACGGCGGGCTGCTGCGGAGGCTGGGAGTCGTGCGTAGTAAGCCCCTCAGAGACATAAACGACCACATTCGCCAAGGCTCCATCGGTTCCGACCACGACCTCCTCGGTCGTTGCGGGCGTCGGGTGCGCCTTGGCACACAGTGGATCCTGCGACATGTCGATTCGCGCCGGTTTGGGTGCAGTCCCCTCGAACTTCACGGTTCCTTTCACCGAAGCGGCAGCGCCTGCTGGGCCTGCCCACCCCGACAACATCCCGACAGATACTGATAACACCGCCAGAACGCATACAGAAATGAATGCCGATTTCAATTTCATTGGAAATCCTGCCTTTTTAGGGTTAGAAAGTTTTCGGTTAACCATACTTAACGACTCACAACAAAAAGCGCCGAAAAGTGGCGCTCCGGCGTCGAAGGTCATTTTCCTACGGGTTCAATCTTCAACTTCGCATGTATCTTGTGAGCACTTAAAGAGCGGATATAGTGCACCACGTCCCATCTCTGATCTGCGTTCAGGGCTGCGGCAAACGACGGCATCGGGGTTCCATCAAGCCCAGTGACCAAATCGCGGAACATGTCCTGGTCCGACTCTCCGCACTTGAACTTCGATCCGCTTGTAAAGTCAAACGGCGTGATCGGATAACCCTTGCTGTCGACGAGAGTGGCGGCCGATGGACCTTGGCCCTTCCCATCTTTGCCATGGCAGGACCAACAATTCATGCTCTGAAAGAGTCCGGCGCCGCGCTGAATACTCTCCGCGGTAGCAGGCGGCTCGGGTGGAATTTCGACTGGAGCCCCCGGCTTCTCCTCCTGAAACGCTGGCGAGAAAGTCTTTATATAGGCAACCAGGTCCACGCGCTCCTGGCGCAGAAGGGGCTGCCACGAGGGCATGCCGCTGGCGTGAACGCCTCGGCTGATAGTGTCATACAGATCAGTGTCGAGAGGCAGACTTCCGCTGGGCGTGGATCGGCATTTGAACATTGCCTTGGTGAAGTCGCGAGGCTTGGGATCAAGGTAAGGAGCGCTCTCCCCACGCCCGTCTCCGTCCACGCCGTGGCAGAAAATGCAGTACCGTTCGTAGAGGGCTTTGCCGCGCTTCGCGTTGCCCGCCAACTTGCCGACGTGGCTCTCCTGCGCAGAGCCGGTCACGCTCCACAATATGCAGGCAAGAATCACCGCAGCACCCGCCCATTTGAGTTTCATACGCACAGCAGCCCTCCTCCTAAAAGTCGAAATCAAAGCCCATCAGATAGCTGCTGTGAACATCGTCTTTGCCGGACAGTGGTGCCGCTCCGGCATTACTGATCCTGGAATATTCCTGTAGCCAGGCCAAGCCCGCGCGCGGGCTCATAATCGGATACCAGCGATAGCCTGCAGTCCAGGTGTCAAAGTTCCCCGAGTTGCTGGGAATGCCAGGGTGTGCCTGCCGCGACATGCGATTCAGTTCATACCGCCCGATCAGAATCCAGCGAGGATTCGGGTTGTAGTGTCCCTCGACGAACCCACCGTTCCACGAAGGGCCGGCGGCACCCAGCGGCAAACTGAATGGCTGATTGGACGGAACCGAATTCCCGAGAAACACATTGTCATATCCGTGCATAAAGAAGGTGTAGAAGTCAGCTTTGTTCACATACCAATGTCCGTAGGCCCCAACACGATAGAAGCCGCGATTTCCCATGCCTGTTCCGGGGAGTTGTGTACCTCCTTGCGTCTGGAAGAATGTTGGGGACTTTCCAAAATAGCCATAAACACCGACCTGCTGCCTTCCAAACCAAGATGCCTCGAAAGACTGATTGAAATTGGCATAGACGTCGTACGCTCCGTTCGCAGGCGCGCCCCCGGCGCCATTGCTATTGCTCACGACGGCGACGGAATACCGGGTGGCGTCGTTCTCCGAGTGCCCTAGCAACTCGACACCGATTTGCGGAAAACCAATACCTGCAAAGAAATTGTTGTCGCCGGGTGGAGTGAAGAAATAGGTCTGGTACAAGCCTCCGGTGTTGTTGAGGGTGAGAGAACGCTCCTGAGAGATGGGTTCGTCAAGTTCGAACCTTCCCATCTTGAAATTCAACCAGCGAGATCCGGCAAGCTGGTCGAAGCGGACCCAGGCCTGAGACAAGCTGATGCTGTTGTTCCCGATGAAGGGCTGAATGAAGAAGGAGATATTCTGATAAAGCGTCCCGGCCGTAATCACGTCAAGTCCGCCGAGGTCGAAGCCGGATGTCGTTACCGATGACTCCACCAACCCGCTGCCGCCGCTGCCCGCAACCATATCGACCGCTTGGCGACTGTTGTTTTCGCGGTGCCACAGCGGGATCGTCCGAAACATGATCGGCCAGTAGGCGGGTTCGTGGTAGATGGGTGCGTCACGCCCGTTGCCCAGTTGGTATCCATTGTCTTTGAAGGTTTGGCCAAAATTGTTGAGCATGGGCCACGCCTCGTGACAAGCGGAGCAGGGCAGGCCGTACTTGCGGGCGAAAGCGGGAATTCCATGTGCCGGTGGTATGGCCGCCAGCAGAATCACCAAGGCCAACGACTGCTGGCGGATTTTCTTGAACGTTCCGATTCTCATTTAGCCTCCGCACCCGCAGTCAGCAGCACGCTGCCAGCGGTGTAGTCGTCGTCCTGAGGGACAAATTTGTAGCCGACCCCGTGCACGGTTCGAATAAACACGGGACAATCAGGATTGCTCTCGATTTTTTGCCGCAGTTTCGCGATGCAGTTATCCACCGTGCGGTAACTGGCACGCTTGCGCTTGGGCCATGCAGAAGAGATGAGCCGTCGGCGGGATATGACAATCTTCGGTCGGGAAACTAGAAACTTCAGCACTTTGAACTCCCGGAGAGTGATCTGAACCGGCCGACCGGCGCGACAGAGTTCCATCCTTCGGAAATCCAGCGAGATTTCCCCGAACTGCGTCACCTGACTGATGCTCTTGACTTGAGAATCTGTCATGTTCAGGTCTGCGGCTTCCGTCGAATCTACCTGCCGCATACCTTAGCTCTGGCGACTTAATGGACTTGTCACGGAACGGTCACATTCTTGTTAAATCCGTGCACCGGATGAATTCGTTCAGGTCGCGGTCCGTTTAGCTGCCAAGAAGATCAGTAGGAAGGAGGCGTTTCGCACTCATGACAGGCGCTTCTGACGAGCGTTGGATAAGACGATCTTCGGACGCGAGTTAAGAACCAAACCGAGCTTCAACACTCTGATGGAGATTTGGAAGAACTACTTTTCCCCTGCGGGCGAGGCAAGTTCCGCCCGGCGTGGACCACTGGAAATCGATGGGAGTTTGAAGTTTAGGTCGGTGCGCCATTTTCGCAGCAGCAGCATGGGAAAGGCGATTATAGACTCGACTAATTCATTGACCTGGCATGCCAAGCGTGGTCAAGTTGTCGACGTAGAACGTTCACGCCTCGCCCGTCATCTCCTGCGGTGCCAACCGCGCGAGATCGGATGCCCGCTTGAATCGCAGACCGATCTAAGCCACAGGCCGAAAAGCCTAGAGCAGAGATGCGAGGCTCGGCTATGCGGCTCGCGCCTCTGCCATCGCTTCATACTCCTGCTCCGACTCGGCGGGCAGTAGGACCCACATCGTGTAGATGCCGAGCGCCGTTCCGAACGGAATGTTGGTGAACAGAGAAACAAACGCCACTACCAGAACGAGAACTCGAGCCCACGGCTCCCGCTGCAACAGTCCCCATCCCGCAATGAACCCGCATGCGGCCTTGGCCAGCAATAGAATTGCGACAGTGCTCAACAGCGGAGTCAGGAACGCGGGCGGTCCCCCCTCGATTCCCCCTCTGCGCAGGTGTACCAGCAACGTATTCGCAATGACGTACAGGATTACACCGCCGATCGTAGTGAAGGCCGACAGCGCGAGCCACAACAGGCCTACCAACCGGAAATGCTCTTGCACTCGGCCCGCACGGTGCTGCATCAACGACACCGGGCCAACGATCTGCTTGCCGCACTTGCTGCAAAACGCCTGACCTGGCTGTACTGCTGCGCCGCATCCATCGCAGAACATGAATTCCTCCCCGAACTTTTCCGCCACGTCTGTTCGCTACAAAATACTTACAACAGTTGATACGCAGAAAGCGCGCCACAGTTCCATCTCATCAAAACTGTGTTGGGAATCCTGGAGTTTACGCGCCGCGCGCGAAAGGAATGCATAAACGAAGAGGCCACCCGGCAACAGGGCAGCCTCTTCTTCAAGGGAGAATAGTTCCAACGGAGCTTTGAAATCCGTCAAAACTTTCTGCGCAAATCTTATGAGTCTAAAAACAGGGGTGTCAAGGGATTTTTGTGAAATAAATGTCTTTGTTTTCAATTAGTTACAGAACCAATCAATATCCCTCGCGAGTGTAGCAAATTGAGACAAAAGCCCTCCAGGAAAGTCCTAAGCCGATCTATCTAAAGCCACTTACCCCGAGTTCGGACGATGTTTGGAGGAAACTAGGAGCGATTTTGGGGTGCCGGGCGACCCCCATCTGTCCCGCTTTGGGAGGCTCCTTTGACCACCGTCTCGGTGAGGTGCAACGAGATGAATTCCATCTGTTCGGGGCGGTCGAAGATCTTGTCGGGATACCAGCGCTTCATCAAAATGCGAATTCCCCCGAACGCCACGCCGGCCACCACCGCGAGTCCTGCGAGAATCCCGCAGAGAACCACGATGTTGAGAATCAGCATGTAGAGATCGCGCACCTGCGGATCATTGGTCGGCTGGTGCCAGGTAACGCTCGCTTCCCAGTTGACCCGTCCCAGCAGGGACTTCGCATCGCTGTCGGAAACAGGTCCGGTTGCGATCGCAACAATGGGTCCCGTCCGCTTATCAAAGAAAGAACCTGAACTCTCAACGCTGGACACGCCCGACTGCGGTTGGCCCATCTGATGCGCTGCATCGATGCGGCGCAAGTGTTCGGCCGCCATTTGCGGCGTGGGATACGAGATCAGCATCAGCGTCGCTTCCCCGCTCGATGTGTTATAGCGCGCCAGGCTCACTTCCGAACTCGCACCGAAATCCACTAAATCCGCCGAAACTGGCGGCGCCTGCGCGGCCAGTGCCGCGGGGCCCATCACATATTTCCTCGTGTTCGCGATGTAGTCATGGTGGGGCATGAATTCGATGAACGTGGGGAGGTTCGCGGAATTTCCACTGGGACGCGGCAATAACCCCGCCAGTTCACGCAACTGCGCTCCCGACATCGCCGACTCTTTGCTGAACTGCGCATCCACCAGCACATTCCCGCGGTAGAAGAGCATGCGCAGGCCCAGAGATGAACCCTGATCATCAATCTTCTCTTTCGTCATCTCCGGTTGCAGATAGAACGTGTAGGCACCGAAGGCGCCGGAAGCGTCGGCGAAGCGCGCGGCGCGCAGCTTCAGCGTGCGGCCGTCGTCCCGCGTGTACGTGGCAGTCGCCAAATCCGAGAAGCGGTACTCCTTAAGAACAGCGGCGTTGGTAGGATCCGCTTGCGTAGGGTCCTTGCTGACCTGGGGAGTCCCCTGCATCTGCCACCCCCCAAACTCTTGCGGAAGCAGAGCCGGAGCTTGCTCGGCAGCGCGAGCCGGCGCCTGCACCGCGGGCTTGCTTGCGGCAACAGCCATGCCCAAAAGGCATGCGAGAGAAATCACAACGCCTACAGAACGGGAAATACTCATGAATTGGCCCCGGACTTCAGAACTCCTGCTCATAATTAGACCACAGACAGGGGAGAAAGGTTTCCGAAACCTCGTAACCCCATGATCCGCCGCAACTTTGAGCAGTACTTGGAGGATGGTTACCTAAGTGCCTCACTCCTACTCATCGGAGCCATTCACAACGGTCGCATCTGCGGGCAAACTATCAGTGGGTGCAGGAATGTCAGCAAGCAGTGTGGACACGGAACAGCGGCGGGCGAATCGCACGAAAGCAGTTCTTCCCGTAAGAGTAAAAGGCAAAGACAGCTCGGGAAAGCCGTTTGAAGAGCTGGTGCATACGCTGGATGTGACCCCGGAAGGAGCGCGTTTGGGCTCTGTCCGTCGCGAACTGAATTTGCACGACGAGATCACGGTTTTTTATCGCCAGCGAAAAATACAGTTTCGCGTGGTGTGGACGAAGAAGATGAAGGGCACGTCCGAGTTTCAGGTTGGACTGCAGGCAGTGAGCCACGACAGTGAAGCGTGGGGGCTGAGTCTTCCGGAATTTAGGCGCCAGCCCGCTTCGCAGGAATCGGTTTCTCTGGCCTCAGTGGTCGCTTAGCAAGAAAGGGAGAAGTTCATGAGCTACTCATATCGCAATCTTTGGTCGGATCGGCTTTGGTCGGATGAAGAAGGGCAAGACATCGCCGAATACTCGGTCATGCTCGCCGTGATCCTCGTGATTGTCGTGGGCACGGTGCGCCTGATCGGCTCCAACGCGGGAGCCATCTTTTCGCAGGTGGGCAGCTCGATTCAGTAGGGCGGGAACCCTCTCATTCGGGTCTTGAATGCAATTATTGGCCAGCAGCTTTGTCGAGCTTGCTGGCCATTTTTACGCCGCTCAATCCATCCGCATATTTCGCAATTCCGCGATAGAGCGACTCGGCAATCCGCTGCCGGTACTCGCTCGTCTCCAGGCGATGCTCGTCGGCCGGGTTGCTGACGAATGAAATCTCTGCCAGGATCGACGGCATGTTGGCCCCGATCAGCACGATGAACGGCGCCTTCTTCACTCCGCGGTTGCGGATGGCGGGGCTCTTGGCCGCCAAGCCGCTGTGCAGCGATTCCTGCACGTCGCCGGCAAACTCGCGCGACTCTTCAATCTTTTCCTTCAGCGCGATCTTCTTCACCAGGTCCTGCAGTTCGTAGATGGACTTCTCCGAAACTGCGTTCTCCCGCGCCGCCACTTCCAGTGCTTCCGGTGACGACGTGAAGTTCAGGTAGTAGGTCTCGACGCCCCGCGCCCCCGAATCATCGCTGGAGTTGGCGTGAATCGAAATAAACAGGTCGGCGCGCTGCTGGTTGGCGATGGCCGTTCTGGTTTCGAGCGGGATGAACGTATCGTTCTTGCGTGTGTAGACGACTTCCGCACCGAGCCGCGTTTCGAGCAACTTGCCCAGCCGCCGGCCAACTTCGAGCACCAGATCTTTTTCTTGCAATCCATTCGGACCAATGGTTCCGGTATCGTGGCCGCCGTGCCCGGGATCGATCACGATCCTGCCAATCTTCAGCCCCAGGGCCCGGATCAGCGACCGATCACCGCTGGCCGTGGGCCTGGCTTCGCGGACATCAGGGTCCATTGCCTTCCGGCTGGCACTGAGACGCGACGACTTCCCTCGTGAAGAACCCGTGGGCGGCGTATCGCTCACAGCCTTTTCCTCGGGAGCCGTAGAATCAGAATCCGATGCAGCGTCCGTTTTGTGGGAAGCCGCAGTTGACGACTTACGCGAATGCGACGGAGCCTCTACTTTCGCCGCCTTCACCGGAGGAGTGTCGTCGTCATCGTCCGCCTCGACCACGACCTTCTTCACGGTCGATGGTGCAGTCTTGTCGTTCCCGGCAGCCTTCTGCGAGGACTCTGACGGATGCACCTTCGCGTTCTCCGGCTCGTCCTTCGACGCGGCGTTGGGCTCGTCGTGAATCTGCTCTGCCTTGCTGACCGGCTTGCCGGCCAGCGCCTTCATGTCAGCCTTCAACTCAGATTTCGGAACATCCTTTGGTGCGTCCTTCGCGGCTTCTTTCAGGACGTCTTTGGGAACATCTTTGGAAACATCGGGTTTCGATCCCGCTTTAGGCGGCATTTCCAAATCGGCCATCTCGGTCGCGGCATCTTTTCTTGCTCTGGCGCGTGCGGCTTTCCCGGCATCCTTGCCGTGTATGTCGATGATCAAGCGGTAAGGATTGGGCAACAGGAAGGCTTCATAATCCGAGAGATCAGCGACTTCGAGCACAACTCGCGTGCGCCCGGGCTGGAACTGCGCCACACGAATCTTCTTCAGGAAGCCGTCGTCCACATCGAAGCTCTTACCCACTAGCGTCGAGGCCAGCTTGGTGTCCCGCAGGTCGAAGAAAATCCGGTCAGGGCTGGCAATGCGCGACGAACCGAACTTGATGTCGCTCTCCAAGTCGATGGCGACGCGAGTGTAGTCCGGCGTCGACCAGTGCCGGATTCCGGTCACACGCGGCAGACGCCCTGCATCCTTCCTAGCCGCTTCACTCTTAGGCTCAGGTTGCGCGTCTGCCTTGGCGTCGTCGTGAGCGTCAGCGTCTTTACCCGATGATTCCTTGGCAGTCTTGCTCTTCTCCGCAATCTCTTTGCCGGACTTCCTGTGGGCCTCGGCCTTCTTCTCCGCAGCGGCTTCGCGGTCGATTTCCACCACGGCCTGCTGGGCATCCTCCACCAGACGGTTCTGCGGATAACGGTGCAGAAACTCCTGAAACACCTCGCGGGCCTGCTCGGGATCGTTCAGGTCGTCTTTATAAATCTCACCAATAGTGAACAGCGCATCGCAACGGTATTTGCTCCCCGGATACTCCTTCCTCAGGAACTTGTACTGAGCAATAGCCTCGTTCAGGATCTTGTCATCGTCGAAGCGCCGCCCCATCTCGACCAGGGTTTCCGCTACAGCCACCGCGCTGGGATCGGCCTTGGTCGAAGTAGGAGCCCCAAAATAGACGTTGCGGTAGGCATTGAGGACCCGCTGGTAGTCGTGCCGCGTACGGTCCGCTGGAGGACGTCCGTTGAGCGCCTCCCGCATGCGCTCGGCAGCGGCAAAGCGGTCGCGAGCCCACGACTCCGTGTGATGCACGCGGGCAAAGGCATAATTCGGCAGTCCGGAAAGCGCCACCAGCAACAGCAGCGCTTCCCAGCGCCAACCGCGCTGGCTCGATTTCATTTTCAAAGTCGTCGGTCCGTTACTGTCTCGATCCAACGTTGCAGTTGAACTGCCTAAGGTACCTGAGAGATTTCAAATACAACTTGCCTAGTCTACTGCTTAGGGTGCCCCATTCTAGCCGCGTCTCTTGCGGCTGGAGTGGGGATTCTGATTCCCACCTCTACAACAGATGCCGCCAACCTATTCCGTGTTGCTGATGTAAAGCACGCCCCGCTCATCTCGTTGAACCCGCACGCGATCATGCGTCGAGCCGGACGGAGAAATATCGAATCCCGAATAGTAGAGATTGGTAATTCTCCGCACATAATTCTGGGTTTCTGCATAGTGCGGCACGCCTGCACTGCGCGCCACTGCTCCGGAACCCGCGTTATAGGCGGCCAGGGTCAAATTCACGTCGCCGCCGTAACTTTCCAGAAGCGATTTCAGATGTCGCACCCCCGCATCCACGTTCTGCGCAGGGTCAAACGGATTCTTCACATTCAGACTGCGCGCCGTCTGCGGCATCAACTGCATCAGCCCCATAGCGCCCTTGCGCGAAACCGCGTTGGAATTGAAGTTCGATTCCACCTTCACCACCGCGCGCACCAGGTTCGGATCCACATTGTGCCGGGCCGCTGCCATCACGATCGACGAATCAATCTCTTCCTGCGACGCCTGATGTCCGCGAGAGTTGGCCGCCACGATCTTGGCGCTAGCGGACTGCGACGACTCGTGCGCATAGTACTGGCTGACCTCAGCCGCGGCCGACCGCGCCGCCTGCATGGACGCCGTACCCGCTGAAGGCACTGGCTTCCAGCGGTTTTCTTTGCTGCTCCAGTACACCAGCGACGACCGCTTCGGCTGCGTCGCCTGCGTCACATGCTTCGGCGCCGGGCCATCCTCGTTTACATAGACCTTGCGCCCGTGCTCATCGGTCGTAGTAATCCCATGGGACGAGTCATCGCCTTCGGCCGCCCACACGGGGGTTGTGTGGAGAAAGAAGGAGGTCGCGATTGCCGTTGAGGCCGTCAGCATCAATGCGAGTTGCAGGTGCTTTCGCATAATCCGGGCGTTTCCCTTTCACCAAACTATCGTTGGGAGGGGCGTTAGACAGGCCTCGCCCTTCCATCGTCTACCCGGAACCTGACGGAGAATTCTGAACCAGAGTAGGACGATTATAGGCGGGCGGTATGGGGGCGGCAATCTCCCATAAGGGAGTAGAACCATCGGAGTAATCTAGGTAACTGATTGAAAATGTGATTGTTATAGCGCTCTAAGATCATGGCTGCAATCAACGGTAACCGGGACGAAGTTACCAGAGCGCCCGCGCCGGGAGCTACTCCCTGTGTGTGAGACACTCCGGGACGATGAGTGAGGCGATGTTTCACCAGCCTGCAGCAAAGTCCCTTTCCTTCAATGCTTCTTTCTGGTCGCTCGAATGGTGAGAAATGGTCTGAGGCTAGCACCCGACTCCCCTTCAGACAGAGTCTGTGTAAAAGAATCAGGGGTATCGAAGGCAAAGATTTCTTGGAAGAGGTGCTTCTTGCCATCCTTGTATCGCTCCTCTGATAGGACGAGTCGGCCTTCCTTCCAATCAACCTTATTGTTCAGAGTGCGGCAGGCAACAGGAGCGGTGTTGTCGCACCAGAATACCTTAAATCCTTTCTCGCTCTCCTCGCGCCAAAATACGCCTAGTCCGGTAATCTCTCCTTCAGTTCCCCTCGAGTGGTATTCCTCAATCAGAGAATTCGAGCCTGGGCCAGCACGCCACATTTCCTCCCCATCGCCAGCGCTCCCATTAACACCATGCTCGGAACCATCTGAACTCAGATGAATTGCCCACGACCCGGCGAATGTCTTGATTAGACTCTTGATCGAATCATGTATCTGTGTCGGATGACTTGGTTTCGGAACTGTTCGCTGCGTTCCGGCTTGTGCGAATGCTTGGAGGGTAGCCAAGGCAAGAATAACTGCACGATGCAGATTGCCTGTTAATACCGCCATGGTTGGCCTTGTACGCGATATGGAAAACGGCTCAGGCTAAACGATTCGCTCGATTGATGTAAACAGCCATTGCACGCAATTGAGAGTTGGCCGAGCCGGTTAGGGGATGTGCGAAGTCGGACGAGTGAACACATCCTGGCATGCCTCCCGTTGCGCACCCTACCCCTTCTCCAGCGCCGCCGCGAACGCGTCCAGCGACAACGACCGCAACAAATTCCGGCGCATCCCGCGTTCCACCTCGGCCAGCCGGTCCGACGCATCCGTGATCCACTGGAAATCCGCCGACTCAGCCAGCCGCTTCAACTCGGATGCAATGTCCGTATTCCGAACCAACTCCGGCGCGCCCGCCTCGATCGACGCCAGATCGCGCAGCAGCGAATACAGCGTCCGAATCAACTGCTCGGTCTTCTCCCGCCCCTCCGCCCCGGGCCGGTAGGACTCGGTCACCTTAAACAACTCGCTGTGCTCCCCGCCCCGTAGAGCCGAGTTCAAAATCGCCAGTGCATGCGCCCGGGCCGCCACATACGCCGCCAGATCGAACCCGCGAGCCCGACCCACCGCCCCTTCCGACAGCCGGGCCACCAGCGCGCGCTCCGGCGACTTCCACTCCGGACGATTCATCGCCAAATACTGCTCAATCTCCTCCGCCGGCAACGCCCCGAGCTGAAACACCATCGACCGAGACCGGATCGTCGGCAGCAGTTCGCCCGGATTCTCCGTGAGCAGAAAAATCGTGGCGAACTCCGGCGGCTCCTCCAGCACCTTGAGCAGCGAGTTCGCCGCCTCCTTCATAAAGGCCGAGTCGCTGAAGATGTAAACCCGTTCCCTGCCCTCCGCCGGACGGTAGTAAATCGTCTCGATCACCCGCCGCACCTGGTCAACCTTGATCATCATCTGCGGAGGATCCGGCGGAATGATGAGCACATCGGGATGCGTCTGCACGAACAGCCGCGTCTCTTTTTTGTCGGTCTCGCGGAGATTCTCCCGAGCCTCGACGGCCTCGGCAAAGCGCGCACCCAGATCGGCCGTCTGCCCGATGCGAGCGCAGTTGGCGCACTTGCCGCAGAAATCGGGCAGCCCGTCGGTCGTGGTCGGCGCCAGACAGTTCAGCGCTTGCGCCAGCATCAGCGCCAGCGTGTACTTGCCCGATCCCTGCCCCCCCGAAAGCACCACTGCATGAGGAAAGCGGTCACGCGCCAGCATATCGCGCAGGCGATGAACTGTTTCCGAGTTGCCGTAGAAATCAGAAAAAGACATAAAACAAATTCACCACGGAGTCACAGAGGCACGGAGGAAAGCGCAAATCATTGTAAATCGAGGCTCTTTTTATTCCTGGCTCTTCTCCGTGCCTCAGTGTCTCCGTGGTGAGAAAGAACCTCTCAGAGTTTCAACTTCCTCCGCACCAGTTCCACAATCTTCTGATGTGTCTGCCCCGGTGTCCCGCGCGCATCCACGACCGCAACTCGCCCATGCTCCCGCGCCGCAATCGCCAGATACCCTTCATACACGCGAGTAAAGAACGCCCGCGTCTCCTGCTCAAACCGGTTCTCGTCGCTGTGTCCCCTGCTCGCCGCCTTCGAATTCCGCTTGTTCCGCCGCCGCGCCCGGCTCACGCTGGCCGCCGCGTCCGAATCCAGCAGGATCGTCAAATCCGGCTGCAGATTCCCGCACAGCACCCGGTGCAACTCCCGCACCGCCTGACTCCCCAGCCGGCGCCCGCTGCCCTGATAAGCCTCGGTCGAATCCGTAAACCGGTCGCACAGCACAATGCTGCCCTGCGCCAGCGCGGGCTCGATGACTTCCGCGATGTGTTGCGCCCGCGAAGCGAACATCAGCGCCATCTCGGCCAGCGGAGAAAGCCCCGCCGTCCCCGAATCCAGCAGTACCTTGCGGATCTTTTCTCCCGTCAGTGTCCCACCGGGCTCGCGCGTCTCGACGACCTTGTGCCCAGCCGCACGCACCACAGCCGCGAGCTTCCGCATCTGCGTGCTCTTGCCGGTTCCGTCAAGCCCTTCGAATGTGATGAATTTTCCGCGACGCGACATTCAGCGAAATGATAGCAGCCCACCCTCGCTCCGTTCGTCCCATCATTCTCCACATGTCATTTCTCGACTTGTCATTCCGAGCGAAGTTGTCGTTCGCGAAGCGGACGACAACGCAGTCGAAGAGTCCCCATCCCATGCACGGATGCTGTCGCTGCGTTCCCTGTACCACCACACACGCGGACTGCTATAGTCTTACTTCTGCAAACGCAAGTGGGGATTCGCTTTCATCACAAAAATGGGGGCCTAGCAAGAATGAAACTCACGCAAGCCTTGGGAGCAGTCTGTGTCGCAGTCCTGGCAGTTTCCGCGTTCGCCGCAGCAGCACCAGCCACACCGCCCACCGTCACCATCGCCGTCGACGCCACCACCGCCCCCCGCAAAATCTTCCACGCCTCGCTGAAGATTCCCGCGACCGCCGGCGACCTCACGCTCTACTACCCCAAGTGGATCCCCGGCGAGCACGCCCCCGACGGCCCCGTCATCGATCTCGCCGGACTGAAATTCTCCGCCGCCGGCAAGCCCCTGAAATGGCGCCGCGACCTGCTGGACGGCTTCACTCTCCACGTCGACGTCCCCGCGGGCGTGACTGAAATCGCCGCGGAACTCGACTTCCTTTCTCCCGCGACCTTCGAAGGCGGATTCTCCGCCGGATCCTCCGCCACCGACAAACTCGCCATCATCAGCTGGAACCAGGTCCTGCTCTATCCCAAAGGCTTCAAGTCCGACGACATCAACTACTCGGCCAGCCTCAAGCTTCCCCAAGGATGGAAGTTCGGCACCCCGCTGCCCGTCGCCAGCCAGAGCGGGAATGAAATCAAGTTCGCCGCCGTCTCGCTCACCACCCTGGTCGACTCGCCCGTCATCACCGGAGAATTCCTGAAGGTCGTCCCACTCGCCCAGGATCCCGTCACCGAAATGGACATTGCCGCCGACAGTGCCGCCGCTCTCGAAGCACCACCGGAAACCTGGGACCACTACAAGAGCCTTGTCGATCAGGCACAGAAATTGTTCGGCGCACACCACTACCGCGACTACCACTTCCTCTACACACTCAGCGATCACGTCGCGCACTTCGGCCTCGAGCATCACGAGTCCGACGATAGCCGCGTCGACGAGCGCGCCCTGGTCGATGACACCTCGCGCAAACTCTCCGCCAGCCTGCTGCCCCATGAGTACGTCCACTCCTGGAACGGAAAATTCCGCCGTCCCGCCGGCCTCGCCACGCCCGATTATCAGCAACCCATGCAGGATGATCTGCTCTGGGTCTACGAGGGCCTCACCAACTATCTCGGCTTCGTGCTGACCGCGCGCAGTGGACTGCTCACCGCTGACCAGGACCGCGACGATCTGGCCCTCACCGCCTCCGCGCTCGATCACACTCCCGGCCGCGAGTGGCGCAACCTGCAGGACACGGCCGACGCTGCGCCGCAACTCTATTTTTCTCCGCGCGCCTGGGAATCCTGGCGCCGCAGCACCGATTTTTACAACGAAGACACGCTCAACTGGCTCTGGGTCGACGTCATCATCCGCCAGCAGACCAAAGGCGCCAAGTCGATCGACGATTTCTGCCACCTCTTCCACGGCGCGCCCAGCACAGGCCCCGCGCTGAAGACCTACAACTTCGACGACGTCGTCAACGCTCTCAACCAGGTCGCACCCTACGACTGGCGCGGATTCTGGACCGAGCGCCTCACCAATCACGGCCCGGGCGCCCCTCTCGGCGGCATCGAGGGCAGCGGATGGAAAGTCGTGTACGACGAAACTCCCTCAGAAATGATGACCGGTTCGGCCGGGGCGTACCATTTCGTTCCCGCCGCCTTCGCGATCGGCCTCGTCGTAAACGATGATGGCGCCATTGCCGACAGCACGGAAGGCGAGTTCGCCGCAAAAGCCGGTATCGGCCCGGGCATGAAGCTGGTCGCGGTGAACGGCCGCCGCTTTTCGGCCGAGATCCTGCGCGACGCCATCAAGTCCGCGAAGACAGGCACCCCGCCCATTGAGTTGTTGGTCGAGAACACCGACTATTACAAGACCTACAAAATCGACTACCACGGTGGCGAAAAATATCCCCACCTGGTGCGCGACGATTCCAAACCAGACTTGCTGAGCGATATTCTGAAAGCGAAGTAGATGGTCAGATACAGACAATTCGCGCTGTCATCCTGAGGAGGGCGATAGCCCTGCGAGGGACCTTACGAAGCGCGAGCAGTGGCAAGACCGCCACCGGGATCCGGTGCGCTGCAAGCACCCTGGGGTCCCCACCCACGACATCATAGCTTTCCGCCAACGTAAGGTCCCTCACGGCCGCTTCGCCGCCGTTCAGGATGACATCGCTCCGCAGGAATCCCGATTCGGAACGGTCCCCATCGGATAAGAGACACCCATCACTGACGTGCGCATGGTCAATCGGCAATCTCCAAACATGCCTAAGATCTACTACGTCTACATTCTCTCCAGCCAGCGACGCGTTCTCTACATCGGCATGACCAGCAATCTCGAACAGCGAGTCTTTCAGCACAAAACACATGCATTCGCCGGATTCACCGCAAAATACAATGTGACCAACCTCGTCTATTTTGAACGTCACGGCGCAGTGCTAACGGCGATCCGGCGGGAAAAGGAAATGAAAGCCTGGCGAAGGGAAGAGAAAAACGAACTGATCGAATCGGCTAACCCCAAATGGCGCGACCTCAGCTATGGATGGTATCAACGACACCGTTATCAGCCCGAGGGCAAAGCGGTCTAAGATTCCCCTCTTTTCGCCATATCATTGTTCAGTCCCATGTCAACCTGAGGAGGGCGCAAGCCCTCCGAGGGACCCTACGAAGCCCCGAAAGCGGCAATGCCATCGCCGAGATCCCGCAAGCTGCATGCACCTGAGGCATTCCCCTCCACAACATCGGAGCGTTCCGCAGACGTAAGGTCCCTCACGCCGGCTGCGCCGCCGCTCAGGATGACAAGATCACTGCAACCCCTGTTAGCATGTGTGCGGCCTCAACCTGGACATGACCCGAACTCACGCTCAGCTTCTCTCCCTCGCCGCTCTGACCCTCTGCACCACAGCCTCCGCCCAAACCATCCTTGGCTTCACCCTCGCCTCCGCCGCGCACGAAGCCGCCATCGAATCCAAATTCAAGTCCATCCCGAATGCGGACGAAGAACGCCGCCAGCACCGCATATTCACTCAGGAACCCCACGTCGCCGGATCGAAGCGCAACAACGAACTAGCCGAATACATTCGCGATGAGTGGAAAAAGCAGGGACTCGAAGACGTCATCATCCGCCGCTACGACGTCTACGGCACCAATCCCAAAAGCGCATCGTTGGAGATGATCGCGCCCATTCACTATCAAGCCACCTTGCGCGAAACTCCACTGCCTGGCGACGAAGACTCCAAGAATCCAGCGATCAGTGGCGCCTGGCTCGGCATGTCGATCTCTGGCGAAGTCACCGCGCCCGTCATCTACGCGCACAGCGGCAATCCCGAAGACTACGACCTGCTGCGCAAGAACGGCATCAGCGTCAAAGGCAAGATCGTCCTCGTGCGCTATTCGAATCCCTACAGCTATCGCGGATTCAAAGCGCTCACCGCGCAGCGCGAAGGCGCTGCCGCCATGCTCGTCTATAGCGATCCCCAGGAAGACGGCTACAAAAAAGGCAAGGTCGATCCCGACGGTCCCTGGGGCCCCGAGTATCACATCCAGCGCGGCGCTATCACCTACGACTTCATGGTCCCCGGCGATCCGCAAACTCCGGGATGGGCTTCAGTCCCCGGCGCGAAACGCATTCCCATTGAAGAAGCGGTGTCCGCACCGAAGATCATGGCGCTGCCGCTTTCCTGGCACGACGCCAAGCCGCTGCTCGAAAACATGGACGGTCCCCTCGCGCCGCCAGACTGGGGAGGCAGCCTGCCGATCCAGTACCACCTGGGCGGCGACCGCGTGAAAGTTCATCTGAAAATCGAGATGGACAACGGCATCCAGCCCTACTATGTGGTCGAAGGACGCATCCGCGGCGCCGAGTTGCCCGACGAATGGGTCGTGCTGGGAAATCACCGCGACGCCTGGGTCTTCGGCGGAGTCGATCCCTCGAGCGGTACTGCAAGCATGATGGAACTCACGCGCGCCCTCGGCAAGCTCGCCAAAGATGGCATGCGCCCCCGCCGTACCCTCGTCGTCTGCAGTTGGGACGGCGAAGAAGTCGGCCTCACCGGTTCCACCGAGTGGGGAGAGCAGTTCGCCGACGAACTCCGCGCCAAAGCCGTCGCCTACATCAACGTTGACGAAGCCACCTCAGGCCCCAACTTCCATGGACAGGCCGTCGCCTCGCTCGCGCCCATGCTGGTCGAAACCACCCGCACGTTGCAGGATCCATCAGGAAAAATTCTCTACGACGTGTGGAAAGAAACCATAGCCCGCGAGAAAGCGGCGGGCAATCAATCCGGCCAGTTCAGTTCCTCCGGCGTCATCGACGACAGCCTCGCCGACACCCGCATCGGCAGCGGCTCCGACCACACCGTCTTCCTCAACTTCATCGGCATGCCCGTCATCGGCCTCGGCTTCGACGGAGACTACGGGGTCTACCACTCCGCCTACGACGATTTCTACTGGATGAACCACTTCGGCGATCCCGGCTACAAATACCACACGCTGATGAGCCAGCTGTGGGGAGTAACCGCGCTGCGCCTGGCAAACGCCGACCTTCTCCCCTTCGATTTCGCCACTTACGCCAGCAACGTCCGCCAGTTCGTGAACGAACTCGCAAGAAATAATAAGCTTGTCATCCTGAGCGGAGTCGCTGGTTCGCGAAGCGAAGCAGCGACGGAGTCGAAGGATCTCGGGCTCAACCTCACGCGGGTGCTTGCCGCCATCGACAACTTCGAAGCCGCCGGCAAGCGCCTGAATGAATCCCTCACCCACAAACTGGCGTCAGGAAAGATCGACCCCAAGATGGCCGACACGCTGAACCACGGCATGATGCAAGTCGAGCGCAACTGGCTGAACCCCGACGGCATCCCCGGCCGTCCCTGGTTCAAACACATCCTCTATGGCGCAAGATTCACCTACGCCCACCTGGAATTGCCGGGACTGACGGAAGCCGTCGAAGCGCAAGACTGGCCGACGGCGAAGCAGCAGGCAGAAGTCCTGCAGCGCGCTCTGGTGACGAACACAAAGCTACTTCAAGAGCTGAACGAAACAGTGAGTTCCAAATGAGGGTGCCCCACCCTTGTCGCGGTGTTTGCGAAAGGGTGGGGATTTTGACTCGGCGTGTCAGGTAAGACCGGGTGCCCCATGTCTCGCGTTTTTTTGCGAGACGTAAGGATTTTGACTTAAGGAATCAGATCGAGAGAACGATCCCCATTACTACCCCGCTTTCATCTCCCGCTCCATCACCCGCCGCAGCGCCGCGTTGATCCGCGTCTGATACCGGCGTCCGTCCCGCTTGAACCAGGCCAGCACATCCGCATCCAGCCGCAGCGTCACCGGCTTCTTGATCGGCTTGTAGAACTCCAGCACGTCTTCCAT
This sequence comes from Acidobacteriaceae bacterium, assembly GCA_003134655.1. Lineage (GTDB taxonomy): Bacteria > Acidobacteriota > Terriglobia > Terriglobales > Acidobacteriaceae > Sulfotelmatobacter. The sequence continues at coordinate 43,216 of PLBY01000119.1, forward strand.
CGAAGCAGCATGCCTCTTCGACGACTCCGCCGACGCTCGCAGGGTCAATCCCTTGCGCCGTCCCGTCTTCTTCCGCGCCGCCGCCGTAGAACCACGCCGCCCGCTTTTCCCGCCCTTCGTAACTCGTTGTCGATGTTTCATATAGGCCACTCTACTTATAAGATTGTACGTACACAACTGTAATAAAAGTGTTCCTGCAGGAACACTGTGGAAAACTTCCCAGGCGCGCCGCTAACCTATTCATCCCGCTGCACTTTCCTCGATCGGAACGTCGTCCTCCTGCATAAATCCAAACACTTCCTGCGGCACAGGATTCTGCCACACCGGCGCAAACGACTGCCGGTGCAGCGGCGTCGGCCCAAACTCGCGTAGCGCCGCGAGGTGCTTGGGCGTGCTGTATCCCTTGTGCGAGGCCAGACCGTACGCAGGAAACACCGCGTCCCACTCGCACATCATGCGGTCGCGTTCCACCTTCGCCAGGATCGACGCCGCAGCAATCGAAGCCGAAAGCGCGTCGCCATGAATGATCGGAACCTGTGGCTGCTCGCAGTCGAGCCGCAGGGCATCCACGAGCAAATGATCCGCCTCAGGCGAAAGACGCATTACAGCTTCGCGCATCGCAGCTCGCGACGCGTGATAAATGTTGATCTGATCGATGCGCGCCGCGTCGACCGCCGCGACGGCCCATGCCACCGCATGTTCTCGAATGCGCTCGGCCAGCACCTCGCGACGCTCCGGCAGCAGGAGTTTGGAATCCCGCAACCCTCGCACCCGGTAAGCCGGATCGAGAATCACCGCAGCAGCCACAACGCATCCGAAGAGCGAACCGCGGCCCACTTCGTCCACGCCTGCCACCATCCGCGCCCCATTTGCCCAAGCCTTCTTTTCATAACGCAGTGTGCAGCGCAGTGTCTTGAGCAATCGCAGCTTGGCCGCGGAAGGAGAGAGCGTTCGTAAAGACGTTGCCTTCATCCAGGAGACTTCGTTGGAGCAAGAGAGTTGTCCACCATCTTCGTCGAGAGCGCGCATTCCCGCAAGTCGGATTCCGTGTCCTCGTCACGCCAAGACAAATGGCACGCTCAGGCCATGCCTTCGCCAACAGGTAATCCCGCTTAGTAACCACGCCCCGGATTACTGGCGTACATTGTCCTACCGGACATGTACTGGTAACTTCGTCTCAGTAGAAAACACAGCGAGAAGCATCGTGGAAATCAAACTCAACGCGTCGCCCGAAGACGGCTTGCTTACCGGCAAGGTCGTGCATCTGGCGCTTCCGGTTCGCTGGAGCCTGGTCGGCCAGGAAGGGCGCGGGCCTGCGGAAATGGCTTGCACCTATGACATCCATCCGCACGGCGCACGACTGCTCAGCGCGCGCACGGTCAGCGTCGGCGACCTGGTGATGGTCGAACGCGGACGCAACAAGGCGATCTGCCAGGTGGTCTGGTCGGGAGATCCCTCGTCGCCTCTGCGCGGCCAATTCTCAGTGCAATGCGTGGACGGCAAGGTCCCTTGGGAAGACGAGTTGCGCCAAATGGAAGAGCAGTACCAGCCGGTCATTCTCGATGGCACGCAGTACGGCACAGCTCGCGGCTTTGGGCGACCAGAAACCAACCGGCGACGACGCCCGCGTTTCTACGTCGAGGGCGAAGCCGAAGTGATCGACGGCGTGCAGCGCGTTACCGGTGAAGTACAGCAGATTTCAGAATATGGCGCGCGCATCTCCGCGACGGAAATGTTGCGTCCCGGTACGGATTTCCGGCTCATGCTGAACATGTTTGACATCAGCGTCGCCGTCAAGGCGCAGGTGAAATATCTGATCAACAATCTCGGCATGGGTGTCGAGTTCCAGGAAATCCGCCGGGGCGACCGCCCGCTACTCAGCTACGTGCTGAGCAAACTACGCAAGAGAAGGGTCGAAGAATTCGTCGAAGTGGAAGTGGTTCACGAGCGCCTGGCCGCGGTCGCCAGTTAGTCAGCGGACGTACACAGCAAGAGCCGATTTCGATGGAGGCGACGAAGAACTTAGGCCTCCGGAGTCGGCGCCCTAACCTCTCTTCCGCCCTTCCAAACTTTCTAAACTTCGCCCACGGCTTGAACCGTGGGCTGCATTCTTTCGCCAGTACTCGACTTACGTCCTCTCGACGTCGCGCAGGCGAGCGGCTTTGCCGCGGAGTCCGCGGAGATAGAACAGCCGGGCGCGGCGCACCTTCGACGAGCGCAGCAGTTCGACCTTGTCGATCACTTTGGAATGAACGGGGAAAATGCGCTCCACGCCCTGGCCAAAGCTGATCTTGCGCACGGTAAAGCTGGCCTGCGGTCCGTTGTCGCGCTTGATGACCACGCCTTCGAAGGCCTGCACGCGTTCCTTGTCGCCTTCCTTGATCTTCACGTGGACACGAACCGTGTCACCGGGATGGAATGCGGGGATGTCGGTGCGTTGCGATTTGGCCAGCAGCTTTTCGATGATTAAGTTTGACATTGTCGTTTTTCCTTCGTCTTTCGATTCCTTGAGAACTCTTCCCTAGCCGTTGTCGCGCTTGATGCGCGCCAGAATTTTTGCGTCTTCGTCGCTGAGCTGCGCGCCGTCGAGCAAGTCCGGGCGGTTGCGCAGTGTCTTCTCCAGAGCCCGCTGCCGGCGCCAGCGGCGAATTTCCTGGTGATCCCCGTTCAGCAGAACCTCCGGCACAGGCATCCCCCGAAAATCCGCGGGGCGCGTGTAGTGCGGATAGTCGAGCAATCCGCCCGAACCGCAGGTCGAATCCGCTGCACCCGGTTCTGTTCGCTCATGCGCGGTGAACGATTCCTGCCGCGTGGAAGCTTCGTTGCCCACTGCACCCGGAAGCAACCGCATGACCGCTTCAATGATCACCGCTGCTCCCAACTCGCCGCCGCTCAGGACGTAGTCGCCGATCGACAACTCGCGGTCGGCGAGATAATCGGCGACACGCTCGTCGACGCCTTCGTAGCGGCCGCAGACCAGAACAATGCGGTCGAGCCCCGCCAGTTCCGCAGCCACCTGCTGCGTGAAGCGCTGGCCCTGCGCCGAAAGCAAAGTCACCGACTGCTTCGCGCGGCCGGTTATGCGATCATCGCGGCTCGCCAGTTGCAGCGTCTCCAGACATTCAAAGAGCGGTTCCGGCTTCAGCACCATGCCTTCGCCGCCGCCGAAAGGGCGGTCATCCACGGTGCGGTGCTTGTCGTGCGTAAACTGCCGCAGGTCGTGAACTTCGATTTTCGCCAGCCCCATCTCGCAGGCCCGGCGGGTAATTCCGTGATCCAGCGGTCCTTGGAAGAAGCCGGGAAAAATCGTCAGGATATCGGCTTTCATCTGGACCTGCAAAACCCTTAACCACAAAGGACACTAAGGTTCACGAAGGAAACCCTTTCAGTGTCTTTTCTTTCTTTCCGAACTGCTGTTCCTGCTTCTCTTCCGCCGTGAGCGGGGCATTGATCTCCAGCATGCCCTCCGGAAGATTCATGCGCACTTGCCGCTGCGCCGTGTCGACACCTTCCAGGTACGCTTCGGCGAACGGCACATCGAATTTTCTGCCCGCGCTGTTCGCGACAATCAGCAGCGGGGCTTCGCCGGCCCCGAACTGAACGTCTTCGATACGGCCGATTTCGCGGGCGCGATCGAGAACGGTGCAACCAATCAGATCGCTGACGTAATTCCAGCCCGTTTCCAGATCCGCGCGCTCGGCGCTGGGGATCTGCAACTCCGATCCGATCAGCAACTCGGCGTCATTCATCGAATCGACGCCGCGAAACTTCACGACTACCAGGCCCTTGTGCGGCCACAAATCTTCGACTTCCAACTCGCGCCGCGACTCCTGCGCCTTTAAGTCCTGCGCTTTCGGCAGAGCGAACAGCTTCATGCCTGCGGCGAAGCGTCCCGGAACGTCGCTGTGCATTTCCGCAGCGACCTCGCCGTGCCGGCCCTGCGTCTTCACGACACGCGCCAGCGTAATGAACTCGCTCTCGCCTCTTGGTTCAGGACTCACGGTCCACGCTACTCATGATCCAAGCTACTCGATGATCTCGAGCGTGTAGCGCTTGTGGGCACGGTGGCCGGCGGCGCTCAGCAGGGCGCGCAGGGCGCGGGCGGTGCGTCCCTGTCGTCCAATGACCTTGCCGACATCGCTTTCGGCGACTTCCAGTTCGATCACGTCGTCGTCGAATTTCTCGACGAAGACTTCTTCGGGCGTGTCGACGAGCGATTTCGCAATCAGCTCAACGAGAACGCGCACATCTCCAGAGGGCTCAGTCATAAGCGTTTAATTCTCGCGGTGCGGTTCGAATGAGGGTGGCCCATCCTTTCGCGCCTTTTGCGAAAGGGTGGGAACCGGTGGCCTCAAAAACTAGGCGGCCGAGCCGGCGGCGGCCGGGGCCGGAGTCTTGGTGAACAGCTTGTTCACTCGATCCGACATCTGAGCGCCCTTCGACACCCAGTACTCGACGCGATCCCGCTTCAACTCGACGCTGGCGGGATTGGTGCGGGGATTGTAGGTCCCGACCACTTCCACCGGACGGCCGTTGCGGGCGCGCTCCTTCTCAATCACCACGATGCGATAGTGCGGTTGTTTGCGCGCACCACGGCGCGCCAGACGAATCATTAACACGGGTCTTATATCCTTGTGTCCGGAAGAGTCCGGTGAGATCGAGGCAAACTCTTATTATGCCGGAGGTTAGCCGGAATGGCAAGGGCTCCAGGTTCCCTTCTGGGTGAGAGCTCCCTTCGGTGCGCACGCTCATTGACGACCTTCCGCAAGGGATGTACCTTGGCGCGTTCTCGATAAGGGATTAGGAAAGGAAAGCTTTATGCGCGCAACGGCCGTGGTAGCAGTTCTGTTTTTCATTTTCCAATCCGCGGTGGCTCAAAACAAGGGCGACTCATCTCTACAAGTTCGCCAAGAGGATGGTGGCAGCGTGGCCGTCCGCACCGCAAGCGGTTTTCTGAATCAGGGCTCTTCGCTCAAGCGCACGTGGTATGTGATCGACGACCAGAAGGCCCCGGCGGGACTCGACCATGCCGGCGTATTCCCGCGACTGGACGAAAAAGAGAAGCTGCAATACATCATGCCCGTCGGGACCGTCTCTCCGAAGCAGGCGATCTCGGCCGTCGAGGTGCGTTACGTTCTCTTTGACGTATGGGGACAGCGCCTGAGGACGCTCTCTGTGACCCAACTGGCAGACTCTTCGACTCACGTCGATTTTCGAGGAAGTAACAAGTGGGTGGCGCTGGAATCAGAGGTCTCTCAGCTCGTGACCGTGGTGAGTTTCGTCGCGCGAGTTCGAACGGCCGAGGGAGGAATGTGGACGTTTGACGCAGACCGCATGGCGCCGCATCTGCGGGACTTGGGATTGCAAGTGGTCGCGGCAGATCTTATTCCGGACGAGCAGCGCATGATCAGTCCTGGCCTGATTTACTGGACCTATTCGTCCAAAGAGGGGGAACCGGTGAAGGCGGCAGGAATACTGCGGCCGTAGGACGGCGGAGGTAAAATACCACACCTACGGATCTGGCCCGGCTGAAGCCGTATCACGCTACGAACCCATGAAAAACATTACCCTCAGCGCGGACGAAAGCCTGATCGAGCGAGCGAGACTGGTAGCGCGCCGGCACGACTTTGAACGCAGCCTTTCGCGACTGGTTAGAGAAGCACGCCGCGCAAGAGGTCCATTCCCCTGTGGACGCATTGAATGCGCCGTCTCAAGCGTGTTCGATCAGCGGGCCCCTACACCCGAGATCAGATGAACGAGCGGTAAGTTCCCGGCTAACCCCGAACCGTCCAGCGCCAAATATCCTGTCGAGCTTTGCTCGACTGGACAGCCGAGGGCGGCTGTCCCCACATGAATCTCTCCTGCTAGACTCATGCGTTTGGAGGTGCCGGTTTGCAGGGGATCTATCTTCTATCCGGAGTACGGACGCCGATTGGGAAGTTTGGCGGGGCGATGGCTTCGCTTACAGCGGCCGACATGGGCGTGGTGGCGGCGAAGGCAGCGATGGAGCGGGCTGGGGTCGAACCGGCGCAGGTTGACGAAACCATCATTGGCTGCGCGCGGCAAGCCGGCGGAGGGCCGAATGTGGCGCGGCAGATTTCGGTCCGTAGTGGCGTGCCGCAGAAGGTTCCCGCGTTCACGGTCAACAAGGCTTGCGCGTCGGGGATGAAGTCGATTGCGCTGGCCTATCAGTCGATCATGGTGGGCGACGCCAACTGCATTCTGGCCGGCGGAACGGAGTCGATGTCGCGCGTACCTTATTATCTCGACGGCGCGCGCTGGGGATACCGGCTGGGCAATCAGGAGATGGTCGACGGCATGTATCGCGACGGATTTTTCTGTCCGCTGGCCAAGATGGTGATGGGCGAGACCGCCGAGGTGCTGGCCGAGCAGTACAAGATCACGCGCGAGGAGCAGGACGAATTCGCCCTGCTGTCACAGACGCGGGCGGCACGGGCGAGTGCGGCCGGGCGCTTCGATGCCGAAATCGTACCGGTGACGATCGAAGGGAAAAAGGGCGCGACCACATTCGCGCGCGACGAGCACCCGTTCGCAGACGCAAGCATGGAGAAGCTGGGGAAGCTTGCTTCCGTGTTCTCAAAGACCGGGACCATCACGGCAGGGAATTCCTCGGGCATCACCGACGGGGCGGCCGCGGTGGTCGTAGCCAATGAGCATTTCGTGAAGCAGAACAATCTGAAGCCGCTGGCGCGAATCACGGCGGTGACCTCGGCGGGAGTCGATCCGCGGACGATGGGGATTGGGCCGGTTCCGGCACTTCGCAAGCTGGAAGACAAGCACAATTTGCGGCTGCACGAGTTCGGGCTGATTGAGTTGAACGAGGCGTTTGCGGCGCAGGTGTTGGCGTGCGACCGCACGCTGAATATGGATCGCGCCCGGCTCAATGTGAATGGCGGCGCGATTGCGATCGGGCATCCCATTGGGTGCACGGGGACGCGCATCACGGTGACGCTGCTGCACGAGATGCTGAAACGCAACACGAAGCGGGGCGTGGCCACGCTGTGCGTGAGCGGCGGCATGGGGATGGCGCTGGCGCTGGAGAACGTGGTGTAAAAGGATGTCTCGGGGACTAGAGTTCCGGTTGGGTTTCCGCGCACTTTTCGCGGCGCTGAAGCGCCGCTCTTCCCCATGAGCGAATGGCCCCAATTTCGTTTGGCCGTCGAGTCTGACGCCGATGCCCTTCTGGAATTCATGCAGGCGTATTACACGTTCGATGGACACGGGTTCGATCGCGAGAAGGCTCGGGTGGCTCTGACGGCCCTGCTCCGCGATCCCAAGCTCGGCCTCGCGTGGCTGATTCTGGATGGCGACGCGGCCGTAGGATACATCGTGCTGTGCATTGGCTACAGCCTCGAATGGCTGGGCCGCGATGCGTTCGTCGATGAGTTCTATCTGCGCGAGGAATATCGCGGGCGCGGCTGGGGTCGCCAATCGATGACGTTTCTGGAGGAAGCCGCGCGGGCGGCTGGGATTCGCACGCTTCACCTCGAAGTCGTGGAGAAAAACACTTCCGCGTTGCAGTTGTACCGGAAACTGGGGTTCGCCGAGCACCGCAGCACGTTCCTGTCGAAATGGATTGCCCAGGATCTCTCCAAGCCCGTGGGCCGGACCGGGCACTGACCCCTCCAACGCACTGCGGCCGGCATCGTCTTCTGGTATGCTTTCCCCGCTCTTTTCTCCAGCGCTTCCCCCCGCCCAGTGGGAAAAGCCATGACCCTGAAGGAGACTGAAATGCTTCGACCGATGATTCAGAAGACGATCCGAACTTTCTGCTTGATCGCATTCCTGCTGGCCACGAACTTTGCCCTGGCGCAGACCGAGTTTTCTGGCGAGATGTTCGATTCGCAGAAAGGTAGCAACGGGAAAATCTACTTCGCCAAGGACAAGGTGCGGTTTGAGTCAACAAACAAAGACCCCCGGAGTGGGGGCGTGGTAATCATGAATCTGACGACGCAAACCACCACCGTGCTGATGAACCAGCAGCACATGTACATGGAACTGTCCCAGCAGATGGCAAGCCAGCGCACGGCCTATAACTTCTTCCGCACGGGCGACGTGGAGGCCGCTTGCTCAGACTGGATGCAACTGCCGCAAAACAAGGGCGGAAGTTGCCACAAAATCGGCAGCGAGACGGTCAACGGACGCAGCACGGTCAAGTATGAAGGCACGAACGCGAAGGGTGAAACCGGCGACGTTTGGCTTGATCCCAAGCTGCGCTTTCCCGTGAAATGGGAAGGCAAGAACGGAAGCTGGGAACTGCGCAACATCCAGGAAGGCACTCAGCCCGCGAGTTTGTTCGAGATCCCGGCTGACTACAAGAAGTTTGATATGCCCAACATGGGCGGGATGATGCAGCGGCCACAGTAGCAGAAGCTCTTTTCACCACAGAGGACACGGAGGACACAGAGTCGACCCGTCGAGCTTCGCTCGACGGACGGCCGAGGCGGCCGTCCCCACTTAAGCACGCAGCGGCTTTCCGACATGCGTTGCGGCGGCAAAATCTGGGCACTATACTCAGCTCAGCGGTCCTCTCGATATTTTCGGAGCCTCGATGCCTTTATCCGCAGTAATCGTGGACGACGAGCAACTCGCCCGCGATGAACTCGCCTACCTGCTCAAGAATATCGAGGACGTGAACGTCGTGGCCCAGGGCAAGAACGGGCTGGAAGCCGTCAACCTTATCAAGGAGCACAGCCCCGATTTGGTGTTTCTCGACGTGCAGATGCCGGGGCTCGACGGCTTCGGCGTCATCAAGAAACTGCTCGACAAGAAAATTCCGCTCCCTAAGATCGTGTTCGCCACAGCTTTTGATCAATATGCGGTGAAGGCATTCGAAGTGAACGCGGTCGACTACCTGCTGAAGCCCTTCGACAAAAAGCGCGTGGCGCAGGCGATCCAGAAGGCACGGGCCAAACAGGACGCGAACGCACTCCCGGCGGACAAAATCGAGACCCTGGTCCGCATGATCGAGTCGCAGAAGCAACCGGCGGCGAAGATTCTGCTCAAGACGGTCGGGCGCATGTTTCTGGTGGACCAGCGCGACATCTGTTATGCGTGGATCGAAGACGGCGTCATCACAGTCGTCACCGGCGGCCCGGTCGGCATGGAAGGACAATCCAACTGCCGCACCCTCGAAGAACTGCTCGACAGTTTAGACACGAATCTTTTCTGGCGAGCGCACCGCTCCTATCTGGTGAACATCAACCGCATCCGCGAAGTCGTGCCGTGGTTCAAGAGTTCCTACCAGTTGCGAATGGACGACAAGAAGCAGACTGAGATACCCGTTAGCCGGGCTCAGACCAAACGGCTGCGGGAACTGTTCGGACTCTGAGATCTCCCGGGCGCAGTGACAGACGTTAGCTGGCGGCTCAGCGACAGCGGGTTCGATTTGTGGCCACGCCGCGGAGTTTTGCACTCGTTCCACGGCGGCAAAGAGGTCGGCAATCAGCGTACCGGAATACATCACCTTATACATTCCATCTCTCCGCCCAAAAAACTGGCAGAGCAGTGTTCAGAACAACTCCGGAGGACGGCGAGAGAGAAAAGCCGTCCTCCGGCGGGGGAGAGCTATACTGCGAGAGCCTTGAGGCCGTTTCGGTCCCGAATGACCAGAGTCGGTCCATCCAGACGGATCAGCCGCTTCTTTCGCAGATTGCTCAACAACCTGGTTACGGTTTCACGCGAGGCGCCAATGCGCTGCGCCATCTCTTCGTGAGTCATGGTGGCGTGAATGCGCGTCTCGTCCTCTTCTTCCTCTCCCAGCGTCCGCGAGTGCGACAACAACAACCTCGCCAGTTTGCCCTTGGACGAACGGGTGAGCACGAGATCGTGGATGTCGCGGTAAGCGGACTGGAAATCGTGGCTTAGACTCTGTGCCGTGTGCATGCCCACTTCGCCGTGAGAACCCATCAATTCCAGAAAATGCTTACGGTCGACAAAGCTCAACTGGCAGGGAGTGGCCGTCTCGGCAGTCGCTTCATATCCCATGCCTGAAATCGTGGCACTCAGGCCGAGAGCTTCTCCGGCTTCTGCGGTTTTGAGAATCAGAATCTTGCCCTCCCGCGAGGTGGTCGAGAGGTTCACTTCGCCCGAGCACAGAATGAACATGCCGCGCGGACTCTGGCCTTCGACAAACAGGATTGCCCCGGCCGGCAGGACACTCTTGTGGCTGATCTCATTCAGCGCCTGCAAGGTGCAATCGGAGAAGCCGCAGAAGAAGCTGTCGTCCCGGTGGGGGCACTCGTTGCAGTTGTCGATGATGTCAAGGTTATAGGGCGCATTCATGTCCGTCTCCGTCGCGATGGGACGCTTTCGTTTTGTAGTGCAGCCTGCACCTGCGCCAAGGCTGCCCAAATGGCGAGAACTGGCCAGCAGGGCGCGCGCGTGGGCGCGAGTGTCGGCGTGCGAACTCCGGGCGGCCGCAAGCAATTCCCAGCCAGCCCCCGGCTCCTCCCCCTGTTCCCATGCGAGGTGACAGGCGAACAGGTAAAGGGGATCGATTTCTTGCGGGTGAGTCTGGGGACTCGGCTGAAGTTCGGGGTTGACCAGATTCCTGGAACTGGCTTCGCTGGGCGGGTCAATCCGCGATGTGCTCCATCCCGTGGTGAGGTTGGAATGATCGAGATAATGATCACCGATGTGTGGGTTGGGTGCCGGGGCTGGCGGATCGAAAAGATGACCGGAAGAACTCGCGCTAACCCGTTGGTATTTGCTGGTTAATAACACTTCTCACTCCAAAAAAACGGCCGCGTGCGCCGGGACTGTTTTCTCTTGAGTTGGAACTGAGGCCCTCTTTGCGAGGCCGGGGGACGAGCAACAACATTTGCTCAGGCCAGAGGCAAAGTAAATCAACTACTATGCACGTCGCGTTCCGTAAATGGGAGGCGATCACAAACAAGGGAACTTCCCTGTTTGGAACGAGTTCCGAAACAGAAACGCCGGAGCCCACTCCGGGAACATGGCGAAACTTCGGCATTTGCCGATTAGCCGTCACGTCCAATGCCGACACGCGCTCTGCCGTGAAGACCGTGAAATCTGCTAGGAACGCTGTGACTTGGGCGCGTCCCAAATCGATTCGTCAGGATCCCATGTAGTCCCGACGGGTGATTTTCAGACGCTGCATTTTGGATTGGAGAGTGGTGCGCTTGAGCCCTAGGCGAGCAGCGGCGCCATCCGGTCCGGCGATTGCGCCTTTGGTTTGCCGGAGCACGTGCAGGATATGCTCGCGCTCAGCATTCTCCAGACTGTGATCCGTCTGAGAGACTATGGTGAGCCGGGCTTCGGCGCGCATTTCCGAAAGGGGAACATGCAAGGCAGTGCCGCGGCTGAGAATGACGGAGCGTTCCATCAGATTCTCCAACTCACGAACGTTCCCGGGCCAGGACCAAGCGGTCAGCGCTTTCATGGTTTCCTTGGGAATGCTCTCGATTTGCCGTTCCATGCAGTGCGAACTTTCGCACGAAGTAGCGGACCAGCAGGGGAATATCTTCGCACCGTTCTCTTAACGCAGGCACGCGGATAGGAAACACGCTGAGCCGGTAGAAAAGGTCACTGCGAAAGTCATGCTCCGCGATCGCCTTGGCCAGATCCCGATTGGTGGCCGCCACCAGCCGCAGGTTGACTTTGATGGTCCGGGTGCTCCCCAGGCGTTCGAACTCGTGGTCCTGCAGCACACGCAGCAGCTTTGGCTGGAGTTCGAGCGGGATCTCGCCGACCTCGTCGAGGAATAAGGTTCCACCATCTGCCAGTTCCAAGCGTCCGATTTTCTGGCTCACCGCGCCGGTAAACGCTCCCTTCTCATGGCCGAAGAGTTCGCTTTCCAGCAAGCCGGTAGGAATGGCAGCGCAGTTAAGCTTGATGAAGCTGCCATCTTTGCGGCGGCTCAAGCGATGAATGGCGCGGGCGAATAGTTCCTTGCCGGTACCGGTCTCCCCGAGAATCAGGACGGTGGCCTCACTGGGAGCGACGGTCGCCACCTGATCAAGGACCTTCTTGAGCGCAGGGCTGTCACCAACGATTTCTTCGAACAGACCCTGCGAGCGCAGTTCGCCTTCCAGGTAGGTTTTCTCTTCGGTGAGGCGATTCTTAAGAGCCTCGATCTCGACCGCGGCGCGATGGTTTTCCAGCGCTACGGCGAACTGGGAGGCGACTTGCTTGAGGAGATCCAAGTCCTCCGGTTGAAAGGCGTTCTTGCGGGTGCTACCCAGGACGAGAACCCCCAGAGGGCCCTTGGGACGGATGAGTGGGACACAACACAGCGATCGAAAGCCTTCGGCGAGAAAGTTCTTTGTTATCTCGGCGTCGAAGCTCTGCATCTGGCTTTTCGAGAAAATCAGAGGGGCACCTTCCTGCAGGGAGCGGCCTCCGGGACTGTCGTGCGGGCTGATCGGCAGGGACGAAAGCAATCCTTTGCCGAGCGGAAAGTCCTCGGCCTGTCGCACCAGGAGCCCGGTGCTGGCGTCGTGCAACTCGAAGCCGGCATATTCCTGCCGCAGTACCCGGCGCATACGGGCCGAGATCTGGGGAAAAGCCTGCTGCAGGTTCCAGTTCGACGACAGGATCGTGCTCACGTCCAACAGCATCTGCAGCCGGTCCATTTCCTTGCGGAGTCTTCCCCCGACGTCCTGGAGCGATTCGTGCAGCCTTTTCTGGGCGGTAACTTCGACCAGAACTACACCGATGCGCGTCACGGCACCAGTTGAATCCTTGATTGGGTAGGAGCTTCCAACCCAGTGACCGGTTCGCGCCTGCAGCACGCTGGAGCCCTCGAGGTTGATCACAGGTTCGCCGGTGGAGATCACGAGGCGAAGTTCAGGTTCGACCACATCGGCAAGGTCTCCCAGGATTTCCCGTACCGTCTTGCCAATGTGATCTTGTGCGGGGATGCCGTTGATTTCCTCCAGCGTGTTGTTGATCGCGAGATAGCGAAACTCCAAGTCGAGGATGCAAAGGCCAACGCTCGACGAGTTGAAGTAATCCGCAAACAGGTTCTCCGGATCGGGAAACGCAGGGCGGTGCGCGAAGGGGACGAGATCGCCGGCGCCAAATGCGAAGGAATCACGCAACATGGCAGCACACCTCCATCAACGTGACCATCGGGCGATTCGCCGCCGGTCCTGCTATAGGCCGAGTCGGACTCTCGTCCGTTCCTCCCCTTAGATCCATCCAGCCATGAATTCGGGCGTTTTGAAACTCGTCATTTCCCTGATTTGGTGATCGGGATTCGTCCGGTGCACCCAGGTACGCATACGGACGATCGCGGCGGAACAGAGCGGGGGACCGATGCACGCCGCCAAAAGAATCGCGGAGCCAAACAACTTCAGCCACACTTGGCAGTGTGGCGGGGCACGACAATCCAGACTTCAAGCGTAGAACGCTTGAGGGGCTCAGAAAAGGGAACTCCCTATGTACGCCTCCCCCTCAAAAGGCGAACAGCATTACGACCCGGGCACCTTGTATTCTAACCGCAGTGTCAAGGGGATGAGCCCTCTCCCAAGGTTTAGTAGCGCAGTCAGCACTCCCTGCACTCCTAGTCCGCGGAGAACTATAATCACGTCAACGTGGCCAGAGGATGGGAAAGCAAGTCGGTTGAGGCGCAGCAGGCAGAGGCTAGCGACAAGTCGGCCAAGCCGCGTCCGCCGATGAGCGCTGACGAAGCCGCACGCTCGCGGGAAAAAGAAAGTCTTCGACTGTCGCGCCAGAGGGTCCTCCAACAATTGGAGGTCAGCCAGAATCCGCGGCACCGCAAGCAGCTCGAAGACTCGCTCGCCGACCTGGACCAGAAGTTGAAGAAGCTGCAGGGCTGAAGGCGACCTGCGTATTCCCTCTGTGTCCTCCGTGTCCTCTGTGGTTTTAAGCTCTTCCTGCTACCACAACACATAATGCAATTCCGTGACGAACAGCCTTGGCCGAGCGTTCACGTATAATGACTCTTTTATGACAGCCTACGTCTACGTCTCTCTCAAGAAGAGTGTTCTCGACCCGCAAGGCAAAACCATTCAAGGGGCCCTCAAGAAGATGGGTTACAAGGGCCTGGAAAGCGTGCGCCAAGGAAAGTATTTTGAGCTCACGCTCGACGGGGGCTTGTCGCGGGAAGAGGCGCAGACCGAGGTCGAGCGGATCGCCCGCGAAGTACTCACCAATCCCGTCATTGAAGAGTTCCGTTTCTCCCTGGCCGAGTAGTAACGGGGCCGGAAATTCTCTGAGGTCTTCTCATGTGTGGAATTGTCGGCTATGTCGGTAAGAAGAGCGTGGTCCCCATCATTATTGAGGGGCTGCGGCGACTGGAGTATCGCGGCTACGATTCCGCCGGCATCGCGGTCGCCGGAAACGGAGAGGGCCTGCAACTGCGCCGCGCCGAGGGCAAGCTCCGCAACCTGGAAGAAGTCATCCGCCTGAAGCCGCTCGACGGCACCTACGGCATTGGACATACGCGCTGGGCTACGCACGGACGTCCTACCGAAGAAAACGCGCATCCCCACCGCGACTGCACCGGCAAAATTGTCGTCGTGCACAACGGCATCGTCGAGAACTACCTCACCTTAAAGAAGAAGCTGATCGAGGAAGGCCACAAGTTCACCACCGAAACCGACACCGAGGTCATTGCCCATCTGGTCGAGAAGTATTCGATGAAGTCTGGAAAGGCCCAACGGCCTCCGCTGGAAGAGGCGGTGCGGCAGACCGTGAAACAACTCACCGGCGTGTTTGCACTGGCGGTGATTTCGAGCGACGACCCCAACAAGATTGTGGCGGCGCGCAACGGGCCGCCGGCCGTGATTGGTTTGGGCAACGACGAGTACTTCGTGGCGTCGGATGTCACTGCGATCCTGCATCACACGCGCGACATTTTCTTTCTGGCGGACGGCGATCTGGCCGTGGTTACGCCCGACGGCGTGCATCTCTCCGATTTCGACGGAAGGCCCGTCCGGCGCCAGATCCAGCACGTCACGTGGGATCCCATCCTGGCGGAAAAGGGCGGCTTCAAGCATTTCATGCTCAAGGAGATTTACGAGCAGCCGCGCGCCGTTCGCGACACCGCCCTGGGGCGCGTCTCGCAGGAGACGGGACACATTTTTCTCGACCAGATGGAAATCAGCGAGGCCGAGTTCCGCGCCGCGGCAAAGATCAACATCATCGCCTGCGGAACCAGTTGGCATGCCGGACAAGCCGGCAAGTTCATGATCGAGACGCTGGCGCGCGTGCCGGTGGAAGTGGATTATGCCAGCGAGTGGCGCTACCGGAACCCGATTGTGGATCCCGACACGATCACGCTGGTGATTTCGCAATCCGGCGAGACCGCTGACACCATTGCCGCGCAGCGCGAAGCCAAGGCCAAAGGATCGAAGACGTTGGCTATCTGCAACGTGGTGGGATCGATGATCACGCGCGAAGCAGCCGGCACGATCTATACGCACGCCGGTCCCGAGATCGGCGTGGCTTCGACCAAGGCTTTCACAGGGCAACTCACGGCGCTCTATGTGTTCGCCATGTACCTGGCGCAGGTGCGCGGCGTGATGACTGCAGAACAAGCGCGAGCGGCGATGCTGGAACTGACACGCATCCCGTCGAAGCTCGAGCACGTCCTGACCCAGGATCAGGCGTGCGACGATCTGGCGAAGCAGTATCAGAAGGTCCACGACTTTTTATTTCTGGGACGAGGCATCCACTACCCCATCGCGCTTGAAGGGGCGCTCAAGCTGAAAGAGATCTCCTACATCCACGCCGAGGGATATCCGGCGGGCGAGATGAAGCACGGACCGAACGCGCTGATCGACGAAAACCTGCCGGTGGTCGTCATCGCAACGCGCGACGTGAACAATCCGGGATCGGTGCTGCGCTACGAGAAGACGATGTCCAATCTGAAAGAAGTGAAGGCGCGCTCGGGAGTCGTGATCGCGCTGGCCACCGAAGGCGACGAGGAGATCAAGGAAGCGGCGGATCATGTCATCTACGTGCCCGCCGCTCCGGAAGAGTTGTTACCGATTCTGGAGATCGTTCCGCTGCAGTTGCTCGCCTATCACATCGCGGTGCGCCGCGGATGCGACGTCGATCAGCCTCGGAACCTGGCGAAGTCGGTGACCGTCGAGTAGGACGTATAGGTTGTCTGTTCGGCGCAATCCTGCGGCGCTGACAATTCTCAGCGCAGTTGGGTGTATCCTGCTTCGCGTTTCGATCTTCAACCCGAAGGAAACGCGATGAGCACGCCAAAGAAACCGGATATCCCCGCCGACAAACTAGCCCTGTACGACAAGCTGATCGCCACGATGCCCGAGATCGAACGCAAGGGCGCGGCGAATCCCTGCAGGTCGCTCAACGGCCACATGTTTTCCCTGCTGCTCGGACCCAAGGGAGTGATGGCCCTCCGGCTTCCAGAAGACGAACGAGAAGAGTTTCTGAGGAAGCACAACACGACGCTGTACGAAGCCTACGGAGCCGTGATGAGGGAATACGTCACCGTGCCCGACGTGTTGCTGAAGAACACGAAGGCGCTCGGAAAGTATCTTGCAATCACCTATGCGTACATCAAGACCTTGAAGCCGAAGCCCACGACCAAGAAGAAGCGGTGAGCTTCCGTGTCATCGTAGCCATCAGGCCGCTTCATTGAAGACGTATTCGTGCTGGCCGTCGCGGATGATCAGCACACGCTTCCCGCCGCGCTCACCGACGACAAACTCAAAGCCGTCAGTGCCGGGATCGATGGTGATGAATGAGGTCGTTCCGTCGTCGTTCTTGCGCGATGCGACCGTGCTCTTCCATTCGCCGAGATCGAAGGTAGTCGTTCCGTTCTCGCTCGACACGGCAAGGTCACCGAGTTCTTTACTGGAATAGTGCTTGGCCAAGCCAGAGACCGAAGCCGAATCTGCAGGAATTACAAGACGCTCGCGGTCCTTGGCGAGTGCGGCTTTGTGGGACGCAGCACGGGACGCAACGTCGGCGGCAGCCTCCAGTTTGCCGTCGAAAACGACTTCGAGCAGGCGACGACTGAACGGCCCGAGAAGCATGCCGCCGTTATCCGAATTGGTGAGCAGCACAGCGCCAATGCCCGAGTCCGGGAGAAAGTAGAGGTTGCTCTTGAAGCCCGACATGCTGCCGCCGTGGCTCACCATTGGAACGCCGTAGGTGTGGTCGACAATCAATCCCATACCATACGACGCATCCTCGCCGAGCGAGACTTGCGGCTGGCGGCGCATCAGCAGATTCTCCGCGGAAACAAGTTGCTGACCATTGGGCAACTTGCCCAGCGAGAGCTCATCTTGCACGTAGCGGATCAGATCCGCGGACGACGTCCACACGGCACCGGCGGGCCGCGCCGGAACGATCGAGTAATTGATGGCCATGCTGGCGATGCTCGGCTTGCCATCTACGTCATCGGTGTGCGGGGTCGCGTGATTCCCCGCTAGAGCGCGAGCATAGTCAAAGGTCGTCGACTTCATGCCTAGCGGATCGAAAATCTTCTCCTGCATCGCCTGGTCATACGCCGCACCAAGTTCCAAATTCGGATAGACGAGGTGCGCGCCAATGTATCCGGCGGCTGCAGCCATCAAATTGCTGTACTGAAAGACTTCGCCGAACTTGCTGGTCGGCTGCATGGTCCCAAGCAGAGCCAGTTCAGATTCCGGCGTCGCATTCTTGAATTCGAAAAGCCATTCCAGATCCTGCCGGGGAAGGCCAGTGCAGGCGCAGATGAGGTTTTTCACCAGAACTTTTTTCGTGGTGTCGGCGTCGCCCAGTTTGAATGCAGGATAGACGTCGACCACCGGCTCGTCCCACTTCAATTTCTTCTCATCGACCAGTTCCGACAGCAACAGCGTCGTCATTCCTTTGGTGTTGGACGCCGCCATGAACACGGTGTTCTCGTCGACGCGTTCGGGCTTGCCGAGTTCGCGGACTCCGAATCCGCCTTCGTAGACAACCTTGCCACCATCGATGAGAGCAATGGAAACGCCGGGGATACCCAACTGCTTCATCGAAGTTTCGACGAACGCTTTTAGCTCGGCGATACGCGCAGCATCGAGCGGGTTCGGCTTGCGTCCGGCGAACGTCTCGCGGTGGTAGCCCTTCGGACGCAAGCTCTCGAACACGAGGCCGATCGGGGCGGAGCGCTTTTCTACCGTCGGATCGGTGCCGTCGAGAATGATCACGGTCCACGCAGTGCCGGCGCGCAACGCCAGAGCCTGCACCGCCGCGCGCTCGTTGGGAGAAGTCTCGTAGTCAAAGATCTGGCGCTCGTCCCACCCCTCGCGCGCGGGGCGCGGAGTGACCAGCTTAATCGGACGCTTGGCCTCGGGCCTGAAGGCAGCCCATGCTGCCGCGACCGCGGCTTTGGCGTCGGCGACCTGCGCGTCGAAAATGGCGACGTGCGTATCGGTCTCGGGCGGCGTCAGGATGATCAGATCTTTTCGGGTCTCGATCGACCAGCCGGCGGGGACTGTGAAAGTGGCTCCGGCTGCGGTAACCCGTGGAGTGTCAGCGGTGACCCGCTCGACGGCGGGTTTGGTGTCTGCCGCCTGCAGTGACGCAGCGACTGCGGAGACAGCGAAGATCGTAAAGGTCAGGCAAGCGATCAGAGCGATTCGATACGGAGCGGTACGGTGAACGGACATTTGATTCCCTCAGCAAATGAAGATGTCGGAAATAGGGGGGTCCAACGATACATCCAGCGGAGCCGGCTTGTAAACGTAGGTTGGGACGTCGCCACTCACAGGTGCAACGCGTCCATGCGGGGATTCTCGTAGACGTCGTCCTCTCCCGGATAGCGAAGCTCGTTTTCAAACTTTCCGCTTTCCTTCGCCAACGCCCAGATCAAGCTCTCCCCAGCCGGCAGTATTTTGGGCTGCTCGTCGTACACCTTGTCTTCATACGCATACTCTGCATCGACCGGCTTCCAACCGTGCTTGCGGAACATGGCAATCAGGTCGTCGAGAAAGAACGCGTTCAATGCTCTGTGATGAAGCAGCACGGTGTGTCTCACCGGCCGCCCGAGCACGCGCAGAGCCAGCGAGTCGTAAAACTGGGAGCGCTCCCAAATGTGCTGAAGGAAGAAGTCGCGATATCCCGCCAAGTCGGCGTGAGGAGTGGCCTCCACACGCTTCTGCAGCCGCGCGTCGATCGCCCAGTCGGAAGCATCAATGGTGGCTCGTCCAATGCGATAGCCGTGCTGTTGCAGAAAGGCGCGCATGCCGTCCCGCTTCTCCACCGTGTCCCCTTCTTTGAAGAATGGATAGCGAAACTGCCGGGTGAAATGCTGATAGTTGCGAATGAGAGGTTCGTTTTTCAGGGCGTCGGCTTCGAACTCGGCGAGCGTGACTTGCTTGGAACCATCGGCGTCCACACTATCGTTGAAGTTCAGATGGGAGTACGAATGATTGCTGATGAGGTGTCCAGCACGATCCCATGTGGCGATGAGCTGACGTCCGGTGTCGCTATCGACCCGCTTGCCACAAACAAAAAGTACGGACTTGAGATTGTTGCTGGCGAGCGCGGCCAGCATGCGATCGTTGAGTTCGTGCCAGGTCAGTCCAGCGCCACCTGCGCTCGTGGGATCATCGAAGGTGAAGGCAATCTCTGGGATCCGGCTCGCTCCCCACGCTCGCGGGATCGCGGCGAGCATCGTAGTTGCAGCCGCGTAGCTCACAAACTGCCGTCGGTTCATCATTTCCAGTTATGCTGCGGATGGATTCGACATACTGCGAAGCTGAGTGTACAGTCTGCGCAATACGGCGGCTAGTGCCGCGAGGGCTGCGATCCATGTTGCGAACGCCGTCTCGACCACCCAGGCGGGCGCCGCCCCCACGCGGTGCAGCAGGAACGGGAAGAAATTCCACGTCGTGATGTGAACGTAGTCCCATGGATCCTGCGACATCTCGTCGGTGTTCAACCTCCAGGCGTCCATCTTGCCCAGAACAAAGGCGGCGATGTTTTTAAAGCGCAACGCGATCACGTATGTGGGATGGCCAAGGGTCTCCATCTGGTAGATTTCGAGTGGCAGCCAGAAGGCTAGCGATGCGACCTGAATGACGAAGCTTACAGCGAGCAGCACAATCGCGCCGCGCCAGATCCACGGATTCAGATTCGCGCGATACCGCACCAGCAGCGGCACCGCGAGGAGCGCCACCATTTCCACCGCGGTCGAAACGTAGCGATCTCCCCAGGCAAAGTCACCGGCCCAGTAGGTGTAGCGCGCGTAGAAGCAGATGTAGCCGACAACCAACAGCAGCGACGTCACAGCGTAGGCGCGGACTTCGACCGCAAGCCGCTTCCACAAGAGCACCAGCAGCACCAGAGCGAGCACAAGAACTGGATCGAACAGGAAGATCGATTTCTCAGGCTTGAAAAGCGCGCCCAGAACTCCCTCGTGGAAGGGCGTGCTCCACGGGAAGTTGGCCGGCAGAGTGGGGTCCTGCGCCCGTGATTCCCGCGCAAAGATTGGGATATAGGTTTGCGTCCACGATCCGAAGCGGTAGAAGCTGTAGAAGCGTTCGAGGAATGCAAAGAATACATAGACGGGCACAGCGATTTTGCAGTACGCCGCGAGACGCAGCCACAAGGCACGTCCGCGCGCTTGCTCAATCCAGAGGATTACTAAAAGGAACACGCCGCCCGCGATCAGGTCGAGGCCAGTCGTCACCCGAGTCAGCAGATTCAACCCAAGACAGAACGAACCATAGAAAAGCGCCCGCACATTCGCCGTGCGCAGCCACTCGTACTGGAACGAAAATCCAGCCAGCGTGAGCAGCATGATGTAGTTGTTTTCCTGCATGTTCTGCGTGTAATGCAGGTGGGTCGTGCAAAACATCAGGGCCAGGACGCCGAGCACAGTCTCGTTCACACTGAAGCGCAACTGCCGCAGCAGGCGGAACGCGATCAGCACCGTCAAGACGTTCAGCACAATGTTCATGCTGTAGCTGACGAGGATGCTGCGGACAGCAGGGTCATCTTCGTATTCAGAGAAAATGTGCCAGCGCGAGATCCATGTGGCGATCAGATCTGCGGGAAGCATGAGCAACGATTGACCGATGCCGTACCAACTGAAGATGTGGCCGCCGCGCCCGTGCAGACCAAACTCCGGGTACTCGTTGGGAAACACTTGCGGCTGCGACGTCCAAAGCCAGTGCGTAGTCTGCAATCGGTGCATGGTGTCGGCGGTGCCCAGTTCGCCGGATTGCACCACGAACGCTAGCAGGCCCGCGGTCAGGCACAAAAGGAATAGCGGGTCCCGCAGCTTGAGCCCCAAGCGTGAAGTCATCGCTAGGATGGTAATACAGGAAGGGCTTCCGGTCTCGGCTTCCGGCCTAAAAGGCTGTGGACCCAAGATTTCGTCCTGACGCGGTAGACTGTAGCGGGAAATTTTCATGGCCAAGTGCTCAAATTGCGGGACCGGGTTACCAGACAACGTTGCCTTTTGCTCCGCCTGCGGGAAGCCTACTTCGAATACCGATGACATGGCGACGCTCGACTTCGCTACCGTGAGTTCTCCCCGGCCAGCGCGTCCGCCCTCATCTTCGCGTCCCCCGTCCTCACGGCCCTCGAGTTCCGCCGAATATCTGCTGAATGAAGGTCGTTTCCTTCCCGGGCGCCTTCTGGCCGGGCGCTACCGTATCATCGCGCTGCTCGGCAAAGGCGGCATGGGTGAGGTTTACCGCGCCGACGACTTGACGCTCGGACAAGGCGTCGCCATGAAGTTTCTGCCCGACGAAGCCGCCCGCGACGAAGCCTTGCTCGAACGCTTTCGCAACGAGGTGCGGATGGCGCGGCGGGTCTCCCATCCCAACGTTTGCCGCGTGTACGACGTGGGCGATGTCGACGGCCAGACCTTCTTCACCATGGAGTATGTCGATGGTGAAGATCTCGCTTCCCTGCTGCGGCGCATCGGCCGGCTTCCACCGGACAAAGCGCTGGACATCGCACGCCATCTATGCGCCGGACTGGCGGCGGCCCATGCCAAGGGCGTTCTGCACCGCGACCTGAAACCCGCCAACATCATGCTCGACGGGCGCGGTCAAGTCGTGATCACGGATTTCGGCCTCGCCGGCGTGGCCGACGACATTCGCGGGCCGGAGGTGCGCAGTGGCACTCCGGCATATATGTCTCCCGAACAGCTCTCCGGGAAAGAAGTCACCATGCGCAGCGACATTTATGCGCTCGGCCTGGTGCTGTACGAAGTCTTTACCGGCAAGCGGGCGTTCGCGGAATCGGCCGCGAAACTGCTGCACGCGGGAGCTGACCGCACGCCCAGCCGTCCGTCGTCGGTGGTGAAAGATCTTGATCCCATTGTGGAGAAGGTGATTCTCCGCTGCCTGGAGGCGGAACCATCAAGCCGTCCCGCCACGGCGTTGGCGGTGGCTGCGGCGCTGCCCGGCGGCGATCCTCTAGCTGCGGCACTCGCAGCTGGGGAGACGCCATCGCCTCAACTGGTGGCGGCCTCCGGCGAGACGACGGGCTTGCGCCCGCGCCTCGCGGTCGCGTGTCTTATTTTCGTTCTCCTCGGACTGGCCGTTGGAACCTACTTCACGATCCGCTACAGCGGCGTCGAGAAAATGCATCTCGAACTGACTCCTGAGGTACTGGCGCACCGGGCGCACGAGGTTGTGACGCAACTCGGCTATGCGGAGAAACCCGCAGACAGCGCCTATGGCTTTGACTACGACACGAATTTCCGCGACTCGCTGGAAAAGGAAAGCAAGACGCCTCCGAACTGGGATGAGGTGCTCGCCGGACGTCCGACCATTCTGCAGTTCTGGTACCGGCAGAGTCCGGACCTGTTGGGGGGAACCGATTACCACGACAATTTTCTGATCCCAGGCATTGTCGGCGAAGAAGACCCGGACACTACGCTGTCGGGCATGGTCAACGTAAAGCTCGACGCCAAGGGCAGGCTGATTTACCTGCAGGTGATTCCCCCGCAGAAAGACACTACCGCGCCGCCCACGACGCCCCCCGATTGGAACCCCTTATTTTCCGCTGCGGAAGTCGACGCCTCGAAGCTGCAGCCCGCACAGCCGGAATGGACTTCGCTCGGCATGGCCGACGCGCGCGCCGCCTGGACCGGAGTCTGGCCCGGCACGAACCGTCCGCTGCGGGTCGAAGCCGCCGCATTCCATGGCAAGCCCGTGTTTTTCGCCATGATCGGCGATTGGAACAAGCCCTGGCGGATGGTCGCTGCTAAATCCGCCAACGACAAGAAGAACAGGGAGGCGCAGATTTTAGGCATTCTGCTGCTATCTGCAATGCTGGCCGCCGGCGCGCTCCTGGCACGCCGCAATTATCGTCATGGCCGCGGCGACCGCGAAGGCGCGCTGCGCCTGGCGGCGGTCATGTTCGTACTGATCATCGGACTCTGGTTATGCCGCTCACATTTTGTCGCCGGCTTCCAAACCTTCGGGTACTTCATACTGGCGATTGCCGCCGGGCTCTTGTGGAGCGGCGGCATGTGGATGCTCTACCTTGCCATCGAGCCATGGATTCGCCGGAACTGGCCGCAAGCCATCATTTCCTGGAGCCGCCTCATCTCCGGTCAGCTGCGCGATCCGGTGGTGGGACGCGACATCCTGTTCGGCGTCGCCTTCGGCACGCTCTGGCTTGTGATCTTTCAGCTGAGCAACATCCCGCTGGCGCGCCTGGGCGCCGCGCCCCCGCTCAGCGCTTCGGCCTACTTACTGGGAGGCCGACAGGCGCTGGGCCAGTGGCTGATGCAAATTCCTTCCTCGATTTTCGGGACGATGCAATTCTTTTTTCTCCTGCTGGGACTCAAAATGCTGGTCGAGTTCCTCTTCCGGCAGGTGGGATGGAAGGTGGCCCGCACCGATTGGATTGCGGCGGCCTTGTTTGTCGCCGTCTTTCTGGGTATGCGCGGACTGCAAAGCACGCATCTGGCTGTGGATCTCCCCGTCATTCTCCTCGTCTGGGGCATTCTCGCGTTGATTGTTCTTCGCTTCGGCCTGGTGCCGCTGGCAGTCGGAGCCTTCACGGTGGACATGCTCGGCAATCTTCCGCTCACCGCCGACTTTTCGGCGTGGTACATGACCACGGCATTTCTGGCGCTGCTCAGCGTGGTTGTGCTGGCGGGATGGGGCTTCTACCACTCGCTGGGCGGAGAGCCGTTGTGGGTCGTCGAACCGGAGTGACGGGGCCCCGTCGGAGCGCGCCGCCTTGCGACAATCGACACGGGTTGATTGACTCGTGCAACTGCTTCGGCATAGCATGCGTCCAACCGGGAGGGGGTTCTTATGCGGACATTGCTCGCTGGGATTCTCGGGCTCACTAGCGCAGTTTGTATGGCGCAGACGCAAGAACCGCCGCCGCAGCAAGTCCAGCGGTCGGAAGTACCGCCAACCCCGCGCCATCCTCAGCCTGCGCAGGATGGCGGAGTCCGCGAGGTGCTCGAGAGCATTGTGATCCCGCCCATTCCTCATGCACCATTCTTCGCGACCCTAGCGACCGAATCCGTGAAATACGCGGCCGACGGCGCGAGCATGACCTTCGTCAACCAACGCCACATTGCGCGCAACGCAGAAGGCCGCATCTACGAAGAGCGCTGGTACCTGGTGCCCAAGGGCTCGAACGTCAAGTCGTCCATGAACTGGATTCAAATCGCCGACCCCAAGCAGCACACGCTCTACAACTGCAGCCCGCAGCGCCGCATCTGCGATCTGCTGGTCTACGATCCGGAATCGGATCTTTCGGCGGCGAAGCTGCGAAGGGGTTCTACGCATCCTCTGGAGAACGGCGACGGCAGTGATGTCTGGGAGGATCTTGGAACTCGCAATATTCTTGGGATCGAGACCGAGGGGGTTCGCGAAACCACGGTCACGAATGTCGGTGTCCTCGGCAACGACCAGCCGCTCAACAGCATGAGCGAATACTGGCACTCGCAACAACTTGGCCTCAACCTGCTGTCGATCCGTTCCAGCCCATATTTCGGCAAGCAGACCTTCACGATCACCGAGATTTCGACGGGCGATCCGGACGCACAGCTGTTCCAACTGCCGGCGGGGTACACGGTGAACGACCAGCGCAAGAATGGGCCGATCTCGCACTAGACCTGAAACTAGAGGGACAATGCGAAAAAATGGCTAATCACAAACGATTTCTGAGGAGATGTTCGATGTCTCGACGGCCGTGAAGGATGGAAACCACTTGTAGCGGTTTCGTGTCCGGTCGGTACACGATTAAGTACGAGTAGACCGGGAAGAACTTCACCGGCTGATCCGTCAGATTCTTGCGCCAGTGTCCAGCGCCAGGACTCCCCGCCAGAAGAGCGATCTTGTCTCGAATCGCAGATTCAATGCGGTCCGCTACAGCGACGCTGCTCTCTCTCTTGATGTGACGCCAGATTTGAATCAGGTCGAGTGCAGCTTCCGGCGAAAGAACGTACCGCCTGTTCATTCAGGCTGAGCTTTCAGTCGGGTCAGGTAATCATCGAGGCGGTCTTCGGGAATGCCCTCGCCGCGGTCGAGCTGATCGATGCCGCGCCGAATCTTGACGTTAATCGCGTCCCGGTTCTCCAACAGCCAGCGATCCTGCTCTTCCTGAGTCTCAAGCAGGCGCTGCAGTACTTCCTCAACACTGGCAGAGCCGGTTGCCTGAAGCTGCTTTTGAATTCTGGCCTCGAGGGCCGCGTCGCGGATTTCGATGCTCATGGCCGATTCCTTGGATTCAAGCGTACGGGAAAGCCTACCTCGGATCAACAAGTTCCTAGGGATTAGTACCCGTACAATTCCAAATTGGTCCGGTCGAGATGGGCGGCGACCCCCGAAAACCCTCGCATCCTCTTCTATTCCCTATGCATCTAAACCTTGACAATGATTCACTCAGGTCTTAGCATGGAGCTTGACGCAATCATATTCAGATTGATTTTAAAGCACTTATCCAATTTAGGAGGAGCATTGTATGGGAAAGATTATTGGAATTGACCTGGGGACTACCAATTCCTGCGTGGCGGTCATGGAGGGCGGCGAGCCCAAAGTGATTGCCAATGAAGAAGGAGGGCGCACTACACCTTCCGTGGTTGGCTTTACCAAGACCGGCGAACGGCTGGTCGGCCAAGTCGCCAAGCGGCAGGCCATCACAAACCCCGAGAACACCGTTTATTCCATCAAGCGGTTCATGGGACGCCGCTACGACGAAGTCACCGAAGAGATCAAGATGGTGCCGTACAAGGTCGTGCAGTCGGGCGACCACGTCGCCGTGCTGGCGCAGGGTAAGGAATATACCCCGCCGCAGATTTCCGCGCTGATTCTGCAGAAGCTGAAGAAGGCGGCCGAAGACTATCTCGGCGAGAAAGTCACCGATGCGGTCATCACCGTGCCGGCGTACTTCAACGACGCACAGCGGCAGGCGACCAAAGACGCCGGGCAGATTGCCGGCCTCGAAGTGAAGCGCATCATCAACGAGCCCACGGCAGCGGCACTGGCCTACGGCCTCGACAAGACCAAGGACGAGATGATCGCCGTGTACGACTTCGGCGGCGGAACGTTCGACATTTCCGTGCTGGAAGTCGGCGAAGGCGTCATCGAAGTGAAAGCCACCAACGGCGACACGCACCTGGGCGGCGACAACCTCGACCAGCGCATCGTCGACTGGCTTATTGACGAATTCAAGAAGAACGAAGGCCTCGATCTGCGCGGCAAGGGCAACGAAATGGCCCTGCAGCGTCTGCGTGACGCGGCCGAGCGGGCGAAGATCGAACTCTCCACCACGATGGAGACCGAAATCAATCTGCCTTTCATCACGGCGGATGCCAGCGGTCCGAAGCACCTGGTGCAGAAGCTGACCCGCGCCAAGCTCGAAGGCATGGTGGAAGACATCATCCAGCGCTCGGTCGGTCCGTGCAAGCAGTGCTTGAAAGATGCGGGCGTCGAGACCAGCAAGATCAACGAAGTGGTGCTGGTCGGCGGACAGACGCGCATGCCTCGCATTCAGGCGCTGGTGAAGGAACTGTTCGGCAAGGAAGGCCACAAGGGCGTGAATCCCGACGAAGTGGTCGCGATCGGTGCTGGGATCCAGGGTGGCGTGTTGGGCGGCGAAGTGAAGGACCTGCTGCTGCTCGACGTGACTCCACTGTCGCTGGCGATTGAAACGCTGGGCGGCGTGGCTACTCCCATGATCCCGCGCAACACGACGATTCCGACCAAGAAAACGGAGACTTTCTCGACCGCAGCCGACAGCCAGACGTCGGTTGAAGTGCACGTGCTGCAGGGCGAGCGTCCCATGGCGGCGCAGAACCGGACCCTGGGCAAGTTCCACCTGACCGGGATTCCACCGGCTCCCCGTGGAGTGCCACAGATTGAAGTGACGTTCGACATCGACGCCAATGGCATCCTGAACGTGACCGCGAAAGATACGGCCACCCAAAAGGACCAGAAGATTACGATCACGTCGTCTTCCGGATTGTCGAAGGAAGAAGTCGAGCGTATGGCGAAGGAAGCCGACGCGCACGCGGCCGAAGACAAGGCGCAGCGCGATTCAATCGAGGCCAAGAACCAGCTCGACTCGATGGTCTACAACATCGAGAAGATGCTGCGTGAACAGGGCGACAAGATCTCCGGCTCGGAGCGCGGGGATGTTGAGAACGCCCTCGCCGACGCCAAGAAGGCACTGGAGTCGAACGACAAGGCGCAGATGGACAAGGCTCGCGAGACGCTGACTCAGGCTTCGCACAAGTTGGCCGAACAGATGTACAAGGCGGCTCAGCCGACGCCGGGAGCGGCACCGGGCGGTCCAACGCCGGGCGCAACCGCGGGCGGCGACCCCAGCGGCAATGGCCAGGCCAAGAAGGACGAAGGCGTGATCGACGCCGAGTATGTGGACGTAGAAGACAAGAAGTAAGAAGCTTTTGGCTCTTAGCTGTTAGCTCTTAGCTAGAACCGTGTGGCGCGGGCACTTCTGCCCGCGTCACGCGTCTTATGACTGTCATCCTGAGTGACTTGTCATCCTGAGCGGAGTGGAAGGATCCCTACCAGGCGAGACAGCCTTGGGCGATGCCAACGAAGGCAGTGTGGGTCCCGGATGCCACTGAGCAGGGATTATGGATCTTTCGACTGCGTTGCCGTTCGCTTTCGCGAACCGCAACTTCGCTCAAGATGACAGGTTTATAGATAGTAGGAGGGGGTCCAAGTGGATTTTCAGGTCAATGGGGAAACGTATTTCTTGAGTCTCGCTGAAGACGAACGGCGGTGGCTCGTTTTTGTGGAGAGTGCCACGGGCACGCGGGACATCCCTGTGTATGTGGATGGAGCGGAGTCTGAGGACGTGAAAGTCGTCGTAGATGATAAAGAGAGACGCAAGATTCTGAATTAGACTGGGGTCGGCTCGGAGCCGATCCCAGAACTGCGCGCAATGGCGAACACCCCGAAGAAGGACTACTACGAAATACTCGGCGTAAAGAAGAGCGCTTCGGCGGACGACATCCGCAAGGCGTTCCGCAAGTTGGCGCGCAAGTACCATCCCGACGTCAATCCCGGGGACAAATCGGCCGAGGAGAAGTTCAAGTCTCTCTCCGAAGCCAACGACGTCCTGAGCGATCCCAAGAAACGCAAAATCTACGATCAGGTCGGGTTCTACTCCGACAACATCGATCCCGCGACCGCAGAGGCTTACGCCCGCGCAGGCGGCGGGTCGGGAGGCGAAGGAGGATTTCCTGGCGCGGCGCACGATGGCGGCCAGGGCGTTCCTTTCGATTTTGGCGGCTTCGATTTCTCCGACCTGGTCGACAGCGCAGCCCGTGGCCGCAGATCCGGCGGCGGTGGGGGCGGCGGCAGCTTCCGCGACATCTTCGGTTCAATCTTCGGCGGCGGCCACGGTGCAGCCCAGGCCGAGGAAGGCCCCGAGCCCGGAACCGACCTCGAATATCAGGTCAATGTTCCCTTCTGGACGGCGATCCGCGGCGGCGTCATGCGCCTGAACATCTCGCGGCACGACGTCTGTGCCACCTGCCACGGCCAGGGGCATCAGGAAGCTCCGGGCAAGTGTCCCGAGTGTAACGGTACCGGCCAGATCACGCAGACCGGCGGCCGGATGAAGTTCAACGTGCAGTGTCCGCGCTGCCACGGCACCGGCAAGAATCTGACAACGTGCCCCACCTGCCATGGTGAAGGCACCGTCATGAAGACCGAGCCACTCGAAGTGCGCATTAAGGCCGGCACGCGCGACGGCCAGCGCATTCGTGTTCCTGGCAAAGGCAATGCCGGCGCCCACGGCGGCACGCCGGGCGACCTCTACGCGATCATCCGAACCGAGCCGCATCCAATCTTCCGCCGCGACGGCGACGACATCTACTTGACTGTGCCCGTCAGCGCCACGGAAGCCGCACTGGGAGCCAAGATCGAAGTGCCCACAATTGACGGCCGGGCTCTGCTGAAGATTCCCCCGGGGACGCAGTCCGGCCAGAAACTCCGCCTGCGCGAAAAGGGAGTGCCCTCAGCCACGAAAGAAGGCGTGCGGGGAGACGAAATCGTCGAAGTCACGATCACGGTAACGATGCCCCGCGACGAGCGCACCAAAGAGTTGCTGCGGGAGTTGGCAAAGCTGAATCCGGAAGACCCACGAGAAGAACTCTGGAAGCACGTCTAAAGCTCTTTGCCCCTGCCATCCTGAGTAACCCTGTCATCCTGAGCGAAGCGAAGGACCTATGCATTTACTTGCCGCGAGGCGCCGCCGGCAATTCGCATAGATCCTTCGGCCCGCAAAGAGCGCGGGCCTCAGGATGACAGAGCTGTGGTGAGGCCCATTTACTTCTTCGGCGTCGGATCATCCGCCGGATTGATGTAGTTAAACTGCAGCGGCGACATGCCGTGGACCTGGATGACGGTCTCTCCCGACGCCGCGGCATAGTGGTGCATGCTCGGATCGAGGTAAGCAAAGCTGCCCGCCCAAAAGCCCGTCATCTTGCTGGCGTCGAACGTGTCCCCCATTCCGACCTTGAGCGTGCCCGACAGCACCGTCACGTTCTCCCGATGCGGATGCGTGTGCGGAGCGACCTTGTAGCCGTCCGGCATCTTGAGGCGAATGGTGAAGTCGCCGGTCGCGGCCGTCGGATCGCCCTCAAGCACCGCGATCTTCGCGCCCGGGGGCACGAACGGCGGAGCCGGACCCCACTTGACCTGATCGGGCGTGAAGGCGTTTTGCGCCTGCGACGGCTGCACCGCAACGAATGCAGCCAGGGAAAGTGCGACTGCGAGAAACGGCCGTTTCATAGAACCCCTCCAGACTGCCGCGCATGATAATCACTCTTCGAGCCCTCGGCAAGGGGTGATCAGCCAACAACACAAGACGTCGAAGTTGAAACACCAAGCCCCGCGCCAGACGCATTACCTTCGTACCGCCACGGTGGTTTACAAAATTTTTCAATAATCCTCAAAAAAATGTTGCATCTGTGGAAATTTCCCGTAATCTCACAAATGCGAACTAACTTCGCCGAAATGCCCGGGAATCGCATCTCACCCCGGGAGCCGCGAGCAGGACGTCTTCATTTCCGAAGACCAAGGGAGACGCGGTGGTGAGAGTGAGTCGCTTGAGGAGGAAGACATAGAAATTGGCAACAGCTAGCGCTCCGCGTCGACAACTCGAAAATCCCCAGCAACTCTCCGCCGTCCCCAACCGGAAAAAATTCGTCCGCCTCACCCTTTGGCCCCTGGTCGCCGCCACCTTCTTTATGGTGTCGGGCGGAACCTATGGCACCGAAGAGATCGTGCACGGCGCCGGCTATGGACGCGCGATTCTGATTCTGCTGCTCACCCCGCTGCTCTGGAGCCTGCCTACGGCCTTCATGATCGGCGAGTTGTCGAGCGCGCTGCCCTTCGAGGGCGGCTACTATGCCTGGGTGCGCCGCGCCATGGGCAACTTCTGGGGATTTCAGGAAGCCTGGCTCTCGCTCGTTGCCTCCATCTTCGACATGGCGATTTACCCCACGCTGTTCGTGGCCTACCTGACCCGCATGTTTCCGTGGTTTCAGGAAGGCAATCGCGGATGGTGGGTCGCACTCGCCGTCGTCGTCGCGTGCGCGTTGCTCAACATCGCCGGCGTGAAGGTGGTTTCGCTCACTTCCTTGTGGCTATTTGCCGCCTTGTCGGCGCCGTTCGTCGCAATCGTGCTAATCGCGCCCTTCAAGCTGGGTGCGCTGGCCAACGCCGTCACCAAGCCGACGACCTCAACCGTGGATATTCTCGGTGGCCTGCTCATCTGCATGTGGAACTACATGGGATGGGACAACGCCTCGACCATCGCCACGGAAGTCGAGCGCCCGCAGCGGACGTATCCGCGAGCGATGCTGGTCGCGGTCTGCATCGTTGCCGTCAGCTACATCCTGCCCTTCGCAGCCATGTGGATGACCGGCCTGAAGCCTACCGCCTGGGAGACCGGCTCGTGGGCCGACATTGCCGCGCTGGTCGGCGGCCCGCTGCTGCGCATCGGCGTCGTGCTCGGCGGCATTATGAGCGCCTTTGGCATGTTCAACGCTCTGGTCATGAGCTATTCGCGCCTGCCGCTCGCCATGGCGCAGGATGGCATGCTTCCCGGCGTCTTCGGCAAGCTGCAGAAAAAGTCGCGGGCTCCATGGGTGGCGATCCTTGCGCTGGCGACGGGATGGGCGATGTGTCTTGGCCTGGGCTTCGCCCGACTGGTGACGCTCGACATCCTTCTCTATGGCGCCAGCCTGTTTCTGGAATTCGTGGCGCTGGCCGTGCTCCGCTTCCGCGAGCCGGAACTGAAGCGTCCGTTCCGCGTGCCCGGAGGCTTGTTCGGGGCCATCGCCATCGGGATACCGCCGATGCTGCTGCTGGGATTTTCGATCGTCCGCAGCGAGCACGAGCAGATCTGGAACATGAGTTCGTTCGCCTTCGGGATGATCCTGATCGCGGCGGGCTTCGTCGTCTACTTCATTAATCACGCGCTGAAGCCGTCCGGATGGACGGCAAGGGCCGAAAGCAAACCGCAGCCAGCATCCTGATCAGAGTTCAATCCAAAAAAGAGGACCGGGGGAAACCCGGTCCTCTTGCTTTAGAACTCCTGAACGTTTATGTGGGGACAGCCGCCTTCGGCTGTCCGTCGGGCGAAGCCCGGCGAGGGTAGCTGAGAAAAGCGTCGAGCTGCGCTCGACGGACAGCCGAGGCGGCTGTCCCCACATAATCTATAGATCTACGCTGCCGCCTTCGCCGAGTCGCGCAGCATCTTCACTTTGTCATGCGCGCGCTGTACACCAGCGGCCTGACGGCGGACGATCTCCATCAGATTGCCGGGCAACGATCCGGTCAGGGCCTTGTTGTAGGTGTCCTTGGCATCGTCCTCGCCTTTCTCCACTGACTCCAGGATCGTCTTGTCACCGCCGCCGAGCGCGACTTTGGTATCGATCCAGGCGCGATGCATCGCCGCCGAGGCCGATCCCGAAACCTTCTTGTCCGGCTTGCCCAGCCGCACCAGTTCGGCTTCGAGTTCCCCGGCAAAGCGCGACCGCTCCAGGCTCTGCTCGTTGAAATAAGTCTTCAGGTCCGATCGCTTCACATGCTGCGCGGCGTCCTGATAACCCTTTTGTCCGTCTTTGTTGGTTTCAATAAGATTTTCAACCACACTGATAGCATTGTTTTCGTCCATAATAGCCTCCGGAATTTGGATGCAGCTTCGATGCGCGGATGCTGAGTGGGGTTGGCGGCATCCTGCGCCGCGAAAATTAGGAAGAAAAGTAGTCGTACTCTAGAATCAGTCGAGAGAAACCTGTGACCAAACGCAAGTCGAAGGGCGCTTACATGATCTCGGCGGTCGCCGAGATGTACGGAATTCATCCCCAAACGCTGCGGCTCTACGAGCGCGAAGGACTGCTCAAGCCGTCGCGCACCGAAGGCAACACCCGCCTCTACACCGACGAAGACTTGCAGCGCCTGGAGTTCATCCTGTCGCTGGCCCGCGACCTCGGCGTGAACATCAGCGGCATGGCCATCATTCTGCAAATGCGCGAACGCATGGAAGAAATGCAGCGCCAGATTCAAGAGTTCGTGCAGTACATCCAGCAGG
This sequence comes from Acidobacteriaceae bacterium, assembly GCA_003134655.1. Lineage (GTDB taxonomy): Bacteria > Acidobacteriota > Terriglobia > Terriglobales > Acidobacteriaceae > Sulfotelmatobacter. The sequence goes on from PLBY01000119.1 coordinate 76,237, forward strand.
AAGTGCTAACGCGCGCCAACGCCGCGGCCGATCCGTCGAAAGGCGCGATCGTCCCGGTGCGCAGGCCGATGGTCGCGCCGACTTTCCAGGTAGGGAAAAAGAAGTAATTCCCGATTTGTCATCCTGAGCGGAGCAAGTGCTGCACGAAGTGCAGCGCTTGCGCAGTCGAAGGATCCGTACCGTCCCCGAAAATCCGCCGCAAAGGTGCCAACGTCCTACTCAGCGCGTATCATATGAAGTCCTTCAGTTCCGTCTGGCTGAATGCCGAGTGCCGCATGCTCCCCTTCAAGCTCGTCTACAGCGACGCATATTACCTGCCCATCGGCGACCACGTCTTCCCCGCCGAGAAATACCGCCGTATCCGCGACCGGCTGATCTCGAGCAGCGTCGCCGATGCGTCAGATTTTCTAGAACCTCAGCCCGCCACCGACCAGGACATTCTTCTGGTGCACAAACCCGAATACGTCCAGAAGCTGAAGACGGGCACGCTCAGCCCCCGCGAAGAAATGGAAATGGAAGTTCCCTACTCGCGCGACTTGGCCGAAGCTTTCTGGCTGGCGGCCGGCGGATCGATCCTCGCAGCCCGCCAGTGCCTCACCGACAAAGTCTGCATCAGCATCGGCGGGGGATTCCACCACGCCTTCCCCGACCACGGCGAAGGATTCTGCATGATTCACGACGTGGCGGTAGCGATCCGCCGCATGCAGCGTGACGACAAGATTCGCACCGCAATGACACTCGATTGCGACGTGCACCAGGGCAATGGCACCGCCGCGATTTTTGCCGGAACACGCACCGCCAGCGCGCTGCTGCCATCGTCCTCTCCGTCAACCGTGGAACACCCCGCCAACGCGCCCCGCGGAGGCAAGATGCGCGGCGCCCACGCCGGCGAAGTCTTCACCATCTCCCTGCACCAGCACAACAACTATCCGCTTTACAAGCCGCCGTCCTCGATCGACGTCGACCTGCCCGACGGCACGGGCGACGACGACTACCTGGCTTGGCTCGACAACGCGATCAGCTCCGGCCTGCGCCAGTTTGAGCCCGACCTGCTGTGCTACGTTGCCGGCGCCGATCCTTACAAAGAAGATCAGCTCGGCGGCCTTGGCTTAACGATTGAAGGATTAAAGAAGCGCGACGAACTCGTCTTCCGCGTGGCCCGCGCCCGCGACATTCCCGTGATGGTGACCTACGCTGGCGGCTACGCGCAGAACGTCGAAGACACGGTGACCATCCACTGCAACACGGTGATCGCGGCGAAGGAAGTGTTCGCCTCGGCGGTGTGATTGCTGATCGTGACTTCTCAAGGCAGCCCGAAGATATACTCGATAGAATGAACGCCAGCCCTTCCGAGCTTTCACACAGCGAGCTTTACGGCATTTTGCTCAACTCCGTCGCCCCGCGACCGATCGCGTGGGTTTCCACGCTCAGCGCTTCCGGGCAACCGAACCTGGCTCCGTTTTCATTCTTTAATTGCGTTTGTATCGAGCCTCCGCTGCTCGCGTTTGCGCCGGGACAACGGCCGCCCAAACCCTCCGGTTCAGCTCAGGCCGAGGCTCGTGGAGAAGACAAAGACACGTTGCGAAACATCCGCGAAACGAAAGAGTTCGTCATCAACGTGGTCACGTACGATTTGGCCGAAGCGATGAACCAGACCAGCGGCGAGTACGACGCTTCGGTCAACGAGTTCGAAGTGGCTCAGATCGCTTCTGCCCCATCGCAGATCGTGAAGGTGGCGCGCGTTGCCGCGTCTCCCGTAAGTTTCGAATGCAAGCTCTATCAGATTCTTGATTTCTCGCCATCTCCGGAGAGCAGCAGCCTGGTCATCGGCGAGATCGTCTCAATTCACGTCAACGACACGCACATGAAACAAGGAAAGCTTGACCGAAATTCGCTCGACCTCATCGGACGCATGGGCGGCATCCAGTACACAAGGACAACCCAGCGTTTTGAGATGGTGCGGCCCAAGGTAGGCTCGTGATCACCAGCCTTTACTTAGCCGCAGATAGCCCAAAAACCACACCAGCGTTGTTGGCGCCGCCAGCGCTAGCGGTGTCGAGAAGGCTGCCGATGGAAGTTAGGATTGGCGTAGCGGACGGGAAGGCAGAGATATGTTCATACAAGTCCAAGTCTTCGCTCTTGGGATCACGCGGTTCTCCTCAACGTAAGAAATTGGTCTCGCGCAAACCGCTTCTTGAGGTGGCGCGGACTTGAAACAGTACTCGATGACTATGCGCCTGTCCAGCGCTAATGGAACGGACCGCCACGCAGGGAAATCCACAGGCCCCGTGTGACATCTGACCTTGCGGTGCAGACCTCAACTGCGCGATCATGTCGCAGCGAAGGCGTCCGGTCAGATCGCGGGCTGCAAGGACTAACCCCTTTGTTCCCAAGATTTTGCCCGTAGGCTACTGAGCCCCAAGATATTGCGGCTCGTTTCCCGCTAACCCCATGATTCCAGGAGACCGAGGGGGGGAGGGGGTGGGGTTACTCAAAGGTAAACTCTCCCGAAACGGAACACGTTTGAAGCTCGATTCAACCCAAGCAAAATAAATCTGTGGAGGTCGAAACCACTCCTGCTTGGGCACCTAACCTCAGCAGCCGAATTCTGAGTACTGAGTACCGAGTACTGAGTACTGCCCCCTCCCGCTGCTAAAATGATTCATCATTCTTATGTTCGAGAATTTACAGGAAAAACTCCAACGAGCATTTAAGACCCTCCGCGGGCAAGCCACGCTCACCGAGGAAAACATCGACGAAGCCCTGCGCGAAATCCGCCTCGCGCTGCTCGAAGCCGACGTCAACTTCAAGGTCGTCAAGCAACTCATCGACCAGATTCGCGCCAAGGCTGTCGGCCAGGAAGTGATGACCGCGCTCTCGCCCGGCGAACAGGTTATCAAGATTCTGCGCGACGAACTGGTCGAGGTTCTTGGCAAAGACACCGCGCGGATGAAGTTCGCCTCGCAACCACCCACAGTCGTGCTCATGGCTGGCCTGCAAGGTTCTGGCAAGACCACAACATCAGGCAAACTGGCGAACTGGTTCAAGGTTGGAGGACATCGTCCGCTGTTAGTATCGGTCGACGTCTACCGTCCCGCGGCGCGCGAACAGTTGAAAGTTGTCGCGCAGGCCGTCAAGAGTCACATCTACGAAGGACAGGTTGGCGAAGCCAACACCGCGACGGTCGAGCGACTGGCGAAAGAGGCGCGGCGCGAGGCCATCGTCTCCGGCTGCGACGTGCTCATCGTCGACACCGCAGGTCGCTTGCACATCGACGACCAGCTCATGGACGAGATGCAGTCGCTGAAGAAGCTGCTGAATCCGTCGGAGATCCTGTTCGTCGCCGACGCCATGACCGGACAAGACGCGGTTCGCTCGGCCGAAGAGTTTCACAAAAAGCTTTCTCTCACCGGAGTCGTGCTCACCAAGATGGATGGCGATGCGCGCGGTGGCGCTGCACTCTCCATTCGACAAGTCACGGGACAGCCCATCAAGTTCATCGGTGTCGGCGAAAAGTACGACGCGCTGGAGCCGTTCCATCCCGACCGCATCGTGTCGCGCATTCTCGGCATGGGCGACATTCTCTCGCTGATCGAGCGCGCCGAGTCGCAGATCGACAAGAAGAAGGCGCAGGAAATGGCCACCAAGGCCCTTTCCGGCGACGGCTTCTCGCTGGAAGATTTTCGCGACCAGTTACGGCAAGTGAAGAAGATGGGATCGATGAAGAGCCTGATGGGCATGCTGCCCTCGATCGGTCCATTTTCCGGCCTGCAGAAGGCAGCCGACAACGTGGACGAGAAACAGATCAATCGCGTCGAGGCCATCATCAATTCGATGACCGCGCATGAACGCAACCATCACGAAGTGATCAACGGCAACCGCCGCAAACGCATCGCCCGCGGATCAGGCACGACGGTGCAGGAAGTGAACAACCTGCTTCGCCAGTACGCTCAAATGAAGAAGATGTTCAAGCAAATGGGCAAGCCCAGCTTCGCGCGCCGGTTAGCCGGAATGAAGCTGCCCGGGATGTAAAACGATGCCCACCCAGTTATTCTCGTGAATAGCAGGAGCCGACGATGTGGGCGTTGACACGTTTGGCGATCTTCCTTTTCCAGGTTTCCCGGCTTTGGCTTAGTGCGATTCGAAGTCACAAATGGCCGAGAGTCGAGGCAACCGTCACTGCGGATCCGGCGGGATTTCGAGCGTTCGCTCGCTATACGGTTGAGGTTCCTTACACTTATCGTTTCCAAGGCGAGCTATATACGGGTTTGCATCAAGAGCCTTCGTTCGGCGGTGTCGGCGCTGGATTTATGCGACGATTCGCGGAAGGCAGACGCTTCATCGTGCGCGTCAAACCCGGAGAGCCGGAAGTCTCGGTTATGCGAGAAGGAGATCAGGCGGACAGCCTCATCAATACTCTCGGAAATTAGTTTCTCGCCTCGCGAAGCTAACACGGTTCCAAGGGAAGGTCGCTACTGCGCGTTGAGCAGCACTTCTCCCGTCTGTCCCGCCATCGTCAGCGTTGGCCCAACAGGATTCCCGTTCACGTCGACGTACGATCCCGAGGGCAAGGTAACAGTTGCCGTTTCGTAAAACGGATTCACCAGCGCCAGACCTCCGGAATACGAGCGCGCCCACACTCCCTGCGTTTTCCTCATCGCGCCAGTGGCATGTCCGATCGGAATCGAGTATTCGGGGAACGTGATCAGCGAGCCATAATCCTGGCCGCCGCCCGAGGTAAATCCAGTCATGTACATGTACGTGCAATTGTTCTTCGCCAGCAAATAGTTGGCGATCACCCAAAGACGTGCCGACTGCGGAATGTCCGTCGTAAGCTCTGACTCTTCGCCGTTCGTCATGTAGCAGACCCCCTTGCGCTGGACGTATTTCAGCACGGCCATGATCTGCTCCCATTGCACCGGAGGCGGAACATTCGGCGGAGTTCCATAGTTGGTGAATCCGCGCTCGTCGAACAGAAGATCGGTAGTCGTCATGAGCCGCAAGTTCACCTGCTCCGAATAACCAAACTCGTACGACACATTCACCTGCATCGTTGCGGTCTTTGAGTAGTTGTGAACGTGCTTGTAAGTGGCGGCTTCCCACGCCAACTCATCGCGCTGATAGGCAGGGTCGTGCAACTTTCCGGTGTATTGCTGAACCCAATTTCCGGAAAGATCGTAATGGCCGCAGCGTCCCCAATTGCTGCTGGCCGACATAGTGTCGACGGCAATTCCGCCGTAGCCTTGCGCCAAGGGAGCATCCACCCAATTCACCCACTGATAAGCCTGCACCGCGGGATTCGCAAAGTCGATCGGGGCCAGGCTCGTAGACCCAAACTCAAACGCAAGAGTCTTCCGGTCACAGTGATATTCCAGCCAATCCGGATGATGCTTCTGATACCAAACAACGCTGTTCGTAAAGTTATCCACGGAATATGGGATGTAGACGGTGTTATAGACACCCTCCGGTTGATTCGGATAATCGGATGCCCAAACCATATCCACCACTCCGGATTCCGTGTTGATGTCGGTGACGTTGTAGTTAAAAACCATCTCGAGGTGGATGTTGTTGGTCGTATCAGGAAAGTATTGAGTGCGAGCCTTGGTGAGAGACTCCTGCGCCTGGGAGACCGCAAAGCCGCAGACAATGGTCAGAACCGCGTGGAACACAGATCGGAACACGGGGTACCTCCGTAAAGAAACGAACGCAACCGTAAACAAACGAATTGGCTTCGATGCAATATACTGCCGTACCCCACCCGTCTGCAATGGGTTCGTTTGCGAGTGAATCGCCAACGCGCCGGCGCGGACATGTATGTCATCATGGGCAGATATGAAGTGGCGCTCGCTTGAAGAATCTTCGCCGGGTCTTGACGCGCGGCCGTTACGCGAGATCTATGCCGAGCGCAAGGAACTGATCGCCAGGTACGTTCCGCCCGAGACGCAGGCCATTCACACGCAGGCTGTCGCGGAACTCAAAGCGCGCCATCTCGCGACGAACATCCTGCCTGTGGGCGCGAAGGCGCCTGCGTTCGAACTTCCAGACCACAACGGCAAGACAGTTTCATCCACCGACTTGCTCTTCACGGGAAGGCTCGTGCTGTGCTTCATCCGCGGGCGATGGTGTCCGTTCTGTGTTGGGCAAATGGAAGCCATGAACCTCGCCTTCCCGAAGATCGAGCAGGCTAGAGCGTCGCTCGTCACCATCTCACCGCAGACGGTGAAGCAGTCTTTCTTCATGCACGATCAGCACAAGATGCGCTTTCCGCTGCTCTCCGACGCGGGCAATAAAGTCGCGCGGCAGTTTGGGCTGTCTTATCGCGTGCCGTCGATGCAGGAAGCAGTCTACCGGCAAGCGTTCGTCAATCTGCCCTTCACCAACGGCGATGAAAGCTGGGAGCTGCCGATTCCCGCAACCTATATTCTCGATCAGGACGGAACAGTTCTTTACGCTTCCGCAGACGAGGATTACACGGAGCGGCCCGAACCAACTGAGATCGTGGGAATCCTCCAGTCCCCTGCATAATCGGTTTAATCCCGCTCTCCGCATCTTGTCATCCTGAGCGAAGCGAAGGATCTATGCAATTTGCCTGCAGCGAGGCGCCGCAAACGGAGTACATAGGTTCTTCGCTCCGCTCAGAATGACAACTCCTATTCAGAATGAGAAACTCTTCCACGCGATACACTGAATACTCATGCACTACATCTATGGTATTAACTCCGTGACCGAAGCGCTGAAGGCGCGCGGGCGGGCTTTTGAGTGGATAGGGATGGCGAAGGAACGCCACGACATCCGCCTGCAGCGCCTGATCGAAGATTGCCGGCGTCTCGGTGTAAACGTGCGCTTCCTGGAGCGCACCGAACTCGACAAACTGGCTGGCAATGCCGCCCATCAAGGCGTGGTCGCCGTCACGTCGGCCAAGCAATACAACGATCTCGAAGATGTGATCGCCGCCAAGCGCGCCGAGTATTCTCTGCTGGTCGTGCTCGATGGCGTGGAAGATCCGCACAATTTGGGAGCGATCCTGCGCACAGCCGATGCCGCGGGCGCGAACGGTATTGTGATTCCCGAGCGGCGATCGGCAAGCGTGACAGGCACTGTAACGAAGGTTTCCGCCGGCGCGAGCGAGCACATGCCCATCGCCAAGGTCACGAACATCGCGCGCTCCATCGAGGACCTGAAAGAGCACAGCGTCTGGACGGTCGGGCTCGACGAGCGCAGCAAACAGACATATTACGAAATGGACTACAACATGGACTGCGCACTGGTTCTGGGCGGAGAAGGCAAAGGACTCCACGACCTGGTGAAGCGCAAGTGCGACTTCCTGGTGTCGATTCCGATGCTCGGTAAAGTGCCGTCGCTGAATGTGTCTGTCGCCGCAGCGGTCGTTCTGTTTGAAATCGTGAGGCAGCGTCGCGCCAAGCAAGGTGCATCAGACGCAAAATGAAGTTCGAAACGACTTTGTTCTACAAGAGCCTTGGTTTCCTCTGTGTCTTCTGTGCCTCTGTGGTGAATGGTTTTGCTCTGGACCGCGAGGCGTTCACTTTCACCAATTACGATCTGAAGGTGCAGGTCGAGCCAGAACAACACCGCCTCGGAGTCCGCGGCACCATTACCCTGCGGAATGACACGCAGACTCCCCAGAAGATCGCGGTGCTGCAAGTCTCGTCGTCACTCGACTGGCGCTCGGTGAGGGCAGGCGACAAAGCTGTGCAGTTCGTCACACAGCCCTACGCATCCGATATCGACCATACTGGCGGACTTTCGGAAGCCATCGTCACTCTGCCGCAAGCGGTCGCGCCCCAGGGAACCATCGAACTGGAGATTGCCTACGAAGGAACCATCACGCTCGACGCGACCCGACTCACTCGCATTGATACGCCTGTGGAAGCGGCGAGCAGCACCGACTGGGACCAGATCAGTCCAGGTTTTACGGCGGTGCGCGGTGTGGGCAACGTCGCGTGGTATCCGATCGCGACTGAGGTTGCGAATCTTTCCGAAGGCAACAGTTTGTTCGAGGTTCTGGGCCGGTGGAGAGCGCGGGAATCGGCGTCCAGAATGCACCTTCACATCAGCGTATCAAGAGATGACGGCGAGGCCCCACAACTGCTGGTTGTGAATCAGGCGTCGTGCCAGGTGCTTTACGAGGCGATGGGCCGCTCGTCAGTTACCAGCGCTGACTGCACATACCAACCGCTGGGCTTGCGGGCTCCTCTTTTCGTGCTGGGCACTTATGGAACGGTCGATCGGCCGTCGATTCGGGTTTACAACCTGACCACTCACGCGGCTTCGGCCGAGGTGTATGCCGAAGCGACGGAGAAGGTCGTTCCTCTCGTCACCGATTGGTTCGGAGCGCCGCGCGAGAAAGCGCAAACCGCCGACCTCGCCGATCATGACGCGGCTGCGTTCGAGAGCGGGGCGCTCTTGCTGACGCCGATCTCCAGCGACAATTCGAAGCAGGCCGGTTTGGCTGCCGCTCATCAACTCACACACGCGGCGTTCTCGTCCTTCCGTCCGTGGATCGAAGAAGGGCTCGCGCACTTCGCGCAGGCGCTTTATGTCGAACACGAGAGAGGTCGTCCCGCCGCGATCGAGTACATGGGATTGCACCGCTTTGCGCTGGGCGAAATCGAAGCGACTTCAACTGTACCGAGATCCGAAGATGAAGCGAACCGATCGCTGGTGAATACAACCAGCGAGGAACTGTACCGCAGCAAGGCGATGTACGTCTGGTGGATGCTGCGCGACATGGTCGGCGAAGCGGCGCTCAAGAAGGCGATCGCCGCTTACCGTCCTGAACAGGACAAAGAACCTTCATACATGCAGCGGCTGATCGCGGCGCAAACGCAGCGCGATCTGGAATGGTTCTTCGACGATTGGGTCTATCGCGACCGCGGGTTGCCTGACTTCAAAGTCGAGTCGGCGTTCCCGCGGAAGACCATGAGCGGCTCGTTCATGCTCACGATTACGGTCGATAATCTGGGCTCAGCTGGAGCCGAGGTTCCTGTGATCGTCAAATTCAAGGGTGGAGAGATCGCCAAGCGGATCGAGGTTCACGCCAAGGACAAGGCGGTGATTCGCGTGGAGCTTCCGACTGAGCCCCAAGAGATCGTGGTCAACGACGGCAGCGTACCCGAGAGCAACACCACGAACAATACGTTCAAGATCGAGGCGACGGACAAGTGAGAATCCACCACAGAGTCACAGAGCCACAGAGAAAGGACTGAAGGCGAACAGCATGCTTACGCTAGCTAGCTCTTGGGCGGCTTTTCGTTTTTCTTCCTCTGTGTCTCTGTGGTAGGTTTTGTCGTTGCTGTTCGGGGAGGGTACTTGGCCTATATCCAATTTCTTGGTGCCGCGGGCACTGTCACCGGCTCGAAGCACCTGATCAACACGGGCGATCCGTCGGGGAAGAACGGCTTTCAGGTGCTCGTCGATTGCGGTCTCTTTCAGGGGCCGAAGGAATGGCGCGAGCGCAATTGGCACGACACCCCGGTTCCGGCCAAGGAGATTGATGCGATTATCCTGACGCACGCGCACCTCGATCACTGCGGGTGGATTCCGCGCCTGGTGAAAGAGGGATTTCGCGGGCCGATCTACGCAACGCCGCCGACCATTGATTTGTGCGGAATCATTCTTCCCGACTCGGGCCACCTCCAGGAAGAAGATGCCCGCTACTACAACAAGACCAAGAAGTCGAAGCACGATCCGGCGCTGCCTCTCTATACGTTTGATGAGGCGCAGGACTCGCTACAGTATTTCAAGCCGGTCCACGTGGGCGAGGATGTTCGGGTTTCGCCTGATCTGTCGTTTCGCTTCGTCCGCGCGGCACACATTCTGGGCTCATGCATGGCTGAGGTTTCGCTCACTGCAAATGGTCAGACGCGCCGGTTGCTTTTCACTGGCGACATTGGACGCGTACGCGATCACAAAGTGGCGCCGGGAAAGGTCGTGCACTCGGGTCCGACTGAAGGCGAGATTGCGGACCTAGTGGTAATGGAATCGACGTATGGGAACAGAACGCACCCGAAAGAAGATCCCTTGCCGGAGTTGGCGCGGTTGATTACGGCCACCGCCGAGCGAGGCGGCAGCGTGGTGGTTCCGGCATTTGCGATTGAACGCACGCAGAAATTTGTATTCCTGCTCAAGCACCTGATGGAGTCCGGTCAGATGCAGCGCATGCCCGTATTTTGCGACAGCCCGATGGCCATCAAGGCGGTCGAGATTTTCCTGAAGCACGATGAAGAGTACAGCGTCGAGACCCGCGACATGATCCGGAAATATGGCTCGCCACTGCAGTGGCCGGGATTCACGTTTGCATCGACTCCGGAAGAATCGAAGCGGATCAATGCGGCGGTCCTGCCTTCCGTCATCATCTCTTCGAGTGGGATGGTGACGGGCGGACGCATCCTGCATCACTTGGCGCAACGGCTGCCCGATCCACGGAATCTGGTTCTGTTCATCGGCTTTCAGGCGCCGGGGACGCGCGGGTTTCAGATCAAGAGCAAATCTGATGAGGTGAAGATTTTCGGGGACTTCGTTCCGATTCGCGCGCAGATCGCGGCGCTCGAACAGTTCAGCGATCACGCGGATCCTCCGGAGTTGCTGCAGTGGCTGCACACGTTTCGCAATCGGCCGGCCGCGACGTATCTGGTTCACGGGGAACCGGACGCTTCCGGCCAGCTGCGGGATCTGATGAAACAGGATTTGGGATGGAATGTGCAGGTGGCACAGTATCTGGAGAAAGTACAAGTCTGAAGCGAAGACTCAGGAGACTGTGAGGAAGTGCATATATCCTTCGCTTCGCTCAGGATGACAAGCGTACGGCCATCAATTGGTGGATGTGATGCTTGCGAGAGCCGCAAGTTTTTTTGCAGCCGCTCCTGAGTCAATGGAATGGGCCGCCAGTGGAACTGCCTCGCCGATGCGGTCGGCTTTGCCCGCGGCTACCAGCGCGGCTGCAGCGTTGAGCATCACGACATCCCGGCGCGAAGACCTTTCTCCCCCGAGAACGGCGCGGATGATCGCCGCGTTTTCTGTGGCATCGCCACCGGCGATGTCCCCCAGTTTGGCGCGAGACATCCCGAACTCTTCCGGTTCCACTTCGTAGGTTCGCACCGAACCCTCGCGGGCCTCGGCCACGCGCGTGGTTCCGGTGATCGTGATTTCGTCGAGGCCGTCGAGGCCGTGGACGACAAGGGCGCGATGCAGGCCCAGCATGCTCAGCGCTTCGGCCAGTTTCTCAACGAGGTCGAGCGAATACACGCCTACCACCTGACCGTTCGCGTGCGCAGGGTTCGTCAGTGGGCCGAGAAGGTTGAACATGGTGCGCATGCGCAACTCACGGCGGACAGTCTGCACCTGCTTCATCGCTGGATGCAGGTTCGGAGCATACAGAAAACAGATGCCGACCTCGCGGAGGCATTGCGCGGCACGCTCGGGCGACAGGTGAATGTTGATGCCCAAGGCCTCGACTACATCGGCTGAGCCGCATTTCGAACTGATGCTGCGATTGCCGTGCTTGGCCACACGGACGCCTGCTCCGGCGGCGACTAGCGCAGTCGCGGTTGAAATGTTGAATGTCCCGCTGGCGTCGCCGCCGGTACCGCTGGTGTCGACTAGAGATTCTTCGGCGAGAGCATCGCGGCCGGTGCCGGTGACTGCCAGCGCTTCCGCACCGCGAATCGGCAAGGGCGCGGCGGCAGCGCGGATGGCCTCGGCGAAGCCTACGATCTCCTCGACCGTTTCACCTTTCATGCGGAGGGCGATGAGCAAGGCGGCAATCTGCGCGTCGGAGCATTTGCCCGCCAAAACCTCGGACATCACTTCTCGCGCCTCGGTGCGGTCGAGGGATTGAGCGTGGTTGGCAATGCGATGAAGGGCGTCGAGGATCATTTCCGTCAGGCCGAATTGTACGGCATGACTGGACTTCGCCGCGATCTGACGGACTACTTCGCGACCGCCGGACGGTCCAATCGTTCCGAGAAATATTCGCGCCAGTCCACGGGCAGGGCATCGGTATCAATGGCCTTGCGAAGGAGAGCCTTGTTATATTTCTCCCGCACGAAGAGCAGGTTCATCTCGGCAATCGTAATACCGTCCGCGTTTCGCTGGAGCAACTGGAAATCGTCGTCCACCGCGACCGTGCCTTCCTGCTCGACCGAAAAGTAAAACCCACTGCGGCCGCTGAGGAGGAAGCGCTCGAGCATATCATCGCGCTGAAACTTTGCGGCCAGTTTGTGGCAGGGAGTGCGCGGCTGACGGACCATCACGATCGAGGAGCCGATCTGAAAACGATCCCCGACGTGGAGTTCGTTTTCGACAAGACCCGTAGTCGTGAAGTTCTCGCCGAACATTCCCCACGGCAGATTGACTCGCGGTAGTTCTTGGCGCCAAAACGGATAGTGTTCGGACGGGTAGCCGTATACGGCTTTATAAGGACCGCCGTGGACTGTGAGATCGGCCTGGCGGTCGCCGTCCAGGTTCAAAGTCCGCAGTTGCACGGGAACCGCGACTGGCTCTTTGAAGATGCCAGTATTGATGGTTTTTCCCTGGTAGACGATGAGCCGTGGACGCGCCACATTCAGGGATACGAGTTTCATGCTCGAGACCTCCTGGCTTCGGAAACTGGGCGAGTATCCATTTGCGTGTTCGTTGGATGTGGCGGCTGAGCAAGAAGTCGCAAGGATAGCCGAAGGCGGCTGTCCCTACATGGGACTTTCGCCGATTAAAACTTCGCGCGGCGTTTGCCCTAGTTCCCTGCCCTTCTATAGAATTACAAGTTTGCTGCCCGCAGTGCGTCGCCGCAAGCAGGGTCCTTCCGATTCTTAACTGACGAGTCGTCCTTATGAAAATCCATGAGTATCAGGCAAAAGCAATCTTAAAGAAGTACGGCGTAAGTGTGCCGCGTGGGGCAATGGCCGCCTCGCAAGATGAGGCCGAAGCCGCTGCCAAAGAATTATTCAGCGCCGGCGCGACCGGGGTTGTGGTCAAGGCGCAGATTCATGCCGGAGGCCGCGGCAAGGGCGGCGGTGTGAAGATCGCGAAGTCGGTGAACGAGGCCGGCGACCTCGCGTCGAAGATGCTGGGTATGAAATTGGTGACGCATCAGACCGGACCTGAGGGCCGCATTGTGCGCCGGTTGCTGATCGAAGAGACGCTGCCCATCGAGAAGGAACTCTACCTGGGCATTCTGGTGGATCGCGCCGAAGGGAAGCCGGTTTTTATGGCTTCGGCGGCGGGCGGGATGGAAATCGAGCAGGTTGCGGCGGAGAATCCGGACGCGATTCTGAAGCAGCACATCGATCCCGGCATGGGCCTGGAAGCGTTTCAAGCGCGGAAGATTGCCTTCAAACTTGGCCTGAATGCCAAGCAGATCAATCCTGCGGTGGGATTCTTGTCCAGCCTGTATAAGGCGTTTCTCGACACCGATTCCTCGTTGCTCGAGATCAATCCTTTCATTACCACGACGGATGGGCGGCTGTTCGCGCTCGACGCGAAGATTAACTTCGACGACAACGCGCTGTTCCGCCACCCCGATCTGCGCGAGTTGCGTGACATCACCGAAGAAGATCCGCTCGAAGTGGAGGCGTCGAAGTACAGCCTCAACTACATCAAGCTCGACGGCAGCGTGGGCTGCATGGTGAATGGCGCCGGACTGGCGATGGCGACCATGGACATCATCAAGTACGCTGGCGGCATGCCTGCGAACTTCCTTGACGTGGGAGGCGGCGCGAGTTCCGAACAGGTGGCGCACGCGTTCGAAATTCTGCTCAGCGACAAGAACGTAAAGGCGGTGCTGATCAACATTTTTGGCGGCATTCTGCGCGTGGACACCCTGGCTACGGGCGTTGTCGAGGCGGCGCGGAAGACGAACATCAAGCTGCCGATCGTATTGCGGCTGGAAGGAACCAACGTCGACGAAGGCAAGAAGATTCTGATGAATTCGGGATTCAACTTCGTCGTGACCGACACTATGAAAGACGCGGCCGACAAAGTGGTCGCGGCGGCCCGAGGCACTGCGGGCGTAACGGAATGGCGCTGAACGGTCTGAGTGTAGAAACGAGGAGTTTTTATTTATGGCAATTTTAGTCAATAAGAATACGCGGGTCCTTGTACAAGGTCTTACCGGCCGTGAAGGCACGTTTCATGCGAAAGCTAGCCAGGCTTACGGAACGCAGATCGTGGGAGGCGTGACGCCGGGCAAGGGCGGCACCACGCACGAGGGCTGGCCGATTTTCAACACGGTGCGCGAGGCGGCTGAGAAGACGGGCGCCAACGCCACCGTGATTTTTGTGCCTCCACCGTTCGCAGCCGACGCCATTATGGAAGCGGCCGACGCTGAGATCGACCTGATCGTCTGCATCACCGAGGGCATTCCGACGCTCGACATGGTGAAGGCATGGGAATTCCTGCAGGACCGCAAGTCGCGGCTGATCGGGCCGAACTGCCCGGGGATCATCTCGCCGGGCAAGTGCAAGATCGGCATCATGCCGGCGTCGATTCATAAAGAAGGATCGATCGGGATTGTCTCGCGCTCGGGCACCCTGACCTATGAAGCGGTGCACCAGCTTACGCAGCGCGGCATTGGACAGTCGACCGCGATTGGCATTGGCGGCGATCCGATCATCGGCACGAATTTCATCGATGCGCTGGACTTGTTCAACCGCGATCCGGAGACCGAAGCCGTGATCATGATCGGCGAAATTGGCGGCAACGCCGAGGAGACCGCCGCCGAGTTTGTGAAGGCACACATGAAGAAGCCGGTTGTAGGATTCATCGCCGGACAGACCGCGCCTCCGGGACGGCGCATGGGGCACGCGGGAGCGATTATCTCCGGCGGCAAGGGCACAGCGGCGGAAAAGATGAAAGCGCTGGAAGCATGCGGGATTCGCGTGGCGAAGTCCCCGGCGGCCATCGGCGAGACCCTGGCCGCAGCGCTGGGAGTCAGCGTCTAGTTGTAGAGACGTAGCTTGCTACGTCTTGCGCCCGCCAAGAGGACGTTGCAAGCAACGTCTCTACGAAGATTAAAGACAAGGACCAACGACCGAACCTATGAAAACTCTGCAACGCACTTTCACCATCGTCAAACCCGATGCCGTCCGCAAGAATGCCGTGGGCGACATCATTGAGCAGTTCGAGAAGAATGGTTTCCGCATCCTCGCCATGAAGATGCTGGAAATCTCGAAGTATCAGGCCGAGCAGTTCTATGCCGTACATGCGGCCCGGCCGTTCTTTAATACGCTCACCGACTTTATGTCGAGCGGGCCGATCGTGGTGCTGGCTCTGGAGAAGGAAAACGCCATCGCCGATCTGCGCAAACTGATGGGCGCTACCAACCCGGCCCAGGCCGAGGAAGGTACGATCCGCAAGAAGTGGGCGACCAACATTGAACACAATGCGATTCACGGGTCGGACGCGGAAGATACGTCTCGGTTCGAGCTGAGCTTTTTCTTTGCCGGCTACGAGCTGGCGAAGTGACGAACGCGTCGTCTTCGTGGCTGAGTGTGCGGGCGGGACGCCCGCACGACAGCCGGCGAGTCGCCGGCGCTACACGCTATTTTTTTAGGAGTTCTTCATCATGCCTGTGGTTCAGGTCACGATGCTGCAGGGGCGGACGGCCGATCAGAAGCGCAAGATTGCGAAGCGGATTACCGACGCTCTTGTCGAGGAAGCTGGGGCGCGCCGGGAAGCCATTGTCGTGGCATTCAACGAGGTCTCGAAAGAGAGCTACGCTTCGGGCGGCGAGTTAATGATCGACAAAGTGAAGTAACAACAGCGCGCCCACTGTACCCTTCTCTCTAGAACGCGGGCGGGGCACCCGCGCCACATTCAACGCCTAGCCCAGCGGTTCAAACAGGTGGCCCTCCACCCGGTCGGCGATCTTGGGGAGATCTTTCTTGGCGTGCTGCAGGAAATGGGGCGCAGCGCGGTGGGCTTCGAGCGCGGCGTCGTCCTTGTACTGTTCGTAGATGAAAAAGCGGCGGGGCTCCGTCTTGTGCCGATGCACCTGGTACATGGCACAGCCCGGCTCCTTGCGGGACTGATCGGTCAGCTTTTCAAAGAGTGCGGCAACTTCGGCCTCGTGCCCAACTTTCGCCATCCAGGTAACGGCTAACACCACCATCGTTTCGCTCCTTCCCCGCTCGCGGGTCCGCTGGGGAAGACATTCTAGGCCTTCTTCGCGGCCGTCTTCAACTCTTTAGAGAATGCATCGATCAGGATGGTGTGGTTGCGGTCTGGCCCGGTCGAGATCATGCCGACTTTTGCTCCCGCTTCCTTCTCAACGAACGCAAGGTAATCCTTCGCCGCCTTGGGCAGTTTCTTGTATTCCGTAATGCCCTCGGTCGACGATTGCCAGCCCGGCAGTTTCTTGTAAATGCATTCGATCTTGTCATAGCCGCTGGCCTGCGCAGGCGCTTCGGACGTTTTCTTCCCGTCGATTTTGTAGCCGATGCAGACCGGAATCTCAGCTAGTTCATCGAGCACGTCGAGCTTTGTAATTACCAGCCAGGACGTGCCGTTGATCATCCCGGAGTAACGCAGCAGAGGCAGGTCGAGCCATCCGGTGCGGCGCGGACGCCCGGTGACCGCGCCATATTCATTGCCGCGTTTGCGCAGGTTGTCGCCGACCTCGCCCTTGTCTTCGCTAGGGAATGGTCCTTCGCCTACGCGAGTGCAGTAGGCCTTGCTGATTCCAATCACCGAATTGATCGCGTTGGGCGCAACGCCCGTGCCGATGACGGCGCCGCCGGAGGTCGCGCTGGAGGACGTCACAAATGGATAAGTCCCGTGGTCGATGTCGAGCATCGTGCCCTGGGCACCTTCGAACAGGATCGATTCGCCGCTGTTCAGCGCCTGGTTCAGCAGAACGGCTGTGTCGCAGACGAACGGCGCGATTTTCTCGGCCGCTTGCGCGTATTCCGTGTACATCTTGTCGGCATCGAGCGGTTCGGTGTTGAAGAGCGCGTGCGCAATCATGTTCTTCTCGCGCACCGCGTTCTCGATGTGTTTCTTGAGCAATTGCAAGTCGAGCAGATCGGCCACGCGCAAGCCGCGGCGGCCCATCTTGTCCTCGTAGGCGGGACCGATGCCGCGCGAGGTAGTGCCGATCTTCACTCGTCCGGGGGCATTCTCCGCCGCCAGTTCGATCATGCGATGGTAGGGCAGGATCACGTGGGCGCGGTTAGAAACGAAGAGATGACCGTCGATCTTCACGCCAGCCTCGCGCAGGGCGCCCGCCTCCTTCAGAAACGCAATCGGATCGAGCACGACGCCGTTCCCGATGACACTGCGGCACCCTTTGCGCAACACGCCGCACGGCACCAATTGGAGAATGAATTTCTTGCCATTGATGATGACGGTGTGGCCGGCATTATGTCCGCCGGCATAGCGGGCCACGACGGAGAAGTTCTCCGACAAAACGTCGACAATCTTCCCTTTGCCCTCATCGCCCCACTGGGCGCCTACAATCACCGCAGTCTTGCCTTTTTTCAATTCCAACTCCGTAAAGGAAATTTCGAGCAGGCAGATATCTGCTCTGCGCCCGGGGTCGCACACTCTTTGCCCGCAGGGATGCCTTCACTAAAGATTACTGGGATCGGAGCGAAGAAGACGTGTACGGATTATTTTATCGTGTCTGCGCTGCGAATAGCAACGCATGAAGGATTGTGCGGGCGTGCACGGTGGTTCTTCCCTCTGCCTGAAAAGCGGCTCCGGTCAGGATGACTCCCACATGCTCGGATCAGGTAAGATGACACCCAGGAAGACGATTCGTCGAGGAGGTTCTGTGAAAAAAGTATTCCACTTCGACGCTCCGCGTGAAAAGTATCACTGTGACGCGGCCATCCTGTGGTGCTTCGACAACCGCTTTGAGCTGGGGTTCCGGAAATTCCTCAAACGCATTGGTGTCACGAATTCCGACCCGATCAAGATCGCCGGCGGGGCTAAATGCATGGCTTCTCCGGAACAAGAATCAGAGCGCGCGTTCGTGCTGGAGCAGATCCGCAAATCAATGCGTCTGCACGGCACGCGGCGGGTGATCCTGATGGTGCACTCCGACTGCGGCGCTTACGGTGGGCTCGCCGGAGGATTCGGCGGTGACGCAGAGGCTGAAGCCGAACATCATCAGCGTGAACTGCAGCGAGCTGCTGCCAATCTGAGGGCGGCAATCCCCGGCGTCGAGGTACAAGGATACTTTGTCGACTTCGACGGAATCTGGGATGCGGAGATCGGCGCGGCAGAAGAAACCAGCACGGTCGCGGTAGCCTGATGCCAAAGTTCGAGAAACACATCTTCGTCTGCGGAAACCAGCGCCCGGCGGGCCATCCGCGGGGATGCTGCGATCCTCTGGCCGAGGCCAAACTGCAGAGGGTCTTCAAGCAAAAGCTAGCCGAGCGGGGGCTGAAGGGCAAAGTGCGCGCGAACCAGGCCGGCTGCCTCGACCAGTGCGAGCACGGCCCCAACATTGTAGTCTACCCGGATGCCGTCTGGTACGGACACGTCACGGAAGCAGACGTCGACGAGATTATCGGGTCGCACATCCTCGGGGGAAAGCCGGTCGAGCGTCTCCGCCTGGCGGATTCCTGCCTGAACACCGCAACGTGCGAACACCGTAAGGGCAAAGGCTAGGAGTTCCGAAGCAAAACAACAGTGGTAGGCGCGGCAGGAATCGAACCTGCAACCGTCGGATTAGAAATCCGATGCTCTATCCGTTTGAGCTACGCGCCCTCGGGGTACCGAGATTATTCTACCCGCAGTCGGAGCTATCCCAAACGGGCCGCACAGGACGAACGGCAGAAATTGGGTACTGTCGGGGGGAAAAAAGATGGTGGGCGCTATAGGATTCGAACCTATGACTTCCACCGTGTGAAGATGGCACTCTACCGCTGAGTTAAGCGCCCCCGCGAGAGTCATTTCATTCAAACATTTGCGCGCAGATTATGCAACTTGCGCGCTGCTTGGAACAGCCTACCGATCTCAATGGCTCATTCTCCGCTCCCGAGATTCTCTGGCCAGGGCAGGGCTTCTGTGGGATGGCTGGGCGTGGTAGCCTATCGGCTGCGGGGCGAGAGACGGGTTCGGAGGCCGGCGGCGCCCTGGCTCCTTCTTTCATTTGTATGGCGCCCGACCCCAAACCTTCGCGGCCACCTCTATCTCCTTCATCCACAGGGACTTCCGCGGATTCTTCTAATCCGCAAGGGGCGCAACTTCCGGGGCGCAACGGGGTTGAAACTAGTGTGAGCACAGCTGCACTTGATCGGGGCATGCTGATGGCTGGGACGACGCCGCAAGCGTCCGTTGCGTTCTCGGCTACAGTCGCGGGCGGAGAGTCGCCTTCCGACGCCGAGATCATGCTGCGCGCAAAGGCCGGCGATCAGTCGGCGTTTGATTACCTGGTGCAGAAGTATCGCCGTCCGATGGTGAGTTTCATGTACCGGATGGCGCGCAATACCGCGGCGGCTGAAGATCTGGCACAGGAAGTTTTCTTGAGGGTGTACCGTTCGCGGACGAGTTACGAGGCCAGCGCGAAATTTACGACTTGGCTGTACCGCATCGCGACCAATCTGGCCGTGAACCATGCGCGCGACACGCGCCACGAGCGTCCCGAGGTTCAGATTAGCCTGGACGAGCCCGACGAGGATACAGGCAGCACGCTCGAACTGCCGGACGGCAATCTGACTGCCGAGCAGGCGATGGTGCGGCGGGAGCGCATGCTGGCCATTCGGAACAAGGTAGAAGCGCTGCCCGAGCAGCAGAGGCTGGCGGTGATCATGCACAAGTACCAGCAGATGGATTACAGGCAGATCGCCGACGTGTTGAAGAAGAGCGAGTCGGCGACCAAGTCGCTGCTCTTCCGGGCGTACGAAACTTTGCGGGAACAGTTGAAAGAATTTGTTTAGGCTGACTGCCGTATTTGAGTGCTGAGACAGTGGCGAAGAGAGTGAAGGGGAAGCGGTTATGAACTGCAATCAAATTCGTGAACGGATGCCCGAGGTGGCCGCTGGATTCAGCGAGCCTACGGTGGATGAAGGCAAGCATCTGGAAAGTTGTGGAGCTTGTGCGGACCAGTTAAAAGCCATGCGCTCGACCATGGCGCTGCTGGATGAATGGCAGGTTCCGGAGCCGTCGCCGTACTTCGACGTGCGGCTTCAGGCTCGCTTGCGCGAGGAAATGGCAAAACCGCAGGCGGGCTGGTTGCACTGGTTCCGGCGTCCGGTGCTGGCGGCGGCGCTGACGGTGATCATAGGAGTGGGGGTGGGCCTGTTCGTCACGCGCAGCAGCGTGCCCGATCCAGGACCGCCGGTGGCCGTGGGCACGGCAGTAAGCGACCTGCAGGATTTGGAACAGAACCAGGATTTGTACTCGAGTTTCGAACTGCTCGACGATCTGGATCTGCAGCAGGATGTCGTAGCGAATCCGTAGAAGATTCGCGCGCGGATTTGAAGCGAAGATGACCGATTACACGCGGGGAACATGAGGCACGGAATCTACAGGACGGGTTGGCTGGCGGCCGCCGGTTTGGCGATCGCGTTGGCGATGCCGCTTCCCTGCCTGGCGAATGGAAGTGCGTTCCACGGGACTCAGCAGAGACATGCGGCCCCGCCGCCTGCTCCGCCGCAACGGCAGCAGGCACCTCGGCAACCGCAACCGGCGGGGCACAGGGGAGACTGGCTGCGGCGCTACAAAGACCTGCCACCGGCGGAACAAGAACGCGAACTGCAGAACGATCCAGCATTTCGTCGTCTGTCGCCCGAGAAGCAGAAGATCCTCAGACAGCGATTGCAGAATTTCTCAAATCTGCCGCCTCAGCAGCAGTTGCGCATCCTCAACCGTCAAGAGACATGGGAGCATCTGACTCCGGAACAAAAACAGCAGGCTCTCCAATTCCATTCCCGAATGCAGCAGCTTGCCCCGGACCGCCGCCGCCTGGTACACACGGCGATTGATGATCTGCGAGCCATGCCGCCACAGCAGCGCGAACAGGTGATCAACTCCGAGCGCTTCAAGGGAGTGTTCTCTGACCAGGAACGGGATTTGATGCGAGACGCTAGCCGGTTGCCTCTTGCCCCTCCGGGTAGCGGCGATTCGGGACCGCAGTAATCGGGCGTCAGGTTCACGAATCCAAAGCAATCATTCCATTTCTTGAGAGATCGTGCTGAGTCCGACGTCCGAAAGCGGATCGGAGATCTGTGATCCGACTTCCCTAGTTCATCAGCGCCAGCATGCGGCGGATCGAGAGAGACATCTGGCGGATTTCTTCCGCATCAGACGCATTCGGTGACATCTTCAGGTAATCATCGAGATCCTCGGCGGCGAGCCGCTGC
Organism: Acidobacteriaceae bacterium; assembly: GCA_003134655.1. Taxonomy (GTDB): domain Bacteria; phylum Acidobacteriota; class Terriglobia; order Terriglobales; family Acidobacteriaceae; genus Sulfotelmatobacter. Next base: position 97,563 of record PLBY01000119.1, read on the forward strand.
AATCCCATGCTGTAGCGCAGCAGGGCGCGCTGCTTCACGTCTTCGGACGATCGCGGGTAGATCACCAGGATGAGATCGGCGATCGGCAGAGCCTTGCGGAAGTTGCGTGTGGAGAGATAGACGGTTTTGAGATTGTTGAGCATCCGCGTCAGGATCTGGCGGCGGCTGATGGGATGCAGGAACTCCGGCCGCAGAGTCATTTCGCCGGAGTAGATTTCGCCGAGACGGCTCTGGCAATCCTGACGGGTAAGCACGTCGCCACGATTGAAGCAGTCGATCAACGTCTCCTGACCATCGTGGCTATAGTGTTTGAGTAGAAAGTGTCCAGGCATGCCCACGCCTGCCAGCGAGAAGCCAACGCGCTTGGCCACCTCCATGTAGACGATCGACAGCGTGATGGGGATTCCGAGACCGCGGTCGAGCACATCGTTCAAGAAGGAATTGCGCGGGTCGTAATAGTCCTCGCGATTGCCGCGCAGGTTGAGTTCCTCAAATAACACGCGGTTCAGGGCCGCCAGCGCAGGTTGCGGATCTGGATGTGGCACCAGGGCGGCCACGCGGCGAGCCAGCTGCTCCATGCGCGCGGCGTAAGCCTCAATATCAAGCTTGGGATATTCCGTGCGGGCGATGATCAGCGCGGCTCGAATCAGGTCGATCTTCTCGTCTTCAATTTCCGGCGCCACGAAGACGGAGAATGTTTCGATCAGTTCGGCTGAAGCCGTGTAATGCACCTATGAATGCTAGCAAAGACGGAGACGAAGGAAGTTGGCCCGGACGTGCCATTGGCTGGCACTTCCGATCATGAACCAGCCCACTATGAGCGGAGCATGTTGCGCGCGATGAAGAACACATTCGCCGGGCGCTCCCCCAACCGCCGCATGAAGTAGGGATACCATTCCGTGCCGAAGGGGACGTAGACACGCATGCCCCAGCCATCCTTCACCAGTTTCTGTTGTAGATCGCGCCGGATGCCGTATAGCATTTGGAACTCAAAGGAATCGCGGGCGATCTTTTCCCGGCCGGCGAAAGCTTGCGCTTCGCGGATGATGTTCTCGTCGTGAGTGGCCATGCCGTGATAAATGCCGCTCTTCATCAGGATCTTCATCAGCTTGATGTAGTTGGCATCCACGTCAGCCTTGCTTTCGAACGCGATGCTCGCGGGTTCCTTGTAGGCGCCTTTGCACAGTCGGATGCGGATGCCTTCCGACAACAGCTTTTCGACATCGCTCTCGGAGCGCTTCAGGTACGCCTGAATCACGGTGCCGACGCTGTTCTCATTGCCGGGCATGCGATGCAGTTCGTGAACGAAATCGAGAGTGCGCTGGGTGTAAGGAGAGCCCTCCATATCAACGCGCACGAAGCCGGGAGGGCTCATCGATGCGGCTTTGGCTACCAGGCCAGCGACGATGTCGCGGGCTAGTTTCTCGTCGACGTCCAAGCCCATGTGGGTCAGCTTCAGGCTGATGTTGGCGTGGAGGTGATTGGCCGCGATGGCGTCGAGAATCTGGTTATAGAGCTGAGAGCTGTGACGGGCCTCGTCGGGATTGGTGACGTTTTCGCCGAGGTTGTCGATGCTGACGCTCATGCCCGCACGATTGACTGCCTGGGTGACGCGCACGGCATCAGCGATTTCGGTGCCCGCGACGAAGCGGCCGGAAACGCGGCGACCGATTGCGGATCGCTCAGCGAAATTGCGTAGAGAACGGTTTTCAGAAAGACGGACGAAGAACGCCCTTAGCATGAAGGACCTGCCGGGTCGAGAAGGATATAAAAAGGAATGCCGCTCACTTGTAGGAAGACCACAGAACTTTGTATCACAAGTGTAAATTTGAGGGGTGTGACCGGGCACACGGCTTGGAACGGGGAGAAGGCTTCAACCACAAAGGACACGAAGGTTCACGAAGGAGACCTTTCGAAATAAGGCCTTCGTGGAACTTGCGTGTCCCTTCCGGTTGAAGCCTTCCGCTCCGTTCGTTCTCACCAGGTGTAATGCGCCGTATAGGTGATCACCTTCTCACCGTCGGGAGCAATGCTTACCGGAAACTCGACGGTCTGGCTGTCCTTCTTCTGGTAGTCGTCGGATTTCAGAACGATCTCCCAGTTCTTGCCGCGATAAAGGTGCTCGACAACACGCACTTCCACAGCTTCTTTCTTGTGGTTGCGAACTTTGATCTGGAAGGTTTCTGTGGCCGAACTCTTGCCTGGCTCGACGGTGTAGTTCGTGCGGTGGCGTTCTCCCGAGATGTCAAAAGAGTTGCCGGTGTAAATCCGAATCGTCTCATCCTTGGGCGTGTGGTCGATCATGTTTTCACCGGTGAACTCAACCTGGCCGTCATCATTGCGGCGGTAGAAGCGCACGCGGCCCTTCGGTAAGGGCATGCCGAGATGATTCGCCTGCGAGTTGACGAACTCGCGCATCACCCAGATCTTGGGATTGGATTCGGTGCCGTACGAGTGATCGTTACGGATGTTCTCCCAGTTCCACCCGTTGTAGCGGTTGGGATCGATCTTGGCGCCCTCGTAGATATAAACCTGCTTCGTGGTGACGCCGGCAGCATGGATGAACTCCACCTGCTTGGTTTCGCGGTCGCGCAGCGTGGTGCTGCGTTCGAGCGTGTAGAGGTGGTATTCATCGAAAGCCTTCTCGGTGACGGGGGGACCTGCCACCCCTGCAACCTCTTGCGCCACCATCCTCATGGCGACACCGCCGCCCGCTCCCGGCTGAATTTTATTTACATCGCCCGCCATCAGCTTGATGCGAGCGTTCTCGAAGGTGCGGCCGGTTTGGTTGTCCATGGTGATCCAGCCGACAATATCGACGAGGTCGCCTTTCTCGGGCGCAACGATGTTGTAGTCCGCCTGCCAGCTCATGCCTCCGGTTACGTAGGAGAACTCCGCGGGAAACTTGCCCCCTTTGTCGGTGGCCAGCAACCACTCCAGACGTGGCTTCAAAATGGTGTCGTCGGTCAAGCTGGGGAAGATCGGCGTGCCGGGAAGACTGAAGCGCAACTGTCCGTTGACCTCGATGATCGGCTGCCCGGTGGCGCTGCCCGCAGCCATCTGCGCCTGGTAGTACTTCTGTCCATAGCGGTTCATCGCGAAATCACTATGGGGCGTGTATCCGCTGCGGATGACCTTGCCCTTGACAATCTGCATGGTCGGACCTGCGCCCACTTCAAAGTCGATCATCTTGCCCTGGTAGAGTGAAAGCAGCAACGACTCAGAGATGGGATCGGCGCAGTAGTTCTGCTCCAGCACGTGGAGGTTATGTTTGCCGGCAGGATCGCGCAAGATCACCGAGTCGGGCTCGAGGTGCATGGTGATGTCGCTCACGTTGATCAAGTTTTCGCCCGACTTCAGATCGAGTGGCAGTTCCTGGCGGACGACGGCGAAATCCGCGTTATAAATCGTGAGCGAGGGTTGAGAGGCCTGCTGCGCGAAGAGGCTGCCACAGAAGACCAGAAGACAGACGAAGCGAGCTTTCATGAAAAACCTCCAGATGACCGCCCGAGAAATGTTCCGCCAGTGTCGAAGTCGTTTAAAAGATCTCGGCTTCGCAAATCAACTCAGGCTAGCAAGGTTAGAACGGCGTGAGGAGTGACTCTTGCGGGGACGAACGCCGACGCTTTGGTAACCCGACGAAGGTTACTCGGGAGAGAATTTGAGTTCCACCAATTCGTGGGACTCGTGGGCAGATGCTCCCCATCTCCAGCGGCGAACTGCATTCGCGGCGGCCTGCGCCAGAACGGGGTGGCCGCCCTTAATGTCGACGCCTTTCACGCTGCCATCGGCGGCGACGAGCGCTTCGACCTTTACGATTCCTTCCAGCGCCATGCTGCGCGCGAGGACTGGATAAGCGGGCGCCACGCGATCCACTAGTCTGCGCTTGGCGACAGGCTCCTGCTGCGCGCTCGAAGATTGAGGCGAAAAGAACACCCAGCTGGAAACAGCCAACAGCAGCACACAGAACCAGGAGAGGCTACGAACGGCGATCATTTTCTGGGTCATTGGGGGTCGAACTTGACTTCAATCAGCTTTTTCGTTTCATGAGCCGCAGGCTCGAACTTCCAATGACCAACGGCCGTCACGGCGCTCTGCGTAAGGATCGGATGTCCGCCCTTCACGTCGATTGACTTCACCGTTCCATTCGGTGCAACGTGGGCTTCGAGTTTCACGACTCCCCGAATGTTCATGGATTGGGCCAGGATCGGATATATGGCTGGAGTCTTGACCAGGATTTTCCTGGCGCCATCGGGAGACTCTTGAGCCCGGCACTGAGTCGGAACACAAACAAATGTGGCAGCAAGGAGCACTAGTCCGCACGCACCCCGCCGCATGAGGGTCTTCATGGTAGGAAGAGTCTAAAAGACCACTCATCTCAGGAGAAAGATGACGGAGGTAACGGTATAGGCGCCTACCCACTAAGAGCGACGATTTTGGGCTACGCCTATTTGCCGTGCTCTTCCAAGAACTTCTCCACTTCGATCGCCGCCATGCAACCGGTGCCGGCGGCGGTGATCGCCTGGCGATAGCGGCGGTCCTGCACGTCGCCGCACGCATAGACGCCGTGTACGCGGGTGAACACGTAATTGTGGGTCTTGAGGTAGCCGTCGGCGTCGGTGTCGAGTTGTCCGGCAAACATCTTCGCATTGGGCTCGTGACCGATTCCGAGAAACAGCGCGCTGGTGGGGAAGTCCCAGACCTTGCCCGTCTTCAGCTCGCGCAGTTTGAGGCCGGTGACTTCCTTGTGGTGAACGTCGTAAACGTCTTCCACCACGGTGTTGAGCAGGAACTGAATCTTCGGATGTTTTTGCGCGCGCTCAAGCATGATCTTCGAAGCGCGGAAGGCATCGCGGCGATGAATGATCGTCACCTTGGTGGCGAAGCGAGTGAGGAAAATCGCTTCCTCCATGGCGGAATCGCCGCCGCCAACCACGACAATATCCTTCCCCGAAAAAAAGAAGCCGTCGCACGTCGCGCATGAAGAAACGCCGTGTCCGATCAATTGTTGCTCGTGCGGCAAACCCAGCCAGCGCGCCGAGGCGCCGCTGGCAATAATCAGAGTCTGGGCATGAACCTGATGAACGCCGATATGCAGCAGAAACGGACGTTGGCTGAGATCTGCGCTGGTGAGGTGCGCCATGCGGTATTCCGCGCCGAAGCGTTCGGCCTGTTTGCGCATGTTCTCGACCAGTTGCGGGCCCATGATTCCCTCGGGGAATCCCGGGAAGTTTTCCACCAGCGTGGTCATGGAGAGCTGTCCGCCGGGCTCGTGGCCTTCAATGACCAGCGGCTTCAGGTTAGCGCGCGCCGTGTACAGAGCGGCAGTGTGTCCGGAGCATCCGGAGCCGATGATGACAACTTCTCTGGTTTCGCTCATGGATTCTGTGGCTGCAGATTAGATGGCCGATTTCAGATTTTGATGCAAGGCGCCTAGATCGGGCGCCGTTCCAGAAACTAGTCGATTCATTTCTTGTCTTGCGCCGGCGTCTTTGGCGCAGGCTTTATCGCTTTCGGCTTCGGGGCGGTTTTGGGTTTGAACTCCGCACTGATATTTGCCAATTCCTCGGGGACAATTTTCTTTACGCTCAGCAGCCCACGATAATTCGCCAGCACATCAGACGCGCTGCGGAACAGTGGCTCATACGCGCTCTGATCCGGCACCGGACCTCCTTCGGCGCCCAAACATCGGGCCAAGGCGATCGAGGACTTGCCAAAGCGTTCCAACCGGACTCGGCTGGCCGGAGTGTTCGATCCCAGCATAGCTTCAGAACTGGTAACGGAGGTGGCGCTGTCTTCCAATGAGACCTCCATCAGATCTTTGGGATCGCGTACGTGCAGCACCAGCGTCTCCACCATGTTCTGCCCATCGTTGCTGAAGGAGTATTGGACGCTGGAAAAAAGAGCCTGCACCGAGAACTCGCGGCGAATGCGGACGTAACTCGCCACCGAGGGTTCCCCGGCAACATGGGTGCTTTGTCCGGGCTTGAGGAAGTTCGGTATGTCGCTCAGGGTGGAGCGCCCGCGGGTCACTTCGAAATCGCCGCCGAACAATGGTTCCTTCGGAACACGGGCCAGCGCCGCAGCAATCTCCTTCTGCTCTTCGGCGGAAGGCGAGCAGACATTCAGCATGTTGACCTTCACCTTCGGCTGGGTAGGCGGATTCGCGGGCTGTTCCTGAGCCATACTCCAGTGCGGCAGGGCCATGGCAAGAAGACAACTCAAGGTTGTGGAGGCGGGAATTCTAGGGAACATTCTGGGCACCCCGGAATTCTAAATGAGAAGGCGCGGAATTCTAAATGCCAAACCGTGCGGAGTGGTTCGCGGGAGCCTGCCGGAACGTCGTAGAATCTTCTTATGGCAAACCTGACGTTGGTGTATGGCATGAGACTGTTGCCGTCCGAGGAAGTGGCTGAGGTGGGGCAGGCTCCCGTGAAACTCACAAATGGCCGGGAAGCTCACGTCACCATGCACGTACTCGAAGGCAGCAAGGAAGATATCGAAAAGCAGTTACGCACGAGCCTGGAAGCGTTCTTCGATCTCTATCCTGAGATCTGAGCGGCGGTGCAAACGAGCGGTGCGATTCGCCGGTGAGATCGAATCCGCGGTCGCCGTATAATCCTAACTTTTGCGCGAGTCCAACGAATAGCATGCAATGGTCCTATCCAAAATTGCGGCAGCAGTTGATCAAGGCCGATTTGTGGCCGCAAGGCCGCATGGCGCGACTGGCCTGCTATTTGGCGGGCATGGGCGCGGTGCTGTTCGCGCTCGAGATGCTTCTCGACCTGTTTGCCCGGTCCTGGGGCGAACATTTGGGAGGATGGGTCTGGTTTTTGGCGTTCCTTTCGAGTGTGTTGTTTTCCGTTCTCCTGTTTCGCTGGCTGCGGCGAAGAATCCTGTGGCGCCTGCGCAACCGCCTGATCGTCACCTATGTGTTCATTGGTGTGATTCCCGCCGTGCTCCTGGTCACGATGGCGTTCGTCACGCTCTATGGACTGGCTGGACAGTTTGCCGTATTTCTCGTAACGTCGGAAATTCATTCTCAACTGAGGAGTCTTGAAGCAGCCAACGCGGCGGTCAGCAACGAACTGGCGGCGCGTTTGCAGCGCGGAGACAGCCCTGCCGCGGAGTCCCTGGCCGGGCTGAGGAAGCGCGATCCATCCTGGGGCCGGCGGCGGGTGTGCGCCTGGTACGGAGAAAAGCCGTTGCCCCTGTGCAACGAATTCAAAGGTCCGGAGGTGGCCCGGCCTGGATTCGTAAAAGACCGATTTCGCGACATCGTCCGCGATCACGACGAATTGTACTTGCGTGTGGCCACATCGCTTCCGGTGGGTTCGACCACGATGACTGTGGTAACGAGCGAACCATTCGACAAAGAACTGGTCGGGAACATCGCCAACAATCTTGGTGAAATCACGCTTTTCGCCTCAGGCGTCATGACATTCAAAGATGCGCCTCCGAGCGGCACTGGGGGGTCGGTAAGTCCATCGGAGTCCGGGGCTCGCACCGCCTCGGCATCAGTCAGCCCGCAAAAAGACCAGCGCGGAATCACCATCAGTGAAAACAAGCAGGGCACGACCGTCCAGGTCGACCAGCAAACCTTGCAACCCACCTTCAGCGTGGGCTCTCTGCCCAGCGCTGCAGACCAGCTGGATTTCGAGATTCCACTGGCAGGAACATCTCTTTCGGTAATTGACTGGGACAGCGGGAAGTGGCAAAGAAGTGCGCTCATACGAGTTCGCACTCGCCCCTCGGTCTTGTACGGCCATTTGTTCGCCGCGCTGGGAGAATTCGTGCAGGGCGTGGCGTACATCTTGATCGGGGTAGGAATCTTCTTCACGATCATCGAACTGATCGCGCTGTTCATCGGCACGCGCATGACCCGCACTGTGACGGCGGCGGTGGCGCAACTGCACGATGCCACCAGGCACGTAGACCGCGGCGACTTCAGCCATCGCATCCCGGTGAAATCGAGCGACCAGCTTGCCGACCTTGCGCTCTCGTTCAACTCCATGACCGCCTCCATCGAGAAGCTGATCCAGGAGCAGAAAGAAAAGCAGCGCCTGGAGAACGAACTGGCGATCGCACAGGAAGTGCAGGCCCAGCTGTTTCCGCGCCAGGTTTCGGAACTCGAGTCGCTCGAGGTCCATGGATTCTGCCGTCCCGCACGCACGGTCAGCGGAGATTATTACGACTTTCTGTCGGCCAGTTCGCACAAACTGATCCTGGCAGTCGGCGACATCAGCGGAAAAGGAATTTCCGCCGCATTGTTGATGGCGACGATCCACTCGGCCGTTCGCGCCTACAGCGTGGAGAACCTGCCCCAGATGCGGGAGCCTGTGGCTGTGGGCGCAGTCGCCGGCGCGGGCAGAGTGATGGCGGCCTGGCCCGAGGGCGTCGAGGTTTCCCCAGGAGCGCTGCTGAGCCTGCTCAATCATCAGCTGTACGAAAGCACTCCCCCGGAAAAGTATGCCACGCTGTTCCTCGGAATCTACGACGGACGTTCGCACCACTTGACCTATAGCAACGGTGGACATCTGCCTCCTATTCTGATCGGGAAAGATGGCACGATCCGAAGGCTGGAAGCCGGAGGTACGGTCGTGGGCCTGTTCGACAATATGATTTACGACGAGGGCTGCGTCGAAATGCATCCCGGCGAAATTTTTCTGGCGTACAGCGACGGGGTGACTGAACCGGAGAATGATTTTGGCGAATTTGGCGAACAGCGCCTGATCGATCTCGTCCGCGACAACCGGAACCTGCCGCTGCCCCAGATCAGCCAGATCGTCACCATGGCAGTAGACACCTGGATCGGCGATAATGAACAACCAGATGATGTCACTCTGGTCCTGGCTCGGGCGCGATAGCGTCGTGATGCATTAGGACCTCGGGTCACGGCGCAGAACGCGTGCTGGCCGGGCGCTGCGGCGGGAGTAAAGTTGACAGAACGGGCACCATGCAATAACTTGGTGCCTCGGCATTTGCAGATTCGTACGCGGGAGTAGCATAACCACGGCAATGCGCCGGGGCTCCATCCCGGAGATGACGGTTCGAAACCGTTCCTCCCGCCCCAGTTTCTCGAGTGAGGCCTCCGGGCCTCATATTTTTTGTCTTTTCCACCGCCCCTGCTTGAACAGGATCGCGCTCGCTCCGGCGATGGCCGCCTCGGCGACCACAATCGCCCAGAACGCGCCGCTCGACTCCATCCGCATGCGAATCGCCAGCCAATACGCGAGGGGAATCTCCAGCAGCCAGAACCCGAAGAAATTCACGACGGTTGGGGTGATGGTATCTCCCGCGCCATTGAACGCCTGCAACATCACCATGCCGGAGGCGTATCCGATGTTGCCGTAGCTGAGGATGCGCAGGCAGGAGGCGGCCAGCGGAATGACGGCAGCGTCATTGGTAAAGATCCGAACCACCGGCTCTGCGAACAGGACGAAGAGGACTCCCACCGTACCCAGGAACAGCATGTTGTACAGGCCGGTGCGCCAGACCGCAGTCTCGGCGCGATCGGGCTTGCCCGCACCCAGATTCTGTCCCACCAGAGTGGCTGCCGCGTTGCTCAAGCCCCACGACGGCAGAATCACGAAGATGACGATGCGGATGGCGATCGTGTATCCGGCCAGAGCCGCCGCACCGAAAATGCTCACGATGCGCACCAGTCCGATCCAACTTGTGTGCGCGATGGCAAACTGCAGAATCCCGGTCAGCGACACGCGGACCAGCCGCCACAGCACATCGAGGCGCAGATGCAGCTGTCGAGTCAGGATGCGAATCCGCTCCGTTCCTTTCAGCAGGCGATAGAACTGGTAGATCACCCCGATGCTGCGCCCGGTGAAGGTCGCCAGCGCCGCGCCCGTGACGCCCATCCGTGGGAAAGGCCCCCAGCCGAAAATCAGGCAAGGGTCGAGCACCAGGTTGATGATGTTCGACACCCAGAGCAGGCGCATCGCGATGGCCGCGTCTCCGGCTCCGCGGAAGATGGCGTTATTCAGAAAGAGTAGAAGCACCGCACAGCTGCCGCCCAGGCAGATTCGCGTATAGCCGCTACCCACCGAGACGATTTCCGGAGAGGCGCCCATCCATTGCAGAAGGCGCGGAGCCAGCAACAGGCATGGCAACCCAATCGCCAGCGAGACGATTAGGCCAAGAGCAATGGCCTGCACTGCAGCAACGGCCGCACCCTCGGGATCTTTTTCCCCGATGCGCCGCGCCACCATGGCGGTGGTCGACAGACTGAGCCCCATGCCCACGGCGAACACCAGGCTCAGCATGGACTCGGTTAATCCGACGGTAGCCACGGCGTTGGCTCCGAGGCGGCCCACCCAGAGCACGTCCACCACCGCAAACAGCGACTCCAGCACCATCTCCAGAACCATGGGCACAGCCAACAGGAGAATGGCGCGGTTCAGACTTCCGGCGGTGTAATCCTGATGAGAACCGCGAACCGCTTCCACCAGCGAAGACCACAGGGAACGCTGCGGCTGAATAGCAGTAGAAATCGCTTCCATAAAAACCAGGCTTTCCGCACCCGCATCCAGCGACGGGCAGGAGGCGGCGCATGCAAGACCACAATGAAACATCAATCAGGGAGCCCACTGTGCAGTGGGCCGAACGGGATGGCGAGTTAGCGCGGGTTGAACATCGACGTTCCTCAGCTTGGATCGGTTCGAATTGCGGGTTCCCACAGAACCGAACAGCGTGGATTTTACCCCAAGTTCCCGGCCACTGCCAACAAAAACAGAAAAGCGGCGGATGGTCGGAGGTCCATCCACCGCTTGCTCAGGAGGTATGAGTGATGTTCGCTACAACCATGCTAGCCCCGCGTCGCGACGAGGAGTGAGATCACCAAGGTACTTTCGGAGGCCATCAGCGCATCGAGAGTCCGGTTTTGGGAACGATCCCATTCCGGAAATCGCACCTCTTTACTTCTTCGGAAGAACCAGCACCCGCGCCGAGATCGCCCCATTCTTCAGCAGGCCGCCAAGAATCAGCGGCCCAAGCGGCGTAGACAGGACACCACGACCGTCGGTGCGCACGTCAAAGGTGTCTTCGGTAATCGTCTCCCATCGGCCGCCATGCACTTCAAAAACAAATGTCACCGGGGAGATCTCGGCAAGTTTGCCGTCGGAATCCAGGCCCTTGAAGTCGTGCGGAGTTGTGGTGCCTCCCGAAAACAGGATCCGGTGATCGTGCACCCCCGCGCCCGCCACGATTCCGAACCGTCCGGGTCCGGGATGCGCGGGCAGTTTGCTCCATTCGATTTTGTTCGGATCTTTGTGGTCGATCTTGCCCATCCAGCACTCGTCGGACACGACGTACGAAGCGCCACCGGCTGGATTTTTCTTTGCGCCATCGACGAAGACTATGGTCTCGTCCGCCAAGCCCCCGGCATGACCGAAGACGGGAGTTCCGGGAAACGGTGTGGCCTGGCTCCAGGTGTTCTTCTCGGCATCGTAGACCTGCACATTATTGACCGGGCCATTCTTCGACTTTCCGCCCACCAGATAAATGAAGCGGTCGTGCGTCACACCGATCACCGCGCTGTCCACCGGCACGGGGATGTCCGCCGCGCGGTACCAGCGATGGTCCTCGGGCACGAACGAGTTCACGTCCGCGACAGTCGTCTCGACCCCTTGGCCGTCGATGGTGTATCCCCCGAAAACAAAGACTTGTCCCTTGGCGCCCACCGCGGACGCAGCCAAACGACCGGCAACTCCCGGCACCGGACGGCTTTCGACCCACTTCCCCGACTTGAACCGCAGGACATACATCTTGGCGGAAATGTCGTCCCAGGTTTTCTTGGTGCCGATGCCCATGAGTGAATAGATTTCAAGCCCATTCTGGAGTGAGGCGACCGCGTTGCTGGACACAGCGACGGGCATGGGTGGAATTTTCCCTTGGTCGGCCGCCAGCAGGAAGACGGCGCACAGCACCGGGAGGAGGAAGACAGCCAGTTTTTTCATCGGTGAGATATTACGTCTTCGAACGCGCGGTGGCAAAGACGGCTTGGGCTAGAACCACGTTTTGCGCCGGTATTCCCGGTATGCATCCCCGAACGCGGCTTCTAGGACGCGAGCTTCCCGGCGAGCGCGGATCGTCTGACCGACCATTGCGGCAGCCACGACGAGCCACCCCTCAGGCCGCCCCAGGATTAGGATCAGGCCCGTGATCATCACCATGCCGAACACGTAAATCGGGTTGCGGATTTTCGAATAGAGGCCGGTGGTCACCAGTTTGTGAGCTTCCGCTTTCACGGAAAACGACCTTCCGAGCTGATAGCGTGCAACCCCAATGAAGCTCAAACCCACCAGCACCAAAACCGTTCCTATGTAGCGGGTCGGGTTCCACGGACCGGACCATGTGCAAAGGAACCAAAACAGACCGATCGCGGCCACAATCTGGAACGCGGTGAAGGCGTAGATATGTCGGCTTTCCATTTCGATTCGCCTCGCCTCGTTTACTTCACCAACCCCTGGCGCACACCGTGAATAAAGTCGGTGTAAGCGGGCGTTTGTCCGTTGGCACGCATGTGGGTGGCAATCTGCCCCCGATGATACGCCGAGTGCATCACGACGTGAGTCAACACGTCGACAATCGTACTCGTCCATGCTTCGCCCTTGCTGTTCTTGTAAGAGATGGACTGAGAGACGTCCCCGGCGGTGATCAGATCGAGAAACTCAAGCCAGAGCGCACCCAGTTTGGCCGCTTCCGCTTCGCACTGCGCCAGATCCGGCTCGGGCCACACCGGGACGCTCTGCGGTTGCTGTTTCAGCTGCTCCAGCCACACCCGCTCTGCCGCCAGAATGTGTGACATCAGCTGCAATGATCGCTCGTTGGCGCCGCCAGAGGCTCGGATCGCGTTCAAGACTTCCCGGTTCGCCCATTCATCGTAGGCGAACTGGCGGCGCAAGTAGTCAGCAAGATTCACGAAACAGCCTCCATCGCGTTGCTTCCGGCGATTCAACCAATGTAATTGGTCGCGCTGCCGCAGGCAAAGTTGTAATGATCCTTTCACATTTCAGGACTAGACTGCTTGGTTGAGTTGTGACCCGGTCAGAGAATGCCACGAAAAGCGCCAGCGTCACGAAATGCCGGAGCCGAGGATGAAGGTGCGAGCGCTCGCCCCGCCAAGACCGCCGCGGAGCCCAAACTAGGCGGGCCGGACGATTTGGCGCGTCTCGCTCTGAAGGCCTGCTTGATCGCCCGCGATGCCGCGTTCAACGTCCGCGACTTGCTCACCCATTCTTCCCGTATGGCCTTCCTCGCGATCAAGGATTGCGAAAAGGAACTCGACCTGATCGAACGGCAGATCGACGAGCGCCTGCCTGCGGCCATTACTCGGGTGAATGAAGTGCGGGCCCGCCAACTGCTCTCTACTTTGAAATCCACGACCGACCTCGAGCGCATCGGCGATCTGGTCATGAGCGTAGCCATGCGCGTGCAGGCCCGTTCCTCAAAGATGGCCGCATCCGATGTGCGCCAGTTGGTGGAAATGTCGGCAGTGCTGCGCGACATGCTCGACCTGGTTCACCAGGGCTTCTCCACGCTGGATCTGGAGTGTGCTCGCAAGGTGTTGCAGATGGACAAAGAGATCGACCGCGTCTGTCATGGCCTGTTCCAGAAGCACCTGGCGGAGACGGTAGCGCAGGGCGACACAACAGGTTTCGATGTCCTGCTTATGGCTCAGGCCCTGGAGCGCGCGGGGGACCACACCACAAATCTCGCCGAAGACCTCTACAGCCTGATCGAAGGCCGCAGCCTGCGGCATATGCCGAAGAAGAAGGCGGCGAACTGAGCAGTACTCAGTACTCAGTACTCAGAAAAAACTCAAAATCGGCGATCCACCAGTGTCGAGTGGAACATGGGACCATGGGGCCGCCGCCTCACGAAAACCGGCCCGAGCTCAAATCGACTGAGTACTGAGTACCGGGTACTGAGTACTTCCTTTACAAATTCATCGTTCATTAACACGCGAGAAACATTCGCGCAACATTTGCCCCATACAGTCTTGAAGTGAATCCTCCCCCTTGGGAAGTCCTGTGACTTCGTGGGGCCCTGAAGTGAAGAATGCATCAGCCAGTCGAATTCCACGAACGGACAGGGAACTCGAGCAGTCAGGCTGCGTTCCGTCCGGTCATTTTTGTCGTCGAAGATGACGAGGACATCGCGCGCCTCATCTCCCACAATCTGCAGGCGGCCGGGTTCGAGGTGCAGAGTTTTGTCAGCGGCTCTTCGGTGCTCACCGAGGCGGCGCGGGAAATGCCTGTGCTGTTCCTGCTCGATGTGATGCTGCCCGGGACCGACGGCTTCGAACTTTGCCGCCACATCCGCCAGACGCCCGCCCTTTCCGCGATCCCCATCATTTTTCTCACCGCAAAGACCGCAGAGGCCGATCGCGTCAAGGGATTAGAACTAGGCGGCGACGATTACATCACCAAGCCGTTCAGCCCGCGCGAACTGGTGGCCCGCATTCGCAGCGTTCTACGCGGATTAGGCCAAGTCCCTGCTGCCGGCGAAGTGTTGCGACTGGGCGAACTGGAAATTGACGCCTCGTCGATGACCGTGCAGGTGCAGGGCCGCAACGTCCTTACTACTGTGCGCGAATTCCGCCTGTTGGAATATCTGGCCTCGCATCGCGGCCGCGTCCTCACCCGCGATCAACTACTCGACGCGGTCTGGAAAGAGACTCCCTTCGTCACCCCACGATCCATCGACGTTTACATCCGCCGCCTGCGCGAGAAGATTGAACTCGACCCCCGCCATCCCCAATACCTGAAGACCCTGCGGGGCATCGGCTATCGCTTCGAAGTGCCTAAGTAGAGCGATAGTGCACGGTCCAGCATCTTCGTGTCATCCTGAGCGAAGTGTTCGTCCGCGAAAAGCGGGCGAACACGCAGTCGAAGGATCCCTACACTCTAGATTCAGCATCCGTAATTGGGAAGTTCTTCTTCAAATCAAGAAGCCACGGCAAACTCGTTCCACATCCATGCCACCGTGAGCGAGGTAGGGATCCTTCGACTCCGAGGCTGGTCCGCTTCGCGAACCAGCCTCTCCGCTCAGGATGACAGGACAAGGTGATTGTCGTTATCCACTCTTTTCATCCCACCGCTCCGGCCGCGTCGTTTATTCTGCCTACATCCTTACATGGCCTCAAACAAACCCAAGCCGCTCTGGAAAGCCGACGACCAGCAGGCCCGCCTCGCCGAAGTCATCGCCCATTCTGACGAACCTGCAAAAGACAATCCGCTGCGCCGCGACGTTCGCTCGCTGGGCGCGATTCTCGGGCAAGTTCTGGTGGAGCAGTCCGGCCAGGACCTGTTCGAATCCGTGGAAGAACTGCGGCGCCTGCTGATCGAACATCGCGAGACGGTGCGCCAGCGCCCGGAGCAGGCCTCTTCGCCCGAACTCATGGTCAAGGCGCAAGAGATTGTCTCCCAAATGGACTTGGCGCGCGCGTATCAGGTGACGAAGGCTTTTGCGACTTACTTCGAACTCACCAATCTCGCCGAGACCAACCACCGCAGGCGCCGCCGCCGCGCGGGAAAATTGGATCGCGAACATCCTCCGCTGCCCGGTTCGTTTCGCGGGACACTCGTACGCATGAAAGAAGCTGGAATCTCGGCAGATAATGCCGTCGCCGCGCTCGGCCTGATTGCGATCACCCCGGTCTTCACGGCCCATCCCACCGAGGTCGCCCGGCAAACCGTCCTGCTGAAGCGCCGCCGCATCGCGCAAGAACTGGAGCGCCTCGACCATCTCCCGCTCACGGCGGAAGAAGCGGAGGACTGCGAGAACAATATCCGCGCGGAAGTGACGTCTCTGTGGCAGACCGACGAAGTCCGCATGGCGAAGCCGACCGTCGATGATGAGATCCGCATGGGCCTGCGTTACTTCCGGCTGTCGCTCTTCGATGCGCTTCCGAAAATCTATGGCGAAATCGCGGAATCCTTCCGCGACGTCTATGGACTCGACCTCGACGAGGCGGCCGTGCCTAACCTTGTGCATTTCGGCTCGTGGATCGGTGGAGACCGCGACGGCAACCCACTGGTCAAGCCGGATTGCATTCGCGGCGCGCTGGAGATGGCCCGCGGCCTGATCCTCCGCGAATATCTCAACGACGTTGAATCTCTCAGCGACCGCCTCAGTTCTTCGCGGCGGCAAGTGGACGTTTCCGCAGACCTGCTTTCCCGCTTGAAGCATTACGAACGCACGATTCCGGGCGTGCACCTGGCGTGGGGGCCGCACAACACGTCGGAGAGTTATCGACGCTTTCTCTCCTACATGTTTCACAAGCTGCAACAGGGCCGAGACGCCGTGGACGCGCCCGCCGCCTACCGCAACGCCGCTGAGTTTGAAGACGATCTGCTGCTGGTGCAGAGCAGCCTCCAGTCCAACCGCGGAGAGCGGCTGGCACGAACCTATGTCGGCTCCTTGCTGCGGAAAGTGCGCACGTTCGGCCTTCACCTGCACACGCTCGACATCCGCCAGCACGCCCGCGTGCATGCACATGCCCTCGAGGAACTTGGACCTACGCCCGACCGAAGCACGAACTCCGCTGAGAGTCGCGAACTTCTCGATACCTTTCGCGCCATCGCCAAACTCAAGCGGACGTACCCCGCCCAGTCCATTCGGCACTACATCATCAGCGGTGCGGAATCTGAAGAGGACGTCCTGGCGGTGGTCCGTCTCGCCAAGATAGCCGAAGTTCAGGTGGCGGGATCGGCCGATGATCCCGGCTTGATGCCGGTGCCTCTGTTCGAATCCATCGATTCACTCCGCACCGCTGGCGCCGTCATGCGCCGTCTGTGGAGCAATCCCGAGTATCAGCCTCTGCTCGACTCCTGGGGACGCTGGCAGGAAGTCATGCTCGGCTACTCCGACTCCAACAAAGACGGCGGCATGCTCACCAGCACCTGGGAACTCTACAAAGCTCACCGTGAGTTGCATCGCGCGGCGCAAGAAAGCGGAGTGAAGCTTCGCCTCTTCCACGGTCGCGGCGGAACCGTGGGCCGCGGCGGTGGCCCTACGCATGCCGCGATCCTCGCGCAGCCCCCGGGATGTTTCTCCGGACACATTCGCATCACCGAGCAGGGCGAAGTGCTCAACTGGAAATACGCCGACCCGGTTCTCGCCGAATGGAACCTGGAATTGATGATCGCCGCGAGTATGGAAACATTGACGCTGCATGGCGAGCAGAACTCCCAGCATCCACCTAGCTGGGAAGAGGCGATCGAAGAAATGTCGCAAGAAGCGTACCGGGTCTATCGCCGCGAGATCGCCGATAATCCCGACGTGCTCGAATATTTCGAGGAGGCGACTCCGGTCAACGAATTGGACACGGCGCGTATCGGATCGCGCCCCTCGCGCCGCACCAAGGGTCGACGACTCGAAGATCTGCGCGCCATCCCCTGGGTCTTCGGATGGATGCAGAGCCGCCACGCGGTGCCCGCCTGGTTCGGCGTCGGCCATGCCTTGGAGCAATTCGCGAAGAGCGGTCCGGGGCACGAGCAACTTCTCCGCCAGATCGCGCGCAGCTTCCCCGTGTTCTCGGAACTTCTCCGCAACGTGGAACTGGGCATGGCCAAAGCGGATCTCGGTATCGCGCGGGATTATTCAGGGCTGGTCAAGAACGCGGCGCTTCGTAAGAAAGTCTTCTCCATGCTGGAAGAGGAATTTCTGCGCTCCCGCCGCATGATTCTCCGCGTGACCGGTCAGCGCGAACTGTTGGGGCGCAATCGCGTGTTGGCCCGCTCGATCCGCTTGCGCAATCCCTACGTCGATCCCATGAGCCTGATTCAGGTGGAACTGCTCCGGCGCAAACAGCAGGGACAGCAGAGCGCAGACCTCGAGTATCCCCTGGGCGCAACCATCAACGGAATCGCCGCCGGACTGCACAACACCGGCTAGGCCGACGATTGCAGATTGTTGATTTCAGATTGCAGATTTAAGACCTGATCGTTCGAATCCATAATCTGAAATCTAAAACCTCAATCTGAAATCCCAGCGATCGCGCTATTCCTTCGGCGCTTCCTTGACGGAGCCGGCCGTGCCTTGACTCACGTCTTCGCGCACAGTCTTCTGCTTGGCGGGTTGCTTGGCCGCTTCAGCCCGCTTCCGCTCCTGGTAGCGGCGGTCGTGAGATTGTTGATCGGACGCTTGTTTCTTCATACCTCCATCATGTCACAGATCGCGCCCGTATTCCTGCTCATGTGGCGACGGCCGCCTCGGCCGTCCAAGCGATGGCGAAGCCGAGCGCCCCCCGCAGAAGCCTCACCGGTTAATATCCTCCTTCGCCTCCAGCCTCTTTACATAGCCTTCCAACGCAGTCTTGTTGGCATCGGGAGCCCCAGACATCGAGAGCTTTATTTCCTTGACTGCGTTGTCAAAATCTCCCTGCGAACTGTAGACCCGCGCCATGCCAAGATGCGAAGTCCAAAAGTCGGGGAACTTCTTGGCGTTCGAGCGGAAGACCACAATGGCCTCATCCTGTTTCTTTTCTCCCTGCAGCCCCCGCGCATATACGTAGAGCTGCAACGCGTTGGCCATGCCCAGCGCTTTATCTCGAGCGACTTCGGCATCCTGCTTGCGTCCCATGGCTTCCAGAATGTGCGACTTGTTCATCACATTGTCGTAGCGCTCTTCGGCCTGAATCGATAGCTCCTCATCCTTCAGCGCTTCGTCAAGATCGATCTTGTTGGCCAGGAAATAGCCGGCCGCATCATCCCACCCTTCCCAGTAATATTGGTTGAGCCCGTGCAGTTGCCGGTGGATGCTGGCCACGACCAGATCGTTCACCTTGATCTGGACTTTGAACGGGACCGCAACCTTATCCCAGCGCATGGTAACGATCGCAGAGTCCGGCTTGACCTCGTCGAAATCGTAGGCCAGCGCATCATGGGCCTCGGCCGCTTGTGGCTTCACGTTCACGCGCAGGGCATCTTCTTCTTGCTTGTAGGTGAAGCTTCCCCATGAAGTGGCGTTCTTCGAGAAGATCACCGTCCACTGGTTCTCGCCCGGGATCATGTGCAGGCCATAGGTTCCCTTATCGAGTGCTTGGCCTTCAATCGTGACTGGATCGGTGAACGTGATGGTTGTATTTTCGTTTGCGCCGGCGCGCCACACTTGCCCATAGGGCGCGAGTTTGCCCCAGATCTGGCGCCCGTTGGCCAACGGCCGGTGATAGTTCACGGTAATATCGGTAATGCCAATGCGTTGCATCACTACCGCATGCTGGCTCTGCCGGGGCAGATCGAGCATCAGCGTTTCGCCAGTGGCAGTCTGAGCGTGGCAGAAACTGGCGATAGACAAAACAGCGGAGAACAGAGCAAGCAGACGAACTCTGGGCATAAGGAAGCTCCTTTTTCGCGGCAGGAATCGCACCGCCGAGTCAGTCACAACGTGGATGGAAGAACAGGGATTGAGCACGAGCGTTTCGTTGTGATGGCTTGGACGCGCGTCCGCGGCCAAGGTAAGCAATCGCAATATTTGGGCGCGGCAGAATGCGGGGTCTTCACGTCCTTTGCGGGTTTCCTCAGCGATCTTTGCGGTGAAAAGCTTTTTTAGCTCCCGGCTTGACAAACCCACACCTCTGGAGCAGAATTCTCAAAGGCGAATAAAAAGCGAAAACGCCTCCGCGGCCCCAATCTGTATACACCAGCCCCGGCGCTCCCTGAAATCTTCCGAGGAATCTTATGTCTTCCGCAGTGGTTTCCACTTCGGCGGCCCTGGGCCGCCCTTTTGTCTTTGACGCCAAAGCAGTTCCGGAAGTGTCTCTGCCGCCCGGCGACAATCGCCAGGATCAGATGGGCACCCAGGAATCACCAATCGTCCGTGTTCTTCAATCAACAATCAACAATCAAAAATCAAAAATCCCCCCCGCGAGCGTCACCCCAGCGTCGCAGCTCGACATCCGTCCAGCACCAGAGATGGTTTCCAGCGGCATTCCCGCCCTCGACACCCTGACCGGAGGCCTGCCCCGCGGATGCCTGACCGAAATCTGCGGCCCCGCCTCCTCAGGCCGCACCACCTTACTTCTGGCCGCCTTGGCCGCCGCCACGCAACGCGGAGAATTCTGCGCCGTCGTCGACGCCAGCGACGCGCTCGACCCCGACTCTGCAGTCGAAGCTGGCGTGGAACTGGACCGACTGCTATGGGTGCGCTGCGGCGAGAGTTCCCCGCAAAGAGAGCGCTCACCACAGAGGCACAGAGACACAGAGACGAATTCTTTGAAAAATCAGATTCGATCACGCAACGAAAATCAGACAGAACATCGTCTCGAGCAAGTCCTGCGCGCCACCGATTTGCTTCTCGAAAGCGGAGGCTTCGGCCTGATCGTGCTCGATCTCGGCGATCTGCCCACACAGTCCGCCCGCCGCATTCCACTGACCACATGGTTCCGCTTCCGCCGCGCGGTAGAAAACAAACCCACAATCCTGCTGGCGATTGAGCACCACCCCATCGCCGGAAGCTGCTCTTCCCTGTTGCTGCAGCTGGGATCGGCAGATGAATTAGCCGCGAGAGATACCGAAGCCCCGAAGGGACGAAATAAAATCAATCTGCCCGCTCAACCCGAACTTGATTTTCCATGTCCCCCGCACGCGCAATTGTTCACTGGTTTGGATATCACCGCGGAACTCATTCGCTCCCGTCTGGATCGCAAACCTGCGCGCTCCGTCATGTTCGAAACCAAAACCGCCTGGGCTGGATGAATCCGTACTACGTAATGGCTCAAAATCATGCCATTCGCTTGCATCTACGTTCCGAATTTCCCCGTGGCGGCTGCCTTGCGCGCCGAACCGGAACTGCAGGCGCGTGCCGTCGCCATTCTCGAAGGCAAACCTCCGCTGGAAAAAACCATCGCGGTCAATGACAAGGCCGCCCGCATGGGCATTGCGCCGGGCATGACCAAGGCCCAAGCCGAACTCTGCGCGGAACTCGCCTTGCGCCCGCGTTCTGCTCTGCAGGAATCCGCTGCGCACGCCGCCTTGCTTGATTGCGCTCAGTCCTTCTCTCCGTGTGTGGAAGACGCCGCCTGCGACACCGCCCTGCTCGATCTCGCCGGAATGGAATCTCTTCTCGGACCGCTGCCGGAAATTTCCCGCGCCATCCACCGCCGCACAACCGCGCTCGGACTCGCCGCCCATGTTGCCGTGGCTTCCAATCCCGATGCGGCCGTGCTCGCCGCTCGTGGGTTCCCTGGCGTCACCGTGATTCCCGCAGGCAAAGAAGCCGAGCAATTGGGCTCCTTGCCAACGGAAGTGTTGTTCGCCGACCGGTTGGAAGATTCGCAGAAAGAAGACGATCAGAAAAAAGCCGCTGCCCGCCTGCTGGAAACCCTCGACCGCTGGGGAATACGCAACCTGCGTGGGCTGGCCGCGCTGCCGGAAGTGTCGCTCAGCGAACGTCTCGGACAAGAAGGCCTGCGCCTCCAGCAGTTGGCCCGTGGCACGGCTTCGCGCACGCTTGTCCCTGTCGAGACGCCGCCGGTATTTGAAGAAGCAGTCGAACTCGAACACCCGATCGTCCTGCTCGAGCCCCTGGCCTTCCTGCTGAATCGCCTGCTTGAGCAAATCTGCGCAAGGTTAGGTTCGCGCGCCCTGGCCACGCAAGAACTACGCCTCACGCTGGAACTCGAAAACCTGACGTCTTCCAATCAGCAATCAGCCATCAACAATCAGCAATTTGCCCGCACCCTGCGCCTGCCTCTTCCCATGCTCGACTCAAAGGTTTTTCTCAAGTTGCTGCAACTGGATTTAAACGCACATCCCCCAGGAGCACCCATCATGAAGATCCATCTAGCCGCCGAACCCGCGCGTCCACGATCGGCGCAGGGCGGGCTGTTCCTGCCTCCCTCGCCGGAACCGGAAAAACTGGAACTCACCCTCGCCCGCATCGCCGGGATGGTCGGCGAAAACAAGGTAGGAGCGCTGGAGTTGCTCGACACGCACCATCCGGACGGCTTTCGCATGCGCCGTTTTGTGGCTGAGGTCGCGCGCAAAACTCCGCAGAAGAAGACTCCGGACTCGGCAGCAGCAACCGCCGCTGTCACCGCCCTGCGCCGCTTCCGCCCGCCCCTGCGCGTGAACGTCACTTTGGAAAACGGCCAGCCGGTGCGTGTGGTGTGCCCAAAGAAAAAAGAAGTGCAGGGCGATGTGCTCTGGAAAGCCGGCCCCTGGCGCGCCTCCGGCGACTGGTGGGAGCGCGAAGCCTGGTCGCGCGACGAATGGGACCTAGCCCTGCGCAACGGCGACGCCGTCTCTTTCTACCGCCTAGTGCACGATCTGTTAGGCGGCGGCTGGTTCGTAGAAGGAACGTATGACTGAAAAGAAGTGCTCAGTACCGAGTACTGGGTACTGAGTACTTGTATATCGAACTTCACGCCCGCTCCGCTTTCAGCTTTCTCGAAGGTGCCTCACTGCCCGAGGAGTTGGCCGCAGTCTGCTCTCAGCTCAAACTGTCCGCCATGGCGCTGCTCGACGCCGACGGCGTATACGGCGCCCCGCGCTTTCACCTGGCCGCAAAGAAAATGGAGATCAAGGCGCACATCGGAGCGGAAGTCGCCTGCGCCCTCCACGATCCTGTCATCCTGAGCGGAGCAAGTGCTGCACGAAATGCAGCACTTGCGGAGTCGAAGGATCCCTACCCTCGACAGTCCGCGAAGGAAATAGGGATTCCTCGCTCCGCTCGGAATGACAAATCCAAGGTGAGTACAAATCCCTTCCGTCTCCCACTTCTCGTCGCATCCCGCCCCGGCTACCAAAACCTCTGCCGCCTGATCACCAAAATGAAGCTGCGCGCCAAAAAAGGCGAAGGCGCAGTCACAGAAGAAGAATTACAAGAGCACGCCCAAGGCCTCATCTGCCTCACCGGCGGCGCCGAAGGCCCCCTCGCCGCAGCCTTGCAGCACAGCGGCATCGACGAAGCTCGCCGCCAAGTCGATCAACTCGTCGGAATCTTCGGCTCCGGCAACGTCTACGTCGAACTGCAACGCCATTTCCAGCGCGAAGAAGAATCTCGCAACCGCGCCGCAATCACCATCGCCCGCTCGCTGAATCTTCCTCTGCTCGCCACCAACGGAGTCTGCTACGCCACGCCCAAAGCTCGCGAACTATGCGACGCCTTCACTGCCATCCGCAACCACCGCACCCTGTCCACCGCCGGACGATTGCTCTCCCGCAACTCCGAGCGCTTTCTTAAATCCGCGCAGGAAATGCAGCTACTCTTCGCGGACCTGCCCGAAGCTATCACTAACACGCTGGAAGTTTCTTCCCGCCTGGAATTCACCCTCGACAATCTCGGCTACGAATTCCCACGTTATGCCGTGCCCGAAGGCGAGACCATGAACTCTTTCCTGCGCGACCGCGCATGGGAAGGCTTTCACGATCGCTACGGCCGTAAACCGCACGACCTGCAAACCCGCGCTCGTCTTCAAATCGAAAAAGAATTGAAGCTGATCGAGAAACTCAAACTCGCCGGATACTTCCTCATCGTCTGGGACCTGGTCCGCTTCTGCCGCGAGCAAAACATTCTTGCCCAGGGACGCGGTTCCGCCGCCAACAGCGCCGTCTGCTACTCGCTCGGCATCACCGCGGTCGACGCCGTCAGCATGGAATTGCTCTTCGAGCGTTTTCTTTCCGAAGAGCGCGGCGAGTGGCCCGACATCGATCTCGATCTGCCCAGCGGCGACGAGCGCGAAAAAGTTATCCAGTACGTTTACCAGCGTTACGGCGAGCGCGGCGCCGCCATGACTGCCAATGTCATTACCTACCGCAACCGCATGGCCGCGCGCGAAATGGGCAAGGCTCTGGGATTCGATCCGGAAACGCTCCAGAAAATTTCCGCTGCGGTCGCCACCTGGGAATTCCGTGACGAAAACGACGCCCTCGACCGTCGCTTCCGCGATGCCGGACTCGACCTCAATCACCCGCGACTGCGCAAATATTACGAACTCTGCCTCGCCGTGCAGGACATGCCGCGCCATCTCGGCCAGCACTCCGGCGGCATGGTCATCTGCCAGGGACAACTCGATTCCGTCGTCCCGCTCGAACCCGCTTCCATGCCCGGCCGCGTCGTCGTGCAGTGGGATAAAGAAGATTGCGCCGACATGGGCATCATCAAAGTCGATCTGCTCGGCCTCGGCATGATGGCGGTGCTCAAGGATTCCATCGAACTCATTCGCGACCACTATCACGAAGAAGTGGACCTCGCGCATCTGCCGCAGGACGATCCGCCGGTGTACTCCGCGCTACAGCAGGCCGACACGATCGGCTTATTTCAGGTGGAAAGCCGCGCGCAAATGTCGTGTCTGCCGCGCCTGCGCCCTAAAAAGTTTTATGACATTGTGGTGCAGGTCGCGATCATCCGCCCCGGCCCGATCGTCGGCCAGATGGTGAATCCATTTTTGCAGCGCCGCCAGGGGCGCGAGGACGTCACCTATCCGCACCCATCGCTCGAACCCGTGCTCAAGCGCACGCTCGGCGTCCCGCTGTTTCAGGAACAACTGCTGCGTCTCGCCATGATCGCCGCCAACTTCACCGGAGGCGAGGCCGAAGAACTGCGCCGCGCCATGGGCTTCAAACGCTCGCAAGCGCGCATGCGCGAAATCGAAGCCAAACTGCGCTCCGGCATGACGCACAACGGAATCCCGCCGAAAGCACAGGAAGAAATCATTCTCTCTATCACATCCTTCGCGCTCTACGGATTCCCCGAATCCCACGCCGCAAGCTTCGCGCTCATCGCCTATGCCAGCGCTTATTTGAAGTGCCATTACCTTGCCGCCTTCACCGCGGCCTTGCTCAACAACCAGCCCATGGGATTTTATTCGCCCGCGACGATCGTGAAAGACGCCCAGCGCCACGGCCTGAAACTGCTGCCCGTAGATGTAACGAAGTCAGACTGGAATTGCACGTTGGAAACAGTACTCAGTACCCAGTACTCAGTTCTCAGTGAAGACCTAGCCGCAGAGCGGCGGCAGAATGCAGCCCACGGCGCAAGCCGTGGATCAGACACCGGCGATGGAGAAGCCCCGGAGAGGCAAAAGAACCAGTCCCGCAAGGGACGGAATGTGAAAGCCCAGGACGGAAGTCCTGGGGAAGGACCTGAAGATTGGAACAAGTCCCGTAGGGACGGCACACAGGTGGAGGAATCTCAACTTTCCTCAGTGCTCAATGCGTTGCGCTCAAAACTCATAAGCCCTGGAAAGATCCCCGATCTACAACTTCAAAAGAATACTGAACGAGCCGAAGGGAACACCACGATCGCTCTCCGCATGGGGCTGCGCTACGTCCGCAGCCTGCGCGAAGAAGCCGCTCAGTCGTTAGTCCGCGAACGCATGCGCGCCCCCTTCACTTCCATTCACGACCTCACCCGCCGCGCCCCCGAACTGCGCAAGGACGAACTCAACACGCTGGCAGAAATTGGTGCGCTGAACGCGATCGGGAATTCACCACGGAGGCACGGAGTCACAGAGGAAAAAACAACACTTCAATCAACCATCAAAAATCAACAATCAACATTGTCCTCCTCCGTGACTCCGTGCCTCCGTGGTGAAAAGAAACTTCACCGCCGCGATGCCCTCTGGCAAGTCGAACGCGCCGTCCGCGGCTCCGGCCCGCTGCTCGAACAACAGCCCGAGCCCGACTCGCCCTCGCCGCTCCAGCCCATGAACCACGAAGAGCGCCTGGTCGCCGACTTCCACGGCACCGGACTCACCGTCGGCCCGCATCCCATGGCCTACCGCCGCGACTGGCTCAATGCCATGGGCATTCGCCGCGCCAGCGAACTGCGCGACATTCCCAACGGCAAGCGCCTCCGCATCGGGGGCTGCGTTATCGTCCGCCAGCGCCCGGGCACCGCCAAAGGATTTGTATTTTTAAGTCTGGAAGATGAAACCGGAGTAGCCAACGCGATCATCACGCCCGACCTGTTTCATCAGAACCGCCTGCTATTGGCCAGCGAGCGCTTCCTCGCCATCGAAGGAATTCTGCAGAATCAGGATAACGTCATCTCCGTCAAAGCCGAACGCGTGCTACCCCTGTTCGTCACGAAAGCCGAAACCGTTTCGCACGACTTTCACTAAACTTCCTCCACCACGGAGACACGGAGAAGAGCAAGAAAATGGTCGCGGATTTTCGGGGTTCAATCAGCAATCAGAAATCAACAATCAACAATTTCTCCGTGCCTCCGTGTCTCCGTGGTGAATTTCGCAATGTTTACTTCCCCGTATAACTCACTCTCCAGATCGAGTTCGACCCGTCATCACTCACCAGCAGCGATCCGTCCGGCGCTACCGTGATTCCCACCGGACGCCCCCACACATGCCCGTCGGGCAGCACGAATCCAGTCAGGAAATCCTGATACTCGCCCGTCGCGTGCCCGGTCTGATGCAACGGCACGCGAATCACTTCATAGCCCACGCGCACCGCCTTGTTCCACGATCCATGTTCGGAAGCAAAAATGTCTCCCTTATATTCCTCAGGAAATTTGTCCGCACCATAGAACGTGAATTCCAGCGAAGCATTGTGCGGCTGTAGCAGCACATCCGGAACAATGACTTTGCTTTTCAGTTCCGGATGCTTTCCTTCCTGCCGCGGATCCTGATGCGCTCCGATGTACCACCACGGCCAGCCATAGAATCCGCCTTCCTCCACGTGCGTGATGTAGTCGGGCACAAGATTGTCGCCGAGCGCGTCGCGTTCGTTGGTCGAGCACCACAACTCGCCGGTCTGCGGGTTCACCGCAATGCCGCCTCCGGCATTACGAATCCCGTAGGCATACACCTTCAACTGGCAATTCGCCGGATCGCACACCAGAATATCGGCGCGGTCTTTCTCGCCCGGATGCGTATCAACGTCGTCGTCATTCGACGCCGAGCCCACCGCAACAAACATCTTCTTGCCATCCGAGGAAAAATCGATAGCCCGCGTCCAGTGCCCACCTCCCGAAGGCAAGTCGGCAATATGCTGCGACTCGCCGCTCGCTTTCAAATCTCCATTGTGATACGGGAAGCGAATCACCTCGTTGGTGTTGCCGACGTAAATCCATTGCGGATCCGGCCCCGGCGGATAAAACGCAATCCCATACGGCCGCTTCAGCCCGCTCGCGAAAACCTGCACCTGCTCCGGCTTGCCATCATTGGTCATCCCGCGGAATACCCGAATTCGCCCGGGCTCGCTCTCCGCTAGAAAAATATCGCCATTCGGCGCAGTCCGCAGTAATCGCGGATTCTCCAAACTCGCCGCAAACATCTCCACCTTGAATCCGGCAGGCGCCACCGGCCACGCGTTCTCCGGACGCGCCACCAACTCAGCTCCGTTCTGCGACGAATCCGTCGCATACGGTTTTGGAAGATCTTTCACCGTGATCTTGCGGGCCGTCCCCGGCTTCTCATAGCGAAAATCCGTAAAAGGCGCGACCGGTGGCGCACCCTTCACCTTCGTCCCCGTCACTTCCGCCACTGGAGCCGAAGTTGGACCGGCCGCTGGCTTCGCCGACGCCATCTCTTCCACGTACGTCACAATCTGCCATCGTTTCTGTTCCGGCAAAAACGCCCACGAAGGCATCCCGTTATCTTTGTCGCCTTTGGTGACGAACCAGAAGACCTCGCCCGCAGTCACTCCCTTCAATTTGCCGTCCACCAGAGAAGGAACGTTGCCTGTGCCCTGCAGGGTTTTGCCGTGGCAAGCCAGACAGTTCCGCGTATATAGAGTTTTCCCTGCGTCCGCCGCGGCCTGCTGCCCCGCAAATGGATTCTTCTGAGCTTTTGCCGAGGCCGGCGCGTCATGAAAAGGTTTGTCGTCCGCCTGCAGTGCGGCAATCGAAAGCATGGACAACAGAACAGCCGAGACCATCTTGCTGATTCCAAAACGCATAAGTATCCTCGCGGTTATCGTTTGCCTCTTAGATTAGCCTTTGATCATAAAGGATGCGAAGCAAACACCGGCGGACTGTGCAAGAACTTGCAACATGCCAGAAGGAAGATCGCAATCAGTGATGTTGCATATTCTTTCATCTTGTCAAAGCCCATTGCGGATGAATATTATTTGGCACCCGGTTATCCTGCCGGAAAACGCTCAGGTTCACAGCTGTTCCGGACGTAGTGTCCCCCCCCGGACTAATCGCAAAACCGCCTTGGAGGTTCCGATGTACCGTGTGCTGACCCTTGCCTTCGTTCTTCTGTCCACGCTCGCCCTCGCTCAGAAGGCGCCAACCGGAACTGTCAATGTGTTGACCCGCCAAAACGACAACCAGCATACGGGTCAAAATTTGCAGGAGACAATCCTGACTCCGACGAACGTGAATTCCGGTTCGTTCGGCAAGATCTTCGGCTATCCCGTAGACGGCCAGCTCTATGCGGCGCCGCTCTACGTGCAGAACCTCACCATGGCGCAAGGCGGCGTGCACAACGTCGTGTTCGTGGCCACGGAATACGACAGCATTTACGCGTTTGACGCCGACAGCGCTACGACCAATCCGGCGCCGCTCTGGCACACCAACTTCCTGAATCCTCCCAGCGTGGCTCCCGTGCCGTGCTCGCAAGGATCTGGCATTTGCCAGTTGTTCCCGATCGTCGGAATCACTTCGACGCCGGTGATTAATCTGAACACCAACACCATCTATGCTGTCGTCCGCACCCAGGAAACCTCGGGCACGACCGTCAACTGGGTGGTTCGCTTGCACGCGCTCGACATCACCAGCGGCGCGGAAAAGCCGGGCAGTCCGGCGGTGATTTGCTCTCAAACCGGAAACGCTGGATGCTCCCTCAATGGAAGCGCAGCCACATTCGGACCGCATCACCAGCAGAGCCGCCCCGGCCTGCTGCTCGTCCCGGAAGCCGGATTCCCTCAGGGAGTGCTCGTCGTTGGCTTCTCGGGCGATTCCGGTTGGGTGTTGGCCTTTGATCCAACCAGCTTGAAGCTGTTGGCCGCGTTCTTCACCGATGACGAGAAGTCCCACTCTCCCAGTAAGACACCTGGCATCCCGGGCGAAGGCCACGCTGGAATCTGGGGCGCGGGCGGCGCCGTCGTTGCGGATACTAGCGGAAATATTTATGCCGTCACGGGCGATGGTTTTTGGGACGGTACCGTAAATTGGGGCGACAGCCTAGTCAAGCTGGTCCTGACGCTGAATTCCGGGACTGGAACGTATTCGCTCGTTCCAGCAGACTACTTCACGACCAGTGACCAGGCCTGCCGCTATGCCCACGGCTTGGATTACGGATCATTCGGCCCGCTGCTCATACCTACACAGAGTGGATCCGTTCCGAATATGATCTTCACCACCGGAAAGCAAGTCACCACTTGCGAGAAGACCTTCCTCGGATTCGTCCTGAACCGTGACAACCTGGGACACACAGGCGGTCAAATCTCGCAAATGAGTCTTCCCAACGGCGGAGGCGAGGGATCCGCAGCCTACTGGTCGAACGGCACCACACAATACATCTACAACGGCGGAGACGGCGACTTCATCCGCGCGTTCACCGTGTCCTCGGCGGGGGTAAGCACCAACCCCGTGTTGTCCGGCACCGTATTATTTGATTCCGGAACCTCGCCGGTCATCTCCGCCAATGGAACCACGAACGGCATTGTCTGGGCACTCGAGCGTCTTGACGACCCCGACCATCAGCCGGGATTCCAGCCTTCGGTGCTGCACGCCTTCAACGCCAACACTCTCGTGGAGTTGTATAACTCCTCGCAAGCGGCGTCCGGGCGCGATGTATCTGGCCCGTCGGTCAAGTTCCAGGTTCCGATGGTTGCCAACGGTAAGGTCTACGTCGGCACGCAGACGGAACTCGACGTCTACGGATTGTGTCCTTGCCCGGGCCACTAGGACCCGGCAAGGCACGATTCCGGTTCGTCAGGGCACTCGGCAAGTCCATGAAAACCGTTCCCCCCGGCAGCAGGCCGGCTTGTTCAAGGAGATAAGATGCGCTTTCGGATATTCACTCTACGCAACGCTCTGTTGATCATGACCCTTGCGCTCAGCGTAATGGCGAACGCAGCCACCGAGAGCACGCTTTTTACGTTCAGCGAAACCACTAGCTTCTGGCCTCAGGGCGGCTTACTCGAAGATTCGGCCGGAAACCTGTATGGCACCACCCGAGCGGGTGGAACCTACGGCGTGGGGACCATCTTTGAATTGTCTCCTCCCGCAGTATCCGGCGGGGCATGGACGATCACCTATCTGTACAACTTCGTCCCCTACGGGACCGGTGGATACGTGCCAGTCTCGGACCTCGTCCGCGACCAGGCCGGCGCTTTTTACGGCACCACCTATTCTGGCGGCGATCCCGTGTGCAACTGCGGAGTGGTCTACAAACTCATTCCTTCAAAAACCGGCGGCGCGTGGACCGAGCAGGTGCTCCATAATTTCACCGGCAACGGCACAGACGGCCGTCTCCCCGCGATGGCTACCCTTGCCCTGACCACCAAAGGAACGCTCTACGGCGTGACCACTCGGGGTGGGACTTGGGACAGCGGCGTGCTCTATCAACTGACGACGACGAACGGCACGACGTATACCGAAAGCGTTCTTTACTCGTTTGGCGACCTAGCTGATGCCAGCACGCCCAATGGTCCAGTCCTCATGGATTCCTCTGGCAATCTGTACGGTGTCACCTCGCTGGGCGGAACCTTCAATCAGGGCGCGGTGTACAAGATCGTGCCCCCGAGCAGTGGCCACCTGGTAAAAGAGTCTCTGTTGTACTCCTTCGGCGGCTCCAGCACGACCGGAGCTAACCCGACGGGCAATCTGGTCTTCGACGTCGGTGGCAACATCTATGGCGTTACCAATGCCGGCGGCTCCGCGAATGATTACGGAGTCGTGTACTCCCTGGCACCGGGCAACCCGACTTGGACCGAAACAATCCTTTACACCTTTGCGAAAGCAAGTGGCGTCAATCCGGTCGGCGGACTTACCTGGAACCACACGAATAACAACCTCTACGGCACGACCAGCAGTCTGAACGGACTGACCTCCGGCGACGGGTCCATATTCAAGTTAGTGCCTCCCGCGGTAAAAGGCGGCGCCTGGACGGAATCGACGCTGTTCGAGTTCACTTACGCTGTAAGCGGTGGCTACCCGACCGGCGCGGTCCTCAGAGATACGAAGACTGGAAATCTCTACGGCACCGCCATCAACGGCGGCGTAACCGGCTGCGATTTGTTTTGCGGAACCATTTGGCAAGTCACGAATCCGTAAGCGTGGGACTTGCGCTTCTGATGTTTTCGCGTAGTTCGTCGAACCTGAAGAGAAGGGGCATCGGCCGCGGCTCGATAGATCAGTCCGCGTCCGATCTTCCCCTTCCCTCTCCAGTTTGATTGCCACCACTCCCCCTTTGAAACACCTGCGGATCAGACGTCAGCCCCGACCTGCGGCTGAGCATCGTTTGGTCGTAATTGGCCAGCAGGTCAGTAGAAACTCCGGCAGAAGCCGGCATCGCCCCAAGGAGACTGTATGTGCTTTCGGATATTGACTCTTAGAAACGCCGTGTTGATGGTG
This sequence comes from Acidobacteriaceae bacterium, assembly GCA_003134655.1. Lineage (GTDB taxonomy): Bacteria > Acidobacteriota > Terriglobia > Terriglobales > Acidobacteriaceae > Sulfotelmatobacter. The sequence continues at coordinate 129,066 of PLBY01000119.1, forward strand.
ACTCTTGCGCTCAGCGGACTCGCGAACGCACAGACCGAAAGCACGCTTTACACGTTCAAAGAGACCACCAGCTTCTGGCCCCAGGGTGCTCTCCTCGAGGACTCTTCCGGAAATCTCTACGGCACGACTCGCGCCGGTGGCACCTACGGCGTCGGAACGCTCTTTAAAATGGCGCCACCAGCGGTGCTCGGCGGTGCCTGGACTCTAACGACTCTCTACAACTTCGTCCCCTATGGCAGTGGCGGATACGTCCCGGTTTCCGACCTCGTCACCGACAGCACCGGAGCCTTTTACGGCACCACGTATTCCGGCGGCGATCCCGTCTGCAACTGCGGTGTGGTGTACAAGCTCATTCCGCCGGCCAAACTGGGCGGCGCTTGGACCGAGCAAACTCTATACGCCTTCACCGGAAACTCCGACGGACGGCTTCCCGCGTTCGCCACTCTCACCATGAATTCCGCGGGCGTGATCTTCGGTGTCACCATACGCGGCGGCACCTGGGACAGTGGCGTGATCTACCAACTCACGCCCATCACCGGTGGAACCTACACCGAAAGCGTGCTGTATTCGTTCGGCGATCTGGCCGACGCCAGCACTCCCAACGGCCCCCTCACGATGGACTCTTCCGGAGCTTTGTATGGAGTCACATCGTTGGGCAGCGCCTTCGACAACGGAACTGTATTCAAGTTCGTACCTGCCGCCAACGGTCAACTGGCCACTGAATCACTCCTGTTTTCCTTCAAGGCCAGCACAAAATCCGGCATCACTCCCTCCGGCAGCTTGCTGTTCGACGCCAGCGGAAACCTCTATGGTGTCACCAACGGCGGAGGCTCCGCGAACAATGACGGAGTTGTGTACGAACTCACGCCCGCCAAAGCCACATGGACTCAGACCATCCTTTACACCTTCAGCAAACAGAGTGGAGTCAACCCTGTGGGCGGACTCACCTGGGCTCCAACGAACGCCGCTCTCTACGGCACCACCAGTAGTCAAAATGGAAAGACCACAGGAGACGGAACCGTATTCCTGCTGTCTCCTCCCTCAACCGGCAGCGCTTGGACCCTCACGACGCTATTCCAGTTCACCTATAACACGGTCGGAGGATACCCGACGGGCCGCGTCACTGTTGATCCCGCCACCGGAACTCTCTACGGCACCGCGATCAACGGCGGCGTGGTCGGCTGCGATTTATATTGCGGCGTGATCTGGCAAATCAAGAATCCCTAACCCTGATTCTCGAACCGATGGAGCCCCGCTCCGGATTTATGTTCAAATAGGGCATGTCGAAATCAAAACCTCAGTGGCTGGCGGTTTTCGTCCTCATCTTCCTTTGCGCAATCGCCAGCCTGTCCCAAAAGACCGGCGACTCGTCGCATTTTCGCATCTACGTCACCAATGAAAAGTCCGGCGATCTTAGCGTGATCGACGCATCCACTCTCCAAGTGATTGCCACTGTCCCTCTCGGCAAGCGTCCCCGTGGCATTCACGCCAGCCCCGACCACCATTTTCTCTACATGACCCTCAGCGGTTCGCCGCTCGCTGGCCCCGGCGTAGACGAAAGCAAGCTTCCGCCGCCCGACAAGACAGCCGACGGCATCGGTGTCTTCGACGTGCAGCAGAACAAACTCGTTCGCACCATTCAGTGCGGCTCCGATCCCGAAAATTTCGATCTCACGAAAGACGGACGCACCATCATCGTCTCCAACGAAGACGACGCCAAGGCCAGCTTCGTCGATATCGCGTCCGGTAAAGTGACCAAAACTGTTCCTGTCGGAGAAGAGCCCGAGGGCGTGAAGGTAAGCCCCAACGGCAAGTTCGTCTACGTGACCTCTGAGAACACCGGAACCATTTCGGCGATCGACGTCGCCTCGGCCACTCTCATCAAGACGATCAAAGTCGGACGCCGTCCCCGCTCCGTGGCGTTCCTTCCCGACAGCTCCCGCGCCTACGTCAGTGCCGAAAACGACGCCGCTGTCACCGTAGTCGATGCTGTAAAGCACGAGGCCGTCCAGACCATCTTGCTGGGCGAGCGCGGAGTCATCAAACCCATGTCCGTATTGCTCTCCCCCGACGGGGCCACGCTCTACGTCAGCACCGGACGCGGTCACAAGCTCTTCGTCATCGATACCGCCTCCAACAAAATCACGGCGTCCCTGGAGATCGGAGAACGCCCCTGGGGCATCACCCTCTCTCCCGACGCCAAGACCCTCTTCAGCGCCAACGGTCCTTCCAATGATGTCTCCGTGGTGAATCTTGGGAGCCTGGCTGTAACGAAGAAAGTGAAAGTCGGTGACGGACCATGGGGAGTGGTCGCTCTGCCAAACTAAAATCCCCGGGGACCAGTCCCTGAGAACGTGAGTTCTACGAACGGGCGTACGGTCATCGTTCCGTCGCGGCAGATATTGTTTTCTTGTGTCAAAGCAGAAACAACGGCACTTCGGTGTTCGCCGTGCACGACGGACGTAACTGGCTTACTCCCGCGACATGTTGAAGAATGTAATACATGGATCTTCGGTGAACCATTGATAGGAAGAGGACATGGCACGAGCGGGCAATTTCATATCCCGACTGATTAGCCCGTTCTTGTAGGCGCTGCTCAAGTTGTCCGCCGTATCGCACCCCCAGACCGTCCATAAACCAGAACTGTGTCCACTCGAAGGACAATCGGGTTCTTTTCCACTTCCGCCCAACTGCGGCAGAACACATCGAGAGTCAATGACTTACCTACCGACGTAAGACTGGCCGTCCAATTGCCATCACCCCGTCGTAGTCGCACGCCCCAAATCCCTGCGACACTCGCCGACCCATGAGTGTGAATTCCAGCCTGACTACCCGCCTAATCCCGCCAGGGGGGTTCTCGTCCGCTCTAATTGCGGCGTCCTGCATTCTGGTGGTAGGGCAAGCCATCGTGATTGCCACTGTGGGCCACCGGACACCGGGTCCTCTCCTTTCTGAGGTTACCCAACTTGCTCTCGGCTTGCTTTGTATTCTGGCTTGTACCGCTGCATTTCGGCGATCCACTGGCATTGCACGATACGCTTGGCGGTTACTCGCGGTTACGTTCGTTGTGTGGGTTGTCGCTCAAGTGCTCGGGGTGTACCTCGATACCTCTGGCGACCATTCGCTAGACAGCCTTGACGACATCCTATTCTTTCTGTCGGTAATCCCGTTTGGCCTGCTTCCCTTCCTCGACCCAGATGGTGAACCAAATCACTTTGACAGGTTGCACATTTTCGACTTCGTTCAGGTATGCATCTTTTGGGTGTCGATCTTCCTGTGCTTTTCCCCGAGAATGTGGTCGCCTGCCAATGCCTTTCGCATCGGCCACTTCACATGGTCGCGAAATATTTCCTTTGACGGACTGTTGGTAGCGACGTTTGTTCTTCGCGCTTTGCTGACGAAGTCGAAAGCAGTTCGCTGGCTGTTTGGGCGCATGGCGCTGTTTTTGCTCTTCTCCGGCTTAGCCGATTCCTATGCTCTTAGTCCGGGACAAGACCTGCCGCCGGGGGGATGGTTCGACCTGATCTGGAGTGCCTTGCTTGGGTTCCCCATTCTAATAGCGGCCACTTGGAAGAGCCCGAATGAGGGCCAAACAGATGGCTCTCCCGAGTCCCAGAGCTTCGTCGTTAACCAAGTCTTCCCGCTGGCCTACCCATTGATTAGCTTCTTTGTCCTAGCTCGCGTCAATCGAGCCTACCCCATACTGTCTACGATACTGTTCGCGCTCACCTTCGCGACTTTTGCGGTACGTGCGATGGTCATCCAGCAAAGGCAAGGACAGAGCAAAAAAGCGTTGCGCCAGTCAGAGATAGCGTATCGGCTTCTATTTGACAGCAATCCGCTCCCGATGTGGGTCTTTGAGCGCAAGACTCTTAGGTTTCTGGCCGTGAATCAAGCCGCATCTCGACAGTATGGTTTTTCGAGTCAGGAATTTCTGACGATGACAATCGCGGACATTAGACCCGAGGAAGACCTTCCCGCCCTAACGGAGGCCATCGCAAACCCAATTCACGGACTTCAGGACGCGACGATTTGGCGACATCGGAAGAAAAACGGGGCAATCATCGATGTCGAGATTATCGGCCATGATCTACATTTTCACGGAATCGAAGCAGAGTTGATAGCAGCACGTGATATCAGCGAACGGAAACGGTCCGAGGAGATGCAACATAAGTATCGCGTGCTTTTCGAAGACTCGGCGGATGCGAACTGGCTGATGGACGCAAAGGGCTTTCTGAATTGCAATTCTGCTGCGCTCAGGATGTTCGGATACTCAGCCGCGGCCGAGATGAGGCATCCGTCCGACATTTCCCCCCTGAACCAACCTGACGGCACGTCTTCCCGAGTGGCCGCCGAAGAGAAGATTGCCGCCGCGTTTCGCAATGGCACCGAACGTTTCGAGTGGTTGCACCAGCGCAAAAATGGCAATATCTTTCCGGCTGAGGTATGCCTGACGGCATTGACGCTGAGCGGACGACCGACGTTGTTAGCCACCGTGCGCGACATCACTGAGCGCAAGCAGGCGGAGGAAGCACTGTTGTTCAAAAACGCGCTGCTGGAGGCGCAAGCTGATACGACCATTGATGGCATCCTCGTGGTCGATGAATCCAATCGCATTGTTCTGGCAAATAAACAATTTGGGCTCCAATTCGATATACCGGATGAGTTGGTGAGCACAAGAGACGATCTTGTCCTGCGCCAGCACGTGGCGGACGCAGTCGAAGACTCCGATGCCTTTACCGAAAGGATCAAATATCTGTACAGCCATCGGGAAGAAAAGAGCAGGGATGAGTTCAGATTGAAGAATGGGAAAGTCTTCGACCGATACTCTGCGCCTCTCGTCGATTCCGAAGAGCAATATCGGGGGCGAATCTGGTACTTTCGGGACATCACGGACCGCAAACTCGCCGAGAAACAAATCCAATTTCTAGCCTATTACGATGCCCTGACGGGGCTTCCCAATCGGACTCTCCTTCAGGATCGTTTGGCCAAGGCGCTCGCTGGTGCTCGTCGCCACAAACATAAAGTCGCCCTGCTGTTCCTCGATCTTGACAGGTTCAAAGACATCAATGATTCACTGGGGCACTCGGTCGGCGACCTCCTGCTGCAAGAAGTTGCAGAAAGATTAAAGAAATGGGGGCGTGAACAGGATACGGTCGCCCGTCTGGGTGGGGACGAATTCCTGATCACGGTGACTCAGGTAAAAGACCTCACCGACGTGGCGGTTGCCGCCGAACGGCTCATGGATGCGATGTCCGCTCCATTTGTCGTCCAAGAGCACTCCCTCAACGTTGATTGCAGCATCGGTATCAGTATCTTCCCCGAACACGGTGCGGACTGCGAAACGCTGATCAAGAATGCCGACGCGGCTATGTATGGTGCCAAGGATAGCGGACGTAACAACTTCCGGTTCTTCGCGGAGGATATGAACGCCCAGGCTGTCGAGCGATTGAGCTTGGAGAACAGCCTGCGACTCGCACTGGGCAAAAAAGAACTCTTTCTTGTGTATCAGCCTCAGATGGATGTGGCCACGGGAAGGATCACCGGATTGGAGGCGCTCCTTCGCTGGCAGCATCCGACTTTGGGTCTCGTACCTCCCGATAGGTTCATACGAATTGCCGAGAACAGCGGACTGATCGTGCCCATCGGTGAATGGGTGCTCAGGACAGCCTGTTCTCAAGCTAAGAAATGGCAAGACGATGGTCTGCCCGCCGTTTCGGTAGCGGTCAACGTATCGGCGGTTCAGTTTCGCCAACAGGGTTTCTGCGAACTCATCAGGAGTGTGCTTCATGAGACTGGCCTTGCCGCGCAACATCTTGAACTGGAACTGACGGAAAGCCTACTCCTAGCCAACGCAGATGTGACGCTCTCAGTCCTTCGGGAGTTAAAGTCCATGGGGCTGACGCTGGCGATTGACGACTTCGGAACTGGGTACTCCAACTTCACCTCCTTGAGACAGTTTGGGGTTAGCAAGCTCAAAATCGACCGCTCGTTTATCAGCGACGTTGCCACGAATCCGGATGACTCAGCGATCACAGCCGCAATCATCAGCATGGCAAAGAGTCTAAGGCTCAAAGTCATTGCCGAAGGCGTCGAAAACGAAGCGCAAATGTCATTTTTGCGAGGCAAGCAATGTGATGAGATTCAAGGCTACTACTTCTCCAAGCCATTAACGACCGCCGAGACTGCCGACACCCTGCGAGGCACGAGAGTACACGCTTTGTCTGCAGGCCAGGACTCCTGATCGGTACATGAGACACTGCGCGATCCCGATACTCCGGGTACTGGTATCACTTGACCTTCACAGACTGCACGAATAGTGCGACGAGGGCCAACCAGCTCGCGACCAAAGGCATGCCCGGCCAGTTCCAAACCGTTCTGGGATGGGCTTCTGATTGAGCGTTTGCCGCAAACTTCGCGACGCAGCAGGAATTGCCTACGTCCAACAGTATCCTCTTCCAGAGAATCTAACGCGTCACACGCCCGAGGAAATAGTCTGGAATCGAATGGCTCTCGTGTACAAAACCCGGTTTGTAAATGAGGTCTGGAGCTATGTCGACCACCAGGTCGACGGAATGAGTGCGACTCGGTGTATCGGAACTCCTCCCGGTGCACGCGGAATGTGGCTAAGCGCGAGTAGGTACTAAAGATTCTGTCAGTAAGGGCAGCTGTTTCTGGGATCTGGTCGCGGCACATCAGCCGCCAACGGTCACAGGTATGCCGAACGGAAGAAGAGGACGAGTACACGCCGCCGTTGTTACTGGTCCTGCTGTCGACGGAATCTGGCTCTTGATGTGAGCGTTCTTGATCAGACTTGTCCAGGATCGCCTTTGTAGACTTTGGGTGGTGGCACATGCCGGTCCACGCCTATGACTCCCGAATGAAGGCCGCCCATGCTAGAAATCGACATGACGACGAGTCAGTTGAGCGGGGAGGAAGAATCGGGAAGAAGAAGAGAACTTGCGATTGACTAATCGCGGGTTCCGGCCCCGTTTCTCGGGAATAGCCAATCCATGATCGCCACCAGCTCGATTCGCGTCCGTCGCACGGCCACGGTCCTCCGACCAGACCAGTCCCGCGTTCTTCTGCGCCCGTTCAGACACGACGATCCCGAGCGATCTCGCAGGATCATCGCCAGGATCATGTCGCTCCCAGAAGACCAAGTCGGGCCACTCCTGGACGAAGTATCCGCTGAATTCTCCCAACGACACCAGCAAATCCACCGATCCTTCCTGGAACGGTTCGAACAGGTCCGCGACTTCCTATTGACCGATGAGGAAATTTCCGAACAGAGACAGCTGTTGATTGGTTCTTATTTCGTTTGCGAATACTCCTTAGAATCTGCAGCACTGTTCAATCCTTCCATCGTCCCGCACCCCGACCAGTCTGACCTGCCTTCCGGCGCTCTGCGTTTTATCCTCAGCTTGCGCGCCACGGG
>PLBY01000001.1:0-20062 GCA_003134655.1 Acidobacteriaceae bacterium
GCTTGCTGGCAGCAAGCGAGATAAACAAGCGCGCGCAACGGAGTGGCCGTGTCATCACAGGCGAGTAGGGCTAACGCGCTGTTCACCATATCGCGAGTCCATACCAGGTGATAGCCGCCCACGTCTTCGTCACCCTTGGAATTTCCCCACGGAATACTCGCCGATGCAATCAGCGCGCCGGCAAATGTCTTATCCTCATGCGCCAACAGCAAGTTTCGGCTGGTCCGGTACAAGGTTCCTTTGTCGCTCGAAACCGCATCCAATTTCTTCATACGACTACAGGCCCGATGCCACTGGCCGACAAATCTCTCGCGATGTTCCGCGAACGGAGTCGCCAGCGATTGCTCGAGAACTGTTACTGCGCCATGAAGACTATCCCCGAAGGCTATGCCAACTGTGAACTCCCGACCGACGGTAAGGTTGACTTCGCCGATCACAGCCACATTGCCGTCTTCGGCCTTGTCGAATTCCCAGTCCAGTTGGAAGTCCTTGTGCAGGTCCTGCCACCCATCGCTATGTCCGACGTAACCACATGAAGTCTTGTTGAACCCGACATTAGCCCCCATCGCAAGAAATTTGCCAGCCTTCCACGCTATCAAAACGTTTTGACCAGCGGTCTTGAACCGGCGAGCTGAATTTCCATAGCCTCCGACTTCCAGGTGAGGCGCAAGCAGCGCATAGATTCGCAGTTTCTTCAGGAATTCGGGATCGCCTTCCAGTCGGGTGTTGATAAGGACACACGATTGATGGGGGTCGGAGATGACCTCTTTCACGAGCCGATAGCGGTGATCGCGGTCGGAGGATGTCACTCGATACCCCAGCGCATCGGCCTCGATGCATTCAATCTCGTTGTCCAGGTCACGCCGTTCTTCGTGAAAGAAGCTCTCACCATCCGTGATCAGGAACTGCATGTCCCTCGTTTGCGGATGATCGATGGTGGGAAAGTAGATTTCGTTGAGAATCCCGTGCGAAATGGTGAACCATACCCTGCTTGAGGTTGAATAAGCCGTTCCTACACCTTCCTTCGAGCTCGACGTCCACCTGGGTGGCATCCCCGGTCGGCCGAACGCCTCATGTAATTGACCAGTGCCATTGGCAGCCACCTAACACCTCCGCTTATGAGATCCACTTTCTGTTGTTTACTCCATATTTGGCAATAGATCGTTTGTACTCAGGCCTATGACGCTGGTCGCTTGGCTCCGTTCGTTCGTACACCGTGAGCGATTCTTCAGCGACGCTGAGCGTATTGAGACCCGTGGCGCTCGTTTAGCGGCAGAAGAATCTCGGTGGGCCTGACAACATTCCGCATCAGGATCCTGATGGGCTATTGGGCCAGGAGACGGTGAGCAAGAACGCACTCTCTTCCAATGCTTCGACGTCGTGTACCATGCCACAGTCCAGGACCAATAATTGTCCAGCCGACAAGTTGACCTTCTGATCTGGCAGATGGATACAAATCTTTCCGAGCAAGTGATGGATGGAGATCCTACCTTCGGCTCGGTGCTCGTTCATTCGTGTGTTGGCCTTCATCAGGACCAGAATGATGCGGAAATCTGGATACTTCGCAAGCGTCTTGGAACTCCGCCCTGTCTCGCGCTGCCACGAGTCTTCCCGGCGGAGTTGCTCAACTTCTTCCCGCAAGTCGAATTGCAGTAGAGGCTCAGCCAACTGCGGCAGCCTGTTCAAGGCTTTACTCCCCTCGCCTGGATGGCAAGCTTCAGTGTTTGCAGTCATGGTAAATACCTCCGTGCTGTTGAATAGTCCGGGTTCCCCAAAGTCACACACGTTCCCGTGGGAAAGGCTGCCGCCGCGGGCCGCGGATCGCTCTTCGGGCTGCGGATCGCCAAATCCAAATGGTAAGTGCCAGACATTTGCTGTGCAGCACTACACGCGTGCCGCACCAATTCCAACCGATTGCTGAGCTTCAAGAAACGCAACATCCAGGAAATGCAGGTCTCAACCTTGCCTTCAGGGAGATTCAGCTCGTTTGCGATTTCGCTGTCACTCAGGCCTCGACCTACCAACCGATAGACCGGAAGAAGGATACCCAATCGTTCCCAATAATTACGCATTACGCTCCTACTTTCTCTCACGAGTGCGTCGCATTGATGGAAAGGGATCTGGCATTTTGGAAAGAACATGTTTACGGAGTTTTGTTGGGCCAGCTGAATTCATTGGCGCCTCCCACTGGCACCATGATCGACGATGGGTCCTCATCAAAACCGGTCAAGATTGCACAGTTGATGCAAGAGGCGTAGGCGGATAATCTGGCGCTTTCTTTGCGAGCTCGAAATGGGGATATTGGCGCAGTCGTGAGCTTCCGAGGTTACATGGTGGGGGCTCCACTAATTGCCAAACAAGCACTCAAAGCGATGAAGTGTTGAGGGAAATGACGAGGCGGCACTGCGGCATCATTATTCGGCGCTCCGCTTGGCAGCGCGGGTAAACAAGTATTCCATTCTCACCCGCAGTCCGCGCTCCCTAACATTACTTGCCATATCAGCCCGCTGCACGCATTGGGCAAATTCCTCATTTGTCGTCATGCCCTTGTCTTTCAACAGTTGGACGATAGCGCCAATCTGAGCATCGAGGGTTTCAAGATACGGAAGTATTTCTTCGAAAACTTGTTCCGACGGGTCGACGTTCATCGTGAATCTCCTTGCAAATCAGCCTCTCGCATTTGAACTCGGACTGCACCCATCATTGGGCCTCTCACCGCCTGGACAATTCAGCATGGTTCTGGAGGCAACCCAGAATATGCCTGCGGGAAAAGATTCCTTCCAGCCGCCCGTTGGAGAGAACAGGCAATTGGTTGATATCCTCTCGGCTCATAATCTCAAGCGCCTGGATTGCGGGGGTGTCGGGCGCGATTGTCCGGAGTTGACTGAGGGGCCGCATCACCGCTTGCACACTCGTTTGTTCCCAGAGGGCACGGTTCACATGCTTGACCTCATTTGGAGTAATTAGCCCGGTTAGGAGACCGTTTTGCACGACCGCAAAGCAGCGACGGCCGCTCCGCAACAGGTATTCATGGACAAAGTCCTGCAGGCTCAAATGGCCTTCAATGCTAGGGCAGTCGCGCTCCATGATATCGGCGACAGGCCGGCCCCGAAGCCCTTCTATGAGTTCTACGTGGACGTAACTGCTACGGGAGGCATCCAGCAAGAACCACCCAATGAATGCCAACCAGAGGCCACCGAAATTTGCACCTACGAAAAAGCGGTAGAGCCCAAGCATGATGAATATGAAGGCAACAGCCTGACCCACTTGCGCTGCCAGCCGTGTCGAGCGATCGGCGTTATGAGTGATCCACCAAGTCATGGCCCGCAAGACCCGACCGCCATCTAGGGGATATCCGGGGATCATGTTGAAAGCGGCCAGCATGATATTGATGTAGCCGAGCCAGAGCAACACGGCCATGACGGGAGTGCGGGGTTCTGTGCCAGGCAACCAGCCGGAAAGCCTTGCTATTAACAGAAAAGCAAAGCCAATTACGAGACTGGCCACAGGACCGACGATCGCAATCCAAAACTCAGACTTGGCGTCCGAGGCTTCCGATTCAATCTGCGACACTCCGCCCAGAGCGAATAGTGTAATCGAACGTACCTTCAGGCCATACGCCTTCGCTACCAGCGAGTGCGCCATTTCATGTGCCAGAAGGGCCGCAAAAAACAGCAAGCCCGTTATTATTGCGGCTGACCACACGACTGTATCGCTCCACTGGGGCGTGACACCGTGAAAATGTCCAGCAAGAGAGAGCGTGATCAGCGCGGCGATGATGAACCAGCTGTAGTGCAGTCCGATCGAAATGCCAGCGATCCGGCCGAACTTGATTTGTGCTTGCATTTTCGTGATCCTTGCGGGGCACGGCCTGTCCAACCCTGGCAACTCTGAAGGCTCAACCCAGAATCGCTGCTTCGGCACGCAACCGGTCTCCGTTGGGATGAGCATCCTCTTTGACCGCGTTCCTCAACAATTCGTAGGCACACCGGCAGAGTTGTCTCCACAACATTTCTGCGCGAGATCTCCTGTATCGTGTCGCAGCATAATATGACAAAAGTCACGGGCTGTCCCGTCTCCTACTCGCTGTGGTGATCTGCGCCATCGTCTCTGCAGCGCCCGCCGGCACCGAGTGCTAACGATCTCGACCGCACAGAATCCTGGCGAATCCACCCACAACTGTGCAGGCTTGCAATTCGCGTTTCCTGCAGGGCCATTCCATTTCAAGTGTTTGCTCTTTGGCGTATCCGTGCAATGGATGGTTTGTACCTGGACCTGGCACAACAATCACCTCAGATCCGCTGTTTCCTGTCAAGGATGGCAGAAGAGGTTCTTCCTACTCTCCATTGGTACAAACGGATCATTGATCTTCTGTCTCAGTGGATCGATAACAATGACTAGAAAGGACAGAGCACACATCAAGAACTATTGCTGTGTTTTATCGGAAAGCAAGCACTTAGAACTCCTTGAGGAGACGCACTATGAAGTTAACGTCCGGGAAACTCAGGGGCCTGAAAGCTGTTTCCAATCAACTCGGCATCATCGCGGCAGTAGCGATGGATCAGCGCGGTTCATTGAAGAAAGCACTCGGTGACACTGCCGGCGACCGGCAACTTGAAGAATTCAAGAGTGCTGTCACCGAGATGCTTACACCCTACGCCAGTGCTGTTCTGCTCGATCCGGAGTGGGGGCTGCCCGCCGCGGAGCGCCGGGCATCGAACGCCGGCCTCTTACTAGCCTATGAAAAGACGGGCTACGACAAATCGGGTCCGGGTCGTCTTCCTGACTTGCTTGACCGCTGGTCAGTGCGTCGCCTCAAAGAAGCTGGAGCCGACTGCGTTAAAACCCTGCTTTACTATAACCCCTTTGAACCTACCCAGATCAACGACCAGAAACATGCCTGGATCGAACGAATTGGTGATGAATGTTCTGCGAACGATGTCCCCTTCTTTCTCGAGCTTGTCGGGTACGAAGAAGGCGAAGACGACGCAGGCTTGGAATACGCCGAAAAGAAGCCCAGTATCGTGAAGGCCAGCACGGCAGAGTTTACAAAGAGCCGCTACTCGGTGGACGTACTGAAGGTCGAGGTGCCCGTCAGTCTGAGGTTCGTCGAAGACACAAGGGCCTTCTCGGGCCAAAAGGCATACGACCGAAAGGAAGCGATTCGCTTGTTTCGCGAAGCGGCTGAAGTTGCCACCAAGCCGTTCATATACCTGTCGGCTGGTGTCAGTAATGCCGAGTTTACAGAGTCGCTTGAGCTGGCCGCGGAAGCTGGTGTGAAGTTCAACGGTGTGCTCTGTGGTCGTGCAACCTGGCGGGATGGTATCTCCGTCTACGAGAAGAATGGGGTGGGAGCACTGCGAACGTGGCTCCGAGACCAAGGCATTAAGAATATATCGAGAGTGAACGAATGTCTTCGGGCAGCGACACCTTGGTACTACATTTATGGGGTTGAGGCCGCTGCTTAGTTGCTCCAGAGGTTCCCGGCCGCAACCCGCCCGATACATGATCCTCCACGCCCTCTTGCTAGATGTAATCTTTCAACAGGTTGTCCATTCGACCTGACCCGGAGATGCTGATTGTGCTGAACAATCACATCGATCCGGGAATGATTCACCCGTTGAATCGGGTTTCACGAGGTAACGACTGCTCCAGGTGAACTAGCTTTTTTAAAAGGATATTAATTATGCGGACACCCGTGATCGGTGGGAACTGGAAGATGTACAAGAACCCTGCCGAAACCACGTCTTTCTTCGAGAGCTTTCGGCCGTTGGTCGAGTACTCCGGACATTGCGAGATCGTGATCTGCCCATCGTTCCTCGACCTGGAGACCGCCGTCACCGCTACCCGCGGAACGAGGATACAGATTGGCGCACAGAATCTCTACTGGGCGAAGGAGGGTGCCTTTACCGGTGAGGTCTCTGGCCCGATGATCAGGGCTTCCGGCTGTTCGCACGTGATCGTGGGACACAGCGAGCGGCGCCGGTATTTTGGCGAAACCAATGAGGGCGTATTGAAGAAGACCGTGGCGGCGCTCGACGTCGGACTCATCCCGATCGTCTGCGTTGGAGAGTGCGAAAAGGAAAACGCGGAATCCGTGCTGATGGAGCAGTTTCGGTACGCCATTGGCGCACTCTCGGATGGGCAGTTCGCAAGAATCGTAATCGCCTACGAACCTGTCTGGGCGATCGGTGCCGGCGAGACCGCCACACCGGAGACCGCCGCCGATACTCACCGGTTCATCCGCACTCTGGTGAAGGACAGGTTCGGAGCAGAGGCGGCGAATAACATCCGCATCTTATACGGCGGCAGCATCAAGCCCGAAAATGCCAAGAGTCTCATAGCGCAGCCTGAGATCGACGGATTTCTCGTAGGCGGCGCCAGCCTCGATCCGGTCAGCTTCGCGTCGATCGTGAACCTTGAACTTTGAACCGCAGAAGCACAGGTGCTGGGAGGTTTTCTTCATGCGTTTGGCGTAGGGATGGAAGACGACGTCCGTTTTCGCGGTTCTCACTCAGAAGATGCCTGAAATTCTCACACTGCGCAGCACCACGCTTATTTATTGCGTAGAGTTCCGCCAACGGCAAGAGATGGCATAACTTTCAGACCGTGCTTTGATTAACGGATCATCCGACGCTTCGATTCCATCGACAAGCCGCGTTGGATCGAAACCCAGACTTCGCTGCTGGACATCGCTGTCAACGACACTTCCTCTGATCGAAAGAGTGCCAAGTTCCACTCGCGGGCGCTCCTCAGGCCATGCTTGCGAGGCGTCCAGGACCGGATCGACATTCGCGGCAAGCTGCACGACCAAGCGAAACTGAACCGGGCCGCTTTTGAAACGTTCCGCTAATTCGTCAAAATAGAAAGTTGGCAACTGCGATTTCATCGGCCATCGCCGGCAGGTGTGCTTCCATGGGAAGGAGTCTCTTTATTGAAGGCTAGTAGACCTTCAAATCGGGCTCCGTCCACGAATTCTGCCATTTGTTCCACTTGCCTCATGAGGCCCTCAGGTGCGACCCTAAGTTACTCTTGATCCACGCGAATGCGTCTCCGTGGTCCACCTTTCAATCGGCTCGCATGGTGTGGTAATCGAACATCACCACTCTGCCGACAAGAGCGGTCACGCCTGAGCTTCCTGCCTCTCCAGTAGCGGAACGGTGCAGCACAAGCGGGAACTGGCACAGCGCATGACCATCCTGAATCCTCTCCTCCACTCTCTATTTGCGCACTGCTGCCTGCCTCATTGGAAATAGCCCGTTCGTACTCGTAATAGATACAACCATGATGCGAGAGTGACCAAGGCATTGTGCCGCTCTCTTGTAAGCGAGGGGTGGCACGGACAGCTTCACGACTGCGAACTCAACTAGACGCTCGAATTGGGAATGCCGGGCGTGGGCTCGATCTGGGACTGCCTTGTCTCTTGAACGCTTCGCGAGTCGCACGATCGGCACTGGCGCACATTGCTTTGGCTGCACAACCGGAATGGTCTACAGATTCGGCGGCGTTAACTGGAGCGCATTTCTCGTACCGACACGGTCAAGCTGTTGTACCACGACTGTTCACTTATCGACAGCCGAGGATTGGACAGTTCGGCGGGACGCCGTGGAACCGTTGAAGCCGATTGCTTGCCATGAAGCGTGATAGGCTATGACGCTTGGAGTGCCTCGATGAATGCCCGCGACAAAAGAACAGTGGATCGCTTGCGCGATGGGGTCGCTCAATTGAAGCGAGAGAAATCTCAACTGCTGCAGTTGATCGCCGCCGCACCCGTCGGCTTCGCACTTCTCGATCAAAATTTACGATTTGTCCGCATCAACGCAGCTCTGAAGGTTATTGACGGTCATTTGGCAGACGAGCATATCGGCCGGACACTACGAGAAGTGATTCCTGAGGAGGCTTCTGCCCTCGAACCGTTATGCCGCGAAGTCCTTCAGAACCAAACGCCGATTCTCAACGTCCAGATCCACGGCGTTCCGGTGCACGGAAGCACCAATGGACGAGTTTGTTTGGCAAGTCTTTACGCCGTTCGTCCCGATGGTAAGACGCTGAACCTCGGGCTCATCATCAGAGACGTCAGCTCGTACAAAATGGAGACGATCGGCCACTTTAGTTCCCTGATGACCCAGGACTTTAACACGGTTTTGTCCGCCATTGCTGGGAGCTTCAACGTAGCACTTGACAATCTGCCAGAGACTCATCCCGCGTTCACCGGGCTCAAGAAGGCGTTGCAATCCAGCGAGAAAAGCGCTCAGTTGATAAAGCAACTGCTGACCCTCGCAGGCAAAGGTGGTCCTCTCCTGACCGGCCGTGAACAACAGATCTTGCAGCTGATCGCAGACGGAAAGAGTTCCCAACAGATTGCGAAAGCTCTGAGAATAAGCTTCAAAACCGTGGCCGCACATCGCTCCGCTATTATGAAGAAACTTGACGCTCATGAGGCCGCCAGCCTGATACGGCACGCCATCCGGCAAGGTCTGATTCAGCCGTGACGAGTGAAACCCTTAGATGACCTATGCGCACCTACGTCAGCGTGCTTCCATTTCTCACTAGCCTGCAGTAACAAATCCTTATGCTAGAGGCACATCCGCGTTGTCACCGGGGGTTCGACTGTTCTTACCGCTAATGCGCTTTGACTTGGGCAACCGACTGATAGCGCAGTGCCGCCGAGCTATGCTATACAAGAAAACTTGACAATTGTGCGCGATGAATGCCGCTATCTTGCCGATGCTCTGTGACAAATGCGAGAAGCCACTAACGACCTCTCTCCGACTCAACATAGCACTTCGGAAGCACGAGAGGTCGCCCGCCTCGTCCGCCGCGCTTCACAACTGGAAGCTGTTCGGCGCGGAGGATCTCGGCAGCACGAGGGCTCAAATAACGGCGTTCGCTCCACTGAAATTGCTCTAAGGTGGGTCGTAGATCAGCTCGCTGCTCAATGTAGTACTTCACGATTGAGCATTTCCACGGCCGTAGGTTAGCTAAGGCTTCCGGAAGAGGCCGCCTGAGCGCAGCCGCCTTTCAAGACTGCGCCGGTTGGTTGTGTTGGTTTTGCACCGCATTTGAGGAGCCGTGTGATGCTGCAGGGCGAGTTGCTTGAATTTCTCGAGGAAACTGCCGATGCCGCTTTCTGTGTGAACCAGCAAGGCGAAATTTGTTCCTGGAATGCGGCGGCGGAAAACCTTTTCGGCTACTCAGCCTCGGAGGCCATTGGCAAATCGTGTTGTGGACTTTTGCAGTGCCGCGGCAGCCTCGGCATCGAGCTTTGCACCAGTGAGTTTTACGCCCGACAGGCGACACCAGGACACGACAGAATCCCTAACTTTGACTTGGAAGTCACAGTTCGTTCCGGCCGTCGGATATGGGTGGATTTATCAACCCTGGTCTTCAAAGACGGCCGAACTCACCCGCGCCTCATCGTGCATCTGTCCCGCAATATTACAGAGAGAAAACACCATGAGGACCTCCTGCACAAAATGCTTCAACTCTCCAAACAGATTATTGCAATATCGGATGGAAATGGGATAGGGCGCCCGGCTCCTGTTTCCTCGCTGTCCGAACAGGAGCAAAGCGTACTGCGTCTGTTTTCAGATGGTAAGAATTCTGCCGAAATCGCCAGGGAACTTGGGATCAGTCTGCAAACACTCCGCAACCATCTCCACCACGTCAACGACAAGCTTGGAACACATAACCGGCTTCAGGCCGTTATGCATGCCATGCATCGTAAACTTATCTGAGCGGTCGTGCGCGTGGCCAGATTCAACCTCCGCTGGAAGCTCTCCACAGCGCAGAGTGCTGCGCCATTTTTCCACGCCAAAGGAGAACCATACACCCTAATCCGACAAGTTTGCGTCCATGAGGTGGCCCGCGGTTTATTCCAGAGTGTACAAAATTGACCGGAATGAAAATCTTAAGCCATACACACTCAATAAACAGTGTCAGATACAAGCGAAAGACGAGAGATGATGACGCGTATGAATGAGAAAAATGCGGAAACCATTCAGCATTCCAAAATATTAGTAGCGAACAAAGCGGCTTTCTATGCTTACCGGTACGAAGAACCTGGCCGTAGCAACCAAGAACTGAATGGTCTACCTCGCGCATGGAAAAGAGCATGCCGTGAGACGCAGATGGCGGAGGTTCTGCAATCATGACCGCGCAACTTGCTACAGTAGATGACCACATTTTGGCTGGTGTAGAACAGGCTGGCCCCATCCGCAACGGCAACGTCATTGCCCGCAGCCCCAGCGACAGACCGCGGTTTGAAGGCATGCAATTCGACAGCGGATACCTCTCACCCTATTTTGTCACTGACCCCGAACGCATGGAAGTTGTCTTCGAGAACGTCTATATTCTCATTCACGAAAGCGCAATCAGTTCTAAGAAGGATCTGCTCCCGCTACTTGAGCAGATCACAAAGAGTGGCAAGCCGCTGCTCATAATCGCAGAGGATGTTGCGGGCGAGGCGCTAGCCACTCTCGTCGTAAACAAGCTGCGTGGCCCGCTGCGAGTTGCTGCTGTCAGGGCACCCGGCTTCGGGGATCAGCGCAAGAGTATGTTGCAGGACATTGCCCTCCTAACCAGCAGCAAGGTGATCACCGCAGGCTTAGGCATCCAACTGAAAAACATACAGATTTCCGACCTCGGTCAGGCCAAGAAGGTCACCATCGACAAAAACAGCACAGTCGTCGAGGGCAAGTCCAAGTACGACCAGCTTTTCTTGGGGCCTGAACTCTGCATCTATCCAAATGCTCACGCTTCGCCTGTGCAATCTTCACGAACCCCCATCACACAGGAAACTCATGGAACGCTCTCAGCTTGAGCCCCCGCCGGATCGACTGATCCTTTGCGACCCATCGGCGAGGCCAGGCACGGTGATAGGGGCTCGCCAGCGATGGATGAGAGTGAAAGAGACATGCCGTGAGTCAAATGCTTCTGTATCCCCTGCAATTCGAACCGATTTATCAGTATCGGCTCTGGGGCGGACGGCGTTTGGCCGACCTGCTCACCACACCTCTGCCGAGGGACGGCCCTGTCGGCGAAGCTTGGCTACTCAGCGACCGCGGCGACCATCAGAGCCACGTCGGCAATGGGCCGCTCAAAGGTCGGACCATCAGTCAATTAATGGAGCAGTTTCCGGAGCAAATGCTGGGAAAACTGGCTCGGCGTTTCCGTCGATTTCCCCTACTGCTGAAGTTCCTCGATGCACGTGAAATGCTCTCAGTTCAAGTGCATCCCACGAAAGCGAATACGAACCTGCTGCCAGCGGGCGAAACTGCGAAGACCGAAGCATGGGTCGTGCTAGAAGCCGCGACACGGAGCCGCATCTATGCAGGCCTCAAGCCAGGCACCACTGCAGCCGGTCTGCGGCGGGCCATCACGAACGGGGCGGTGACTGACGACCTCGTATGGTTCACTCCGAAGCCCGGCGATGCTGTTTTCCTGCCGGCCGGGACGGTTCACTCTTTAGGCGGCGACGTCGTAGTATTCGAGATTCAGCAGAACAGCGACGTTACGTTTCGCCTTTACGACTGGGACCATGTTGACGCGAAGACGGGCCAGCTGCGATCACTCCAAGTCGATAAGGCGATCGCCTGCATTGATTTTACGCAAGGAGCGGTCGGTCTCGTTACGCCTGTGGTGGAAACAACGGCGCCGGTGGAACGCGAGAGACTCTTCCATTGTGAAGATTTCTTGTTGTGGCGCCTGCGCGGAGCTTCTCCATTTACCGTTGGAACCGCGGGTGAGCCACGTGTGCTGGTATGCATCGAAGGTGCGGGGCATCTCGAGCACGGCGGCGCCACTCACGCCGTTGGGAAAGGCGACGTATTCGTCTTGCCTGCGGCGATCGGAACCAGTGTTTTTCGGCCCAGCAGCGCAGTGAATTTGTTGGAGATTGCGCTGCCGGATTGAAATCGCCAGAATTCAGAGGGTGGAAGCATGGTGAAAAAGCTAATTGTGTTTGATCTGGACGGTACGCTTGCCGAAAGCAAATCGTCTCTGGATGCCGAAATGTCGGGACTGCTGCATGACCTTCTCACTGTCGTTAAAGTGGCCGTGATTTCCGGAGGCAATTGGCCCCAGTTTGAAAAGCAACTCCTCTCCAATCTTCCCCATGACGAGCGCCTGGCGAATCTATCTCTGCTTCCTACATGTGGAACAAAGTTCTACCGGTACGACGCAGCAGATTGGAAAAAGGTCTATTCGGAGGATTTCACTACGGATCAAAGAGAAAAGATCCTCAGTTCCCTAAAGAAGGCGATCGGAGTTGCAGGCTTCAAGATCGAAAAGCTCTGGGGAGAGCAAATTGAAGACCGGGGAAGCCAGATAACTTTTTCCGCCTTAGGTCAGCAGGCTCCTTTAGAAGAGAAGGAGAAATGGGACTCCGACTTCGCCAAGCGGAAGAAGATCCAAGCGATTCTTGACACTCTTATTCCCGAGTTTTCTGTCCGAATCGGGGGCTCGACATCTGTTGATATCACCAAACCCGGCATTGACAAAGCCTATGGCATCAGAAAACTGCGAGACCTTTTGGGCATTTCATTGGAAGAGATGATTTTCATAGGGGATGCCTTGTACGTGGGAGGGAACGACTATCCGGCCGAACAAGCAGGTGTTGTCTCTATCCCAGTGCGGGATCCCAATGAGACGAAACGGGTTACTCAAGCAATCATCGCCTGCTTAGCAGATCGCAATTAGAAAGCATGACATGATGAAGGGATCAGATGAGCGGATTTAAGTTGAAACGTCTGGGAATGTTGATGGAGCCGGAGCCGGGCAATCCCCAGGAGATCGAAGGCGTCCTGAATCCGGCTGCCGCGCGCGGCCCTGACGGTGAGCTCTACCTGTTCCCGCGGCTGGTTGCGCGAGGTAATTACTCGCGCATCGGCATTGCACGAGTGCGGTTCAATGAAGCCGGCGATCCGGCAGGCGTCGAGCGGCTGGGCATCGCACTGGAGCCGGAAGCCGACTATGAGCGGCGGCCCGACGGCAGCGGTGGCTGCGAGGATCCTCGTATCACGTACGTGGAACCGCTGCAGCGCTACATGATGACTTACACGGCACTTTCGCCCCAAGGCCCGCGGATCGCTCTGGCCGTATCGAGGGACCTGTTCCGCTGGCAGCGTCTGGGGCTCGCGACGTTCGCTCCGTATCACGGCATCGAATTCGGCAACGTGGATGACAAAGACGCCAGTCTCTTCCCTGTCGCCATTCCTAATCCATCGGGGCAACCGGAACTAGCCATCCTCCACCGGCCGCTGTTTCCCGGCACTCGTCCGGAAGAAACCGCTCGCCACCCCACGACCCGTGAGGTGGATCTTGATCGGGAAAGCATCTGGATCTCCTACTGCCCGATGTCCTTGGAGGCCCGCGAACCAAATAGCCTCGGCCGTTTTACCTCTCATCACCGGCTGGCGACTCCTGTGTCGCCCTGGGAGCGGCTCAAAATCGGCGGGGGCACTCCGCCCATCCTGACCCGGCACGGCTGGGTGATGATTTACCACGGTGTCAGCGAACTCGGGGAACCGAGCAAAGACGTGGACGAACTGTGCTACTCGGCTGGGGTGATGGTGCTCTCGAAGGAGCATCCTCAAGTGATCCTCTATCGCTCGGCGGAGCCGGTGTTGACGCCTGTGCTGCCGGAGGAACGCTACGGGACCATCGCCAACGTCGTGTTCCCCACCGGCATCGACCGGCGCGACGATCTTGGCTCACCGGGCCACCTCGACGTCTATTACGGGATGGCTGACCACCGGATTGGCGTGGCGCGCCTTGACGCCCCGGATTTCGTGCCGACGGGGCGAGTTGCCGACCCTCCTGGAGCGAAGGTGTAAGCGCCCGATTTCGGAAATCAAAGCCGTGAATGAGAATTCTCCGGCAGCGCCTGTCTACCGATTTTCCAAGACTCTTCCGACCGGGACTCGGTGGAGATAACAAGAACAGGAGGACAGTCATCGTGAAACCGAATGCAGATAAGCCTGAAGCCTAACCGGGTCACAAACCCGAGCCCAAGGACGTCCGCGGCTACAAAAAAGAGAGCACCATTCACCACGCCCTTCGACATGACGGTGCTGAACGATCTGACGGGACTTACAAACCGTAAGGACTTTCCTCGAGGGAGGTCTATGCCCAACGTGCGGATGGACTGATATCGCAATGGAGTTCTGAAAGCGAAGGTTTCGCAACGAATGGAAAACGCTTTCGCTGTCACATTCGTCATTGGAACGAGTATGGATGATCTATTGCCGCGGAAAGCGACCTGAAGAATATTTATACCGTCGGGACGTGTAGCGATGCTCCTGAAGCGTGCAGTCTGGTTGACGTTTGTGAGGAACCACAATGACCGTTGGCACATCTAGACGCTGGAGTGTGCGCGCCGTCACGATTGCCAGAACTTTTCTCGCAACAACGTTGCTGCTAAGTGCTTTCGTCGGGCCGCCTCAGC
Source organism: Acidobacteriaceae bacterium (assembly GCA_003134655.1). Lineage (GTDB taxonomy): Bacteria > Acidobacteriota > Terriglobia > Terriglobales > Acidobacteriaceae > Sulfotelmatobacter. The sequence goes on from PLBY01000001.1 coordinate 14,447, forward strand.
TTACGTTTCGTGACGAACTTGCGTTCTTGCTCGAGCTTCTCCTGGGTACGGCCATTGCGGCGGGCTGGTTGATGCGGTATGCAGGCACCTTGGTCCTAGTTGGCACCATTGCGGAGCGGGTTCAGGCGCCCCATTCTCGTCTCGCTCTTCTTCCGGCCAATACAGGTGCGACTGCTGCAGTATTGATTGCCAGTGGCATCCTCGTGTGCTTTTGCCAGAGCACTAACAAAGCCGATGCTGCTCTTATTGACGAAAACAATAAATCATCCAGCGAGCGCTCTTACGCGATCCTTCATGAGTTCTGGGATGAAGATGTCGAAGTAACCATAAGGCTCGAACACGGCCATTTTCGTAGCCTCTGGAAACACCGGTGCATTGTGACCACCCATAACCGAGCGGGTGGGGTTCAGAACACGGGCCAAGAGGCTTGGTATGCCAGACATGACCATTGAACGTGCTGAGGCACAAATAAGGACAGCAGTGCTCGAAGCGATCTAGATATTGAGGAGGAGAGGCGCATGGTCCAAACATCACGACCAGCCCATACCGGTGGTGCCGCTACAAGAAAAAGGATGACCTACAATAGGCTACTGATTGTCGTCGATGAGTCTTCGTCATCGAAACATGCAGTGGAATACGTCGCTAGGGTCTTAGCGAGGCAGCGAGGATTTCAGGCATGCCTTGCACATTTCCTGACGCCGCTGCCGCCGAAATTGCTTGAGTTTGGTGGCGCCGAGGATCCGGACAAGGAACGACAACTGGACACTCAGCTCAAGACAGAACAACAGCAATGGATTGCAGCAGCCAGAAGAGAGGCACAACCGGCTTTGAACTGGGCCTGCTCTAAACTGCGGGGAGCTGGACTGCCTGCGAGTTGTCTGACGACACAATTCTCAGATCCACTCAGAGAGCAGAACAGCGCGAGTGAGGAGATCCTTGAATTAGCACGAATAAATAAGTGTCGCACGATCGTCGTGGGGCGTCGGTCTCTGCCCTGGTTGCGCAGGCTCACTGCCGGAAAAGACCTAGCTGAGAAATTGGTGCAACAAGGGAAGGGCGTTACGCTTTGGATCGTGGAATGACACCATTTGTCGTTGCGACAGGTCGCTGCGTTGCAAGCCGAGGTGCTGGGCATGGCAGGACGAGAGACAACCTTCCTGGATGGAACTTGCGTTCTCAGGCGGCTCTTATTCCCAGCCCTGGGCACAAGTTCATGACGTCACGCTGACCTGCGGGAGAATACCTATTGTGGTGGTCTTAGCGGCCGCATCTCCACCCGGCTCACCAAGGTGCGCTGCGGCATTTCGAGGACTGTGACAACTACCTGTGCAACATCGTCCGGTTGTATTTTCCAATCGGCTCCCGCCGGGGTACCGAAGAGTTCGGTGTTGACGCTCCCCGGTACGATGGTGCAGACCCCAATGTTTTCATGACGACAATCCAGGAGCATGGCTTCACTTAAGCCATTAAGCCCGAATTTCGAAGCGCAGTAGGCCGCACCGCCAGTAACCGCGGTTTTTCCTAGTAGGCTGCCAATGTTGATGATAAACCCGCCTCCGCGTCGTCGGAATTGCGCGACTGCCTCGCGGCAGCAATGAAAGACACCTGTCAGGTTCACCGCTATAGTCCGCTCCCATTGTTCGGGACTCATCTCAGCAATATGGCGGAGTACAGCAACACCGGCATTATTAATAAGAATATCCGTGCCACCCAATTCTCGATCCGCGAACGCGAATAGCTGCCGCACATCATTGACACTGGCAATGTCGGCCTGAGTACCGTAGATCTTGCCGCCGCCAGAAGATGCCAATTCCTCCACCGCGCGTTCGACCGAGGCTGACGACCGCCCACAAATTGCGACTACAACACCTTCGCGGAGAAGGCGCTCCGCGATCGCGCGGCCAATGCCCCGAGTGCCGCCCGTTACCAGCGCAGTGCGTCCTTTTAACATCATGTCAGGAGGAGCTTTCGGACGCTGTAGGCGAGTTCCCGATAAGGCAACTTGCCGGGGTGATAAAACGATACGAGGCCTTTGCGATCGACTAGCACGAGGGTGGGCGTCGTGCTCACGCCGTAAACTTCGAAGTTTCGAGCGCTGATGCTGACAGGCATTCCCGATAACAAAGAATAGTACTGGCGTAGTACCTGCTGGATGCGTTGCATTTCTCGTCGACGCAGGACCGGTTTGCGGCGGCGTTCATCGAGGTACCCATAACAGCGCGTAGGGCCAATCAGCGCTAGGCCGCCTCTTCCGAACTCCTCTTGGATGCGCGCGAGCACCCGCCCGAGTGTGCGCGAATCGTCGCAATAATGCGCCCAAAAGAAGACCAGAACGGGCTGGCCGCGCAGCTCCAATAATGCCGGAGGTTTGGGTCCCAGCCAGTCCAGGATCTCAAGCTCAGGCGCGGCCTGGCTCTCCATCGTCAAAAGATTGAGATTCTTTCGGATGCGGGTCCCGATCAAGGTGGCGCCATACTCGGCGAGCTCTCTTTTTAGGAACCGAATCGCTTCGGAGCGGCACCCTCGCTGCGCCTTCGACTGCCCAAGAACCTCGATCGACGCTCCTAACGCTGCAGACAGGCATGGGCTCGACTCCAGTTCCGCGTTTTGCAGCCGTCGCACAGCCAACCGATGTACACTCTGGGCGTAGCCGACAGCCTTTGCGAATCGGTGGGCAGCAAAGGCGCCACGGGCCAACCAGGAGAGCGCCTCCAATGATTCCGGCGTGATGCCTTTGCTGTCGCGATAGCAGCGAAGCAAACGCTCCGCCCCTGGAAAATCATTCAGGGCCACAGCCCTGCGGACGATGGTAACGATCTGGGTGGAGTGCGACATGCTTTTCGTTCCCTTGTGTTTCAGTATAGTTAGGTCAATACGACGCGATAATAGTGCTTTCATAGTGGCGGCGAGGACGATTGTTAGGCCAAGCGGCACTTAGATTGCCATCCCGCATATAGAGGATTTCTCCGCCAGTCGAGTTTTCGGGACCGCATCCTAACCGATCTTACGCTTTGGATCATGCAGTCACGCTATTTCCCGTGGCGGACAAGGCGCCGCCTGCAGGGGGAGGTACTACGCACGGAAGACGACCGACCACCGTCTCGGATTGCTATCTGCATCTTCAGAGCCGGCTTGTATTCCCGAAGAAGCCAGCCTCAACGTCTCTATGGCTGCGGCTACCTGTTTCAGTCCACTGCTGGCGTCTCTCCCCAGTTGGACTTGGGCAATTCTTCGGCCTCACTTGCAGTACTTTGTAGTCACCCAGAGCTTGGACACGAAGCACCTGACCGAAGCTGTTGTTGGTTTCGGCGATCGGCAAATTATCCACTGAACCATCCACCGACTGAAGGAACGTCGGGCCGCGGCGCACCCACTTCGAAACGGGCTCGGACATATCGGTCTCTTCCTGAGTTATGGAGTTAGCCTGCCAGGCGAATACGTGAACGTATGTGCTGCCTCATCAAAATCGTGGATCTTGGGCAGTACCGGGTCGCGGCAATCTTGGCAGCCCCGCCGGTAGTGCTCGCTGAACTCTTTGGAAAAGGTGCCAANNGCCATCATCGCCCCCTCAATCACAAAGTCGATGTCGCTCTCGTCACCGCTACCCGCAATCAACTTTTGCAGATAAGTCATGGATTGGTTCGTGCCGATTTTGCAGGACGAGCACTGGTTGCAGGACTCCAGCCAGAGGAACTTCGCAAACATGTGCGCTACGCGCACCATGCATGCCGTGTCGTCGTACACGATGAATCCTCCCGAGCCCAGGCCCGAGCCGATCGCGCGTAGCGAATTGAAATCCATCGGCGTATCAAGGCGGGACGGAAGAACTACCGGATTGGCCACTCCTGAGAGGAACGCTTTGAATTGCCGCCCTGGCAGTGGCCCTCCAGCATAGTCATAGAGGAGAGAGCGGAGTGTGGTGCCCATGGGCAGCTCGTAGACCCCCGGCCGCTGAACGTCCTCACAAACTGTAAAGATCATCGTGCCCGGCGAATCCGGCGTTCCGATCGTACGGAACCACGCAGCGCCACGATGGACGATGTGTGGAATGTTTGAGAGAGTCTCTACGTTATTCACCACCGTTGGGTTCGGCTGAGCCGGGTCCGTGATGAACAGCCCGTCAACGTAAGGTGGATTATCCGCCTCCCGGGGCATGGGGTCGCGGCCCTCTACCACTTCCAGGAGCGCTTTCTCTTCGCCGAACAGGTAGTCCTCCGGACCCAGCACGAGTTCTATCGGAGTGGGACCCAATACATTTCGCTTCAACATTTCATCGATTGCCCGCTTCACCGCACCGACTTCTTTCTGGGAACTGGCTTTGATGCCCAGGAAGGCCTTCTTGGCCTTGATGGCGTATGCGGCAATCGCGATTCCTTCCAAGAGCTGATATGGGTTCTTTCGCATCAGCATGTGATCTTTAAAGGATCCCGGCTCACCTTCCGATCCATTGCAGACCAGGTACCTCGTGGGACACGGGTCATGGGCCACGCCTGCCCATTTCAGGCCGGTCGGAAATCCACCTCCACCTCGACCTCGCAGACCTGACTTCTTCACCTCCGCGATGACTTGCTCGTGCGGCATCGTAAGCGCCTTGTTGAGTGCCTCCCCACCGCCCCCAGAAATGTAGGCGTCGAGGGATTCGATCGGCCTTTCAGGAAGCAGGAAAACCTGAGCTATTCCCATGTAAATTTAGACTCTCACGTGATCGGGTGGTACCGATCATCGAAACACAGGCCAGCACGCCTTTTCACAACAAACTTCTTGAGCTGCGAGTTGACATCGATGGAGATACGGTTAGCAAGCACGTGGCCTGCGAGCCCGGACAGCGCTCACTCCCAGTCGCGGTCGTTTGAGGCTTGATGGGACGAGCGACTGTCCTGGTGGCTGCGCACCTGTCGTTCCGGATGATCTCCGGCGTCTTCCACGCCTTGTATAGCTTCGGCTTCGTACGCCTGGTCGGTGTCGGCAAGTTCTTCTACGCTTTCCGCCGCCGATTCGGCTATGTCTGACAAACCTTGTGAATCACCCGATTGTCCCGCGCTGTCCGATCCGACCTGCCCCGGATCATCTCCGAGTTCGTCGAGCTGGGCTTCGTTACCACGATCCCGATCTCTTGATTTCGGTGTCATAAAAGCCTCCATCGACGCTGTCTCGTTCAGTTCGTACCTAAGTAGTTCTCTGGAGGGACAGCTAATCAGTAGCCAGTGAACTCTTCTTTACGGATATCGTCATCGTTGATTCCGGCTTCTTGGAGCATTTTGTGTAGGCCGGTGACCATGGCAGGCGGTCCAGCGATGTAGTAGATAGGAGATGCCGCGCCCTTCAAATACTTGGCGAGCATTTCTTTGTTGATCAAGCCTCGTTCACCTTGCCAGGAATGCTTTGATTTTTCCATTTCGGTCATGGTACCGACAAAAGTGTAGTTTGCATTTTGCTTCTCGAGTGCCTGCAATTCATCGAGGAATACTGCATCTTCTGGCCGACGATTAGAGTAGAAGAGAAAAATGCGATGAGGCAGTTTTCGCCTTGCGGCGTCCAACAGTATGCTGTGGAAGGGTGTAATCCCGATGCCGCCCGCCAAGAACACAGCTGCCCGCTTCACATCGGTGTGGAGCT
>PLBY01000001.1:20078-24717 GCA_003134655.1 Acidobacteriaceae bacterium
GTCACCATAATCGTAGTTTCGTAAGGCGCGCTCGCGATCGAGAAGCCTCGCGTGTTTCCCTCAGCATCCGTCTCAGAGGGGGTCAATAGAGTCATGTCAATGAACTGGCCGGGGATGAACTTGAAACTAGATGGCTTTTCGAAGTGGAACGCCATCGTGCGTTCAGCTACCTCCTGACGGCTCTTCAGTTTCACNNGCTGTATTCATTTCATGCTCCTTTTTCCTCTGCTGTGGAAAGCTGTGTCGACTGCCGCACCCCTCGTGGATCGGATCAGGGGGATTCGGCGAATTCTCAGCGACCATAGGTAGTGATTCCACCCTGCAAATGTGATTGCACGAAGAAAATGTCCTTATCAGCTAGCTCCGGGATGCTTTAACACTCTGTTGCTTGTAAGGCTTGGCATTGTTTTCCCCTTTCAGAATTCGTGAACGCCCGACGTGGTCGGCTCATAACGAAGCGCTAACCTAAGCCGCTTTGTCTGCCGAGCAGGCCGGGCACTGGCCTCGGATGTGATCCACGTGGCTTTTCACACTGGCCTGGAAGGTAGTCCAGCGTGGACTTATGTCGCGGTAACTCGCATTCGCGGTACGCGGAGTCCACGCAGTCATCGGCGAGAAAGCTTCTCCTGTGGTTGCCAGAGACATCGGGTGCGATGGCCCGCTGAATTTATCTCGTATTCGCCGTGGCGTAAGATCCGCGCCGCTGATGACCCGCTTCCGTTCTGTGTTTGCCGGTTCTGGCGGCATGTCTGATGGCCCAGGCGTAACAAAATGGTCCGACCCCTCACGATGTTCCACCGGGTCGTCGCTGTAGCTCTTTTCGTATTCCTTTGTGAATCGTTCTACGCGTTTGTGCCATGCGTCCAGGTGCACCTTCTCGCGCTCCGTCCAGTGCTTCCCGGACTCCAGCATTGCTTCATCGAATTCGGGCAACTCCAGCGCTTCTATTTTGCTGAGATCGGTTTCAAAGCCATCTTCCCTAGAGCTTCGATACACCCTTCCCGAGGGCACCAGTGTCTTGTGGTGACCTAGGTCCACGACGACGTAACGGGTATCACCGGTTTCGTGGTCGAACACAATGTCATCCATGGTGCCAATTTGTTCGTCTGAGGAACCGTACATTGTGGCGCCGCGGATATCGTCCACGGCATTGGCGAAGCGGTAATCACGAAGCAGACTGTAATGAGCCATGACAACTCCTGACTGAGATAAAGCAGTTCTCTTGAAAGTATCGTGACACTTCACACAACTCTCTTCCGGTCAAAAGCGCACAGTGCGAGAATCGTGCACGGTATCTTGGGATCAAGGGCAAGTCTGTGCTCTGCCGAAGAGGGCGCGCATGTTGGGCAGACAATGAACGGCGATGGATTGCCACGGTGCAGCCGCAGGTGTGAGCTAGCGCTTTGGCTGTTTGCCCAAACTACGCGCGTAATACGCCAACTCCCAGATCTGTTCATCGGATTCGATCTTTGCGAAGCCTGGCATGCCGCTCAACCGGATGCCGTTCTTGATGACCCAGAATAGTTCCCTATCGGACATCTCCTGCACCTCAGGTGAGCCGAGATCTAGGACACGGGGATACATCGCCTTGCCGATGGGTGTCGGCTTGTGCCCGTCCTGCCCGTGGCATGTAGCGCACCCCATGCCGAACAGCGTTTCTCCCGCGGAAACGCTGGACGCGTCGTTGGTCGGCGCCGGAGGCAGCGAGCCACGTGCTGCCCGGCTGATGTACCAGTCTTTCGCCTTGGTTGCGATCGAGGTTTCGAATGGACCCGGTTCCGGTAGAGCACTAATGTTTACATGCATCACTGCATAGGCTCCTACGATGATGATCAGCACGATGACGATCGCAACCATCAGCCCGTTTTTGTGACGCACCTTTCCTCCTCTCCCAGGTGGCTTTCCATGAAAAGTCGGGTCTGGTCGTGTACGCCGGAAGGATCAGGCGGCTTCTCGTGCGTTGTCTGACTGCAACAACGTGCACAATCCCACAGTCGTGCCTTTGATAGTTATTTCCAGCCCGGCGCGTTTACGAACAAAGCGTCAGCAAAGCACACGATCTCCATGAAACACCCCCTCGGTGGATCGGACTTATCCGATGATCCCCGGGCCGCCTTAGGGGGCAGCTTCTATTTTGTCAACGTGAATCGCCTTGGTAGCACGATTGAGCGTTCCCTCAACCTTCACCTTTTGGCCCGCCAAGTCTTTGGCTTTGTCCTGGTCATCGAGTTCGTAGGCAGTCTTCGCGACTGCGTCATAGAGTACGTACTTGCCTCCCGCCTTCACGCATGCCTGGGCACAGTCTTTCGGCGTGTTCGTACCGGTCATCTTGTATCCTGCGTCATGATTGCCCATTTTGGCGCACTGGCTGTCCATGACCTCGCCGGTATAGGTTTTCTCCGCCTTCTTTCCAAACGAGAACGTCGCGGAGATCATCAGCATCGCAACAATCAGCACAAGCTTCTTCATCACAATTCTCCTTTTTGAGCTAACTTCCAACTGTGAACCCTAGGCTCTTCCAACTTCCGCGATTAGAGTGACCATCCTGTCACGGTGGCTGTATTCTCGCGGTTTCGGTGCGAACAAATCGCCACCATCCCGGCAGGGCCCTCGGATTCGAAGACGGACGCCAGCAACTATGGCGCACTCTTATACGAGCAGCACCTGACTTCTGGTGCCAAGCTCCCGATGTTGTCTGCAGGCGCTCGAATGCACAATAGAAGGCTTGTACCAACGATTGAACACAATGTCACATATGCATGGAAGTGACGGCTGGGGTTAACTAGTACCACTGGGCTGACCAGCGTTGGAATTGCGGACATCGCAGGGGCAGCCTCTCGAACTGGGAGGGCTCTCACAAAGGTGAACACCACAGATACACGACAACACGCATCGCATGGCGAGGAGTTGCTGCGGAAGAGGTTTGCAACACCTGACGTTCCGACCACTGTCACAATCTCCGATACTGTCGCGCACTATCTTGAATCTCTCGATTTCTTCTTCATCGCCACCAGCAACAGAGAAGGCGAGTGCGATAGCAGCTATCGGGGGAAAAGGGAAGGTGTACTAGCAGTCAAGGTTCTCGACGATAAAACGATCATCTTTCCGGACTATGCGGGCAATGGCTCGTTTCGAAGTCTTGGCAACATCCTTGACAATCCGCACATCGGGATGCTGTTCATGGATCTTCGTACGGGTGTCCGAATGCGCGTCAATGGTCACGCGGAGATCAGTGAAGATCCGGCTTGGCGGAAGATTTTTCCAGGAAGCTTGCAGACGGCGAAAGTTACCGTCCGAGAAGTCTACAAGCAGAACCGCCCTGTGCCCATCTCTAACAAATAGAAGGAGGCTGTGATGGAACCCAGGATTGAATACGCGGAAGTTGCTCCCGGTGCCATGACTGCAATGCTGGGCCTGGAAACCTATGTTCACCACTGCGGGTTAGAGCGTTCTCTGATTGAACTGGTAAAGGTACGAGCTTCGCAGATCAACGGATGTGCCTACTGTGTGGACATGCATACGAAAGATGCTCGCACCGCGGGTGAAACCGAGCAACGACTCTACGCGGTGGTCGCCTGGGAGGAAACACCCTTCTTCACAGAGCGTGAACGGGCCGCACTGGCCTGGACCGAAGCGGTCACGCTGGTCGGGCAAGGACATGTACCGGATGCAATATATGAGCAAGCTCGCCGCACCTTCGGCGAAAGGGAGCTGATTGATCTGACCCTGGCAATTATCGCTATCAACGGATGGAATCGCTTGGCAATCAGTTTTCGAACCGTACCCGGCACCTACCAGCCTGCTGCGAAGGATACAGGGGGGATCGAAGCCCAGGGCTCTCAAGCTCACGAAAGCGAGCACGCAGCCGATGACTAGGAGTGCCGGCGATATTTCAAGGCGCGCCCGACCGTCGAACAAACAGCTCAACATCGCATTGGGTCCTCCTGCCACCAAGCTTCCTCACCGCCTCGGTCTCCCGGCCTCGCGAAGAGTCAGACGAACGGAACAGGCTCCCCTCGTTTTAACAGTGGGGCACTCGACCCGGACCTTGAAGGATTTCGTTGCTCTACTTCTCGCTCACGACGTCAAGCAGTTGATCGATGTTCGAACGATCCCACGCTCACGACACAATCCGCAATTTAACCAAGGCCGCCTCCCTCGCCCGCTTCAGAAGGCGGGGATTCGTTACCGGCATATGGCTGGGCTTGGCGGTCTGCGGCACGCGCGTCGTGACTCGACCAACACGGCTTGGAGAAATGCTAGCTTCCGCGGCTTCGCCGACTACATGCAGACGCCAGAATTTGAGAAAGCCTTGGACCGGCTCATTCATTGGGCCCAAAAGCGACGAACCGTCATCATGTGCGCCGAAGCCGTGCCTTGGCGCTGCCATCGCTCAATGATTGGCGATGCGCTGCTGGCTCGAGGCATACGAGTGGAAGAAATCGCAAGCCGGATTCGCACGCGTCCGCACACTCTTACGCCGTGGGCTTTAGTAAAACGAAAGCGGGTCTCTTATCCTGCCAGTCTGAAACGCTCTAAGGCCGTTGGCAGAAAAGCGGCGTGACACCGTCGGACATGCGCGAAGATCATATCCATTTCGGTGAAATGAGGATCGTAGCGGTCGCCCTTCTCGTTTTGG